>NZ_JBIUBB010000005.1:0-916834 GCF_044547795.1 Nocardia sp. NPDC052316
CCTCCGCCCACCTCGGCGCCCCCCCGTCCGGATCGGCTGCCGCACCCGGCGCGGGGGGGGGGGGGGGGCCCCCCCCGGGGGGGGGCCCCCCCCCCCCACGGCTCCCGAACCTCACCCGGCTGCGACTGCTCGCCGCTCAGGTTCCGCTCCTCCGGGTCAATCTTGCGATTGTCCACAAAGGTGATCGGCTCTTGCTCGGAGTCGCGTCGCTCCGAATTGTTGCCGTCGGTCACTTCTTCTCCGTGTCAACCGGCTCGTCCACAACCTCAGCGTCCACGACCTCGTCCTCGGCGTTGTTCGACGCCGACGACCCGTTGCTGGACGCCGCGGCGTCGTTGGCCGACGATTCGTAGATCGCCTGGCCCAGGGCCTGCGACTCGGTCGCCAGCTTCTCGACCGCCGCCTTGACCGCGGCGATGTCGGTGCCCTTGAGCGCCTCGTTCGCCTCGGCGATGGCCGCCTCGACCTTGGTCTTGATCTCGGCCGGGACCTTGTCCTCGTTGTCCTTGATGAACTTCTCGGTCTGGTGCACCAGCGACTCGGCCTGGTTGCGGGTCTCGGCCTCCTCGCGGCGGGCCTTGTCCTCGGCGGCGTGCGCCTCGGCGTCCTTGACCATCCGGTCGATCTCTTCCTTGGACAGGCCGGAGCCGTCCTGGATCTTGATCGTGTTCTCCTTGCCCGTGCCCTTGTCCTTCGCGGTCACGTGCACGATGCCGTTGGCGTCGATGTCGAAGGTGACCTCGATCTGCGGCACGCCGCGCGGGGCCGGCGGGATGCCGGTCAGCTCGAAGGAGCCGAGCAGCTTGTTGTGCGAGGCGATCTCGCGCTCACCCTGGAACACCTGGATCTGCACCGACGGCTGGTTGTCGTCGGCCGTGGTGAAGGTCTCCGAGCGCTTGGTCGGGATGGTGGTGTTGCGCTCGATGAGCTTGGTCATCACGCCGCCCTTGGTCTCGATGCCCAGCGACAGCGGGGTCACATCGAGCAGCAGGACGTCCTTGACCTCACCCTTGAGCACACCGGCCTGCAGTGCGGCGCCGACGGCGACGACCTCGTCCGGGTTCACGCCCTTGTTCGGCTCGCGGCCGCCGGTCAGCTCCTTGACCAGTTCGGACACCGCGGGCATCCGGGTGGAGCCACCGACGAGCACGACGTGGTCGATGTCGGCGACGTTGATGCCCGCGTCCTTGATCACGGACTGGAACGGCGCGCGGGTGCGGTCGAGCAGGTCCGAGGTGATCTTCTGGAACTCGGCGCGGGTCAGCTGCTCGTCGAGGAACAGCGGGTTCTTGTCCGCGTCGACGGTGATGTAGGGCAGGTTGATCGAGGTGCTCTGCGAGGAGCTCAGCTCGATCTTCGCCTTCTCGGCGGCCTCACGCAGCCGCTGCAGCGCCATCTTGTCCTTGGTCAGGTCGATGCCCGCGCTGGCCTTGAACTTGTCGACCAGCCAGGTGACCACGCGCTCGTCCCAGTCGTCACCACCGAGGTGGTTGTCACCGGAGGTGGCGCGGACCTCGACGACGCCCTCGCCGATCTCCAGCAGCGAGACGTCGAAGGTACCGCCACCGAGGTCGAAGACCAGGATGGTCTGTTCCTTGTCGCCCTTGTCCAGGCCGTACGCCAGCGC
The DNA here is from genome assembly GCF_044547795.1 of Nocardia sp. NPDC052316. Classification (NCBI taxonomy): domain Bacteria; kingdom Bacillati; phylum Actinomycetota; class Actinomycetes; order Mycobacteriales; family Nocardiaceae; genus Nocardia; species Nocardia sp. NPDC052316. The sequence continues at coordinate 1,628 of NZ_JBIUBB010000005.1, forward strand.
CGCCGCGGTGGGCTCGTTGACGATGCGCAGCACGTTCAGGCCGGCGATCTGGCCTGCTTCCTTGGTGGCCTGCCGCTGGGCGTCCTCGAAGTACGCGGGCACGGTGATGACCGCGTCGGTGATCTCCTCACCGAGGTAGGCCTCCGCGTCGCGCTTCAGCTTCATCAGGGTGCGCGCGCTGATTTCCTGCGGGGTGTACTTCTTGCCATCGATCTCGACGGTCCAGTCGGTGCCGATGTGGCGCTTGACCGAGCGAATGGTGCGGTCGACGTTGGTGACGGCCTGGTTCTTGGCCGGCTGGCCGACCAGCACCTCGCCGTTCTTCGCGAACGCGACGATCGACGGGGTGGTGCGCGATCCTTCCGAGTTGGCCACGACGACCGGTTCTCCGCCTTCGAGTACGGCGACGACCGAGTTCGTGGTCCCGAGGTCGATTCCGACCGCACGAGCCATTGTGGTTCCTCCTATTTGACGTACTTACATGTGTCGGTGCCTGGGCGGGTTGCGCCCTGCGGCCTGGTCTTTCCCTATGCCGCGAGACCTCGCCCCAAGCACCTGGCGGAGCACGGTCCCAGCAACGCTGAGCGTGGTCGGCTCAATCCTGCCCCCAACGATGATCGGGAGTCAACTCAAACTTGAGTCCGGCACACTCAATGTTGTCGAATAGCTCAACGGACAGCAGACGCGGATCATTCCCGAACGACGACATCGATTTCGTCCGATCGCGATTGTCCTCGCCCGACCCGGTCGCGACTACCCCGTGGTGCAATAGCAGCCGCGGCGGGTGCGAGCCCGGCGGGAAGGAGTCACGGTGTCGACGAAGACGCGGTCATGGTGGGGTTGGGGCAACATCGAGGACGCGGTGGTCGGCGCGGAGCGGGCGGCACTGACCGAGCGCGTCGCGGCCATCCTGCCCGGCGCCGATCTGACGGCACACGAGCCGCCGCCGATCGAAGCCTTGGCACTGCCGGAACCACGGATCGCCGCACCGGCGGCGTTGGCCGAGCTCGTCTCCGTCGATCCCGCCGATCGCGCGGCGCACGCACACGGGCAGGCGTTCCGCGATGTGGTCCGAAACCTCTTGGGCGAGGTACGGACTCCGCCCGACCTCGTCATCCGACCGCGCACCGAAGCCGACATCGTCGACGTGCTCGACTGGGCCTGCCGGACGAACATCGCCGTAATCCCCTTCGGCGGTGGCACTTCCGTGGTCGGCGGGGTAGAACCGCGCCTCGACGGCACCTTCGCCGGCGCGGTGAGCCTCGACCTCGGCGCGCTCGACCGCGTCCTGGAGATCGATCCGATCAGTCGCGCGGCGCGGATTCAGGCCGGCGTGCTCGGCCCGGCGCTGGAAGACCAACTGCGCGAGGCGAAGCTGACCCTGCGGCATTTCCCGCAGTCGTTCGAGTTCTCCACCCTCGGCGGCTGGCTGGCCACCCGGGCAGGCGGGCACTTCGCGACGCTGTATACCCACATCGATGACCTGGTCGAGTCGATGCGGGTGGTGACGCCCGCGGGGATCAGCGAATCCCGGCGGCTGCCCGGCTCCGGTGCCGGGCCCGCGCCGGACCGGATGTTCCTCGGCTCCGAGGGCACGCTCGGCGTGATCACCGAGGCCTGGCTGCGGCTACAGGACCGGCCGCGGTGGCGGGCAACGGCTTCGGTGCATTTCGACGATTACGACCGCGCGGTGGCCGCCACTCGCGCCATCGCCCGGTCTGGGCTGTACCCGACCAACTGCAGGCTGCTCGATCCCGCCGAGGCCTTCCTCAACGCCGGTGCGGCGACCGCGGGTGGGGTGCTGGTCCTCGGCTTCGAGTCGGCGGATCACCCGACGCGGCCGTGGCTGGAACGGGTCGTCGAGATCGCTGTCGAGCACGGCGGCACCTTGCCCGAGCCGGCGCGCTACGTGGATTCGGACACGAACGCCCACACCGGTGGCACCGCCGATACCTGGCGCTCGTCCTTCCTGCGCATGCCGTACCAGCGCGACGCGCTCGCCGCCCAATCGATGATCACCGAGACGTTCGAAACCGCCTGTACCTGGGACAGATTCGCGGAACTGAAGGCCGCCGTGACCACCGCCGCGAACGAGGCGATCCGAGCGGTCGGCGCGACCGGTGTGGTCACCTGTCGATTCACCCACGTCTACCCGGACGGGCCCGCACCGTACTTCGGTATCTACGCCGCAGGTCGCTGGGGCAGCACGGTCGCGCAGTGGGACGACATCAAAGCCGCGGTCTCCGAGGCCCTCTCGGCCGCGGGCGGGACGATCACGCATCACCACGCGGTGGGCCGGGATCACCGGCCCTGGTACGACAGGCAGCGCCCGGAGCCGTTCGCGCTGGCGCTGCGGGCGGCCAAATCCGCCCTCGATCCGGCGGGCATCCTGAATCCCGGTGTGCTCCTGTGAATTACCGCGCCACGGTCAACGTGGCATCCGTTCACCGGTGAGGCCCGGGTGCACCCCGGGGCGTAGCCCATTGCTCGCGGCAGTGCGCTGTAAGAGCCGCAACAGCGTTGCTCGTTCCTCGGCGTCGAGGTCGGCGAACAGTTCGGCGTCGAGGCGGGTCACCACCTGTTGTGCGCGGGCCAGTACGTCGTGTGCGGCGGGCAGCAGATAGACGGCGTGCGCGCGGCGGTCGGTCGGGTGCCTGCGCCGCTCGACGAGCTTTCGCTGCTCCAGTTCGTCGACGAGGCCGACCATCACATTGCGGTGGATGCCCAGCGTCTCGCCGAGCCGCTGCTGGGTTTGCCCGTCGTGTTCGCGCAGTAGGCGCAACATGCCGAAGTGCCGGGGGCCGATGCCGATCGGAGTGAGCAGTTCGCTGAATCGGGCACCGGTGTGGGCACCGAGCTGGCCCAACAGGAAGGCCGGTTGCTCGGACAGCGGCGGAAACCTTGTCTCGGTCACGCTGTCAGCATACCTATATGCACAGAGAGTGATTGCCCTATTGCAGGATAATCACTAGAGGTGCATAGTTTTGATATCAGCCCTCTACCGACCAGGAGCATGAGAGCAATGGATATTCTCGTCATCGGCCGCGGTCCGAGCGTGGTGGCATCCGGCCTCGAACTCATTCGCGCACAGGGGTTTACCGCACATGGCGTGACAGCCGACGAGGACGCGCTGGCTGCACTCGCGGCCGGCCCGGTCGGCCTGATGCTGATAGGCGGTGGCGTAGAACCCACTTCAAGTACGGCATTGAAAGAAAAAGCCGAACAGCACGGCGTCCCGGTGCTCGAAGCCGCACGCAACGGTCGCGACCTGGAAACCTACCTCCGGGAAGAGGTGTTCCCCGTACTACGCGACCGGTAGTGAAACCGCCTGTGGGTGGGAGCGTTTCGCGCTCCAACCCATCGGACCGTCGTCAGGCGTGCACGAGCCGCTCGGGCATTTCGTCCGGGTCGGCGATCGCGCTGCGGCGCAAGCCGGTCGCGGCGAGCACGCCGGCCAGGACCGCCGCGACCACCGGAACGATCAGCGCGGTGCGCAGTCCCTCCATGCCGACCTTGCCCGCGGTGACCGCCGCGACGTTCACCGCGGTCACCACCGAGATGCCCAGCGCCGCACCGAATTGGATTGCGGTGTAGAGCAATCCACCCGCCAGGCCGTGCTCTTCCGCCGCGATATCGTCGGTGCCCGCGATCGTCAGCGGCCCGTAGACCAGCGCGAAGGCCACGGCGAGCAGCAGCATCGTGGGGAGCATGGCGAGATAGGCGCGGTCCAGGTCCGTCGGCAGGAACAGCACGTAGGCGAGCACCGCGAGAACGGTGCCACCGAAGATCACCCGAACATTGCCGAACCTGCGTACGAACCACGGCGTCAGCAGCGGCGCGAGGATCGCGTCCAGGCCGAGCACCGCCATCGCCAGGCCGGTCTGCACCGTGCTCCAGCCGCGCACCTCCTGGAAGTACAGCGTCGCCAGGAATTGGAATCCCATGAACGCGGCGATGAACAGCACCGCGACCAGATTGGTGCGCACCAGTGGGACCGAACGCAGGATGCCGAGCCGGACCAGCGGTGTAGCGGTGCGGCGTTCGTTCACCACGAACAGTCCGAGCGCTGCCAGCCCGGCGGCGAAGGACACCACCGTCAGCCCCGGATTGTCCCCCGGATGCTCCAGCCGGACGACACCGTAGACGAGCAGCAGCATCGCACCGGTCACGCTCAATGCCCCGATCAGATCGAAGCCGCCCCGAACCCGCTGCGGCACACCGGAATCCCGAACCAGCGCGATGGCGGCCACCAAGAGCACGGCCGCGACGAGCACCGGAACGAAGAACACCCAGCGCCACCCGAACGCCGTCAACAACCCGCCGACCACCATGCCGAGCGAGAACCCGCCCGCCCCGACGCCCGCGTAGAACATCAGTGCCTTGTCACGCACCGGACCCTCGGCGAAGTTGGTGGTGATCAGCGAGAGACCGGCCGGTGCGAGGAACGCCGCGGCCACCCCGGTTACGAACCGGGCCGTCAACAGCATCCACCCGGTGGTGGCGAACCCGCCGAGTCCGGAGAACACCAAGAAGACCGTCAGCCAGAACAGGAACATCCGCCTGCGGCCGAGCAGGTCGGCGGCGCGGCCACCGAGCAGCACGAAACCGCCGTAGCCGAGCACATACGCCGACACCACACCGCTGAGCATGCCGGTGGACAGGCCGAGTTCGGCCCGGATCGAGGGCAGCGCCACGCTCAGCATCCCGACGTCGATGCCCTCCATGAATATCGCGCCGCACAGCACCGCCAGCACGGCCCAGGCGCGACCGGACATCTCCGTAAAGACCTCGGCGACTCTGGATTTCACCATCACGACTCCCCACTCAGACTAGGTTCCCCGAAATGGGGTCAGTTACCTCTTGATACCGAGGAGAAGTCTCGGGCAGAATCCAGGACTATGGAAGACGGCACTTTGAAGTCACCGGGGCACTGCGGGGATACCGCCGCCGACTTCGACGTTCTGCAGTGGGACACCCGCGTCGACTGCGAGGTACGCCAGATCCTCGATCGGGTCGCCGACAAGTGGTCGCTGCTGGTGATCGCCCTGCTGGATCAGCAGAGTCTGCGGTTCACCGAACTCAAGCGCAAGATCGACGGCGTCAGTCAGCGGATGCTCACCCGCACACTGCGGCATCTCGAACGCGACGGGCTGGTCGAGCGCACCGTGTATCCGACCGTGCCGCCGCGGGTCGACTACGCGCTGACCCCGCTCGGCGCCAGTCTGCACACCACCATCAAGGCGTTGGTCACCTGGACCGAAGGGCATCAGAACGAGATCGCCGCCGCGCGCAATGCCTACGATCGCCGCGCCGCCCAGGACGAACTCACGCCCATCTGACCCGCGACGGGTTATCTCGATCGCCGGAAAACGGCAGGGGTAGCTGATCGCGCAGTAGCGTGGTCAGCGACGCCGATTCGAGGAGTTCACCATGCGGGCTGCCGTCGTCACCAACTCGAAATTCGAGGTCACCGACTTACCGACGCCGATACCCGGGCGCGGGCAGCTGCTGATCAACGTATCGCGCTGCGGCATCTGCGGTTCCGACCTGCACGTGCGCAACCATGCCGACGAGGTGGCCGAGCTGAGCACGATCACCGGGTACGACTCGTTCATGCGGTCGGACCAGAGCGTGGTGCTCGGGCACGAATTCAGCGGCGAGCTCGTCGATTACGGGCCGGGGTGCCGGAAGCGTTGGCGGGCAGGCACTCCGGTGGTTGCGCTGCCGATCGTGCGGCACGGCACCAAGCCGCACCTGACCGGTCTGTCGGTCGAGGCGCCCGGCGCCTACGCCGAACAGGTGATCGTCCAGGAGTCGATGACCATGCCGGTGCCCAACGGGCTGTCCGCCGAGCATGCCGCGCTCACCGAACCCATGGCGGTGGCCTGGCACGCGGTGCGCCGCGGTCGAGTCGGTAAGCGACAGCACGCTTTCGTGGTCGGTTGCGGGCCGATCGGCCTCGCGGTGATCAGCATGCTGAAGGCCGCGGGCGTGCGCACGGTGGTGGCCAGCGACTTCTCCCCGCGCCGCCGAGAGCTGGCGACCGCCTGCGGCGCCGACATCGTCGTCGACCCCGCCACCGACTCCCCCTGGACCGCCGCGCCCACCCGCGGGCGGATCAACGGCGTCACCGACATCCTCGAGCTCGGCTTCGACACCATGGACCGCCTGCGCCGCGTCCCGAACCTGCCCTGGTGGTACGTCTTCCGCCTCGCACACACCCTCAACGCGGGCCCGTCCGGTCCCGTCATCTTCGAATGCGTCGGCGTCCCAGGCATTCTCGACCAGATCATCACCGCCGCACCCCCGCTGTCCCGCGTGGTCGTCGTCGGCGTCTGCATGGAAGCCGACCGCATCCGCCCCGCCATGGCCATCAACAAGGAGATCGAACTCCGCTTCGTCTTCGGCTACGACCCCGGCGAATTCCGCGACACCCTCCACCTCCTCGCCGAAGGCAAGGTCGACCCCGCCCCCTTGATCACCGGCACGGTAGGCCTGAACGGCATCGAATCCGCCTTCACCACCCTCGCCACCCCCGACCACCACGCCAAAATCCTGATCGACCCCACCACGCCCTGACCTCGCGCGTTCAGTCTCGACGGCACTGGACGACATGAGCACTGTGGGGGATGCATGTCGAGATGTCCGTCCGGCTGCCTGATCCGGTGGGTCAGTGGGCGGCGTCGAGGACTTCTTCGGCGAGTTTGTCGTCCAGGGTGATGCGGACCAGGGCGGCGGCCAAGTCGGCGGTGTGGTCTTTGGGGGCCAGGGCGGCGAGTTTCGCGGGGGTGGCGGGGAGGTTGATGCGGTCGGCGCCGCGGAGGGCGCGTTCGTCGAAATGGGGGGCGGCCCAGGGCCAGACGTCTTGGATCTCGCGGAGGAAGATGTCGCTGCCGGTGGGGCCGATGCCCTGGAACTCTTGCAGGAGTTGGGCGGCGCGCTTGGCGTCGTGATCGGCTTCGTCGGCGAGTTTGCGCAGGTCGCCGTCGTAGCGGTCGAGGACCTGGGCAGCGTTGGCGCCGAGGCGGGTGGCGGTGCTCTCGTCGTAGCGGCGGTAGTGGGCGCGGCCGAGGGCGTCGACGAGTTCCTGCCATTCGGCGTCGGCGACGCGTTGCGGGGTGCGATAACCGGTGGCGATCAGTTCGCGGGCGGCGGCCACCGCGATATCGGCGGAGATCCTGGTGCTCAACAGCTCCGCGAGCATGAGCAGCTGGAACAGCGGTGCGGGTTTGTCGTCCAGGTGGATGCCCGCTTCCGCGGCGTACCCGGTTCCGGCGCGGTCGAGCAGCGCGTGCACTACCTTCTGTTGACTCATCGCGACCTCCTTGTTCGGATATCGGTCGCCTACCCGACAGAGTCGGCTTCACACCGATCCGATGTCGGTCGTCCGAGTTACGAGGAAAGTGCGTTATCCGTGGTTCACGGTGTCCCGACCGGCGCAGGACCTGGCGGAGGCGCTGCGCGGAGTTACCGGCGACTCGACCTAGCCGGGCAACAGACTCAGTGTGCCTTCCGCGCTGCGGGCGGCGGTGAGGCAAGCGGTGCTGGTGAATTGGTCGGCGAGCGGGTGCCTGGCGCGGGCCCGCCATTTGCGCACCGCGGCGACAGCCTGATCACGCTGCACCGAGAGCGCGGCATCGACGGGCAGCCCGAGGCGCAGGTGTGGGGCGACGCCGGAACCGCCGATGAGTCGGTGCAGTTCAGCGAGATCCGCTGGCGGCAGGGTCAATTCATCGGTCCGGAGCCGACCGAGCAGGCGGAGCTCGGCGAAGCCGTGCACATCGGCGAGCAGGGTGCGCACCCGTGGCAGCAGGGCGTCGGCCGCGCTGCCCGGGTACGCGGTCAGCACGCGCGCGAGCGCGGTGAGGGCGGAGTGCGCCTTGAGTTGATCGGCGCGCTGGCCGAATTGGACATCGAGCACCGAGCGCAGTTCGTCCACACCGCTGCGCGTGGTCAATTCCGCGGCCAGCGTTGCGGAGTCGCGCACGCCGAGCCGAATCAGCGTGACCGCCATGCGAATCCCGAACAGGCCGAACCGTTCCGCCAGCTGTGCTCTGAGTTCCGGCACCACCGGCAACGCGACATCGGGGCGCGCGAAACGATCCGCGGACAGCAGTGCCGCACTCAGTTCGTCGACCGGAACACCGGCCAGCGCCTCGAACGCCGCGTACTCCTGCTGGCGCAGCGTGGCAGCGGCGAACGCGAGCAACCCGGCCACCGGAATCACCGCCTGACACAGCCCTGTCCGCTCCAGCTCCCCGGCGAATCGAGTCGCGACGTCCCGAGCCGAGTGCAGCGCGTCGATCCGGCCCGCCCCGATCTCATCGGCCCTGGACACGACGCCGACGACGCCGAGCGGGCCGGGCACCTCGGAAACACCCTGCCTCGCAGTAGTTCCCGCGCCCACCCGCTCGAGGAACCGGACGTCGGCCGCATCGAGCCTGCGCAGCAGGTACACCACCGCGTCGGCGCCAGGCACCGCGATGCTCTGCTCGCCCTCCGGCGTGAGCAGCCGGGCCGTGCGCTGCGACACCTCCCGCGACAGCGAGGAGGTACCCGGCGTATCGATGATGGTCGTATCGGCCAGCGCCGCCGCCGGCCATTCGACCTCGAGGTGATCGACCTCGCGCGGCGCGGGCGCGTTCCAGGCCAGCCGGTCCAGGTCGAAGGTCAGCCCGTGCGTACCGCCACCCCGGCGGACCACCACGTTCGCGCGGGCGCCGTCGCCGGCGTGCGCCGTCACGCTCGGGGTGGAACCGTAGCGGTACCAGGTGACCACCCTGGTGCACTCGGTCGCATCGGTCGGCGCGATATCCTGCCCGACAAGGGAATTCAGCAGTGTGGATTTGCCTGCCTTCAACGAGCCGGCGAGCGCGACCCGCAACGGCTGATCCAGCCGACCCGCGCACTCGGCGAGCATGGCCCGTGGTCGCGGTTCGGTCGCCAGCGCGGCGCGCGCCGCGCCGATCAGTCGATGGGCCTCGGCAACGATGCCTGGCGCGGCACCACCCGCACGTCTCATGACTGCGCCTCGAGTGCGCTCGGCGCCGTTCGCGAAGGCACGCTGGGTCGTCGGTTCACTCGGTGGAGCTCGTTCACGGGGCAACCGTACCGACGGATGCGCTCGGCAGCGCGGCCTGCATGGCTTCGGCGTATCTGCCCAGCTCAGCGACCGCGCGTAGTTGCCGCTCCAGCATCGAGGCACGCTCGGCCCTGCGGGCGTTGGCCATCGTCGCGGCCTCCTGCGCGGCCCGCAGCGAATCGTCGATCGATCGCAGGCTCCGCTCGGCCACACCGGCGTAGTGGTCGCGCAGCGCGCGATGGATGCGGTGCAGCCGGTCCTTGGACTCCTTGCCCGTCTGGAACGCCACATCGTCGACGAACCGGCGGACGGCTGCCTTCGCCTCGGTGCGCCGCCGGGCCAGCCTGGCCTGCTTGTCGTCACGGAAGGCCTTGCCGCCCACCACGAGTCCGGCACCGAGGGAGATCGGATTGAGCAGCGCGAGCCCGGCGAAGGTGCTGGCCAGCCCGACCATCAACACGCCGCCGTAGGAGCCGCGCATGCCGACGAGCAGTTTGCTGCCGAACCCGATGTCGGGCTCCAGGTCGGCGAGGGTGCCCGCGCCGACATGACTGCCCGCGACGGCGGTGTCGGACCGGACATCCGGGAGATCGGTGGTGCCCGCGTCGCTGAAATGCTCGGCGACCCGTTGTGCGAGTTGTAAGGCGCGCGAGTGGGTCCAGAGCAGATTGTCGCCGATCGCCGTATCGATGGTGCCGGTGAGGTATTCGGCGATCCGCTCCCAGTGCCTACCGGGGTCGTGGTCGTCGATCCACTCCTCGGTGGTTCTGGCGATGCCGCGCAACCGATCTCGCAGATCATGGTCGACATCGCTCGCCAGGTCGGTGATGCCGTCGGCCAGCGTCTGCTGCCAGGCGGCGGTGCGGCGGTGCAGCTCCTCGGCCGAGGTGCGGGCGGCTTGCAGTTCGCGCACCGCCGCCGCGCCACGCGCCGGATCACGGACCGCGACCAGTTCGCTGCCCAGCGCCAGCGCGAGATGTTCGGCGGCGGAGCGGATATCGCGGGCCACCGCAGCGCGGGTGGCGAGCTGGTCGCGGGCCACCACCTGATCGCGCAGGAACTGGTACAGCACGCCGAAGCCCGACTCGAGGCCGAGCTGTTGATCCTGCAGGCGCAGCGCGTGGCTGCGCAGCAGCGAGGACACCGCGATCATCGGCACGTCGAGACCGGCCGTGGCGAGGTGACGCCGGTCGGCCTCGTGCACCTGACGCCAGTGCGGGTACAGGTCGGTCTTGGTCAGCAGCAGCGCGACGGTGGGGCACAGCTCGCGGACCTGACGCAGGAACGCGAGTTCCGGCTCGGTGAGTTCGGTGGACGCGTCCGAGAGCACCAGCACCGCGTCCGCCGCGGGCACCATGCCGAGCACGGTTGCCGCATAAGCACTTCCGTGCCCACCGACACCTGGCGTGTCGACCAGCACGATGCCATCGGCCAGCAGTGGGTTGGGCACCTGGATTTCCAGCCGCAGGATTCGCCGCCCCTGGGCCAGCGGTGAGCGGGCGGAGATCGTGCCGATCTCGGTGAACGGCACGAGCACTCGCGTCTCCGGACCGCCGGAGTCGCCGCCGGGGCCGGTGAGCACCAACTCGGCCTTCGGCTCGGGGCCGTGCGCGAGCAGCGTGGTGATCGTGGTGGTCACGTCGTCACCGACCGGACAGATCTCCAGATTCAGCAGCGCGTTGACGAAGCGGCTCTTGCCCTGATCCAGTTGTCCCGCAATGACGATGCGCCGCCGCGGGTCGCGGACCCGATCGGCGGCAACCTCGAGTCGGCCCACCAGGTCGGTGCGCCCGGCGGCGCGCGCCGCCGCGATGGTTTCGCCGAGTACCGACAGCAGCGGTACCGCCGGTGGTGTGGCGTTCGGTGCGGGCGTCCCCATCGCGGTATCGACCTCTTCCAGTGGCTCGAGCAATGTCGGTGCGGCGGCGCATGCCTGGTAGGTGCGCCGCCGCAGGCGTGATCAGTGCGGCGGCGTCAGTGCAGCATCGCGTCGCCGCTGAGATCCGCACCGGCGCTGCCGGTCAGCTCCGCATCCGCGTCGCCGAACAGTCCGGTGTCGCCGTGCAGACCAGCGGAACTGTCCAGCCCCGACCCGAACGCGCTCGAAACATCAAGTGACGACCAGGGGTTCGTGCTCGCCCCGACACCACCGGTCAGTCCGGCACCGGTGTCGACCGCACCCTGCGCGGTGCTACCGACCGAACCGCCGAGGCCCGCAGTCGTATCCACGGCGCCATGTGCCGTGCCACCGAGCGTCGCGCCGGTATCCACCGCGCCCTGCGCGGTACCGCCGAGTGAACCTTCGATCCCCGCAGCCGTATCCACAGCTCCTTGAGCGGTGCCGCCCAGCGAACCACCCAGCCCCGCAGCGGTATCCACAGCTCCCTGAGTAGCCCCGCTCAACGAACCACCGAGCCCGGCATCCACAGCCCCTTGCCCGGTACCGGCCAGCGATCCGCCCAGGTCGGCAGCGGCATCCACCGTGCCGCCGATACCTGTGGACAAATCGGCACCGAGCCCGGTCTCCAGACCGGTCGCCACCTGGCCACCAGCGTCGACGACACCGCCCAGCCCCGTCTCCAGACCCGCCCCCAGCTGCCCACCCGCGTCGACGACACCGCCCAGCCCCGTCTCCAGACCTGTCCCCAGCTGCGCACCGGCACCGGCCGCGCCGTCGAGACCGGCCGAAAGTCCAGCTCCCAGACCGGCCCCGGCATCCGCCACAGCGCCGAGCCCGCCGTTGATCCCGGCCTCCACACCGGTCACGACCTGCGTGCCCGCATCAACCGCACCACCGATCTGAGCACCGGCATCGAGGACACCATCGAGACCGGTGGACAACCCGGTCTCCAGCCCCGCACCCAGCTGCGCACCGGCGTTGATCGAACTATCCACACTCGTCCCCAGCCCGGCGCCGAGATCGGCACCCACCTGCGTACCCGCACCGAGCACCGTACCGACACTGCCGGACAGCCCGGTCTCCAGACCCGAACCGACCTGTGCCCCCGCGTTCACCGCGCCGCCCGCCGCGGTGGACAGGTCGCCACCGATGTCGGTGCCTGCGCCGACCGCCGCCTCGAGACCGGCGGCCAGTCCGCTCTCCAGTCCGGCAGCCGAATTCACCACTCCACCAATGGATGTCGACAAACTACCGGCGAGCTGGTTCCCGGCATCCACCGCACCTTGCAGACCGGCATTCACTCCCGCACCGAGACCGGCGCCCGCGTCGAGACCGGTCGTCACACCCGTCTGCACCGCACCCTGCAACCCGCTGGACAGGTCGGCCCCCACCTGGCCGCCTGCATTGAGCGCGGCATCGAGCCCGGTCGTTGCTTGCCCCACCGCACCGAGCGCACCGCCGAGCCCTGCGGACAAACCCGTTTCGAGCCCCGTCCCCACCTGCAGTCCGGCATTCACCGCCCCTTGTACATCGGCACCGATGCCGGTCACCACCTGTCCGGCGACACCGAGTGCACCGCCGACCGCGGCGGACAGATCCGCGCCGATGTCGGCGACGGTGCCCACACCGGCCGAGATACCGGCACCGAGATCAGCGCCGACCTGGAGTCCGGTGTCGATCGCGGTGTTCAGTCCCGCGTTGAGGTCGATCCCCGCACCGGCCTGTCCACCCAGGTCGAGGCCGAGGTCGGCGCCGAGGTTCAGCCCGGCATCGGCCGCCGCGGCCGCACCGACGGTGCCCGCCGCACCGAGCACGGCGGCGGCACCGGTCTGCGCACCCGCGGCAACGATCGCCGACAGTTGGGAGCCGCCCGCGACCAGCGCCGACTCGGCGACCATCGGGGCGACGGCGGCGATGTCCTCCGGAGTGACCGCAGGCAAACCCGCCGCCACCAGCGCCTGCGTCGGATTGGCGCAGTAGCCGACCGCCGCCTCGTGGTCGCGCAGCAGGTTGAGGATGAACTCGAGAATCGCGTTGGGAGTCATCAGAAACATCTCCTGAGAGCCGGCGGACCTCCGCGATCCGCATCGTTGGAATGCATTTCACGCTAGGGGCGCCACGCGTTACGCATAACGGGGCCGACCCCCACAACTCACCCGAGCCCGCCCTTAGGGGCCGCCGCGGCATTAGGGGAATTTCCCCGGAACTTCCCCCGAACCGGTAACGGCGGACAGCCAGCAACCGAAACAACAGGTGCATCGGGGTGCTCGCACGACACCGGACCACAGAGTTTTCGAACGGGGTTCACGAATGACACAGCGTCTGGCGCTCGGCATCACTGTCGGGGCGTCGAATTCGGTCGCCGCGGCGGCAGCGGGCGATGACGGCGACGGCGTGCGCACGCATCCCAGCGTGCTGCGCCTGGTGGCCGACGCACCGCCCACCTTCGGCGCCGCCGCGCGAACCACCGGACGGCACTCCAGCGACGTGCTGCTCGAGGGCTTCCTCGCCAGGGTCGGCGATCCGGTGGACATCCTCGCCGAGGACGGCACCGCACATTCCGCTGCCGACCTCGTCGCCGCCGCCGTCGGCGCCATGATCGACGAGATCGGCACCGGCGCACGCGAATCCGGCGTCACCGTGGCGTGCTACCCGGCGTGGTGGTCGCGGCACACGGTCGACATCCAGCGCGCCGCCCTCGACCGGGCGGGGCTGCGCGAGGTGACCCTGGTGCCCGAACCCACCGCCGCCGTCCGCTGGCTCGAAGCAACGCAGGGCCCGCTCGGCGACGGCGCGGTCATCGTGTACGACCTCGGCGCCACCGGTCTGACGGTCTCGGTGGTGCGTACCGGCGATCACGCGAGCCTGCTCGGCACACCGCTGCGTACCACCGACATCGCCGGCGCGGAATTCGATCTACTCACCCTGCGCTACGTTCTGGCAAACGTTGCGGCGGCAAATGATTTCGACCCGTTCGACCCGGTGGTGGAACGGGAATTGGCGGCATTGCGCGAGCGCTGCAGAACGGCGAAAGAAGATCTCTCGATAAATACCGCGACCGTCGTGCGAGCCCGCTTGAATCCGGCGGACGCACATACCAGCAACGTGCGTCTGGTGCGCGGCGAACTGGAGGACCTGCTGCGCGGTCCGCTGCTGAGCTCGATCGACCTGATCCGCGACGCGGTGCACCGCGCCGGGCTCGACGTCTGCGACATCAGCCGCGTCCTGCTCACCGGTGGAGGCGGCGCGATCCCCTTGGTCGCCGAACTGATTTCGACCGAGTTCGGCCTTCCGGTGGTCGCCGCTGCCCAGCCCGCGCACACCAGTGCCCGCGGTGCCGCCGCGCTGGCCGCCGAGCTGGCGGCCGTCACCGACGATCGCGCGCCGATCGCAGTACCCGCGCCGACCACCAAAGAACTGCCCGCAGTGGCCGTTTCGCCGCTGCCGGTCGCCGAGGCACCGCGCAAGCCACGGCTGCGCGGCAAGCAGCGCGCCGCGATCGTCGCCGGCGCCGCGGTCGTCATCGGCCTGCTGGCGACCGGCACCGTCGCGATCGGCACGGGCATCCAGTCCGGCCCGAGCCCGGCCTCGACCGAGCACTCGTCCCCGGCCCGGGCAGCGGAGATCGCCGCGACCACCGGCGGGCAGGCCACCGATCCGGCCGGCCCCAATACACCGGTCGCCGCGACGGACTCGGCTGCGTCCACCGCGGTCCGTCCGAAAACCGATGCGGGACAGCCCGGTGCACCGACCGCGACAACGGTGGCCGTGGTGGACAGTCAGCCCGCCGCCGACCAGCCCGCCGCGCCGCCCGCGACACCCGGTGTGCCGCAACCGGCCCCGCAACCCGCGCCCGCACCCGCGCCCGGTAACCACCCCGCACCGCAGCCCCCGCCGCAGGCACCGAGCCTGCCGACCGGCGTGCTGAAGGACCCCATCGATTCCGTCGGCAACACCGTCGGCACCGTGCTGCGCGCACCCGGCGAGATCCTCGGAGGAAACGGTGGCTGACATCGCGTTCGACACCCTGCCGTCCGCACGCGAGATCCTCCGGGAACTGGACTCCGCCGACCACGAACCGGTCGTCTATCTCATCCGGGGTCGCTCGCAAACCGGTAAATCCACCCTGCTCAACGAGGTACGCACCCGCCTACGGGCCCGCGGCATCCCCCTCCAGGACGTGCTGGCGACCCACGGTGCCGAGCCGACCGTCAGCTCCCGCAACGGATCTGCTCCCCCGCCTGGACTTCGCCAAGCACTGATCGTCGACAATGCCCACACCCTGAGCCAGGCAGACCTCGAATACCTGCGTGGCACTGTGGAATCCGGGCAGCGCACAGTAGTGATCGCGGCCCAGCCGCGCCCGCACGACCCGCACCTGCGCGCGCTGGCCGACACCGTTGCCCGCCGCGGCCGAGTGGTCGACCTGCGCGCGCTCGGTGTGGCCGACATCGCCCCGTTCGCCAGGGAACTGGGCATGATGGTGCCGCGTCCGGTGTCCCAGCACATCCACCGGCAGACCGACGGTATCCGCGGCGGGGTGGTCGCCGCGCTGACCGCCGCCTGCTCGGCCCGGCTCGACGCGGGCATCGGCGCGGTCGACGCCGCCGTCGCCGCGTGGGCGCGTTCGCTGCTGGACAACCTGGCGCCGGATCTGCTGGAGACCCTCGTCGTCGCGACCACCGGCGCGGGCCTGGACGCCAGCGAGCTCACCGAGGTGCTCGGCGTGGAACCCGGTGCTGCACAGCAGCTCATCGATCGGGCCAGGGCCAGCGCCCTGGTCACCGATGCCGATCTGCTGCTCACTCCGGCCGTCGCGCCGCTGCGCACGCTGCTCGGCGACCGCCGGTTCGTCGCGGTCCAGCGCAAGCTGCTCGGCGCGCGACTCGACGCTGGACTGTTGCGCGACCACACCGCGCTGCTGCTTGCCGAGTCCGGCGTCCGCGACCCGCGGCTGGCCGAATTCCTCTCCGCCGCAGCGGAAAAGGCGGGTCGCGAGGCGGTGCGCTACTACGCGGCGGCCGCCGCGACCGGTGCCGACCCCGATCTCATCGCGCTGCGCTGGGCCGAGGCGGCAGGGCGCAACGGCGACGGCGAAACGGCCATGCGCCTGGCCGAGCCGGTGCTGGCCCGCTCCGGGGTATCCGGCGCGGACCTCGCCGACGCGGTGCGGATCTGTGCCGCGGCGCTGACCCGGCGCGGCCTGGTCGCCCGTGCGGCGCAACTGTATTCGTGGCTTGGCGCGCAGCGTGTCGGCGCGGACTGGGCCATCGCGGCGACCGTCCTTTCGTTGGCGGGCGACCAGGCCGGCGCGGTGGAGATGTCCGGCTCGGCCGCGCAGTGGCCGCCGACCGAGGCGAACGCCCATGCCAGGCTGATCGCCACCGCACTCGCCGGTTCACTGAACGGGCGCGGCGACACCGGCGAAAGCCCCGCTGTGCCGAGGCTGTCCGCGAACGGCACGGGCGCGGCGGTCTCCGCGCTCGTCCAGGCCGCACACGCGGACTCCGGCGTCGACCGATTCCTGCCCTGCACAGCGGTTTCCATCGCGACCCTGCTCTGCCTCGGTACGGGCGAGCCGCGCCGCGCAGGCGACGCGCTACGCCGCGCGACGGCCAGCGGCCTGCGCTGCCATCAGCTCGAGGTGCTCGCGGCGTGGGTGGCCATGCTGAGCGGTGACGAACGCGCCGCGGCCGCCACGGTCGCCGCGCTCGATCACGACTCGCTCGACGTGCGCGACCGGCTGCTCGCGCACGGTGTCACGGTCGGCCTGGCCAGGCGCACCGGCGACCATGCCGCGCTGGCCAAGGCCTGGCAGGCGGCCTACCTGATGTTCGACGACGTGGAGGCCGACCTGCTCGCGCTGCTCCCGATCGGCGAACTGTGGCTGGCCGGTATCCGACTGCGTGACGAAGGTCGCATCGCGCCCCTGGTCGACTCCGCGCTGGCCCTGCTTCGCCGGTTGCACGAACCGCCCGCCTGGGCCAACGCCTTCCACTGGTACGGCGTGCAGGCCGCGATCCTGCACGAGAGCCCGCAGGAGTTGCTCCCGCATGCTCGGCCACTCAAGGCCGCGGCCGAAGCGGGCGACCGGCACGCCGCGGTCCTCGCCGACGCGGGCCGCACCTGGGTGCTGGTGCTGCGCGGCCAGGTCTCGGCGACGCCGGTCGAGGCGGCCGTGGCCGGCCTGCGCGAGATCGGCATGACCTGGGACGCGGCCCGGCTGGCCAGCGAGGCCGCCCTCGCCGCCACCGACGGGCCGACCGCGACCGCGCTGCTCAAGCTGGCCCGCACGGTCCGCGCCGACGCCAGGCCGCAGGACCCGATCCGGCCTGCGAACCCGACGCCGCAGCCCGGCAGCAAGCCCGCCCCCGACCCGGCCGTCGGCGAGCAGGCGGCCATCCTCAGTGAACGCGAACGGGAAGTGGCCGAGCTGGTCCTGCTCGGGCTGACCTACCGCGAGATCGGCGCCCGCCTGTACATTTCCGCCAAGACGGTGGAGCATCATGTCGCCCGTATTCGGCGCCGGATCGGTGCTCGGTCCCGATCGGAGCTATTGTCGATGCTCCGTGCCATGGGACATGGCTCCCTGCTGGTGTGACCAGCGAGTACGGATTCGTCAGCCGGGACGCCGAAGCGAGGTATTGAGATGGCCACAGGGGTGGGCCTGCGCGTCGCCGAGGACGACTGCACGGCGGCGATCGTCACCGACGGCGACGAAGAACCGTTGTTCATCGTCCGTGAGTCGCTGCTGTACATGTCCGACGACGGTGACGCCACGCTCGGCGGACCGCCACCGGACGAGAACGCGCATGCGATCACCGGCTTCGCGCTGGCCGTCGGTGACCCGGCGGGGATCTCCGTCGACGACGGCGAGGCCTATCGCGCCGAGGACCTGGTCGCCACCGCGTTGTTCTGCCTGATCAACCTGACCGCCGACCACCTCAACGGTCCGGCCGAGTTCTACGCGACCCACCCCGGTGACTGGCCGCGCGAGTACGTGCAAGCGCTGCGCGACGCGCTGGACTACCTGGGCCTGCGCTCGGTGCTGCTGGTCAGCGAGGCCGAGCTGCCCGGTGCCGAGACCGACGCCACGGGCAGCACGTTCGCCTACGACGCCGCCCGTGCTGCACTGGCCGCGGTGCTCTCCACCCCGGCGGGCAGCACCCCGCCGGATCCGACGCACGCCGAGAATTCGACGGTGGACACCGTCGTCATCCCGGCCGTGCCCGCCTCCGAGCCCACGCCCCAGGCGTACTCGGCGGCCATCCCGATGGCCGAACCCGTGGCCACCGAGCAGACCGCGACGCCGAGCGCGCCCGCGCCGCAGGCCGAGCCCGCGAGGGATCGCAAGCAGCTGCCGCTGCTGATCGGCGCCGCGGCGCTGATCGGGCTGGTGCTCGGCGGCTTCGCGATGGCGGTGCTGTTCCGGGAGGACAGCGAGACGCCGGTGCCGCCGATGCGCGACGCCAAGTCCGATCAGGTGTCGGTGAGCCCGACACCACCGCCCGCACCACCGATCAACTTCCCGACCGTGCCGGTCACGCCGACGACCACCGAGCCGCCGGTTGTCACCACCACGCCGCCTCCGCCGCCGGAAACGACCACCCCGCCGCCGCCGACCACCACCGAGCCGCCGACGACGACACCGAGCTCGACGGTCCGTCCGCGGCCGACCACCACCACGCCGCCTTTCCAGCCCCTACCGCAGATTCCGTCGATCCCCGGCCTGGAGATACCGGGCAGTCGGTGATTAAGAGAGCCCTTCCCCGGTTTGTGCCCTAAAGTGATGCGCTGACCGGTGTTGTCGGATGAATTGCAGGCGCCCGGTCTGTTGCTGGAGGACGACTGTGAGCCAACGGATTCCAGGGCCGTTGCCGCGGATTGAGCTGGCACGTGCGTGCCGACGAAGGGATTTCATGCGCAAGTTGGTGGCGCGCCGCGCCACGGTCAAAGCTGTCGCCCTCGCTTCGACCGTTTTCCTCGCACCCTTGCTCTGCACGACCACCGCCGCGGCGGCCCCGGAGACACCCGCGCAGCTGACCGCCGACGCGCTGCCGCAGGAACTCGTGCAGGCGATCGCGCGCGACCTGAAGATGACCCCGACCGAATACCTGGACCGTGCGGCCCGCGCCCAGCAGCTGCGCGACTACGCCCGCGATTTCCGCTCGGAACGCCCCGACTCCTACGCAGGCGCCTGGATCGGCACCGACGGCAAGCCCGTCGTCGCGGTCACCTCGCTCGACGCCGCCAAGATCGCCGCGGCCGACGGGTACCAGACCCGGCTCGCCCCGGTGTCCGCGGACGGCCTGGAAGGCTCACTGGTGCAACTGAATCAGTGGATCACCAGCCTGCCGCGCGAGATCTCCACCGCGATCAACTCCGTGGCCATCGACTTCCTCAACAGCCAGCTGGTGCTCAACGTCGCCAACACCCCGGCGGGCCACCTGCTGAACCTGCCGACCCTGATCGCCAACATCAAGGTCATCCTCTCCCCCGGCAGCGGTGGCGCGGTCGAGCGGCGGCCGATGGGTGGCGACACCTACATCAGCGCGCCGATCTCGCTGCACGACGCCTCGCTCAAGGGCGTCGACGTCTGCTCGTTCGGCTTCAACAGCACCGATGCGGCCGGCAACGCGCTGAATATCAGTGCGGGCCACTGCGATCCGAACATCGGCAAGGACTCCCAAGAGGCCACCGTCTATTACCCCAACGTCAAGGACATCCCGAACAGCCCGGAGCTCGGCAGCTTCGTCCAGGCCAAGCTGGGCGGGCAGAGCGCGCTGGACTACTCGGTGATCAAGCTGAACGACCGCGCGATCCGCGCCGGCATGGATCAGCCGACGGTGCGCGGCGCCAACGGCACCACCATCGCCATCACCGGCACCGCCGACCCGATCACCGGCGCGCCGGTGTGCAAGTCCGGGCAGTCGTCCACCTTCACGTGTGGCTTCGTGGTGGCCGATCGGGTGGAGACCCAGCTGTACACCTCCGAGGGCGAGAGCAAGATCGTGCGCGGCTTCGCCAGCTCGGCCTGCACGCTCGGCGGCGACAGCGGCGGTGCGATCGTGTCCGGCACCCTCGCGCTCGGCATCACCAGTGGCTCCAACGCGGCCGAGGCACCGGACTGCAACGAGGCCAATATCGCGCTGGCGCAGTACGGCGGCACCGCGAGTCTCGGCATCCCGATCCGGCCGATCCTGGCCGATATCGACGCTTCCTCGGGCGGCGGACTCGGCAGCGGCATCACGGTCCGGACCCGGCCGAGCGCCGGGTGAGGCAGGCCAGGACGCGGTGACGATCGGTATGCCGGAAAAAAGCGACCACCAAACGAACCAGAGCGTCGTTATAAGTAGGCATACCGCGCTGGAGCCCATATAGTCTGGGCATGCTCCTGCCACGTATAGGTCATCTCCGATCAGCTGCGCGACAGACCCGGGTCCGAAAATCAGTTATCGCCGCTTCGGCGGCGATACTGCTGTTCGGGCCGACGGCGGCAGTGGCGACAGCGCAACCCGATCCGGCCCCTGGTCTGCCCGCCGAACTGGTTGCCGCGGTCGCCCGCGATCTGAAGATCTCCCCGGAGGAGTACCTGCACCGCGCCGACGTGGCCCAGCAGGTCGCCGCGTTCGCCACCACCGCACAGCGGCAGTACCCGGCGGTCTTCGCCGGTTCGTGGCTCGACGACAACGGCAAGGCGGTCGTCGCACTGGCCCAGGGTCCCGGCGCCGACGAGGCCCGAACGGCCGCGCAGTCAGCGGGTTTCGAGGTTCGCAACGTGGCCAAGAGCGAGTCCGCGCTGCGCGGTGAGAAGACCGCGTTCCAGCGCTGGCTCGACGGACAGCCCGAGGCGGTGTCGGCCCTCGTGCGTGGCGTGGTGATCGACACGGTCAACAACAGCATCGCGGTGCGCGTCGACAAGCCCGGCCTGCCGATGCCGAACTTCATCGACCCGGCCAGGGTCATCGTGATGGCTCCGCCGGTGGCCGGCGAGCAGGCGACGCTGGAGGCGAGCGAGATCGCAGGCGCGGCCAACGGCGCGCTGGCGGGCGGCGACGGCTACGCCTCGGTCGCCGGACGGCTCTCGCTGCGTTGCTCGCTCGGCTTCAACGGCACCGACCGCAGCGGCAACATCGTGAATGTCACGGCGGGCCACTGCAATCCGGACATCCCGTCGGCGGGCAACGACAACGCCGCCCGGGTGCACGAGCTGAACGGCAACCGGCTCGGCAACGAGCTCGGCCGCTTCGAGAAGTCGGTGCTCGGCTCGCAGGACTACTCGATCGTCCGGATCGCCGACCAGTCGCGGGATCGCTTCGGCAACAACGAGGTCCGGGTGCCCGGTGCCGCGTCGGTGCGCATCGACGGCGTGGCCACCCCGGTCGTCGGCGCCCCGGTCTGCAAGTCCGGTTCGCGAACCGGCTTCAGCTGCGGCGTGGTGAACGCGGTCGACCAGACCGTGCAGGTCGGCGAGCGTGAGCTCACCCAGGCCTTCTCGGCCAACATCTGCGCGCTGCCCGGCGACAGCGGCGGCCCGATCGTCACCGGCAGGCTGGCCCTCGGCATCTCCAGCGCCTCGTCGGTCGCCGACTACCCGATCTGCGAGATCCCCAACCTGATCGGTGCGCTCACCGGCAACACGCCGCAGCTGTTCGCACAGCCGGTCAGCGTGGTGCTCTCGGACAACCCGGGGCTGCGGATTCGCACCAACTAGTTCGCACCATCGTCAAGGCCGGCAGCGTTGCGCTGTCGGCCTTTTCGCTGTCCTGTGCACGTTTCCACTGGCCTTGCGCGGCCCTTTGCGCCACCGATGCGGTGCTGTGCCCGGCATCGGTGCGGCATCCTGGACAGCATGTGTCTGGTGTTGATCGGGTGGCGGGCTCATCCGGAGTATCGCTTGATCGTCGCGGCCAACCGCGACGAGTTCTACTCCAGGGCGACCGAGTCCATGCGATGGTGGCCGGAGGTGCCCGGCCTGCTCGCCGGGCGTGATCAAGGCGCGAAGAACACGGCAGCGGGTGACCCGCCGGGCACCTGGCTCGGGTTGACCCGAGAGGACAAGGGCCGCAACCGTTTCGCCACGGTGACCAATGTGCGCGACCCGAAGGGTGAACGCGCCGATGCCCGGTCGCGCGGCGCACTGCTGATGGATTTCCTGCGGGGAGCCGCCGACCGCCATCCCGGCGGCGACCTCCCCGGCCCGGAGAAGTACGTGCTCGACGTCGCGGGGGCGCCCGACGACTACAACGGTTACAACCTGGTGGTGTCCGATCTTGAATCGCTGTGGTGGCACTCCAACCGCAGCGCCGCACCGCCACGGGAACTGGCGCCCGGCTTCC
This sequence comes from Nocardia sp. NPDC052316, assembly GCF_044547795.1. Taxonomy (NCBI): domain Bacteria; kingdom Bacillati; phylum Actinomycetota; class Actinomycetes; order Mycobacteriales; family Nocardiaceae; genus Nocardia; species Nocardia sp. NPDC052316. The sequence continues at coordinate 23,949 of NZ_JBIUBB010000005.1, forward strand.
ACGGCCTCTCCAACGGCACGTTCGTGAGCTCGGCAGGGCTGAGTCCGGGTAACCCGGATTTAACCGCCCCACAGCCCATCTGGCCCAAAGTACGGTGCGGCGTGACCGAGCTGCGGGCGGTGGTGGAGTCCGATCCCGGCGCCGTGGACCGTTACTTCACGGTACTGGCCGATCGCGCCAAGGCCCCGGACGCGGAGCTGCCCAACACCGGGGTACCGCAGCTGCTGGAGCGGCGGCTGTCGTCGCGGTTCATCGCCGACGGCGTGCACGGCACCCGCGCGAGCACCGTGCTGCTGGTGCGCGAGGACGGCTCGTTCGTCATGGCGGAGCGGTCTTTCGGGCGGTTCGGCAGGCGCCGGGGCGAGGTGTCGTTCGACGGCACGCTGGACCTGCCCGCCTGAAAACGCCGAAACGGGCCCGCTTCTCCGAGGAGAATCGGGCCCGTTCAGAAAAGTGGATGCTACTTCGGCGGAAGCGGCTTGTCCGCCCACTGGGTGGTGCCTTCCGGCGCCTGGATGGTGTTGAGCAGCTCGATGCCCGCGGCGAGCAGCGCCGGGCCACCGACGGCGATGGTGCCGAGGATGCCACCGATGCCCGCGCCCACCGGGATGCCGAGCAGGCCGCCGACGCCGAAGAGCGGCAGGCCGACGAAGAACCCGACGACGGCGCCGATGGCGGTACCGACGAAGCCGCCGATAGCGGTGGCGATGCCGAACTTGCTGGCGAATTCGTTCTGCGCCCGCTGGTTCTCGATCGGGGACGCGATGTCCTTGGCGACCGTCTGCACGCCGAGCGGCTTATCGCCGACGACCAGGTCGGCAGGCTTCTCCGGGGTGATCTCGAGGACGGTGTCGTCCTTCTTGGCGACCGCCTTGACCGGCACGTTCTCGCCGCCGACGTTGAACTCGAGCGGGAACGAGATAACGGTGGCGCCCGTCTCGTTCTTGATGTTGGCGATCTGGGTCTTCGGACTTTCCGGGGTCGCGCCGTCCTCCTCGGTCAACGAGAAGGTGCCCCCCTTGAGCGACGCGACAACCGTCTTGTCCACCAACTTGACGGAGTAGTTGATGCCGGGCTCGGCCGGAGCGGCGACAGGCTCGGCATGCGCGGTTCCGAGTCCGATGGTCATCGCGCCGATGACCAACGCGGCACCCGCGGTGGTTCTGCGGAGGTTCATTCAGTTTCCAATCCATCATCAGGTCGCCCACCGGCCGATCCCCAGCACGCGAGAGCTCTTCAATCAAATCCGGGCGGTCGCCCCGGATCCTCCCCGAGCAGTGTGAAGACAGGCACAGCAGACAGAACGTCGTGAGCGTAATCCAAGCACGACCGAGAAGCGAGATGCATTACGCGACTTGAGGACTAAGCCTGTCCTTACCGAGTAGGCCCGGGGCCTCGACGTTTACGGTGGTGATCACCTGAACTCACCGTCGGATCGGCAAACCTTGTGTGACGTTCATCACAGGTAAATTTTGAGTCAAGCCCCAGCAAGAGGGGGCATAGCTCAGGTGCAGATCGTACGACAAGTAGCATATGTTACCGGTGGGTAACTTACTGCCGGTTAGGATACGAGCCAATCGGGTGGTGCCGAACCGCCCGCGCTCGTGTTGCCTCTAGAGAAAGGTCGCGACATGAATGCCCTGACAGTGACGCTGGGCACGATTGGGGCGACGCTCAGCCTCTTGTGTTGGGCGTCGTTCATCGGCGGCGTCCGGGACATCGTCCGCGCCATCATGATCGGACAGCCCGCACCGGATCGCTGGCGACCGTTCTTCCCGCGCTTCAAGCAGATGGTCATCGAGTTCCTCGCGCACACCAGGATGGCCAAGTTCCGCACCGTCGGCTGGGCGCACTGGCTGGTGATGATCGGCTTCATGGGCGGCGCCATCCTGTGGTTCGAGGCCTACGGTCAGACCTTCGACCCCGCCTTCCACTGGCCGATCATCGGCGACTGGGCGATCTACCACCTGTGGGACGAGATCCTCGGCATCGGCACGGTGCTCGGCATCGGCACGCTGATCGTCATTCGCCAGCTGAATCATCCGCGACTGCCCGAGCGGCTGTCCCGCTTCAGCGGCTCGAAGCTGGGTCCCGCGTACGTGATCGAGCTGATCGTGCTGATCGAGGGCCTCGGCATGATCTTCGTGAAGGCGGGCAAGATCGCCGCCTACGGCCACGCGAACCCCGCGACCGACTTCTTCACCATGCAGGTGGCCAAGTTGCTGCCCGCCAACACCACCATGGTGGCGCTGTTCGCCTTCGTGAAGCTGATGTCCGGCATGGCCTTCCTCTACCTGGTCGGCCGCAACATCACCTGGGGCGTGGCGTGGCACCGGTTCTCGGCCTTCTTCAACATCTACTTCAAGCGGGAAGACGACGGCGGCGTCGCGCTCGGTGCCGCGAAGCCGATGATGTCCAAAGGTCAGCCGGTCGACATGGAGACCGCCGACCCGGACAACGACACCTTCGGCGCCGGCCGGATCGAGGACTTCTCCTGGAAGGGCTGGCTCGACTTCACCACCTGCACCGAATGCGGTCGGTGCCAGTCGCAGTGCCCCGCCTGGAACACCGGCAAGCCGCTCTCGCCCAAGCTGCTGATCATGTCGCTGCGCGACCACGGCAACGCGAAGGCGCCCTACCTGCTGGCCGGCGGCCGTAAGGACATGGGCGGCGACGAGGTCGGCCTGGTCGACGCCGAGGGTAAGCCGAACGAGGCCGCGCTGGCGAAGATCTCCGACGCCGCCAAGGCCGAGGCCGAGCGTCCGCTGGTCGGCGACCTCGAGGCCAACGGCATCATCGACCCGGAGGTGCTGTGGTCGTGCACCACCTGTGGCGCCTGCGTCGAGCAGTGCCCGGTCGACATCGAGCACGTCGACCACATCATCGACATGCGCCGCTACCAGGTGCTCATCGAGTCGGAGTTCCCGTCCGAGCTCGCGGGCCTGTTCAAGAACCTGGAGAACAAGGGCAACCCGTGGGGGCAGAACGCCAAGGATCGGCTCAACTGGATCAACGAGGTCGACTTCCAGATCCCGGTTTTCGGCAAGGACGCCGATAGCTTCGACGGCTACGACTACCTGTTCTGGGTGGGTTGCGCCGGCGCCTACGAGGACCGTGCCAAGAAGACCACCAAGGCGGTCGCCGAGCTGCTCGCCACCGCGGGCGTGAAGTTCATGGTGCTCGGCGCGGAGGAGACCTGCACCGGCGACTCGGCGCGGCGCGCTGGCAACGAGTTCCTGTTCCAGCAGCTCGCCGCACAGAACATCGAGACGCTGAACTCGGTGTTCGAGGGTGTCGAGGACAAGAAAAAGAAGATCGTCGTCACCTGTGCGCACTGCTTCAACGCGCTCAACAACGAGTACCCGCAGGTGGGTGGCTCCTACGAGGTGGTGCACCACACGCAGCTGCTGAATCGCTTGGTGCGCCAGAAGCAGCTGATCCCGGTCGCCTCGGTGTCGCAGAACGTCACCTACCACGACCCCTGCTACCTGGGCAGGCACAACAAGGTCTACAACGCACCGCGCGAGCTGATGGAGGCCTCGGGCTCCACGCTGGTCGAGATGCCGCGCCACGGCGAACGTTCCATGTGCTGTGGCGCCGGTGGGGCGCGCATGTGGATGGAAGAGCAACTCGGTAAGCGGATCAACGTCGACCGGGTCGACGAGGGCTTGAACACCCTCGCTGCGAACCCGGGCAGCACGCCAGGCAAGATCGCGACCGGCTGCCCGTTCTGCCGCGTCATGCTCAACGACGGCGTCACCGCCGCGCAGGAGAAGGGCGCGGGTGAAGGAGTCGAGGTCGTCGATGTCGCGCAGCTGATGCTCGACGCCATCGACCGGGTCGACGCGGCGAAGCTCACCGAGAACCTCACCGTCGTGCAGCAGCCGAAAGCTCCTGCGGTCGAAGAGGTCGCCGAGCCGGAGCCGGAGCCCGAGGTCGAGACACCGGCGGCCGCGAAGGCGGCGCCGGCCGGTGGTGGACTCGCGATGAAGGGTCCGGCGAAGGCACCCGGCGGTGGGCTCGGTATGAAGGGCCCGGCCAAGGCGCCCGGCGGTGGCGGTCTGGCCATGAAGGGTCCGGCGAAGGCGCCCGGTGGTGGTCTCGGTATGAAGGGGGCCGCCAAGGCGCCCGGAGCCAAGGCGGAATCCCCGGCTACCGAAGCGGAGTCGACTCCGGAGGCACCGGCCGCACCGGTCAAGGGTCTGGCCATGAAGGGTCCGGGGAAGAAGCCGGGCGGGCTCGGCATGAAGGGTGCTGCCAAGGCGCCCGGGGCCAAGGCCGCATCGGCTCCGGCCGCCGAGTCCTCGCCTGCGGCAGAGTCTTCCGCAACGGAATCCGCGGCTGAGGCGCCCGCTCCCAAGCCCGTCAAGGGTCTGGGGATGAAGGGGGCTGCGAAGGCGCCGGGAGCCAAAGCACCGGGTGCGAAGGCGCCCGGAGCGAAGGCACCGGCAGCGCCTGCTTCGGCGGAACCCGCGTCGACCAGTGCTGCTTCGGAAAGTGCTGCTGCCGAACCGGTTTCGCAGCCCACCGAAACCAAGCCGACGGTGCCCGCCAAGGGGCTGGCCATGAAGTCCGGCTTCAAGCGGCCCGGGGCCAAGGCACCAGGTGCGCCGACGGCGGAAACGGCGGAAACGGCCCCAGCACCCGCCACCGAGCCTGCCGCGGAATCCACTGCGGCGGAAACGGCTTCGGCGGAATCCACCGCGGCGGAAACGGCTTCGGAGCCGGAGCAGGCCGCGAACGGCAACGGTTCCCCTGCGGTCGCTCCCCCGGCGGCCAAGCCGGGCGGCCTCGGATTCAAGTCCGGCGCGAAGGCTCCCGGCCGTAAGAACTGACCGCCCTAACTGAATAGTCCTTCCGATCGACCCGGGTCCGCACGTCGCACCCGGGTCGATCTGTGTCCGACGCCGTAAAACTTGACCAAGCAACCACTTTGAAAAAATACGTCCTACTATTACGCTCCTCCCGAAGGGTGATCTTGGGGGATCGGGAGTTCTCCCATGGACTGATGAATAAGGGGGGCGTGTGTCGACGTCTGAGAACGGCGCCGAAGCCGACAGACCGATGCTGGTGTCGGTGGTGATCCCGGTGTTCAACGGGCTACCCGATCTCGGCGAGCAGCTCGAAGGGCTTGCCCAGCAAGATTATTCGGGCCCGTTCGAGGTGATCATCAGTGACAACGGCTCGACCGACGGCCTGCGCGCATACCTCGACGGGCATCCACTGACCAACCGGCTTCGGTTGCGCCACATCGACAGTTCCGCGCGTCCGGGCGGTCCGTACGCCCGCAACGCGGGGACCGCCGCGGCGGCAGGTGATTTCATCGCCTACACCGATCAAGACGATCGTGTGCACGCCGGGTGGTTGAGCGCACTGGTCGGCGCGGCAGCGGAGTACGACGCCGTCGGCGGTCCGATCGAGACCGAGACGCTCAACAGTCCAAAGGTGGCGGCCTGGCGACCCACCCCCGCACCCGAGCAGCGGTTCACCACGCAGTACCTGCCGTTCGCCCACGGCAACAACATCGGCATGTGGCGCAGTACTTTCGACAAACTCGGCGGCTACGACGAGACCATGCTCGGCGGTGGCGACGACGTCGACATCTCCTGGCGCATCCAGCAGGCCGGACTCACCCTCGGACACGTGCCCGAGGCGATGGTCGCCTACCGGCTGCGCACGACGTTGCGCGCCACCTGGCGCCAGGCGGTCGGCTATGGGCGCACCTCGACCGAGGTCTACGTCAAACATCGCCCGCTCGGCTGCCGGCGACTGCCACTCTCGATGACCTGGTTGGCGCTGCTGATCGTGCTGCGGCACAATCCGCTGATTCCGTTCACGCGCACGCGGATCCCCACCGGGCTGTGGGTATTGCACGCCGGTGTGCTGGTGGGGCGGATCGGCGCCAGCGTGCGGCATCGCACTTTCTACGTGTAGCGCGACTGGGGAAGCACTGGGGACAACCTCGCCGAATTGTGCAGGTTCACCAGTTCCCTTATGGCGCTATCGATCCCGGCGCTGCGGCCCACGATACGTCAACATCTTCGCTGCTACAGCGCGCCTGATTCCTTGCTCCGTGACTATGGGCGACTTATCGTTTCTTGCACATTAGAGCTCGAAATGTCCCCATTTACGTCACATTTGATCACTGATCAGTACGCCGGCCCCTACTGCTCAGGCTATGAGGAGCGCCATGAAGAATCAAAGAAGACTCACCATGTTCGGGGCCGCGGTAGCAATCGCACCCCTGCTGGCGGTTCTGTTTCCGGCCGGAACAGCCAGCGCGCACGGCTACATCTCGTCGCCGGCCAGCAGGCAGGCGCAGTGCGCGGCGGGCAGCGTGTCCTGCGGTCCGATCAAGTACGAGCCGCAGAGCGTCGAAGGGCCGAAAGGCTTGCGCAACTGTCACGGAAACAATGCCCAATTCGCCGAACTCAACGACGACAGCAAGCCGTGGAAGGTGCATTCCGTCGGCTCGTCGGCGTCGTTCACCTGGACGAACACCGCGCGGCACAGCACGTCCAATTGGGAGTACTACATCGGCGGCACCCGGGTGGGTGTCTTCCCCGGCAACAACCAGCAGCCGGGTCAAACCGTCACGCACAACGTGAATTTCGGCGGCATCTCCGGACGCCAGAAAATGCTGGCCATCTGGAACATCGCCGACACCGCCAACGCCTTCTACGCCTGCGTGGATCTGAACATCGGCGGCGGTTCGAACCCGACCACCACGACGGTGCCGCCGACCACCACCACGACGACACCGCCGACCACCACGGTGCCGCCGACCACCACCCCGCCCACCGGCCGACAGTGGGCGGTAGGCACCAGCTACGCAGCAGGCAACGAAGTCGCCTACGACGGTGCCCGCTACCTGTGCCGCCAAGCACACACCGCGAGCCCCGGCTGGGAACCCCCGAACACCCCCGCCCTATGGCAAAAGCTCTGACCTGACGCAGCTGTCCCGGACCTCGACGCCGAGGCCCGGGACAACCGCCTGCCCTTGCCGTTGACCTACCCGGCGCCACACACAGAACGCGAGGTGGTCATGCTTCGGCGGCTACTCGGTTTCCTTCGGATGCCCGGCCAAGCATCGCTCCAGTAGTACCCGGCCGGCATATTTGCTGCCCTTCGGCGCATGTTCGATGAAGTACCACAACCGACCGCCGTCGGTGATTTTGTACTGGTACCGCTCGTAGGCCTGCCCTTGGTAACTGCCATAACGCAATTGCCCCTTGAGCGGGTAGAGCCTCGGTGACTGCACGTCTGGAGCACGCGTGAGCGTGTCCCAGGCGTCGACCATCGCGTTTCGCGCCACAGCGAGACAGTCGATCCAGCCCTTCTGGGCCTCGCTGGTGATGAAGGCGATCTGATATTCGGTTCGTTTGAGCGGTCGCGGCACATCGTGCCGCTTGCTCATTCACCACCCCTTGGGTTACGCACCACCACCGGTGTATCGAGATAGGTGAGGTCCGTGCCGTCCACCCGGACCCTCGGGTCGGCGTGTGCCGCAGCGGTATCCCGCCACGCCGCCAAGGTGGCGGTCAGCCCGGCGAGCTGCCCGACAGCGAGCCCACCCCGCGCATGGTTGAGGAAGTCGGCTACGAACTCGGGGCGTTCCGACTCGGGCAGTAGCTCGATCCAGGGGAAGGTGATCGTCAACCGTCCGACCAACCGTTCGAGGATTTCGTCATCGAGTGCGATCGCCAGCAACTGGGTCAGGGCACCGAGTGTCTCCTCCGTCGCCGCCGACTCCGCCGCATCGGACAGTCGAACCGGCGGCGCGGAGCGACGAACGAGGATCACATCCCCGTTCTCTTCCATCGTCTCGATGACCCGGTTCGGGTCGCGAAGGAACTCCGACCAGGTAGCTGTCGCACTCATCTACCCATTATGTCAGAACTAGTTCTGAAGTCGAAATAAACTCCTTATCGCAGGTCAGCACATCGAACTACGGTCGGGTCAGGGCTGCGTAGCGGGCCAGGTGGTGGTCGGTGGGGCCGAATTCGTGTTCGATGGCGGTGAGGCGTTTGAAGTAGTGGCCGATGGCGAGTTCTTCGGTCATGCCCATGGCGCCGTGTAGTTGGACGGCGTTCTGGCCGATGAAGCGGGCGGCGCGGGCGATGGTGACCTTGGCGGCGGCGATGGCGCGGGCGCGGGTGGGGGTGTCGGCGTCCAGGGAGTAGATCGCCAGGTAGACGGCGGCGATTGCTTGTTCGAGTTCCATGTACATGTCGACCATGCGGTGTTGCAGCACCTGGAAGGCGCCGATGGGCTGGCCGAATTGCTTGCGCTGCTTGACGTATTCGAGGGTGTCGGCGAGCACTGTGCGCAGGCAGCCGACGGCCTCGGCGGCGGTGGCGGCGATGGCCTCGTCCACGGTCGGTTCGATGGCGACCCAGGCGGTGCCCTCGACGCCGAGCAATGCGTCGGCGGGCAGGCGGAGGCCGGTGCAGATCAGGTCGGCTGCGACGCGGTCGTCGATGGTGCGGTACGAGTGCACCTCGAGGCCGGCCGGTGGGTTGTCCGCATCGAATGCGGTGTGGAACAACGAGATACCGTGCTGGTCGCGGCGATTGCCCGCGGTGCGCGCGGTGATCAGCAGGTGGGTCGCCAGCGGCGCGCTGGTCACCACGGTCTTGGTGCCGTCGAGCACCCACGAATCACCGTCGCGCCGTGCGGTAGTCGACACGTCGTGCAAGGTGTGCCCCGAAGTCGGTTCCAGGGCAGCGAAAGCGGTGCGCACATCGCCGGACACGATCTGCCGCAACAGTGCGTCGGCCTGCTCACCGCCGGACCGGTTCAACAGCCCGGCCCCGATCACGACCGTGTCCACGAACGGCTCGACGACCAGTGCCCGGCCGAGTTCCTCGGCGATCACCATCAATTCGACCGGGCCGCCGCCCATTCCGTCGACCCGCTCGGGCAGGGTCGCGCCCAGAATGCCGAGCTCGTCGGCGAATCCGCGCCACACGGCGGGCTGCCAGCCCGCGCCCACCTTGGCCGCATGACGGCTCTTCGCCAGGTCGTATCGGGCGCCGAGGAAGCCGGCGATCGCGGTGCGGAGCAGTTCCTGCTCGTGGGTAAGGGTGAAGTCCATCAGAGCCCCAATGCTGCTTTGGCGAGGATGTTTCGCTGAATTTCGTTGCTGCCCGCGTAGATCGAGCCTGCCCGGTCGTTGAAGTAGCGCAGCGGCGCGACGGCCTGCCAGTCCGCGCCACTGCGGTAATCGTCGGCGGGCGGGGTGAACTCCGCGATCGGCCCGCCGGGCGCGGTGGCGTGCGGCTGGTACACCCGGCCGCGCGGGCCGGCGGCCGTCAAGGCCAGCTCGGTCAGTTTCTGGCTCAGCTCGGTGGCCAGGATCTTCAGCATCGAGGAGGCCGGCCCCGGATTCTCCCCGCGCGACATCGCCGAAATCGTGCGGTACTCCAGGATTTCGAGCACCTCGGTACGAATACGCGCCTCGGCGAGCCGCGCCGCGAACGCCGGATCATCGATCAGCGAAGCACCGTCCGGGCCGGGTTGCTCCGCCGCCGCGACGGCGATCTCCTGCGCCATCGCCTGCAGGTACGGCGCCATCGCCCCACCGCGCTCGTGCACGAGCAGGTATTTCGCGACCGTCCACCCCTCGTCGATCTTGCCGAGCACGTTGCTCTTCGGCACCCGGACGTTGTCGAAGAAGACCTGGTTCTGCACCTGCTCGCCGGAGGTCATCACCAGCGGCCTGATCTCGATGCCCGGTGTGCGCATATCGATCAGCAGGAAGGTGATGCCCTGCTGCTTCTTGCCGGTACGCGAGGTACGCACCAGGCAGAAGATCCAATTCGCCTCGGTCGCATGGGTAGTCCAAATTTTGCTACCCGTGCACACGAGATCGTCGCCGTCCTCGACGGCCGCCATCGTCAGCGACGCCAGATCGGACCCGGCCTCCGGCTCCGAATACCCCTGGCAGAAAAAGACTTCGCCGGTCAGGATCCGCGGCAGATAGAACGCCTTCTGTTCGGGCGTCCCGTACGCGATGATCGCGTGCGCCACCATCTTGATCCCCATCGGCGACAGCGCGGGCGCCCCCGCCAGCGTCGACTCCCGCGTGAAGATGTAGTGCTGCGTCAAACTCCAATCGCAGCCGCCGTACTGCACCGGCCACGCGGGCGCCGCCCAGCCCCGCTCGTGCAGAATCCGCTGCCACTCCATGCTCGCCTCGTGGTCCGGGTACACGCTGGTCGCCAGCCGCCCCGCCCGGCGCAGTTGCGGCGTCAGCTTCGCCGCCAGAAACTCGCGCACCTCGTCCCGAAATGCCAAATCCGCCGCTGACCAGTCGTAATCCATCTGCCCTCCCGGAGGGTGTGCGCAGTGCGTCGCGTCCGGCAGGCGGCCGAAGCGAGACCGAGCGAAGTCGTGTCTCCCGCACTGTAGCAAAACTGATGTCGGGTGCCAGCACTTGCCGAGCGGTATTGACGGCAAGGAGTCGCTCGCACCGCCGACTGCTCGGCAAGTGCCGAATCACGCCTGCGCCGAAGCAGTCGAACCGGGGCAGCACGGCACCGAGCGGGTGCTAGCAATCCTCGACTGCGGCCTTGACGTAGCCGACGGACTGATAGAGGTAGTCGTATGCCCAGCGCAGCACCGACAGCCGGGGTGCGGGGTCGACGAAGAGAAGCTCACCGGCCCAGCACTTTCCGAGGATGTATCGGGCGCGGGAAATGTGCGGGGTGAAGGTGACCACGATGACGCGCCGCCAACCGCCCGCCCGCGCCAGGCGGGCGAGTTCGCGCCCCTCGCCCCGGGTGGTCCTCGGCGAGGGATCGAAACAGATCACCTCGAAGCCGTAACTACCGCGGCAGATTCGATTGATCATGACGCTGTTCTCGTACGGGTCGGAGATCAGCACTCGCGGGGCGAACCCCTCGGCGGCCAGTCGAAGGCCCAGCTGTTCACGCCCGTCGTGCGCGCCACCGAGGACGAGAACGGCGTCGGCCGGGGTCGGAGGATCGGTGCGGGGACGGACGTACACGGGCCAGAGGGCAACCCCGGCCACGGCGAGCACGACGACGAGGACCAGGCAGGCCCTGACCCATCGGCGACGTCGCATCCGATCAATGCTAGCCATATATACGCAGGTCAGGGCCGCCAGCATGGGATCTGTCGCCACATGTACACCTACCGTTGCCGTGACCCTTGCCTCGGTGACGTGGTGCGGCCACCGGCGGGGCTTATCAATCGATCATGCGATGCACAGTCTTCGGAACCGGGTACCTCGGGGCCACGCACGCAGCGTGCATGGCCGAGCTCGGGCATGACGTCATCGGGGTGGATGTCGATCCTGGCAAGGTCGCGAAGCTGTCCGATGGCGTGGTGCCGTTCTACGAACCCGGTCTCGAGGACGTGCTGCGGCGCAACCTCGACACCGGCAGGCTGCGCTTCACCACCTCCTACGCCGAGGCGGCGGCGCACGCCGACGTGCATTTCCTTGGGGTGGGGACGCCGCAGAAGAAGGGCGAGTACGCCGCCGACTTGAAGTACGTGCACGCGGTGGTCGATACCCTCGCGCCACTGCTGGAACGTCCGTCGGTGATCATCGGCAAGTCGACCGTTCCGGTCGGCACGGCCGCCGCGCTCGGCACCAGGGCGCGCCAGCTGACCTCGACCGACGTCGAGGTGGCCTGGAACCCGGAGTTCCTGCGCGAGGGCTTCGCGGTGAAGGACACGCTGCGCCCGGATCGCCTGGTGCTCGGGGTGGATCGGGAGCGGGCGGGCGCCGGCTGGGTCGAGGACATGGTGCGCGAGATCTACGCGGAGCTGATCGCCGCCGAGGTGCCGTTTCTGCTGACCGATTTGGCCACCGCCGAATTGGTGAAAGTTTCGGCGAATGCCTTTCTGGCAACAAAGATTTCGTTCATCAACGCGGTATCGGAAGTGTGCGAGGCGACCGGCGCCGACGTGACGATGCTGGCCGACGCGCTCGGTTACGACGCCCGTATCGGACGCCGATTCCTCAATGCCGGACTGGGTTTCGGCGGCGGTTGCCTACCCAAGGATATTCGGGCTTTCATGGCCCGCTCCGGTGAACTCGGCGCCGACCACGCGGTGGCATTCCTGCGCGAGGTGGACAACATCAACATGCGCCGCCGCACCAAGGTGGTGGACATGGCGGCGCGCGCCTGCGGCGGCTCGCTGCTCGGCGCGAATGTCGCGGTGCTCGGCGCGGCGTTCAAACCGGAATCCGACGATGTTCGCGATTCGCCCGCGCTGAATGTGGCGGGCATGATCCAGCTGCACGGCGCGGTGGTGACGGTGTATGACCCTAAGGCGCTGGAGAATTCACGCCGGGTGTTCCCGACCCTGAACTACGCGACCTCGGTGGCGGAGGCCTGTGAGCGAGCCGACGTTGTGTTGGTGCTCACCGAATGGGACGAGTTCACGTCGCTGCGCCCGGAGGATTTGAATAGGGTAGTTCGGACAAAATCCATCATCGACGGGCGGAATTGTCTCAATCGTGCCAACTGGCGGTCGGCCGGATGGGTGTACGCGGGACTCGGTACGCCGTAGAGTTGCGTCGCGAAGGCGGGGACTACTGCCGGACGATTAGTCCTGCCGTATGCACGGTCGCTCTTCGACGGTATGGTCCGGGGAGCGGGCCTTCGCGCGGGCTCGCATGTCGTGAAGTGTGAACGAGATGGGCAGCTGATGAGTTCGGTACTGGGAGTTTCGGTGGGGGCCGGCGCTGTCCGTATGGCGCGGCCACACACCGGGAATCCCCACGGCCACGTCGAGGCGCACTCGTTCGATCTGCAGACCGTTCCGGTGGCCGGGCAGACCGTGGAGGAGCTGGCCGCCGAGGCCGTCGGCGTCACGCTGGAGACCACCCCGGACATCATCGCGACCGCCATCGCCTACCGCAGCGAGCAGCACGCCCGCGCGCTCCGCGCGGCTATGGCACGCCAGCAGCTGACCAACTACGAACTCGTCCCCGAGGTCGTCGCCGCGCTCGAATTCGCGCAGTCCACCGGCGACATTCGCGGTATCTCCTCCCTGGTCGTCTACGACCTCGGCAGCTCAGGGCTCACCGTGAGCGTGGTCGACACCCAGTCGCGTGAGGTCCGCTACAGCGAACGCACCAGCGATATCAGCGGCGACTACCTCGACTCGCTGATCCGCGAACAGCAGATCGCCTCCGGCCGCATCGCGCACCCGCCGGACGCGGCTGGCCTGGCCGTCCTGGACGGGCTGTGCCGCGAAGCCAAGGAACAACTGTCCTCCAACACGGCCGTCGCGCTGCCCAGCGAACAGGGCCTGGTGCTGCTGGCGCAGGAGAACTTCGAATCGCTGATCATGCTGGCGATCGAGTCCTCGGCGCGGATGGCCCGCGACGTGATCACCCGCTCCGATCGGCCGGTACACGGCGTGCTCGCGATCGGCGGCTGCGCGCGGATTCCCCTGGTAGCCAGGGTGCTCGAACGGTGGATGGGTGTTCCGGTGATCGTGCCGGAGAGCCCGGAGACGGTGATCGCCCGCGGCGCGGCGCTGCTGGCCAGGCCGGTGGTGCCCGAGCCCGTGGTCAGTGCCGCGGCGCTGGATGCCGAGCTGTCCCCCGCCTGGTTATCGGCCCCGCCCGCACGCCGCAAGCGCGAGATCAGCGGCGCCGTGCTCACCGTCAGCGCGCTCGCGGTGGTCGCCGCCATCGGGCTCGGCCTCGGCTACGGTCCCCAAGTGCTGCAACGCGATTCCCACAGCGAGGGCTCGCCGTCGACGCCGACGACCAGCGCGCCGCGCACCACCACGCACGACCCGCAGATCGCGGTCGCCCCCGCCACGCCGACGGAGACCGCTGCGGAGTCGATCGCCGCGCCACCGCCGCGCCGCCCGACCACGGAGGCTCCGCCGCCGCCCGCGCCAGGCCCGAACACCATTGTGGTGCCCGGACTTCCGCCGATCGTGGTCCCCACGATCCCACCCGAGGTCTTCCCCTTCCCGCCACCGCCCCCGCGCTAGTCGGATCACCCCCGCGCTATACGGACCAGGACAGTCCGACGACCGCCCGCCGGCACCGAACACTGTGCGGCAGCATCGACGCGCACGACTCCCCGCGTGCATGCGGCACCCCACGTGCGTGCGGCACCCCACGTGCATGCGGCACCCCACGTGCATGCGGCACCCCACGTGCATGCGGCACCGCAGTGGGCGTGCGGCACCGCAGTGGGCGTGCAGCACGTGCGCCAGGGGTCAACGCGTGGAATCAGTTGCGCGCGTGCCGAGCTCGACGCGGCGGCGCGGCTGGCTTCCCCCGCGTACCGAACGGGCGGGCGAGCATGACAGCGATGCCCGTGGTCAGCGGGACGGACAGGGCCAGCGCGATGCCGCCGACGGACGAGCGGGCGATCTCGATGGCGACCGCGTCACCGGTCAGCACATCACGAATGGAGCGGCCGGCGACGCTGAACAGCAGCAACAGCGGCAGCGCGCCACCGGCGTAGGCGAGCACCAGGGTGTACACGGTACTGGCGATGTGGTCACGCCCGACTCGCATGGCGGCCGTGAAAACCTCTCGCCTGCTGGCGGACTCGTCGATCGCGGCCAGCTCGAACGCGGCCGAGGCCTGCGTGATGGTCACGTCGTTGAGCACGCCGAGCGAGCCGATGATGAACCCGGCCAGCAGCAGCCCGGTGATGCTCACGTGCTCCAGGTAGGTGGCGACGTTGGTGTTCTGCTCCTCGGAAAGCCCCGTCAGATGCGTGATCTTGATGGCGACCCAGGACAGCACCGCCGCGACGACCATCGAGGTCAACGTGCCGAGCAGCGCCGAACTGGTGCGCAGATTCACTCCGTGCGCGAGATACAGCACGGCATAGAGGATCAGGGAGCCCGCCACCAACGCGACCGGAATCGCGGGCTTGCCGTCCAGCAGCGCGGGCAACATGAACATCACCAGCACGGCGAAGGCGAACACCAGCCCGAGCAGCGCGCGCAGGCCGCGCCAGCGCGCCACCACCACGATCACCACGACGAAGACCACGAAGATCAGCGTCAACGGCAGGCCGCGCGCGTAATCCTCGAACGAATACATCGGGGTGCCGCTGGGATCGGTCTGCCGTACCAGCCTGATCTCGTCGCCGGCGCGCAGATCGGGTTGTCCTGGGCCTGGCGGGATTTCGAACAGCGTCTTGTTGCCCTGGTGCGGCCCGGACTCGATGGTGATCAGGCTGCGCTGGCAGGTGTAGGCGTTGGTGCGCGGCGGCTCGGGCTTGTCCACGAACACCTTGCCGATGGAGGTGCTGCCGCACGGACCGACGTCCTGCATGACCACCGTGCCCGCCTCGGTCTGCACCGCACCGCCGCCCGCGTTCTGCATGGGCAGCGGGATGTCGATGTGCTGTTTGTCCGGCCACAGCATGACGGTGCCGAGCAGCACGATCGCACCGATGACGGTGAGCAGGCCGACGACGACGCGTGCGGCGGTGTCACCGATCGCGATCGGACCGGAGTGGTCGTGGTGATGATGATGGTCGCTCATGACCGCGCGGGGCTCCTACCCTGTCCGTCGTTGCACTGGGGTCGTTCCCCAGCGGGCAGGAACGGCTGTTGCGCCCCGAGTCGGCTGCCCGCAGCCGAGCTTAAAGGATTTCATTTTCAAAAGCGCCGCGGCGAACGGAAAGGGCGGCGGGAGTCGGCGAGGTAGCCGGGAGCGGGTTCGGAGGGGGCGGCGGAGAGCAGGGGGATGTCTCCGCCGCCCACAGGCCGGCGGCCCAGGGGGGTAGGCGGCCGAACCCGAGACCGGGTTAACCCAGGGGGGTAGGCAACCCGGTCGGGCACTCGAAAGTGCCAAGTCCTACTGTACACAAAAGTACTTCTAATGCGCTAGCTAGTCTCCAAACTTCGCATATATCCATACATTCGGTCGGTTTATGCGCTAGAAGCGGGGCGGCGCGGCGGCCCGCGCCGGTCGCAACTCTATTGGCGATAGCTCGACAAGAAGTTGCCGAAGCGCTCGATAGCTACCGCGAGATCCCTGGCCCACGGCAGCGTCACGATCCGCAGGTGATCGTGGTTGGGCCAGTTGAAGCCGGTCCCCTGCACCATCAGGATCTTCTCCTGCAGCAGCAGATCCAGGATCAGCTTCGAATCGTCATGGATCTCATGCACATTCGGATCCAGCCGGGGGAACGCGTACAGCGCGCCCTTCGGCTTCACGCACGACACACCGGGAATCATGTTCAGCCGCTCCCAGGCGACGTCGCGCTGCTCCAGCAGTCGCCCGCCGGGCAGGATCAGGTCCTCGATGCTCTGATGCCCGCCAAGCGCGACCTGAATCGCATGCTGCGCAGGCACATTCGGGCACAGTCTGGACGAGGCGAGCAGGTCGATGCCCTCCAGCAGACCCGACGCGTGATCCTTCGGACCGGTGATGGCCAACCACCCGGCGCGGTAGCCCGCCACCCGGTACGCCTTGGACAGGCCGTTGAAGGTCAGGCACAGCAGATCGGGCGCCACCGAGGCCAACGAAATGTGCTTGGCGTCGTCGTAGAGGATCTTGTCGTAGATCTCGTCGGCGAGCAGCAGCAACTGATGCTTACGCGCAATATCGACGAGTTGCTGAAGAATTTCCGCAGAATATACGGCGCCGGTCGGATTATTCGGATTGATCACCAGCAAAGCCTTGGTCTTGTCGGTGATCTTCGATTCGATATCGGCGATGTCGGGCTGCCAGCCGCTGGACTCGTCGCACAGGTAATGCACCGGCGTGCCACCGGCCAGGCTGGTCATCGCGGTCCACAGCGGATAGTCCGGCGCCGGAATCAGTACCTCGTCACCGTTGTCCAGCAGCGCCTGCATGGTGATGGTGATCAGCTCGGAGACACCGTTGCCGAGGTAGACGCTGTCCACGTCCAGCTCAGGGAAACCGGGCACCAGCTCGTACCGGGTGACGATGGCGCGCCTGGCCGACAGGATGCCCTTGGATTCGGAGTAGCCCTGGGCATACGGCAGCGCAGCGATGATGTCGCGCATGATCACATCGGGGGCTTCGAAGCCGAACGGCGCGGGGTTGCCGATATTGAGCTTGAGGATGCGATGACCCTCGGCCTCCAGCCGTGCTGCCTGCGCATGTACCGGTCCACGAATCTCGTAGACGACGTTCTGTAGCTTCGTGGACTGCTCCAGCACGCGCGGCGGGCGATGCGGTAGATGACTTGGGCTCACCCGTCCCATGGTGCCATCCGCGGCAAATGGATAAACCGCCGCTCGCCGTCAATTGCCCGTATTTCACTGGGTAGCGATGAGCGGCGCGCGGCGATGTGATCAGTACCTCAGGAAGGGGAGTTGCCAGGAGGTATCCCCTTCGCGGCCGTCGTGCCGCAGAATTCCTCGATCCGCTCGTCCAGGAACCGCGCCTCGACCGCATCCCGGAAATCCGGGCCGGCGATCCGCCTGCGTACCCCGGTCAGCCGCTCCTCCAACTGCGCGAGGCGCTTGTCCTCGGCCAGACCGAGCACCGGCCGCAGTGCCTCGGTGGCGCCGTCGAGGCTGCCGTTGATCAGATGCGCCGCGGCACAGTCGACCCGGGCCAGCGATTCGGCACCGTAGGACCGTTGCTCCGACGGCCCGCTCGCGTACAGCTCGATCGCCCGCTGGGTGGCGGCCAAGGCGAGCTCGGCCTCCCCGAGATGGATGTAGGTGGCACCCGCGTAGTACTGCGCCTTGGCGTCGTTGAAGCCGAACACCCCACCCACCTCGTCGTGCAGGGTGTCGGTTTCGGACACCTCGCGGGCATCGTCGGCGGCGCGGATGCAGCGGTCCGCCTCCGCGGGACTGCCGAGCCGAGACCAGATTCTGGCCTCGATATTGAGCAGGCGCACCTTCGCCGTCGCCGACTCCGCGAACTCCTGCCCGCTCTGCGCCAGCAGCACGCCCCGGCGCGGCCGCTCCGACCAGTACTCGATCAGCGCGTGCATGCCGCGGGTCCAGGCCCGCAACCCGTTGTGGCCACACAGTTCGGAGTAGGCCCAGGCCGCTCTGATCTGTTCGCCCGCCGAGTCGTAGTAGCCGAGATCGGTGCTGGCGTTGGCGAGCAACCCGGACAGGGTGCCCGCCAGCATGTACAGATGGCTGGTGTCGACGGGCCGTTGATGCCCCTCCAGCAGCCGGTACACCCGCCGCCGGACCCGGAGCATCTCGACCATCATCGGCACCGGGGGCACGTGCACATAGTCGTTCGCGATGCGCGTCACGTCGGCATCGAGTTGCTCCAAGGTGGTAACGCCCAAGTTTGTGCTCTCCGCGTGGCCAGCGTGCTCGCTGGCCTCATGGGCAGCCGCCATGATCAGATCCCTCTCCGAAATCGCTGCTAACGCATCACCTCTCATCGCACCGGCGTCTATGAGAGCCAAAAGTTCCGCGTCGCTCGAATAGTGGACGCGCGCCGAGGTATCGGCGGACGCATCGATTCCAGGCGGGGTCGGGCGGTCGGCCATCGATGGATCGATCATGGCCGCAAACCGTGCCCGCACAACGTCGTCCGACCTGGCCAGGGAGGTATCGAGAGCGGCTTGATTGATCGGACGTGGATGGACGCGGACGCCGCCGGCCTCCCACTTCGACACCAGGCGTTCGTGCACCCCGAGGTGTGCCGCGAACTGCCTGATGCTCATGCGCTTGGCATCGCGAAGGGCACGGGCCTCTTTACCTGACCATTGCCGGACCACGATGTCATCCCTTCCGAAAGAACTCTTTCCCAGGGTACGAGGGGTTTGTGAGCACGGCTACATACGAAACAGAGCTGGTATCAGAGGCAGCGGAAAGGCAGCAGAAGGCGGGCGTGCGGGCAATACCGAAACCGGGGCGCGACCGGGACCCTTGAGCAGGGAGGCAAGGAGTTCGCCGTGAATGTGGAGAAACTCAGGACTGTTGACGATTGGGTTGCGTTCTATCGGCACGAGTTCGGGCTACCGGTGACCGAGCGTGGCGGCTTCGTCATGCTGCCGATCACCGGCCGCGTTTGCGTTGTCCACTTGCCTACCGCCCGTGCCGAAAAGGTACGGGCCGCACTGGATCAGCAAGGGGCCAGGGGGCCCATGCTGGCCAGGCAGATCCGGTGGAGCTTTCTGGCCGAACCGGACAGCCGGCCGGGAACGCAGGTGTTAGAGGTGCTCAACCGCCTCGACATCGGCATTCCCGCCATCGGCAGCGCCGTGATGTTGCCGACCGGCCTCGGACGGTGGACCCGGGAAGGGTGCTTCTGGGTATCCCCGCCGAGGCGCGGCGACACGCTGCCACCGCTATCCGTCATCATCACGACGGCGCTGGCGGTGGGGGCGGGCGGCGGGGACTGATCACGCGCCGCGATCGGTTCCCGTTGCCGCCCGGCGCTTTACCGGACCGAATCCGCCCCTTTCTCGGCAGTCGACGGGGCGGACTCGGGCCGGTGCCACCGCATCCCTGCGCTGAAGCGAGCCATGGCGAGGAAGTCGCTTTAGTGTTGAGGGATGGGTGGTGATCGGCTGAGCGACCTGCGCGGGACGTATCAGGTGCGGTCGCACCAGATCGTTCCCGCGTCGGCCGCGGCCTTCGTCGGCCTGGATGTCATCCGCTGCTTCGGCTTCGACGTGCTGGAACCGAACCCGGTGCGGCGCAGAAAGATCCCCGGCGGCACGGTGAAGATCGTGTTCGCGCTGGAGGGGACCTTCGAGGGGCGCGACCTCGACCCGACCGCACTGGTCATCGGCCTGCACGACCGGGCGGGAACGGCCGGGCATGCCGGACGGATGCGCAGCGTGCAGGTGCAACTCGATCCGCTGACGGCGCACCGGTTACTCGGCGTACCGATGGACGAGTTACGTAATGGCGCGGTCGAACTCGCCGAGTTGCAGGGGCGGTCGGTGCGGCACCTGGCCGAGCGACTTGCCGAGACAGCCGCGTGGCCGGATCGATTCGCGTTGGTCGCCGACTATTTCCGCGCGCGGTCGCGCGAAGCCGACGACAGGGCGGATCGGGCGGTCACCCATGCGGTCCGGCAATTGCGGAGTTCCGCGGGCAGGCTGCCGGTAGCCGACCTGGTCACCGAAAGCGGCTGGAGCGCACGGCATTTCCGACGCCGGTTCGCCGAGCAGGTCGGGCTGCCACCGAAGGACTACGGTTCGCTGCTGCGCTTCTCGGCCGCGCTCACCGCGCTGACGAACGAACCGGCGCGCGATATGAGCGTGCTCGCGAGCGATTTCGGCTACTACGACCAATCGCATCTGATCCGGGATTTCCAGCGCTTCGCCGGGGCACCGCCGGGCCGCCTGCTCGGGTCGGCGTGACCCATTCGTCCAATACCGCGGCGGTCGGCGCGACATAGCGTGCACGGGACTCGACCGTGAAGGGCAAGCAGCGATGTCAGCTTCACCGATCACCGTGCGGATAGCCGTCTTCGGCATCGGCATCCACGCGATCAACCATGTACTCGTCCTACTGTTCTCGCCGTTCAGCTGGAACGTCGGCACCGTTTTCCATCTCACCCACGGACCGCTCTACGCCGCCTTGCTTGTGCCGATTCTGCGCGGCAAGAACTGGGCGCGGATCACCATCACGGTGCTGCTCGGCGGCCAGTTCCTCGGGCGGTTCGTGGTGTGGGTGATGTTTCCCAGTACCGGCGCGCACCTGGCGTTGATCGGCGGGTGGGCGCTGTCGGTGGTGGTGCTCACGCTGCTGTGGGTGCCCGGTTCGACGCGACGGTATTTTCGTCGGAACCGTGCGGTGCCGCAGCCGGTCGCGGAAGTGACCGACTGAGTGGGTCTAGCTCGGTCGCGATTCGGCGGCGTCCACCACGGCGGCGGGCAGCGGGAAGTTCAAGTAGGACTTCGACGGTGTCGGACCGCGCTGGCCCTGATACTTCGAGCCCGCGGTGGCGCTGCCGTAAGGATGTTCGGCCGGACTGGTCAGCCTGAGCAGGCACAGCTGGCCGATCTTCATGCCGGGCCACAGCGTGATCGGCAGGTTCGCCACGTTCGAGAGTTCGAGGGTGATGTGGCCGCTGAAACCGGGATCGATGAAACCCGCGGTCGAATGGGTCAGCAGACCGAGCCTGCCCAGACTCGACTTGCCCTCGAGCCTGCCCGCCAGATCGTCCGGCAGCGTGCACACCTCGAGCGTGGAGCCAAGCACGAACTCGCCGGGGTGCAGCACGAACGGCTCACCGGGGGCGGGCTCGACCAGGCTGGTCAGCTCGTCCTGGCGTTGCGCGGGGTCGATGTGGGTGTAGCGGGAGTTGTCGAACACCCGGAACATGCCGTCCAACCGCACGTCGATACTCGACGGCTGGATCAGGCTCGCCAGGAGCGGCTCGACGCCGAGACGCCCAGCGGCGATCTCCGCACGGATGTCGCGATCGGAAAGCAGCACGCCGAGCAGCGTAGCGCCTGCTGATCCGCGCTCTTCAGGCGCACAGTGGCAGTGCGGTGCCAGTCGGTGCCGACCGCGCCGTCGATCCCGGTTCCTCAGCCGATCCACAGCTTCGAGATGAGATCGTGGAGGGGTGACCACGAATTCCACACCGGGCCGGAGCTGGAACATGGTCCCGACGCTCACCGTGCTCGCCGCGGTTCTCGCCGTTTTCGCCGTCGGACTGACCAGCAATGTCCTCGCGAAAAACGGGCTCACCGCGATCGACTCGCCGATCTCGGACTGGGCCGTCGCCCACCGCAACGGCACACTCACACCGATCGCGATCACCGTCAGCTATCTCGGCGGCACCGTCGCGATGACCATCCTGGTGGTGCTCGCCGTCATCATCTACGCCCGGCGCGGCCAGTGGCGGGAGGTCGCACTGGTGATCGGCACCGGTCTCGGCTCATGGGCGCTGGTCGACGGCGGTAAACACCTCATCGGCCGGGAACGCCCGCCCACGGTCAACCACGTCATCGTCAAGACGAACCTGGCCTATCCCTCCGGTCACAGTCTCGGATCGATGGCTGTCATCGGGGTCCTCGCGGTCCTGCTGATCCCGCAGGTACGCCGGCCCGCGATGCGCTGGGTCGCCGGTGTCGCCGCCGTAGTCTTCATTGCGGCAGTAGGACTTTCCCGCATCTATCTCGGCGTGCACTGGCCGACCGACGTGCTCGGCGGCTGGGTGCTCGGTGCGCTGCTGGTCACCGTCTGCTTCGCCGGTTATCGGCAGCTCGAACGGCGTCAGAACGTTGCGGCCGTACGGCCACTCTCCGAAAGCCGCACCGGCTGACCGGCTATCGATGCGAGCCCAGTGGTCGGGCACGGCGATGGGAGCGCTGGCTATCGTGGTCCGCGTAGCGCCGACAGCGGAGGGAGTTGATCGAGGGCGTGGCTTCACCCATTGGTGCGCATGTCCTCGTGGGCGGTGGGCTGGTCAAGAAAGGGCTGCGCGAGGCGCGGGAGATCGGCGCCGAGGCGATCCAGTTCTTCGCGGGCAACCCGAGGGGCTGGCGGCAGCCGGCCGGCGACCCGCACGACGCGGCGGCGTTCCGCGCCGCCTGCGCGGACTCCGGCATGCCGGTGTTCGTGCACGCGCCGTATCTGCTGAATTTCGGCTCGCCGGACCCGGCCGTGCTGGCGAACTCCGCGCAGGCGCTGACCACCATCATGCGGCGCGCCGGCCTGGTCGGGGCGGCGGCGGTCATCGTGCACGCGGGCTCGTCGGTGCGCCAGGAACTGCGCGCGCACGCACTGGGTCGCCTGCCTGAACTCTTCGCCCCGCTGCTCGACGCCGCACCACCCGGCGTGCGACTACTCATCGAACCCACCTGCGGCGGCGGCGCGGCGCTGGCCTCGACCGTCGACAGCACAGTCGAGTACTTCGCCGCCCTCGACGACGAGCGGATCGGCCTGTGCATCGACACCTGTCACCTGCACGCGGCAGGCGAAGACATCACCACCGCTTTGCAGGCCGTAGTCACGAAGCTGACGGACGCGATCGGCCCGCACCGACTGGACCTGATCCACGCCAACGACAGTCGCGACCCGGCAGGTTCACACCGCGACCGCCACGAAACCCTCGGCAAAGGCACCCTCGGCGAAGACACCTTTCGCGCGCTGTTCACCATCCCCCAACTCCATGACGTCCCCATCCTGGTCGAGACCGCGACCACCGGCGCCGACATAGCGCTGCTGAAGCGGCTACGAGACGAAGTGCGGCAAGCTGATTCGCCCATCCTCGACGACAGTTCGCCGAGCGTCCGACCCGCGCCGCCGGGTGCACGGCCCCGGCCGGTCGAATAAGGTCTTGGCGGCGAGGGGGTTTCGCGTTGTGCCGTGCCCCCGCCGGAGCGGGTCGAGGAGGCGTCGTGGTGCTGGTGGACGGATCGGTCGAGCGCGGATTCGAGGCGGTTCGCGACGCGTTCGCGCACGCACAGTCCCAGGACGAGGGTGCGGCACAGCTCTGCGTCTATCGGAACGGCCGCGTTGTCATCGATCTCTGGGCCGGGCAGGACCCGATCTCCGGTATGAGGTGGGACGCGGATTCGCTGTCGGTGCTCATGTCGGTGTCGAAGGGGGTGACCGCAACCTGTGTGCACATGCTCGTCGAACGGGGACAGCTCGACTTGTCAGCACCCGTCGGCGAGTACTGGCCGGAGTTCGCCGTCGGCGGGAAGACAGACATCACCGTCGCCGAACTGCTGGCGCACCGCGCGGGCCTGGCCGGGTTCGAACCGGAGTCCGGCATCGGTGCCCAGGAGTTGACCGACTGGTCGCTGTGCACCTCGGCCTTGGCCGCCATGACCCCGCTCTGGCAGCCCGGAACCGCGTTCTACTACCACTCCATCACCTGGGGATACCTGGCCGGTGAGCTGGTACGGCGGGTCACCGGCAAGAGCGTCGGCGACTTTCTCGCCGCGGAGATCGCCGAACCGCTCGGATTGAGCCTGTGGATCGGGCTGCCCGAAAGCGAGGAGCACCGGGTCGTTCCCCAGTTCGCCCGCAAGGAACAGCCGAACGCCGCGCAGGTCGCCGCGGTTCTGCGTGGGATGGGGATCGACGTCGACGCGCGCTTGATCCGCACACTCCTCGCCGCCGTCGCGACCAGGGAGGACGGCGTCGCGCTGCTCAACACCCGCGCGGGGCACGCGGCCGAGGTACCCGCGGGCAACGCGATCGGCAACGCCCGCTCGCTGGCGCGGATGTACGCGGCGACCATCGGCGAGATCGATGGTGTCCGCCTGCTGAGCTCCGCGACCGTCGATCGAGCACGGCAACCGCAAACCGACGGCCTGCGTGGTCCGGCGCCCTTGGATGTCCTGCCGGTAACCCACCGCTTCGCCAACGGCTATGAAATCCCCGGCCCCGCCCACGCCATGCTCGGCCCCGGCTCCTTCGGCCACAACGGCACCGGCGGCCGAATCGCCTTCGCCCACCCCGAATCCGGCATCGCCCTCGCCTACACCTGCACCCACATGATCTGGGACGACGTCGCCGGACCCGACCCCCGCTGGCTGCCCTGGATCGCGGCGCTGCACGAGGCGCTTGCCTGACGCGGCAACGCTGAGACATCCGGCCCCGCATAGCATCTGAGCGCTGGCCGCCGTCGTGTCGTATGGAATGCTGACGAGCGTGCGTCTCTCGCTTCCGCTCATGGGCCCCTTCGCTCGCCAGCTCGGACACCCCTCGGGCCCGCTCGGACGGTTGATCACCAACGGGCTCAACATTTTCAACAAAGCGGTTATGGCAGGTTCGATCGCCGCACTGGAGGTCCGACCCGGCGAGCAGGTCGCCGATATCGGTTTCGGCGGCGGATACGGGCTGCAAGCCCTGCTCGATCAGGTCGGACCACACGGACGTGTCTACGGCATCGACGTCTCGCCCACCATGATCGCCAAGGCGCACAAGCGATTCGAGGACTACCTCACGAACGATCGTCTCCGTCTGATCGAGGCCCCAATGCGTGAGCTGCCGGTCGAGAACGACACCTTCGATGGCGTCGTCACCGTCAACACCATCTACTACATCGAGGACGAGGAACTCGCGGAGTCGTTCGCCGAGGTCGCCCGGGTACTGCGGCCCGGCGGCAGGCTGGTCGTCGGTGCCGCCGACTCGTCCTACATCGAAGGCACGCCGTGGCGGGACGGCCTGATCAAGCGATCACGAGCCGAGGTGGAGGCGATCATCGAGGGAGCGGGTTTCACGACGCGTGACCATCGGCGCGTCGGCGAGTCCGACCGCGCCTTCCACGTCTACGTCGCCGAACGACCCAGTCCGTAGCATCGGCCCAGGTCAGCGGTTCCTGCCAGGACTTTTCCCGGGTTGTGGAGGGTTCTGCTAAAGTCTCGGGAGTACCTTTCCAAGGTTCGCCGATGTAGTTCAATGGTAGAACTTCTGCTTCCCAAGCAGACAGCGCGGGTTCGATTCCCGTCATCGGCTCCAACAGTGAATGCCCTGGCCGGATGTTCTGGTGCGGGGCATTTTCTTTGCCTGGGGGTCGGGCTCAGTACCGGAGGGGTAGTGGGGGTGGCTCGTTGGGGTGAT
The DNA here is from genome assembly GCF_044547795.1 of Nocardia sp. NPDC052316. Classification (NCBI taxonomy): domain Bacteria; kingdom Bacillati; phylum Actinomycetota; class Actinomycetes; order Mycobacteriales; family Nocardiaceae; genus Nocardia; species Nocardia sp. NPDC052316. The sequence continues at coordinate 49,410 of NZ_JBIUBB010000005.1, forward strand.
GTGGGGTGGGGATCGGGGGGTCGACCATCTGGGCATGTTGATTCGTCGCACTGTATTGGCCGTCGGCCTGGCCGTGGGGGTTTGTTCGGGGGCGGTGACCGCTTGTACGTCGGATGCTGAGCCTGTGTCGGCGTTGCGGTGGGAGCCGTGTTCGGAGGATCGTGATTTCGACTGTGGCACAGTCACAGTGCCGGTTGATTGGGGTAAGCCGGAGGGGGAGAAGATCGGGATCGCGGTGGTGCGGGATCGCGCCGACGAGCCTGGGCAGAAGGTGGGGACGTTGGTTTCGTTGCCGGGTGGGCCCGGGACGTCAGGGGTGGATGAGATCCTGAAGGGGGGCAAGTTTTCGGCGGAGTTGCGGGGGCGGTTCGATATTGTGAGTCTTGATCCGCGAGGGGTGAAGCGGAGTCATCCGGTGCGGTGTGACGCGGGGCTGGCGGGGTATCGGCCGAATTTTGTGCCGGATCTGGGTGGGCGGATCGAGGAAGTGCATTCGTATGCAAGGGATCTCGCGGCGAGTTGTCGGCAGTACACCGGGGCGTTGATGGATTACCTCGACGCGGCGAGTGTCGCGCGGGATGTGGAGGCGCTGCGGGTGGCGGTCGGTGCGGACCAGATCAGTATCTACAGCAGGTCTTACGGGACGATGCCCGCGCAGTCGTATGCGGAGTTGTTCCCGAAACGCCTGCGCGCCTTGCTGATGGACAGCGTGGACGACCACAGTTTGGACGGGCGAGCGTTCATGAACAGTGAAGCACGGGCGGCCAAGGATGCTTACGGTGAATTCGCGGCGTGGTGCGCCGAGGACGTCCAGTGTGTCCTGCACGGTGCGGACGTCGGTCAGATCTTCAGCGAGGTATACGCCAAGTCGGCCCGCGGCGAGCTACGCGACCTGGCCGACGCGAACAAGCAGCTAGGCCCGTTCGACCTGAACGCACAGGTCATCCAACGGCTGTATCGGCCCGAATGGTCCAAGCTGGCAACGGATCTGCGGGCACTGGCCGACCAGCCGACGGCCGGTCCACTGCCGCCTGCGGCCCCGCGGCAGCAAGGCCAGGCGGTTCCGATGCCGCAGGTCATTCTCTGCTCCGACTGGCGATTCGATATCGCCGACCAGAGCCAGTGGAACCAGCTGTGGCAGGAACAGACGGCGAACGCCGCTCCGCTGCGGGCCCACTTCGCTTGGGGCGCAGGCGCTTTGTGCTCCGGCTGGCCTATCGCACCGGCGAACCCGGCGCACCGCCCGCAGATCGTGGACGGCCCACCGATTCTCATCATGAACTCGCTCCACGACCCGTCGACTCCGCACGAGTGGGCAGTGGGCGTCGCGCAGCACACTCCGGACGCCACCCTGCTGACCTACGAAGGCTGGGGTCACGGCATGTACGACCGCTCCCCTTGCACCACCGGTGCCGCCGACCGATACCTCATCGACTTGACGATCCCGCAGAATCGCTGTCCCGCAGCCTGATTGAGCGCGAGACCGCCACTACGGCGTGACAGTCAGCCGCCAGAGCGAGGTGACCTCCGCGGCGCGGGCAGTATGCAGCGGGTCGGTGGTGTCCTTGGCGCGCGGATGCTGCGCAGTGGTGTCGGTCTTATCGACGACGTGCAGACCGGCACCCTCGATCAGGGCCAGCAGATCGTCGCGGGTGCGCAACCCGAGGTGCTCGGCGAGGTCGGACAGAATGAGCCACCCTTCGCCGCCCGGCTCGAGATGAGCGGCCAGGCCGGCCAGGAAACCGCGAAGCATCGCACTGTCCTGGTCGTACACCCCGTGCTCGATCGCGGAGGTCGGCCGGGCAGGCAGCCACGGCGGATTGCAGACGATGAGGTCGGCGCGACCGTCCGGAAAAAGCGTGGGACCGACGACCGAGACCGAGCGGGTGAGGTCCAGCCGGTCGATATTGTCGCGGGCACAGGCCAGCGCACGCGGGCTGTCGTCGGTGGCCACGATGTGGCCGACACCGCGACGGGCCAACAGGGCGGCCAGCACCCCGGTCCCGGTGCCGAGGTCGAACGCGGTGCGCACGTCGCCTGCGAGGGGGGCCTGCGCGACCAGCTCGATGTATTCACCGCGGATCGGCGAGAACACGCCGTAATGCGGGTAGATGGTGGCGTCGAGCGCGGGAATCCGCACCCCCTTCTCCCGCCACTGGGCCGCACCGAGCACGCCGAGCAGTTCGGTGAGCGCGATGAGCATCGGCCCCTGCGCCGGCCCGTACACGTCGTCGCAGGCCTTGCGCACGTCGGGAGCGCGGCGCAGCGCGAGTGTGTGGTCTTGCTCGAGCTGGACGAGTAGCTTGCCGAGCACCCGCGCGCGATGGTTGCGCGCCCTGCGCTGCAGCCGGAACGCCTCGGCCGGACTATCGGCCGGCCCGGGCGCTTTCCGGTCGACCCGACGGCCCATCGCCTGGAGCAGCTGGCGGGCATTGTGGTAGTCGCCGCGCCACAGCAGCGCGGTGCCCTCGCAGGCCAGGCGGTACGCGGTCTCGGCGGTCATCCGATCGTCGGCCACCACGATCCGGGTCGGGGCCGACGCCGCGCTCTCGGAATGCCAAGGGGCGGATCGTTCGGCATCGGCTTCGGTCCAGGTGATCGTGGACATCGGCGGCTCCTCGTTGTCGAACAGGCAGGGCACGGCGTGCACCGCGACGAGGAGTTGTCGACCCTTCCGAATAGATGCAACTCATGTTCCCATACCCGCTCGGCACCGACGTGACCAGGGCTGATCGACGCGGCGACGGCTGCCTAGCTGGCCTCGGCGTGCAGTCGACGGAATCTGCTGCCGTGGAAGACGAGCGGGTCGACGTCGGTGCGGGTGGCGATCCGGTGGATCCGCAGGATGACGACCGCATGATCGCCCGCGGGCACCTGGGCCTCCGGCACGCCCTCGATCCACGCGGACGCACCGTCGATGAAGATCGCCTCACCGGTGCCACGATGCAGTTCGGTACCGCGGAATCGGTCACCGTTGCGGGCGCCGAGCGTGCGGGCCGCGTCCTGCTGACCGGTCCCGAGCAGGCTCAAGCCGAGATGGCCTGCGGCGGCCAGTCTCGGCCAGGTCGACGAGGAATTCTGCACACAGAACGACACCAACGGCGGGTCGAGCGACACCGGAACGAACGTGCTCACCGCGAGACCGTGTGGGGTGCCGTCGATTTCGGCGCACACCGCGACCACGCCGCTGGGGAAGTTGGCGAAGGCGCGGCGCAATCCGCCACCGTCGGCGGGAAACTCGAAGAGCTCATGCATGATCGGGCACCTCCGCGCCCACGGCCAGCGCCCGGGCGACCGGCCGCCAGCGCTCGCTGTAGGCGTCGAGCACGCCGTCCTCGCGGAAGGTCCGATCCGACAGGTACAGCCCGGGCAGCGCGGCGGTGGCGCCGAGTTCGACGAGTACGGGCTTGAGCAGCAGGTCCGGCGCCAGCGCGTGGGCGGGGCCGGCACCGAGCATCACCGGAACGGCCAGCACACCCGCCAGCCCGGTGCCGCCGTCGAACTGCTCGAGGAACAGTTTCAACAGGCCGGTGTAGGTGGCCTTGAACGTCGGGCTCGCGAAAACGACCAGCTCCGAATCGGCGACCGTGCGGACCGCCGCGGCGACGCCGGGATCACCCCAGCCGAGCAGGGCGGCGCCGAAATCGACCAGGTCGATTACCGCGGGCTCCGCGTCCGGACGCAGCCCCTTCGCGACCAGTGTGGCCGCCGTCAGGGTGCGTGAGGCGGGCTTCGGATTGCCGACTACGACCGTCACTGTCACTTTTCGTATCCTTTTCGATCACGTGCTGGTTCGACCGGCGGGCCGGTCAGATCACGCCGTGCAACGGTGGCGCGGTACCGTGCAACAGCGCACGGCCGAGGTGCTGGTACTTCCAGCGGATCGGATCGTGCAGGGTGTGCGTACGCGCATTGCGCCAGAAGTGATGCAGATTGAGATCGGTAGCGGCACTTCGGGTTCCCCCCACTTCGAACAGCGCGCTCGACACCTCGTTGGCCGCCCGATCGGCCAGCACCTTCGCTGCGGCAACCGCCAGCGAGGCGCGAGCGGCGCCCTCCTCTTGCTCGATATCTACCACTGTGCCACGCGATCCGACGCCGTCAATCCCCCCATCGGGTGGTACCGCACTGCGCTGCGTGGTGGCCGCGTCGACGGCCTTGCCTGCGGCGATCAGGGTCGCCTCGGCCGCGGTGACCACGACCGACAGCTCACCGAAACGCTGAATCAGGAGCGGATCGTCGACGGCGCGGGCGACATCGGCTTCGAACCAGGGACGGCTCGTGGTGCGCACGAATTCCGTTGCGGCCGTCAGCGCTCCACGAGCGATTCCCGCATCGATGGCAGCGTGCAGTAGTTGCGCGAACGCACCGTAACCGTTGGGTGCCTGCACGGCGGCGCTGCGGCGGATGAGCTGGCCCCGCTCGACCAGCACCTCGTCGAACGACACCGTTCCGCTGCCGGTGGTGCGCTGGCCGATACCGTTCCAGTCGTCGATGATTCGCACGCCTGGCGTATCGGCAGGCAGGTAGGCGATGTACTCCCCCGGCGCTAAACCGCTGCGCCCCTCGGCATCGTCGAGCTTGGTGAGCACGGCGAGCACATTCGCGAAAAGTGAACCGGTGCAGTAGAACTTACGCCCGTCGACCCGGAACCCGCTGCCCGCGGGCCGCAGCGTGGTGCTGATGTCGGCAATGGTGGCACCGCCGCGCTCGGACTGCGCGTTGGCGATCCGCGCACCGTCGAGCACCTGTGCGAAGTAGCGCTGGCACTGCGCCGGGGAACCGGCCAGCCGCACCAGATTCACGTACACGAAGTGACTGTGCGGGATCTGCGCGATGTTCGGATCGGCGGTCGCGAGAATCCGCACCACCTCCGCCACCGCGCTCGGCGGCAGATCCGCGCCGCCGTACTCGGCGGGCACGGTGATGGCGAGCAACCCGCTGGCCGCGAGCCGCCGCACCTCCGGATGCGGCAGTATCCGGCCGCGGTCGCGCGCGGCGGCACCGGACGCGAAGTCCGCCGCGAGGCGTTCGGCGACCGAAACCGCCTGCGCCGCCGAGGTTATGCGATCGGTCGCGAGAGCGACGCCCCCGCTGTCGGCCGAAGGTGGCCACGCGGCAGTACGGGAGCGCCGCCCATCGGAGACGGTCATCAGCCCACCGCCGCGACCGGACGCCGTGCGGCCTCCAGTTCGCGAACCAGCGGAAGGACTTTCGCGCCGAAGTACTCGACTTCCTCTTGAAAGTGCAGGAAGCCGCCGAGGATCAGGTCGACACCGAGCTCGCGGTAGGCGACGATCCGCTCGGCCACCTGCTCCGGCGTGCCGATCAGCTTCGTACGGAAGCCGTCGTTGTACTGCACGAGGTCCTCGAAGGAGGAGTCCGCCCACATGCCCTTGCCATCTTTGGTGGACGCGCCTGCTTGCTGCACCGCGTCCCGGAACCCTTGCACCGCAGTCTTGTTCGCCTTCTCGATGATCTCACGCAGGGTGTCGTGGGCCTCTTTCTCGGTGTCGCGGGCAATGATGAAGCCGTTGAGGCCGAACTTCACTTCCCGGTTGTTGTCCCGCGCGACGGCACGCAGGTCGTCGAGCTGCTCGGTGACGCCGTCGAAATCCTTGCCGTTGGAGAAGTACCAGTCGGCGTAGCGGCCGCCGTTGCGGCGAGCCGCGGTCGAGTTACCACCCTGGAACAGTTCGGGATTCGAGCGTTCGGGGGTGTTGAGCGGCTTCGGCTTCAGCGTGAAGTCACGGATGCGGTAGAAGTCGCCGCCGTAGTTCACCTTGTCCTCGGTCCAGATCTTGCGGATCACCTCGAGGAATTCGGCGCTGCGCCGGTACCTTTCGTCGTGCTCGAGCCAGGGCTCGCCGAGTGCGGTGAATTCACCGGCGAACCAGCCGGATACGACATTGATGGCGAAACGGCCGTTGGAGAGGTGGTCGGCGGTGGCGCCGAACTTCGCGAGCACCGCGGGATGCCAGAGCCCGGGGTGGATGGCCGCGATGACCTTCAGCCGCTCGGTCGCGCCGAGCAGCGCCAGGCTGAACGAGGTCGACTCGTGCTGGAACTCCGCCCCGTAGGAGGCGGTGTAGCGCACCTGGGACAGCGCGTAGTCGAAACCGTTGTTCTCGGCGGTCCTGGCCAGCTTCTTGTTGTACTCGAAGTCCCAGCCGGTGCGCTGTTCGATGTCGCTGGTGACCAGTCCCCCGCTGACGTTGGGCACCCAGTAGGCGAATTTGATCTGTTCGGCGATCTGCTCCGTGGTCATAGCTGCTCCAGAGGGGTCGGGGGGTAGCCGTCGAGCTCCTCCCACTCCAGCAGCGCGGCCCGACCGGCACGAGGGTTTGAATCTGTGCGATCGGATCGCGCTGCGGGGGAGTGCGGGTCTCAGGCGTTGGCGAGGACGCCGGCGAAGGTGGATCTGGCGAACTTGCCTGCCGGGGTGAAGCGACCGAGCAGCGCCGTCGCGTCTTCGCCGGTGACGCGGGTGATGAAGGCGTAGGCCGCGTCGAGCGAGTCGATCTCGAGGAACGGCTGCGGGTGATGCAGCAGGCCGACGAACGCGGCGGCGAACTTCGGGTCGACGGCGGCCGCCGCGAAGAGCTGATTGCCGATCTCGGCGAGCTCCGGGTCGCTCAGGAACAGCCGGGTGACCTTGTTGGCGGCGTCGCCGCGCGCGGCGAGGAACGTCGCGTACTGCTCGGCGATCCAGGCCTCGTCGAACGGGCCCTCGTGCACCGCGGCGGCCGCGACCAGCCGCTGCGCCTGGATGAGCCCGCTCTGCGCGCCTTGGCCTGCGATGGGGTCGTACGCGGCCGAGGTGTCGCCGAGCGAGGCGACCACGTGGCCGCCCGCGGTGTGCCCGACGCCGGCCCGGACCACCGGCCGCACCGCGCCTTTCAGCCAGGAATGCGGATCCTCGGCGATCACCTGGGTGGCCAGCACCTCGGGCAGATCCCAATCGATGAAGTCCCGGTACAGATCCTGCACGATCCGGTGCGCGGCCTCGGCGGAATCCGCTGCGGCGAAACGGGTTTCCCACTCGCTACCCGGACTGGCCCAGCCGAGGAACGCCCAGCTCGGGCCCGCATCCTTGTGCAGGTAGGGGCCCCACCAGGCCTCGCCCTGCTCGGCCAGGATGGAGAAGCCGCTGTGCGCGCCGCCCGCCGGGCTGCGGTGCGCGAAAACGTCTTTGCCGTGGCCGATTCCGGTCACGGTGACCGTCAGCAGCGAGCGCTGTGGGGCGTCGTAGGGGGTTCGGGCCCGGTCGATCGGGAACAGGTCGGACAGTCCGCCGCGGCCGGTGGCGACCAGGGTCAGGGCGTTGGCCGCGGCGATCGTGTCGAGGGTTTCCGGAGTCACCTGCTCGACGACGAAGCGGCCGCCGCGTTCCTGGAAGGCGGTCAGTCGTTCGTCGGCCTTCAAGCGGGTGTCGACGGCGATGCCGACGTATCCGTCGAAATTGCCGTCGAACTGGATCAGTTCGGCACCGCCCCCGGCGATTCGGACACTGAGCCCGGTGTGCCGCGGCGCCCGGCCGGTGTAGGTGTCCAGCCCGAGCGCGGATTCGGCCTGCTGGGTCACCCCGAATTCGAGCGCGGTGCCGGTGGCGGGGACATCGTCGCGCAGGCTGCGCTGATCGCGGTCGCTGTAGAGGGTGACGTCGAATCCGGCGTCGAGTAGACCCAATGCCGCAGTGACGCCGGTTTGTCCGGCACCGATTACCGCGGCCGTACGGGTGGAACGGGGAACGGAATTCTGCGTTGTCATGTTCGGATCATCCGGGCAGTGACGCGCCCCTCGTGAGTGTTGCGATCAGCGAGAATCAATGAGCAGACAGCGGTTTTGCCTGGCGTACCATTCGGGCCATGTCGTTCACCGTTGCCGACCTGACCGGAGACCGCACCGAGCAGTACCGCCAGCTCGCCGCGCAGGCCGAAGCGCTGGTGGCGGGCGAGCACGACCGTGTCGCCAACGCCGCCAATCTCGCGTCGCTGGTTTTCCACGCACTGCCCGAACTGAATTGGGTCGGGTTCTATTTCTACGACGGCAACGAACTCGTCGTCGGACCGTTCCAGGGCAAACCCGCCTGCGTCCGCATTCCACTCGGGAAAGGCGTCTGCGGTACCGCGGCACAGTCCAGGGAAACGCAAGTCGTGCCGGACGTACACGCGTTTCCCGGCCATATCGCCTGCGATGCCGAGACGCGTTCGGAGGTCGTTATTCCGTTGGTGCACAACGGCGAACTCATCGGCGTTTTCGACCTCGACAGTCCGAAGCCGGAGCGGTTCGACGACATCGACCGACACGGGCTGGAATCCGTCGCGCAGGCGTTTCTCGATTCCCTCTCGGCGTAGTTGTCCGCCCGGCGAACACCGGAGTGTTCGCCGGGTGCGAGCATTTACGACGCCGGTGCGGCGACAGCCACCCCAGGGCGCGCGACCTCGTCGGGTAGCACGGTGGAGCCCGGTGCGCCCACCCGATATCGGGCGCCGCGATGCGATTCCGGCAGCCGGTCGCCCGCCTCGAACAACGCGTTGCGCAAAGTTCCCCGGACGTACTCGGTGGTGTACGCCCCACGTTCGGTCAGCACCGGAACGACATGGCGGACAACATCTTCGAAGGATCCCGGCGTAATGGCGTACGCGAGGTTGAAACCGTCGAGATCGGTGTCGGCGACCCACTCCTGGAGCCGGTCGGCGACCGTGGCGCCGGAACCGACGAACACCGGCCCCATGCCGCCGATGCCCGCCCACCGTCCGATATCGCGCACCGTCCACTCGCGGCCGTCGTCGTCGAACTCCTGGAAGGCGGCTACGGCGGACTGGATGGCGTTGCTCTGTACCTGGCCGATGGGGTCGTCGAGGTCGTAGCCGGACAGGTCTATGCCCATCCAGCCGGACATGAAGACCAGGCCGCCCTCGATGCTGGCGTAGGACAGGTACTCCTCGTGCTTGCGCTGTGCCGCTTCGTCGGTGGCGTCGGTGATGATCGTCGCCAGCGCGTAGATCCTGGCGGAGTACGGATCGCGGCCCGCCTCCCGCAGCGCGGCGCGGATTCGGGAAACCGTCTGCGCGAGTAGCCGTTTCGACGGTGCGGCGATGAAGATGGCCTCGGCGTTCTCCGCGGCGAACCGCACACCGCGCGTCGAGGCGCCCGCCTGGTAGATCACCGGCGTGCGCTGCGGTGACGGCTCGGAAAGGTGGATGCCCGGCACGGTGAAGTGTTTGCCCTGATGGCCGATGTGGTGCACCTTCGCCGGATCGACGTAGACGCCTTGCGCGGCGTCGCGCACCACCGCGTCGTCCTCCCACGAGCCTTCCCACAGCTTGTAGAGCACCTCCAGGTATTCGTCGGCCTGGTTGTAGCGCTCGTCGTGGTCGAGTTGGTCGTCGGCGCCGAAATTCCGTGCCGCCGAGGGTAAGTAGCCGGTGACCACGTTCCAGCCGATGCGCCCGTTGGTCAGGTGGTCGAGGGTGGAGAGCCGGCGGGCGAAGGGAAAGGGATGCTCGAAGCCGGTGCCGGTGGTGATGCCGAACCCGAGGTGCTCGGTGACCGCGGCCATGGCCGAGACCAGCAGCAGCGGGTCGGCCACCGGGATCTGCGCGCCTTGCCGCAGCGCCGCGATGTCGTTGCCGCCGTAGACGTCGTAGGTGCCGAGTACGTCGGCGATGAAGATGCCGTCGAAGCGCCCCTGCTCCAGCAGCTTCGCCAGGTCGGTCCAGTAGCTCAGCTCCTTGTACCGGTGCGACTGGTCGTCCGGATGCCGCCACAGGCCGGGAGACTGATGGGCGACGCAATTCATGTCGAAGGCGTTGAAGCGAATTCGGCGGGTCACTGCGCCGCTCCCGTCGTGGACTTGTGCTCGCCCGCACTCCAAGCGAAGGGGAGGTCGGCGCCGTTCAGCAGGTAGTCGCCGATCGCCCTGGCTTTTTGGATCGCCGGGTTGTGCACCGAGATGGTGCGCGCGTTGCGCCAGTGCCGGTCCAGCCGCTGCCGCTCCGAGACCACCGAGGCGCCGCCGACCTCGAAGAGCAGCGTGGTGGCTGGAAGTACCAGATCGATCACCGCGAGCTGTGCCTGCGCGGCGGCGAGTTCGGCTGCCTCCAAAGCCTTCTCGTTCTGCGCGCCACTCGCCAGCACCTCGTCGAGGATGTCGGCAACGGCGAGCACACTGGCCTTGGCGGCGAACGCCGCGGCTGACAGGCGCCCAATCACCTGCTGCACCAAGGGATCCTGGCGCGGAATACCCGCGGCGGAGTGCGAGTAGCTGCGGGTGCGGCCCGCCACCCACTCCCTGGCATCCAGCTCCGCGCGCTGTGCGATACCGGCGAGCACCGCGAGCTGCACCAGTTGCAGATAGGAGGTCGCGTAGGTGGGGCCGGGCGCGCCGTAGCCGGGGCCGAGGACACGATCTTCGGTTACCACGACATCGGTGAATTCCGTGGTGCCGCTGGCGGTCAGCCGCTGGCCGAAGCCGTCCCAGTCGTCGTGCTGCCGCACGCCCTCGGCGTTCGCGTCGACGAGCACACCCACCCGTTCGCCGTCGCGATCCGCCGCGACCAGAATGTAGTCCGCGTACAGGGAGCCGGTGCTGTAGTACTTCACACCATTGAGCAACCAGCGGTCGCCATCCCGGGTCAGGCGGGTGCGGTAGCGATCGACCGCGCCGACCCCCGGCTCGGTGATGGCGTTGCCGACCAGGGTGCTCGTCGCCGTCCGCAGCCACTGCTCGCGGCCGGGCCCCGGCTCGGCAAGCAGGTGATCCTCGACGAACGAGAAATGCACGCGCAGTGCCTGGGGCAGGTTCGACTCGGCCGCGGCCAGCTCGATCAGCAGCCGGAACAGCTGCCGCACGCTGACGCCGTACCCGCCGAACTCGACCGGCACCCGCAACGCCCCGAACTTCGCCGCACGCAGCCAGCCGACCTCCTCGAACGGCAGCCGACGATCGACCTCCCGCGCCACCGCGCCCTGCGCGATGCGCTCGAAGATCGGTCCGAAGACCGCATCCAGTTCGGTATCTGTGGCGGATTCGGCCTCGATGGATGTCATCAGCCCACGATGGCGCAGCAGGGGGCGCGGCTCACGGGTTGCGCGCACCACGATCCGAAATGGTGGACGACGGTAGTTGTCGGTGCGCCTCGCTACAGTCGCGACGTGGCTGGCTCGCAATACTCGTTCACGGCAGAGGTGTGGGAACACGCAGGCCAGGGGTCCTGGCATTTCGTTTCGCTGCCCGCGGAGATCGCCGATGAGATCGAAGAGCGGTACGCCCATCGCGTCGGCGGGTTCGGCTCCGTCCGGGTGCACGTCACCATAGGCGCCAGCCGCTGGTCGACCTCGCTGTTCCCGGACAAGTCACGCGCCACCTACGTATTGCCGGTGAAGAAGGCGGTCCGTAGCGCCGAGGATCTCAGCGCAGGCTCGCGGGCACAGGTCGAATTGGTCGTCGCGATCTGAGATCGGACTCGCGTCCGGGGTTCAGCGTGGGGCGGACATGCACTCGGTGGCGATCCGGGTCCGCGCGGTGCGGGCCTTCTCGGCGTCGTCCTTGTTCATGCCGAGCGTTTCCTGATCGGCGGCCTTGGTGTCGTACTCGTCGCTGATCAGCACGCGCAGGCCGTCCTGCGAGATGCCCTGCTCGACAAAGAGTTTCGCGGCGCAGTCGGCGAGCTGCTGACTCTTGAGGCCCTTGGCCTGCAGGGACTTGGCGAGGTCCGCCTGCGTCACCGCCGGCGCTGCCGCCGCCTTGTCGTTGCCGCATGCCGCGAGCACCGGCAGCGCGATGAGCGCCGCGGCGATCAGGGAGATCCGCACCTGAATCCCAATCTGTCGAAATGGCCACCGTCGTGGAATGGACGCCGTGGGGACGTCGGCCACGATGGTACCGATCGGGCCAGAACCCCACGTGCACAACGCGTTGCGGGACCGTGTCCGAGCCGTCAGAGATCCATCGCGGCACGCAGCGCGGTATCCAGGCGTTCCAGCGTCTCCGACTCCATCTCGTCGACGCGTTCGGCGAGCCAGCCGCGGAAGATGCGGCCGATGTTCCCGGCGTGCACCCAGCCGTACTGCCGCACCGGCACCGCGAGGATGTCCCCGGGATCGTCCTGGACCACCTCGGCGGCGATCAGCCACGGCCTCGGCGACTCGTTGATGCCGTCACTGCTGATGAGCACGACCGTACGACGACGCGGCGAACCATGCGGGTTGTAGATCCACAGTTCACCCCGCCGCACGCATCGCCTCCTCGGCGGCGGCCATTTCGGCCGCGTCCGCGGCGGCCAGAGCCGTCACGTCCGGTACCGGACCGCACCCGGTGCGCACGGCTTCACGCCGCGCGGCCTTAGAGATCCACGCCGAGGGTGACATGCCCGCGCGGGCCGCGGCCTGCTCGGCGAAGGACCAGGCGGCCTCGTCCAGCGAAAGGGTGACCTTACGCGTTGCCATACCAATTATCGTACCGACTTTTCGCGCCACTGCCAGCGGAAATTGTCCGGTTCCCAGCAGCGGACCGGCAACTGAGGGCGCGCGACTGCTGTTACTGTGGGGCGCAGTGGCCACGCTGACGCACCCGAGTCTGGCCTGCATACCCGAGAGGCGGGACAGCATGACGATGTTGAACCATCATCGAACCGGCTCGGGTGAGCCCCTGGTTCTGGTGCACGGCATCGGCAGCCGCTGGCAGGTGTGGGAACCCATCATCGACACCCTCGCCGAGTCGTTCGACGTGATCGCCGTCGATCTGCCCGGGTTCGCCGGCTCGGCACCGCTCGCTACCACCACCGTCGACACGCTCACCGAGGCACTCGCCGAATTCCTTGCCGCCCAGGGCATCGAGCGACCGCACCTGGCGGGTAATTCGATGGGCGGGTTGATCACGCTGAACCTCGGCGCCCGCGGGCTCGCCCGCTCCGTCACCGCTTTTTCACCGATCGCGTTCTGGGACAGGGCCGGTCGCGCCTGGTGCCAGCAGTCGCTGGGCAAGTCACGCATGCTCGCCGGCCGATTGAAGCCCGCACTGCCGACGATCCTCGGTACCGCCGCGGGCCGTACCGCCTTCTTGAGCTTGGTCTTCGGCAAGCCGTGGGCCGTCGGCGCGCAAGTGGCGGTGGATACGGCCAACGGTGCGGCCGACGCGCCCGGCTTCGAACCAGCGCTCGCCTCGTTCGCCGACGTGCGGCCGCCCGAAATCGGCTGTCTCGCCGACATTCCCGTCACCGTCGCGTGGGGCAATCGGGACATTCTGCTGACCTATCGCACCCAGAGCCGCCGCGCCCGCGCGCTGCTACCGGATGCCGAGCACGTCACGTTGCACGGTAGCGGGCACACACCGTTCTACGACGATCCCGCCGCGTGCGCGCGAGCGGTGCTCGACACCATCGCCAGGCAGTAACGCCCGCTGCTCATCGTTCCCGGCGCGGCTCGGTCAACGTGTCCGGATGCGCCGTCCCGAGCAGGATGCGTACGGCATTTCGCCAGCGGTGCTGGATGATTCGGTTCCGGTCCACCTCGCCGGTCAGCAGCACACGCAGCGCGAGACCGGTCATGATCTCGATGGTGAACTCGGTGATCGTCGGCACCCGTGGGTCGTCCGGGAACTCCGCGCGGAAGACATCGCGAATGCTGGTGTGCATCAACTCGAACAGCCGATGCTCCAACGGGAGGAAGGCGGCGAGCAGCTCGGGATCGGTGCGCGCGCCCACCCACATCTCCAACGCGGCCCAGAACGATGGCCCGCTGAGCATTCCCATGGTCAGCTCGACGGCCGTCTCCAAACGATCAGCCGTCGCCGGAATGTCCTCGAATTCCTGTGTCAGCTGGTCGAATCGGCGGGCGGCGAGATGCTCGACCGCACCGGCGAGCAGATCGGCCTTGGTCGGAAAATGATGCTGCAGCGTGCCGCGCGGCACGCCGGCCCGCTTCTGCACCTCCAGCGTGGTGGTGCCCGCGTAACCGACCTCGACCAGGCTCTCCACCGCCGCGTCCAGGAGCCGCGTGCGCATGCGCGCGCGGCGCTGCGCCTGCGTCTCCCTGACGCGTTCTCCCGAGGCGGTCAGCGTCCCTGCCATTGCGGTTCGCGCTTCTGCGCGAAGGCGAGCGCGCCTTCGGCGGCGTCCTTGGAAAACAATGCGGGCAAGGCGATCTCGCCCTGCTTGGCGAACGCTTCGGCCACCGACCAGTCCGGCGACTCGTCGATGATCCGCTTGCTCGCGGCGACGGCGAGCGGTGCGGCGGCGGCGATTTCGGCCGCCAGCTCGAGCGCGACGGCCAATGCGGCGCCTGGCTCGGCGATCCGATTGACCAGCCCGAGCTGATAGAGCCGTTCGGCGCCGATCCGCCCACCGGTGAGCGCGAGCTCGGCGGCCATGCTGCGCGGCAACCGCTGGGTCAGCCGCAGCACCCCACCACCCGCGGCGACCAGGCCGCGCCGCACTTCCGGGATACCGAACTGTGCGTCACTGGCGGCGACGATGAGGTCACCGGAGAGCGCCAACTCGAAACCGCCGGCCAGCGCGAAGCCCTCGACGGCCGAGATCATCGGCTTCACCGGAGGTTTCGCGGCGATGCCAAGCGGGCCACGCCGCTGCGTCATCGGCATCTCCCCCTTCGACGCGGCGACGAGGTCCATGCCCGCGCTGAAGGTGCCGCCCGCGCCGGTGAGCACCAGCACCCGCGCCGCGCCGTCGGCCTCGAACTCGTCGACGGCGCGCTCGATGGCCTGCGCGGTCGCCAAATTGATCGCGTTGCGGGCCTGGGGACGGTTGACGGTCAGCACGGTGATGGCGTCGCGCCGTTCGACCAGGATCAGCTCGTGCGTCGGGTCGCCCTGCGATGCTGCGGTCATTTGACGGTCCTCTCGGTGAGCGTGAGCTTGTCTGCTGCGGTGATATCGGCGGCAACGCCGAGCGGGTCGCCTTCGTCGAACGCCGCGGCGGTCTCGGCGTCGGACGCCCGGATCAGTATGCGGGCGCCGGTCGGCGTCACAGCGCTGACCACTACCGCCTCTGGCTCGTCGGCGTGGTCCGGCGCGGGGCCCTTGCGATAGGCGACGGTGTACGACTCGACCGTGGCCGGACCGGTGTAGCCGGGCGCGGCCTCCCGCCGAGCGGCGGGCACCTGCGCCTCGATCGAACGGAACAGCCGCGCAGGCGGTTCGGCCGAGTACACGCCGACACCGTGCTTGGTGATGTACCAGCCGAGTGCGGTCGCCAGGCCGTACGCACGGTTGTCCTCGCGCAACAGGCCGACCAGCGTCGCGATCGAGTGGGTGGCGTAATTGTTGCCGGGCCCGCCGCCGAAGGTGAGCCCGCCGGTGACCGACAGCGGCCGCGCCGGATCGTCGATCGGCAGCCCGAGCGCCTCGGCGGCGACCTGCACCGCGACCGGGAAGCACGAATACAGATCGATGTGCGCGACGTCGTCGATGCCAATGCCCGCGGCACCCAACGCGGCTTGCCCGGCGGCAGCGATGGCGGGTGAGGCGGCCAGATCCGCGCGTTCGGAGACGAACCATTCGTCGGTGGCGGTGGCACCGCCGTGCGGGAACACCCACCGGTCCCGCGGCACCCCGGCCGCGGTCGCGGCGGCCGCGCTGCACACGATCAACCCCGCACCTTGATTCACCGAAAGGTTCGCGATGAGCAGCTTCGGATACGGCGTAGACACCATGCGATTCGCGGGCGTCGGCGTCACCAGATCGACGGCCGCCTGCGGTGTGGGTTGCCACGCATAAGGATTGCCCGCCGCGACGTCGGACAGCCGCGACCACAGACCGCCGATGCGCGCGCGATGCTCGTCCTCGCTCAGGCCGAGCCGACCGCGCAGCGCGGTCTCCATCAGTGCGTAGAAGTACACCGGTCCCCACAGCCCGGCCGCGGTCTCCATATCGGAGTTGGGCGCGCGGTCCGCGCCGACGAGTTCGGTCGGTTGCGCGTCGTCGGGCTGATCCGGCCAATCCAGCGGGGCACCCGTGCGCGTGGCGGTGTTCCAGGCGGCCACCGCCTCGGCGCCGGTGATCAGCGCGATGTCGGACTGTCCGTCGGCGATGGCCTGGGCGACCGTATTGAGCAGCCGCTGCGGTGCGTCGCCACCGAAACGCACGGACTGCCAGGTCCGCTTCGGTGTCGCACCGAGTTCCGTGGCGACCAGGGCGCCGAGATCCGCGTACGGCCTGCTGACCGGGGCCGCCGCCGCGATCAGGTCGGCGGAGCGGAGCAGCCGATCGCCGGTGCCGCTGTCGGCACCCGCGCGGCGCAGCGATTCGGCGGCGAGCTCGACCGGTCCCGGCAGTCCCGGCTCGCCGCTCCGGTGCACGACCTGCCCGGCACCGACCAGCACCGGCGTCCGGGGATCCATTCCCGCTGGCAGCATTGTTCCTCCGATGATCTCGCGGGGCGTCGAGCGTGCCACGACAGGCCACCATCGACGCGGATACCGTCAGCATTGACGGTAACTTGCGTTCGATTAGAGCAGAGACCGAACGGCCGGGCAATGGCCCCTACCCTTGAACTGACTCACGGGTAAGATCCGGGAATGGGCACCAACATCGCGCTGCGCTTCGACGGCGACCGCGCCTACGTCACCCTCGACCGGCCGGACAAGCACAACGGCCTCACCATCGACATGCTGCGGGACCTGATCGATACCGCGCACACCATCGCGGGCCGTGCCGACGTGCGCGCGGTCATCCTGTCCGGCAACGGCCCGAGCTTCAGCAGTGGCCTGGACATCGCCAAGGCCACCGGTGACCCACTGTCCATCGTGCGCAGCTTCCTCCCACTGCCATGGCGCGGCACCAACACCTTCCAGGAGGCGTGCTGGGCGTGGCGCAGGTTGCGGGTGCCGGTGATCGCCGCGGTGCACGGCCGCTGCTACGGCGGCGGACTGCAACTCGCGCTGGCCGCCGACTTCCGGTTCGCCACCCCCGACTCGGAGTTCTCCGTGATGGAGGTCAAGCACGGCCTGGTGCCCGACATGACCGGCGCGGCCACCCTGTCCCGGCTGATCGGCGTCGACAAGGCACTGCTGCTCGCCATGACCGCCGACACGGTCGACGCCGCCTACGCCGAGCGCATCGGGTTGGTCACCGAGGTTACCGCGGATCCGGTCGCCGCCGCGGACAAGCTCGCCGAGCGCATCGCGACCCGCTCGCCGCATGCTGTCGCGGGCGCCAAGCGGCTGTTCGACAAGGCCTGGGAGGCTTCGACACGCCGCACGTTCGCGCTGGAACGCGCGACGCAGCTGCCATTGATCATTCGGCTGGCCACAGCGGGGAGTAAATCAAAGAAAAGCTAGAGCTCAGGGCTTATTTTTGAGCTACGCGCCCCAATGTCGTCGATCGCGCTGCTAGCATTTCCCAAGGATTTGCCAGCCAGTCGAATTGTGGTGCGTTACACACCGCGAGGGGTCTGTGTATCGCGGGAAGTCTGTGTGTCGCATCGCGCTCGGCGTGATACGGAGGGCTCACAGACCTTGACCAGAACGGCATCCATCTTGCTATCGGCGCTGGCGGGTGCTTCGGCCTTGCTTATCAGTGCTGCCACCCCGGCCACCGCGAACCCCAACACCATCAATCCCATTCCGGTACTCAATGGCAGCACCGGCCTGCCCCACCTCCATGGCCGCACCAAAGCCGTTTTTCAGATGACCGGCATGGCCAGCCCGAACAACACCCAGGCCTACAACGTGCTCGGCACCGATCTCGGCATCATGTGGGACAACGGCAACGGCGAGTTGCTGACGGCGTTCGGCGACACCGCGGGCCTCGGATTCCCGAATCTGCTGGCGGGCAGTATGTGGTCGTGGCGGTCCAATATTCTGATGCGCAGCCACACCCAGAATCCGGCGGGCGGGATCTATTTCGACAGTGTCGTCCGGGATGTATTCGGGCAGGCGCGCGACCTCGTCCCCAGCCCGAAAATCCCGTTCCTGGAGATCAGCCGTATCCCGACCGCGGGCATCTCGGTGGGCGGGGTGCAATTCATGAGCCTCATGTCCGTGCGGAGCTGGGACGACGTCGGGCAATGGAGCACCAATTTCTCCGGGCTCGCCGCGTCCGGCGACAACGGCGAGACGTGGGGTGAATTGCCCGCCACCCGGCGCCCGGACGAGGGCGGCAACAGCAATTTCCAGATGAACGCCTTCCTCAAGGACGGCGGCTACGTCTACGAGTACGGCACCCCGTCCGGCCGCAACCAGGCCGCGTTCGTCGCCCGGGTGCCGGAGGCCGAGATCACCGACCTCGGGGCCTACGAATACTGGGACGGCGAAGGCTGGCGACGCGGTGACGTCAACGCCGCGGCGCCGATCATGTGGGGTGTCGGCGAACTGTCGGTGATGTACAACGCCTATCTGGGCCAATACATCTCGCTCACCACCGACCCGTTCAACTCGGTGGTGATGCGCCGCGCGCCGGAGCCGACCGGCCCGTGGAGTGAGCCCGAGGTGTTGATCGACACCAGGGAGCTGCCGAGCGCGTACGCGCCGTCGATCTTCCCGTACCAGACCGGACGTGATCTCTACTACCTCACCACCGTGCACAGTCAGTACAACGTGCTGCTGATGCGCACAACGCTGTAAGGGTTCCCCGAACCTGGTTCCGCGCGATCCGGCACGGCCTTGACCTCAACACGACTTCACGTACGAGGCTCGGCGGTGTCGGATCGTCGCCTGCAGGAGGAACCATGGAAACCGTCGCACTCGTGCGTGAATGGCTCAGCGCCAGCGCACATCCGGTCACCGACACCGCACCCGGCTACACCGGTCCTGACCTCGATCCGCTGATCGACCGTCTCGGTTCGGCGACCGTGGTCGGCCTCGGTGAGTCGACGCGATTCTCCCGGCAGATCTACGGGGTACAGGAGCGCGTGTTCCGTGCGCTGGTCGAGCGACACGGATTCCGTGGCTTGGCCATTCAAGACAGCGCCCGCTCCGGCGAGCGGTGGGATCAGTATGTGCGCACCGGTGCCGGCGATCCCGAAACGGTGCTGGCGGGCTCGTGGCGGCCGTGGCGGACGACGGAAACCATTGCGGCACTGGAGTGGATCCGCGCATTCAATCGGGACCACCCCGACGATCCGGTACGGGTATTCGGCGTCCAGCCGCCGAGTGCGGAACCCGCGGACTACGACGTCGTGCTCGATCACGTTCGCCGCGTCGCACCGGATCGACTCGGCGAGTTCGAGGTTCACCTCACACCGATTCGTACCGCGCATCAGGTGGACGAACATGTCCAGCGCCATCAGGGCATTCACCCTGGCCGCCCGTTCGCCGAGCACGCGCGAGCGGCGGTCGCGCTGCTCGAAACATTGCCGACCACAACGGAATACGTGCGCGCGCAGGCCACGTTGATACTCGACTTCCACGAGAACAGCGTCGCCGGGCAACGTGGATTCGCCGGCGATGAGCGGCTTGCGGGCGAACGGGTCATCGATTGGCAGCGCCGTACCGGAGTGAAGATCGTCTACTGGGACGGCATCGCGCACACCACGAATCTCGGGATACGGATTGGGACAGCGGAATTCCGGGGTGTCGGCACTTACCTGCACTACGAGTTCGGCCCCGACTACCTATCGGTGGCGCTCGGCTTCCACCACGGCGACCTCGGCGTGGCGACAGCGCCCGTCCCGCGGCCCGATCTGCTGGACGCGGTCCTCGGCTCGGTCGATCTGCCCGCCTACTTCGTCGACCTCCGCGACGACGCACCGGAGGCGGTGCGCGACTGGTTCCGCGGGCCGGCGAAGGTCCGCATCATCAGCGGCGTCTACGACCCGGCCGAGGACGCCACCGCCAACCTCGGCCTGGACTCACTGTCCGCCGCCTTCGACGTGCTGGTGCACGTCCGGGAAACCTCGCCGGTGCACTGGCTGCCGATCGAGAATCAATAGACTCGCGGGCATGGATGCGACCGATTGGGACGAGCGCTACGCGCACACTGAATTGGTCTGGGGCGCACCGCCGAACAACACCGTGGTGGAGCACGTCTTCGGGCTGGAGCGGCGGACACCGCTGCAGCCCGACCAGCCCGACGGCGACCCGCCCGAACTTCCCCGCGCCCTCGACCTGGCCTGCGGCGAAGGGCGCAACGCACTCTGGCTGGCCACCCACGGCTGGCAGGTGCACGCGGTCGACTACTCGCAGGTCGGTGTGGACAAGGGGCGGACCATCGCCACCCGGCTGTCCCGCTCGGTGCGCAGCCGGATCACCTGGCAGTGCGCCGACGTCACCGATTTCGCCGCCGCCGAGCTCACCGGTCCGTTCGAGCTGGTCCTGATGGTCTTTCTGCACCTACCGGCCGAGCAGCGGCGCAAGGTGGTCCGTCAGGCCGCCGACCTGTTGGTTCCCGAGGGCACCCTGCTCGTGCTCGGCCATGACTCCCCCAACCTCACCGAGGGTTACGGCGGTCCGCAGGACCCGTCCGTCCTTTTCACGCCGGACGACATCGTCGCCGACCTGGGCGACGCCGTCGCCGACGACCGTATTCGGGTCAGGCTGGCCGAACGCGTCTTCCGTCCCACCGAGGGTCGTGACGCCATCGATGCACTGGTCATCGCGACACGTCCGGCGGCTGGAGCCGGCGACATCGAATCGGTCTCCTGAGGCCGCGTACCGAGCTCCCCGACTACTCGCTCCAGCGCTGCAACCACGGCGTGACCGTGTCGGCGATGACGTCGAATCCCGTCCGGAACGAGTGCGGCTGTCCCGGAATCACTCGCAGCTCCGCCACATCGGCAGCGTCCGGAATGCCGAACGGGTCGCTACCGCCGTTGATGACGACCACCTCGACCTCACCTGCCTCGAGCAGCTCAGCGCGTCGCGACTTCTCCGGCTTCCCCGGCGGATGCAGCGGGAACGACAGTGCGATCACCCCGCGCGCCTCGACGGCAATCGCCGTCCGACAGGCAACCCGCGCCCCGTTGCTCCGCCCACCTTGGATCAGCGGAACCTTCTTCACCTCGGCCCGCAGCGCCGCCACGATCTCCAACCAGGCCTCGTCCTGTTTCACCGCCGACCCCGGCGCCCGCCGGCCCGCCAGCCGATAAGGCTGCACAACTCTGGCAACCGCGCCACCCAGCTCGACCGCCGCGTCGCGAACGGTCAGGATGTCCTTCGCGTCGACCCCGCCGCCCGAACCGTGCGTGAGCACCAGCAGGAACGCGGGCTTGCGTGGCTGGTCAAGCTCGATTTCGGCCGGTCCGGCACTCGTTTCGATGCGCACACCTCACGGTAACCGCGTCGGCGCGTCGACCCGCGACGCCCCGCGCGGCGCTGTTTTTCGCGTCACATTCCCGCTCGAGCCTTTGCCAGCCCATTACCGGTCGGTAATATGGAGCGTAAGTTACCCGCGAGTAGCATGCGGAACACCGGCTACCGGTAGAGCGAAACACGGGCGGGAACGGTCAACCAACCGACCGCACCAACTCAACGGAGAGTGAGTACTGACATGGGTCACTACAAGAGCAACGTCCGCGACCTGGAGTTCAACCTCTTCGAGGTCCTCGGCCTTGGTTCGATCCTCGACAGCGGCGCCTACGGCGACCTCGACACGGACACCGTGAAGGAGATGCTCAACGAGGTGCGTCGCCTGGCCGAGGGTCCGCTCGCGGAGTCGTTCGCCGACGCCGACCGCAACCCGCCGGTCTTCGATCCGCAGACGCACACCGTCGCGATCCCCGAATCGTTCAAGAAGTCCTTCCGCGCACTGCAGGAAGGCGGCTGGGAGAAGCTCGGCATCCCCGAGGAGCTCGGCGGACTCGGCGTCCCGCGCACCGTGCACTGGGCCATCAGCGAGCTGATCCTCGGCGCACAGCCCGCCGCGTACATGTACGCCGCAGGCCCCGGCTTCAACACCATCTTCCACAACAACGGCACCGACGAGCAGAAGAAGTGGGCCAAGATCGCGATCGACCGCGACTGGGGCGCCACCATGGTGCTCACCGAGCCCGACGCGGGCTCCGACGTCGGCGCGGGTCGCACCAAGGCGATCAAGCAGGAAGACGGCAGCTGGCACATCGAGGGTGTGAAGCGCTTCATCACCTCCGCCGACGCCGATGACATGTTCGAGAACACCGTCCACCTGGTGCTGGCCCGCCCCGAGGGCGCGGGCCCCGGCACCAAGGGTCTGTCGCTGTTCTTCGTGCCGAAGTTCCACTTCGACCACGAGACCGGTGAACTCGGCGACCGCAACGGCGTCTTCGTCACCGGCGTCGAGCACAAGATGGGCCTGAAGGTCTCCGCCACCTGCGAGGTCACCTTCGGCGGCAACGGCATCCCGGCCAAGGGCTGGCTCGTCGGCGAGGTGCACAACGGCATCGCGCAGATGTTCGACGTCATCGAGAACGCGCGGATGATGGTGGGCACCAAGGCCATCGCCACCCTGTCGACCGGTTACCTCAACGCCCTCGACTACGCCAAGGAGCGGGTCCAGGGTGCGGATCTCACCAAGATGACCGACAAGGCCGCGCCGCGCGTGACCATCACCCATCACCCCGACGTCCGGCGCTCGCTGGCCAGCCAGAAGGCCTACGCCGAGGGCCTGCGCGCGATCTACCTCTACACCGCCGCGCACCAGGATCCCGATGTCGCCCAGCAGGTTTCCGGCGCCGACGCCGATCTCGCGGACCGGGTCAACGACCTGCTGCTGCCGATCGTCAAGGGTGTCGGCTCCGAGCGGGCCTACCAGTACCTGACCGAATCGCTGCAGACCTTGGGCGGCTCCGGCTTCCTGCAGGACTACCCGATCGAGCAGTACATCCGCGACGCGAAGATCGACTCGCTCTACGAGGGCACCACCGCGATCCAGGCGCAGGACTTCTTCTTCCGCAAGATCGCGCGTGACCGCGGCGTCGCGCTGGCGCACGTGGCAGGCCAGGTGCAGAAGTTCATCGAGTCGGAGGCGGGCAACGGCCGCCTGAAGGGTGAGCGCAAGCTGCTCGCCACCGCGCTCGAGGACGTGCAGGCCATGGCCGCCACGCTCACCGGGCACCTGATGGGCGCCCAGGAGAACCCGTCCGAGCTGTACAAGGTCGGCCTCGGTTCGGTGCGCTTCCTGCTCGCCGTCGGCGACCTGCTCATCGGCTGGCAGCTGCTGCGTCAGGCCGAGATCGCCATCAAGGCGCTCGACAACGGCGCCACCGGTGCCGACGAGGCGTTCTACCAGGGCAAGGTCGCGGTCGCGCAGTTCTTCGCGCGCAACATGCTGCCGGAGCTGACCGCGGTCCGCACCATCCTGTCGAACCTGGACAACGACATCATGGAGCTGGACGAAGCAGCGTTCTGATCTCGACAACGACGAAAACGGCCCGGATCGCTCCGGGCCGTTTTTCGTTGTCAGGTGGCGTTCGTGGGGATCAGGTCGTCCACCACGACCAGATTGCCGCCCAACTGCTTGGCTTGATACATCGCGGTGTCGGCGCACGCGAGTAAGTAGGCGGGCTTCGGCGCGTCACCGACGCCGTCGAAAACCGCGACGCCGATGCTGGCGGTCACCATGACCGATTCCGGGTCCCGACCAGTCGCCGTCCCCACCTCTGTCGGTTCGGCGACCGCTCGCCGCACCAGCTCCGCGACCGCGCGCGCCGATGCTGCGTCGAGTGGCCCGAAGATCACGAACTCCTCGCCGCCCGTCCGCGCCAGCAGCAGCCGCGGGCTCACCGCCCGGCGCAGCCGCTTGGCAGTACAACTCAGCACTTCGTCGCCCATGCCGTGCCCGAAGCGGTCGTTGACGTCCTTGAACCGATCGAGATCGATCGCGATCGCACAGGCCGGAGCCGGGCGGTCGGACTCCGCCAACGCGGACAGGTGCAGTTCGAGCCCGCGACGGTTCAACAGGGCGGTCAACGCATCGGTGACGGCGTCCTGGCGCAGCACCCAGTAGCAGAACTGCATCGTGGGCAGCAGCACGACTCCCGCCGCCATCGAGATCAGCACGATCGCGGATCCGACCATCGGATCGCCGCCCACCGCGACCATCCGAGCGGTCAGCGCCAGCACCGACACAATGGTCCAGCCCGCATGCACCGCCAGCACTTTGGCGTTGTGCATGACCGCCAGATAGCCGCCGGTGATGACGAGCAAAATAACCCCGAGCGCGCCGTAAACCCGGTCCGCCTCCTGCAGGCAGGCCAGCGTGATCGCCAGATCCGCGGCGGCGAACAGCGCGAGGGATTCGCCCCGGCTCGGCCACGGCAACAGCCACCAACGTAACGCCCAGAACAGCGCGAACCCGACAATGAGCCAGTCGAGCGCTTGACCGAACCTGCTCGGCGGTCCCGTCTCCGACGACAGCACCAGGATCGCAATGCCCGCCAGCACCGCGCCGCCCGTGCCGACGACCACCTTCGTCCAGCGCACCGCCGCGTGCGAGTCGAGGGCACGCGCCAGCCAGTGATAATCGGCCGGGTCGTGCCACCAAGCCGCGAGCATCACGCGACCATTGGCCACAGCCACCACCAAGCGCAGAGGGATGTTTCATCGCAGTACGCCGAGCGCGGGATTTCCCTCGTTGGAATCCCACCAGCTAACTGGTCAAGTGTATTGCGATAGGTAGACAAGGGTGCATGTGTTGGTGCGCACAGCGCTTTGACCTGGGAAATCTCTTCTGAAAGAGGAGAGCACTGCACCACCAACCTGGCCCAGTCAGCACTCAGCTATCCAACTGCCGGCTGGTCCCGGACACGGCAAAGCGGCCCGGATCACTCCGGGCCGCTTCCCTGAAATCCTGGACGCCCCGCCGTCCATCCCCACATACGCGGGGCCGATACGCTCCGGCGAATTACGGAGCGGGCGTGCCCTTGCCGGAGCCGCTCGACAGCTGCTTGATGATGTCGGCGATCGCCTTGCTCGAGCCCGTGCCGGTCGGATCCGGCTCACCCGGCGCGACCACCGGCTCCACGGTGCCCGGCTCCAGTTTCAGCCCCGGTGCCGCGTCAGCGGTCGCCATGCCCGACCCGGCGATGAGGACGCCGGCAGCTGCCGCCAGCACGATCCCGAATACACGCGTTCTCTTCATTCAGTTGCTTCCTTTACCGAATATCCAGGCCGAAACCCTTTGGTATCGACCGCAGCCAGTTCTATCACGGTAATTCGGAGGTCAGCGACTGTTCAGTGATCGCGGATTTCGGTCAGCGATTGCCGGTAGGTTGCAAATTGATGGGTGCACAACTTGCAAACTGTAAGCTGATACATTGCCAGTTCGCGCCCATGTTTCTACCGGCATTTGATTTCGGGGCATGGTTGAAAGACGTCCGAAACCGGTGCATTCCTGGCGCAATAGCTATGTCGAATCACGTCCCAGAGATGACCGATACTCTCAACAGCAACCGAGCAGCACACCCTGAATTGATTGACGATTCATCGACTGATGATATTTTCTTCCACCAGCAATCAAGCGGCTATGCTGTGATTCATTGCATACAGAATGAACGTAACGCCACAAGCGGATTCGCCGAATAGCGCCTGATACTTCGCTGGGACCGCATCACAGGCCCAACCGTTGGGCCCGTACGAGTCGGCTACCCAGATCTCCTTGTCGGTAACCGCCACGCCCCTCGGCGTGTGCAGCACCCCCGACTGCACACCTCAGGCGTCATCTTCACGATTCGCGGGGCAACGATGCGCGCTTTCTGCTGGACCGCTTTGCTGGTCAGCCCGCCCCGCGACCGGCCGATGGTGTGATCGGCTACCTCATAATTCACTGTCCGGGTCGGCGGGGCCCAGGTCACTGCGGGATGCGTTGGCGCCATGTTGATGCATCCCGTCCGCAACAGAAACAACTACCCCTCCATCACCAGCCGACTGTTGGCGAAGTTGCAGCCAACCTGAACATCGGATTTCTGTAACAAAAGCCCCAGCAACTCCCACTGCTTGTCCGTCGGAACTTGCTACCGATCACCGTCGACCGTCGCCAAGGCAAACGTGATGCCCGACCCCGCGAATCGGATTGGGAGACATGACCTAGTACGGATTGATCATGGTCGTTCGCGGTGTGATCTGGCTGAGGAGCTGCATGTGCACCGTCGCGTCCACAATCTGCACGTGGTCGGGCAGCATCGGCCCACCGAGCGCTTGAGCCGGAACAAACCCATACATGGTGTCCGGACCAACCGGCCCCAACCGCTTCAATACCCGCTTGAAGAGCGGTTTATCGTCGTCACCATCCGGATCCAAGAGATCACCGCTCGCCGCCCTCAACGAGGTGAAAATCTGTACATCGCGCCCGAAGTCATCCGACATGTCGCTGGTCATGTCCATAGGCAATAACCAACCGCTGTAAGGGATGACCGTCAGGCTCAATCCGGTCCGTTGCCCCCAGAGTGTCATCCTGCCGAACGCCGATCTGGTTACCGCCACCCATTTGTCGTCACCGAACGGCAGGTCGACACCCGCCGTCCACTCGTCCACCGTCGTCTGCCACTCCTCAGGATCGCAAAGCCACATCAACCCCTTCCGGAAGCCAGCGAATCCGAGCTCACGCCACAGGTCGAGCAGAAAATTCGGAACCTGTCCCGCATACTTCTCGAACCGTTCCTCGGGAGCAGGAACCGAAAAACTCGGACGACCCCACTTCTGGGTTATATCCTTGACAGGAAAAGGCATCTGCTACCTCAAACTCCACTCGACATTCAACAAATGGTCGCCTTGGCCCGACCGAACCAAGTCCTCAGCGTACCGTCTCAGGTCGTCCGCCAACCCACGATGTGCCCACTGGCTGCCGAGCGAGGAGTTCACAAAAGTGTCTCCCATCTTGGGCAGCCCGATGACGTCGAGCCCGATGACGTCGAGCCCGCCGGCAACGATGTCCGGTTCATGCAGCGCTGCCAAGTCCTTCGTACGTTTCTTCGTCCGCTCCTTGGCATAGCGTTCCGGCGTCATACCGCCTAGAGCTGCTGGATCTTCGTACAGCAGCCGAAGAGCATTCTTCTCCTCTAGGGCCTCAATCGCAGCTTTGTACTCTTTGTTTGCCGCCTTTTGGGCCTTACCTTTCCGCGAGACCGTCTTCATATTGTGCAGCAGCTCATTGGCGGTCATCTTGTTGACCCCAGCGATCTGCCCATCAATTTGCCTGGCAGTCTCACCAATCTTATGCCGAGTATTGTCGGTCTTACCTCGGTTGAAATTCACTGTATGCTTCTGTGTTGCCCGCGGCCGTACGGGCCCGAAGGCGTTGTTCGGCATGGACACCGGGCCACTGAATCGTGGGAGGAAACCACCGCCCGGGCCGTGGGTCGCGGCAAACCGGGCTCGCAGCACGTCAGCGAGAAGATTATCCAGCTCAGGTAAGCGGCGGGCTCCGGTGACCAACTGTGGTTCGACGCGGGGACCAAGAGTCAGTAATTCGTGCAATCCGGAACGCGTATTGTGAACGCTGGCGCGAGCCGTCGTTTCGAGACGTGCCATCAATTCGATGGACCCCTCGATCTTCGCATCGCGCCAGACCTGGAACCTTTCAGGAACAGTACGGAATCGCTCGATGCTCGACACCAAGTTGGCCGGGATGTTACGCAGCGCTTCGCCTGCGTTGGTCACGCCAGGTACGCTTCGCAATCCGTTGGCGGCGAAACTTGGCAGATTGCGTATGGAATCGAAACTGTTCTTCGCGAAATCTGGAATGTTTCGCAAAGGGTTGTACCCACTCAAATTGGGCAGCGCCCGACCAACTATCGATGGCGGAACCCGTCTAGCCGCTGCCGCTGCGGCGGCTTCTGCGATTGCGACTTCACCAGCGCGCAATGCGGTCGTTCCAGCACGAACAGGTGCGCCGCCGATGGGCAGGAACGTGGTGGCGGCCAGGGCGGCCTCCCAGTCGGCCGGGGCCTTGTCCATCTGCGCCTGTGCCACCTGCAACCGGGCCCGGCCGGACGGGGTGTAGGGATCACCACTCAAGCCGTAGAAGGCACCGCCGAATTTGTAGCGGTACCAGTCGGCGACAGTCGTGCCAGATGCCACGACGCCGTCCCACAGCAGACGACCAGGGGCAGCGACAGCGTTCATCGACCGCTCATAATGTGTGGCGGCCGCGGCCTGATAGGCCGGGTTCATCGGGTTGGCCGCAGCCTGGAGCCCGGGTGCGAAATTGAAGTTGGAAACTAGATCCGAACCCCAGGCCTTCAGACTATTGCCGACACCGGCAGTCCAGTCCCAACCCTTTTCGACAAAATCCCGCCGGTCCGGTGGAAGTTCGAACGATATGGGCTTGCCGGTTGCGTCGTACACTGCCGATGCACCGTCACGGAACTTCCGGTTGATTGTTTTGTCGACCTCGTTGTAGATATCGGTGTACGACTTGTTCGATCCCGTGCCGTAAAATGAATCGAACATGACACCGCGGTGATCGATAAAATAGACATGGGTGCCTTCTTTGGTCTGTTCGGTCCGACCCATGGTGATGCGGCCTTGCAGATCCTTGCCAACATCCCACGGCTTGCCGTCCGGGCCGAGCTGCCACCCTTCGCCATTAGTATCGAACTGACCGATGAAGGTGCTTTCTACGCCGCCTTTTCCGTCTGGTTTAGCAGTCGATATAGTGAGGTTGCCGTAGTTGTCATAATGATAGTTGTCGAACATTCCGTATTTATTGGGTACCGCGACGTCAATACCAACGAGGTTTCCATCTTTGTCGTAGGACGGATTCTTGATGCCCTTATAGTCTGGTGTCGACACATAGGCCCGATCCGGCCTTCCCGAGGTCGAGGTGCCTGAATTGTAATCCTGGCCGTACACATCCGACTCGGCCGTGTACTTGCTACCATAGAAGGCGGTCCCGTCGGCGTTAAGATTCCAGCGCTGCCAACCGCCTTGACCATTACCTGCTACACGGGAAGTGGTGAAACCACCTTTTCCGTCGGGAATCGTTTGATCGACAGTCTGGTTCCCATTTCCGAACGGAATTCGGTTGTGCACGATCCGGCCGTCAGGCAGCGTCGTGTCCCACTCGTCGCCTGGCTTGCGGCCTTTGGTGTCCGGCAGGCCAAAGATGTCCGGAGCAGGAGCAGCTTCTGGTTGCGCAGGCTGTTGATTCCCTGCACCAGGCTGCTGGTTTTGATTCGGATTCGACGTCACTCCCGGTTGCGTCGGGGGTGTCGTCACACCAGGTTGCGACGGAGGCGTCGTCACACCAGGCTGCGACGGGCGCGTTGTCACTCCCGGTTGCGACGGAGGCGTCGTCACACCAGGCTGCGACGGAGGCGTCGTCACACCAGGCTGCGACGGAGGCGTCGTCACTCCCGGTTGCGACGGAGGCGTCGTCACACCAGGCTGCGACGGAGGCGTCGTCACACCAGGCTGCGACGGAGGCGTCGTCACACCAGGCTGCGACGGAGGCGTCGTCACACCAGGCTGCGACGGAAGCTTCGGCGGTGTCGTCACACCCGGTTGCGCCGGTCCATTGATCAGTTGAACATTGCTGATAGGCGCGGCATGAACGGTGCTTGTCTCTTCAATCTTGGTCGCCGATGTGACAAGCTCACGCCCGAGATCGATCCGCTCCACCTTCCGAGCCGCCGACGCCGGCGTCATCCGATGAAAATCGAATCTCCGGCCACTCGATTGACCGGAAGACGAATCAGTCGATGCAGCAAAGCTGTTAGTCAGCGACGACAAGTTCGCGGCACGGCCAGCAACCCAAGCCGGGGAACTGTTTGTGGCCGGTCTGATGATGTCGGTACGCGACATAGCAGCACCTCGCATGATATCGAAAAGCGGACTGGGGCAGGGAAAAACAGCTGCGCGAGAAGTCGAGTCACATTCTGGGCGCCGATTACGGACGGTTCGTCGTGGTATCAGCCTGTGGTGGAACCGGATCGCCCGCACTCGCCGGCATCATTCGGGTAGAAGTCGAACACCGTCTGCCGAGTCCCTCTTCAAGCGAATCAGCCTATGCCACAACGCTTTTTGTCAGCACAGCCAGGAA
The DNA here is from genome assembly GCF_044547795.1 of Nocardia sp. NPDC052316. NCBI lineage: Bacteria > Bacillati > Actinomycetota > Actinomycetes > Mycobacteriales > Nocardiaceae > Nocardia > Nocardia sp. NPDC052316. Next base: position 79,324 of record NZ_JBIUBB010000005.1, read on the forward strand.
CACCGTCCGGCGATGGCCGGACAGAATCACGATTCGCCATTTCGGCACCTCAATACACCGATTAATTCCAGAAAGGGCGTAGATCCTCGACCCGCAAGGAGGCAGATGTGACACGGTGGATCGAATCAAATGACCAGGATGGTTTTCTGTTCTTTGCTCAGGCTTTTCTGCTTGTGCACGTATTGCAGAGCAGAAGTGCCTACGGCGTGCCCGCAGCATCGGCCGCGGTGAGCATTTTCGGCATCACTCGACAACACCCTGGTACCGCAGATTTCGAACCAGGGATAGCGCGCCGAGATGCGACAGCCCTCCCGCGACTGCTGCTAAATTTCAGAAATGCTCGCACCGGACATTTTCGAGGAGTACGCAGCTTGCATCCCACGCACACATCCCCAGGCACCTGTGTCCCAGATCAGATTTCCATTTTCGTCCCAATAACTTGCCAAAGCGAAGACCTTCCGGCGTCGAATCGCTGGCATCGACGAATTTGGCCGCTGGGACGCCACTCACGCATTCCCCGACAGGGTCGCCGTTCGTGCTCCAACCCTAGCGCACAGCGCGGCATGAATATAAGCTGGCGCGCCTATAGCGTTCGCCTCGGCCGTGCCTGCGCAAATCGACCTGGGCGAGCAACTGTCGCGTATCAAGGTTTGCTCGCTGCCGCAGCGAGCAACCTTGACACCGGCAGTGTGACTACCTGTCTCGAATGGGTAGGTGGAACCACTGCGAACAATGCCCCCAAGAGCGGTCCGTTATCGGCCACTCGAATGGACGTACAGATCTAATCCCACCTGTAGTTCTTCTCGCCTGCGGGGTCCGGCCAACCTTTGGCACGATCCTCTGCCAGGCGATGTTTCTCCTGGACCACTCGGTCCATGAGGAGGCTGAACCATTCGGTCACTGATTCGCGGCGGCGTGTGACGACCCCAGACTCTGTGATCTCCCACAGCGGCGGATTCGGTTTGCCAACATCGCTGCCGTCGATAACGACATAGCTGTACCCTCCCGCCTCGGAAACTACCAGAAGGCCTGCTGGATCTCGGATCTCATGCTCGGCCGCCTCCTCGAGGCTCCACAGCGCGCCCTGCTTGTCGTCCGCGTCCGGGCCACGCACACCGAACACAGTTCCGGCCAGGACGGAGCCCGCATTCCTACCAAGGATTCGCAGCACTTCACGCACCGCCGCCGGCACCATGTCGACCCCCTGCGCTGCGGCCATCGCATTGATTTCCACATCGCTGGCACCTTCGACCGTCTCGGCGCGAAACCCTTCGGAAACGGCGTGATCGAACAGATCGCGAATCACACCTGCCGCAGCAGCCTCGTCATTCATGAGTACCCCATAGCGTCACGTTATCCAAATTCTTTGCAGTGACCTTCACCCTACCACCAAATATGTTCTTGAAGTCTCTCAATACTTTCTGGCATGATGGACAAATTTGATCATGCGGAGGCATATTCGTTCTGCCCCGCGGAAAGTCGATCACCATTTTCACTTCAAGATCGATCTTCGATAGGTCCGCCCCCAGCTGATGAGCCGCGTCGTCGACAACCGCCTTCGCGTCGACAGGTTGGCCACGTCCGTCCTTCACTGCCCTGTTGATCGCAAGGCCGATCGCTTCCTCGACTTCAGCCGCTGTTTTCCCGGAGGACGATCGCAGGATATCCCGTGTCAAGTTCTCTACTATTTTCGGCTCGGAATCAAAGGTGCGATCATGCTCAACAATCTCAGTTTTGAATATCCGCTGACCCGGCGGAGGAAGCTGAGAAAGATTCTGCCCAGGCGTTCCTTTGAGTCCCGGCGGCTCGCCGCTCGACGCGGCAGACTTCTGAGTATAAGGCACTTCGTTCACCGTACCGGTCGTCTCACTATTGGACAGTGTACGTTTTGGCCAGTCAGCTCGAGCCTTTTTGTTTGCACCACTTACCGGGTCTACATCAGCGCGGATTATAGGCTCGCTACGAATCCCTTTATTGGCCTCGATTAGACGGCTGAAGGTCGCACCGTCGTGTCGCGCTGCGGCATTGCTTGATTGGCCCACAGGGCCGGGGATATCAACCCCCTGTGCCAAGCTTGTCGGGTGCGGCACGTCAGTTCCCGGCCGACCCCCTGCATTCGGCGCCGTTCCTACGGACTGCCCACTCCGATCGACCGGCGGTGGAGTTAACGCCTCGTCGAGCTGCGCTCCTATTACTAGTTCGCCTTGCCGCTCCGAACGTATCGGACTAGGCGGACTCGCGGGCTCGCCCTTGGGGGCACGAGATGTTGCTGCGCTCTCAGCTGTTTCGGTGCCGGTTCGAGTGCCGCCCGTACCGACGATCTCGTCGCCGACCTTGGTGGCCGAGGCAGCGGTTTCCGCGGCCGCTCCGGTACCAGAGCGAGCGGCCGCCCGCCCCACTACCCGGACGCCAGCGGCGATGCCCTTACCGACAAGCCAGCCGACGCCTTCCCCCGCGGCCATGAGTTCGAGCTCGATGAGCATGCCGAGCAGTTCGTCGCCGACGGTTTTCGCTTTACCAGGATCGGTTGCCCAGCGCTTGCCGTTCTCGTCTTCGACGATAATTCCGCCGCCCTCGACCTTGTACATGGCCGTCGCGGAGACGCCTTCCGGCACGGGAATCTTGATGAGCTCCGCGTACAATTCGGATTGGGGGAGCTTCACGAATTCTCCGGTGCCCTCTGAACTGAACGGGGGTCGCTTTCCGCCGGCGTAGCGCACTTCGCTGACGTTTACCTCGCCATGGGTTCTCGGCAGCTGCGCACTGTTGTAAAATTCCGGATGCTCGGCAGCTGGATTAGGCGGAATGATTGCTTTACCATCTTTACCTATATGGAGCTGCGCGCCATCGACGGATATCAACTGATTCCCGTCGCGATCGGTCAGCGATCCGTCAGGGTGGCGGTAGAATTCGAATAGTTTGCCGGGAGCAAATAGGTCGTCGATCGCCGTGATGACTCGTTCGACACCTTCGGCATCGGTCAGACTGATCTGACGGTACGTACCGTCGTCGCGCGTCGTTATTTTGATCAGCGCATTGGGATCCCCTTGCAGCAAAGACAGCATGTCGACCCGGCGCTGCGCCTCAGCGAGGGCGGCAACGTCTGCGGGATTTCGAGATTTCGAAGCGTCCGCGCCATAAGCACGGCTGTAAGCTTCCTCTGCCTGCAACTGGGCATCGCGTAGCCGGACCGCCTCAGCTAGCGCGGACCGCTGGGTGTCACCCAGCGGGGCTTTTGTGACGTGGTCGCCTTCGTTGTTCTGCCAGCCGACTCGGATGCCGTCATTCGCCCAACTCATTTTGTCGCCGTCAGCGAAGGTGACGTCATACATCGTCTTCCACCCGGCAGGTGTGTTGACGAGCGATCGAGTGAACTCGCCGCCGCCGGGTAACGCGAACCTGCCGTCTCGACCATTGCCGATGGCGATGATCAGACCGAGGAAGTCCTTACCCAGTGCCCCTGGACCAGCCATCTGCTGATCAGAAGGCACATTTTCGGGAGTCGGCACGGATCCGTCCGGATTGAGCAGTCCTCCGAACAACAAGCCGAACATCGGATTTCTCGGATCTACGCGGACGGTTGAACCGTCGGATTGCACGACGACGATTTCACCGGTAGCTGTGTGCTCGACCACCCTGGGCGGCTGGTAACCGGGTGCCGCCAACTCGGTTAGCGACGGAACCGACGTGGGGGCCGGAGCCGGCGCACTTCCGTCGATCCCCCCATACATCTGCTCGAATACCGAGGGGGCTTTCATCGCCGGCTGGCTGGGGTTCGATTGGCCGTCGCCCGGGACGGGTTGGCCCCCCTGGTGAGGTGTCGGTGGACTCGGCGGCGACGCCGCGCCGGAGCCGGGCACCGCCAGCTCCTCAAGTGAGGATGGAACCGACACCGCGGGCGGCGTGGTGGTCACCGGCGCCTGTGAGGGGGGCTCCTTCGGCTGGTTGTTCTCACGGATCCGTCGGTCGTTCGCGTCGATCTCGGCCTGTAGCCTGTCCGACTCTTCTTTGGTGGTGGGGCCAGGTGAGCCCAGTCCCTTATCGAAACCGATGGGCTTTGCCCCAGTGATGACAACTGGTCCATTTGGCGGTCCCGAGCCTGAGGGCTGCGCTTCTGGGGCCTGGAACGGGACAGAATCAGGCACCGCAGCTATGGAATTCGCGATCGGGCGAGCCGACTCGACCAAATCCTTGCCCGTGAATATTCGTGCCAGTTGCTGGCCGGAAGATGTCGCGGTCATGCCGTGGAAGTTGTAGACACGACCGCCGCCCGCACCTACCGATGCCGTACGATCAACTGTCGCCTCACCTGTCGACAACGAGGACAAGTGTGAGATACGAGCCGACGCCCACGGGGCCACCTCGTTCTGCTTCGGCCGCACCGAATCACTCGCCATAACGGACCTCGATCGCAATCAGGATGTGAGAAGCGGCAGCCGGCGCGGCGGTCCGCAAAGACGACAAAGCGGCCCAGAACCGTCCGGGCCGCTGATCGTTTCGGGAATATTGAGCTGTCTTGGTGGAGTGTCGACCGGGGGTTGACGGCTACCTACGCAGCGGGCGGGTCGACTGCCATCCACGTGCCATTGCGGTAAACCTTGTGCTCGTAGTACAGGATCTGGTGGCCGTCGCGGAGGCGCTTCACGCCGAGTTCCCAGTAACCGTTGAACTCGTCGCCGCCCATGCCGATGCGGAGCTTGTGGACCTCGACGCTGGTGTTGTCGTAGCGGATGACGAGGCGGACGGTGTTGGATCGCTCGTCGCATTCGACTTCCTGGATTCGTTTGAAGCCGGGGATGTGGATGGTGTCGCCGTAGACGGTGGGTTGGACCTCTACGACCATGAAGGTTTCGGGCATGGGAAATCGCTTTCTGTGCTGTCGCCGTGGTGAGCGACGTTGTGCTGCTTCAGATTTCCTCTTGTAGCGAGGAAGGGATTTTGTAGCGGGCCTTGGGTGGCTCTTGCCCCGGGACGTGCAGGCGGAGGAAGCCGCGTAGTTCGTCGATGTGTTGCTGGAGGGCGCGGATCAGGCGGATCGCTTCGCGGAAGCGTTTCTTGTCGTCTGCCGCTTGGGTTTCCAGGATCTCGACGCGGGTGCGGAGTTTGCTTACCTCACGCGCCTGCCAGGCGGTGATCGCACCGATGACGGTGGCGACGGCGATGCCGAAGGCTTGCACCAGTTCGGGATTCAGCCAGTGCTGGGTCATTCATAGCCTGCCTTCCTGCCGGTCGACCGGGGTCACCGCCGGTCGAATGAGCAGGCCGGCGAGCACGGGGGTGAGCAGGCCGTAGACGGCTAGTACCGCTTCGATCCACGCGGCGTCGATCTGGTGGCCGACGATGAAGGCGACGACTCCGGTGACGGCGACGAGAACCGAACGGATCAGGGCGGGTTCGGGAATCCGGTTCATCAGATCCGTCCTTCCGCCGCGGCGAGCAGCCGGTCGAGCTTGAGTTCGAGCGCCTTGAGGCGCTGTTCGTTGCGGTAGTCGGCGGCGTCGGAGTTGAGTACGTAGCCCGCGACGGTGTCGCGGTACTCCGAGTCGGCGACTCGGGATTGGAAGCCGTAGGTGAGCTCGAAGTGCACCCGACGCAGCTTGTCGAGCAGTTCACGCTGCTCGGAGTCCGAAAGTGCCATCAGTGCACTGCCTTTCAGTCGGTCCGCGATATCGGCGCGGAATTGGTCCATGTCCATGCAGCCGGGATCCCATTTGCCTTGCTTGGGTCCGGCCCACTCTTTGTGGGCGATGACGCGGTCGGCGCCGTGGCCGAGCTTGCGCAGGATCGCCGCGCAGCAGCCGACGTAGGCGTCGTACTGCGCGTCCGACCAGCCTTCGGTGCCGTTGTTGACGGCCTCGATGCCGATGGTGCGGAAGTTGGCGTTGTCCTCCGGCAGGCCGGGCCAGGAACCCGCGCCGGCATGCCAGGCGACGCCGGCCGCCACCACGGTCACCGTGCCGTCCTGCGCCAGATGCAGCTGCGACAGTGGGCCTGCCAAAGAAGGTATGCCGTAGGCGATTTCGGTCGCCGGCGAATGTGAACTACCGGTGTGGTGGGCGACTATGCCCCAGATGTCACCGAAATCCCCGTGGCCGCGTTCGCGCCACCCGGGGAATTCGACGACCCGCAGACCCTCCTCGCGGAGCACGTCCGCGAGCCATACCGGATCACCGGTCCAAGACATAGATGTCCTACTTTCTGCAAGTTACTGGGCCGCAAGGCAATACGTTCGCATCAGAGAATCCGCACGTACCCGCCTGCGGAGACGGTGCCCGCCGCCCCACCCGAAGCAGGCGCCGCCAGCGCCTCCACGGTCACCAGATCACCTTCGGCGATGTCGACGGTGGCGTTGACCGTCAAGGTGCCCGACGGGCCTTCGACCGGCGGATCTATGGTCGCGACGATCGTCGAGTTGACGCGAAGCCGAGCCTGTAGCCGGGTGGGACCGCCGAACCCGGTGGTCGCGCCCGTAAACGGGATCGAGGCGGTCACCGTCGCGGCACTCTTGTTGCCGACCGCCCGCAGGCCGTCGTTGACGACGACGGAGCCGGGAAATCCACCGGTGTCGGCCGTCCAATTCTTGATAAGGCCCCATGCCTCGGGCATCGGCTGGGTGCCGGTTTTCGTCATCCGGACCGGCAGAAAGGCTGGTATTCCAGCGGCGATGACGAATGGCATCAGATCCTCCGAACAGCGATGAGCGATTAGACCGGATTGAAGTAGAGGTAGCTGTTCACGCCGCCCGCGACAGTGGTGTTCCAATTGAGGAACGTCGAACCGGTCATTCGCAGCCACACCCGGTCTCCACGCGCCAGCGTCAACGTCTTAGCCGGAATAACAACCGACGCGGCGGCAGTGGCGAACGTTTGGACCGGAGTGTCGTTGTGCATGACTTCGAAGCTTCGCTTCTCACTGGCACCTAGGTTGCCGGACACCTCCAGCCCGCAATACACAGTCACCGTGCCAGGGCCGCTGGAAACCAGTTCGTCGTTCGCGCTGATGACGGTCTCCCCGAAACCACTGCGGACGACCCAGCCCGTGAGTTTGACCCTCGGGGTGTCGGCGGGGACAGACTGATTGCCGTTCTTGTTCATGCCCATCGGCACCGCGGATTCGGCCATACCGGCCGCAATGATGAACGGCACCGCTACGCCCCAGCCGAAGACGATGTGTCCGTAGCACTCTCGGCTGCGGCAGTGCCTGTTCCGGCGGAACCCTCCGGCTGCGCCGTGGACGGATCGGCGGGCTGTTCCGTGGGAGGTTCGACGGGCTGTTCCGTAGGCGGCTCGACGGGCGGCTCCACCGGCGGTTCAACAGGCGGCTCCACCGGCGGATCGACAGGCGGCTCCACCGGCGGCTCCACGGGCAGCCCCGCCGGCGGCCCCGTGCCGGGACCTGGCGAAACAGGCCGCTCATTAGCCGGCGGAGTAGCAGACCTCGGCCAGCCGACATGCAACGTCATGCGACGGTCACCCCCTTGAGGCTGGCCTGCAACCCTTTGCCCGCGCCGGCATCCAGCGTGGTGATCGAGACGGTGACCCGATCCCCCGGGTTGAAGGTCCAGGTCAGCGGAACCGTGGTATCCCCGGCCTGATTCGCCGGAAGGATGGTCGCCGACGAGCCCGTCACGGCCGTAGTACCGTTCACCTTCAGTTCGACGACAAGATTTCCGGTGCCCGCGGTTTCGCCGCGATAGGTCACCGAACTGACCGAGATCTTCCGCTCGATCCGCAGACCCTCCGGCATCACATTGCCCGGACCTGCTGCGCGAGTTCCGCTGTGCGACTTGAACGCGATGTCATAGATCTGCCCGACCGGCGTCGGCGGGCGGGCGTCGGTCAGCCGCGGGTCGGTGCTCGCGATCGTGTCGAGCGCGGTGCGAGCGGCCGCCACAGTGGCCGCGGTGAGCACCGACCGGCCGAGCGCGGTCGAATCGGAGATTTGGTTCGCCGGATGGGTGTGCGCGGTCGGGGTGCGCGGATTGGACAGACGTGCGTCGTCACCGGCGACCGCGGTGGTCGCGGTATCGCCGATGACAGGCGGGAACGCCGCGGGCTTGCCGGTGATGCCCGCCCAATCGGTGGTGCCCGCCTGACCACGGATGACCACGCCCTGGCCGTTCGGCAACCAGCCACCGTGGGCCGCGTGATAGACGTACAGCAGTCCATCCGCCTTCACCACATACTGCGCACCCTCGCCGGGTGCGGCGGGCAGCTGGGCGTAGGTGCCGACCTGCCCATCGATCTTGATGCCCTCACCACGCGGCCCCATGACAACGGCATTGCCGGCCGAGGCAGGCACCGGCGAGACCAGCGTCAGGTCGACCAGCCCGGTCGAACCGATGTCCGGCTTCTCCGGGTCGGCGCCCGGAATATATTCGGGCACAGCGAAACTGAAGGACTCCATCGGAACCCGTTCGCCGTCATAGGACAGGTCGAACGACACCCGCCAGGTCCACTGCGAGGGATTCGTCGCCGCACTCGGCGCGACGAGGCGCACGCCGCGCCGACCGCGCCAGGTGATGAAACCCCACTCGTCCAACTGACATTCGTAGTGACTCGGCAGCTGGACATAGGTCGCCGGGCCCAGCTGAGCGCCGGGGACAAGCACTTTGGGGGCGTCGGCGGTGAAGGTGAGCGAGCCGGTCAGCGGCTCGAATTCGGGGGTGTCACCGACGTCGCCGTCGTCGAGGACGTTCGCGAGGAAGCGCCCGACGACTTTGCCGTACTTCAACGGGGGCAGATCGGCCATGGATCAATGCCTTTCGGACAGCAGGCAGCCGGAAACGGCATACCGGAATACGGAAAATGAGTGCGGCCGTTTGGTCAGCCGGTATGGAGCAGCGGTCCCGACTACACAGGCAGCGCGCGAACGTGGATATGCGAGTAGTTGGAGTCGATGTTGTAGCTGCCGGTACCCTCCACCCGATGCGCCACGACGTACAGGGTGATGGTCTGGTTCGCGGGAACTATGCCGTAGGTCGCGCCGGGCTTTGTCGGGTACTGAAAGCCCGGCGAGACAAGCACATACGCGATGCGCGAGACCCGGTGGCTCCAGCCGTATCCGACGCGATCACCGGTGGGACTGCTGATGCGCACTTCGATATCGCACCGCGTCGGTTGTTCCGTCTGCACCTGCACGCCGCCCTCCACGAGCGGGCGCCATGCCGTCGGCTGCGCCGGAATCGTGATGGCGGCCAGCGTCCTGGTCTCGTCCGTGACGTTCTTGGCGGTGGTGAACTGCTTCTGTCCGATCACCCACGGCCCACTCGGCCGCGGGCTGGGGATGGGCCGGAACTTCTGGGTGGCGGCGTCCCAGGCGAGCACGTGGTCCTGACCGAGCGAGCGTTCGCTGTCGATCAGGACATCGGAGGCATCCTGGATCCGCCCTTTCGCACCCGGATCACCGACGTCACCGGTCTCGCCACGCGGGAAGGTGATCTCCACCTGCTGGGCGGGCGAGGTACCCATGACCCTGGCGGCCGCGGCGGACCCGGTGGGTCCCGCGACGGCAACTCCGGTCAGCTGGTTCGACGCACCCCGGCTGCCGGCCGTGCGGAAGGCCTTGCGGAAAGCGATGAACCCCATCCCGGTCCAGTAGTAGATGCTGTTCTCCGCGACGACTCGCCACGCTTTGCGCGCGTCCGCCGTGGTGAGTTTCAGTTGGTTCAGCGCGGCCACGTCGGCGATGTCGCCTTGCCACGACCACGGCCATGCCGCTTCGCCTTCCGGCCCGACCACACCCGGATTACCTTCACGGAGTTCGATCAGGGCTTCCCGATCGACCAGCTCGAACGGGTTCACCGTGTACGGCAGCCCGATCGAGTCGGCAACCCCACGCATGGTGATCATGATGTCGTCCTCGTAGACGACGGTCGGTTCGCTGTTCACAGCGTTGTCGGTGGTCACAGCGCCCCCACGGGTCGGGCGAAGCACACGATCGACGCGCGCTCCATGGAATAGTCGTAGTCGGCAGTGCCCGACCGGCGCAGCAGCACATGCAGCGTCACCGGCTGACCGGCGGGTACGACACCGACCGTGCTGGCCGGGGTCATGGTGCGCACACCGTAGTGCGGCTGGAATCGGGCGAGGGTGCTTGCGCCGGTCACGAAACCGACGCCGAGCGCGACGAGCTGGCCGGTCACCGAGCCGATGCGCACTTCGGCATCGATGCGGGTGCTGACTTCATTCCAACTCTCATCGGGGCGCACGACGACGCCACCGGTGATGATCGGACGCCAGTCGGTGTCCTGCGCGGGAATATTCAGCTGGGCAATGTTTTTCGTAGCGGCGGTGATTCCCGTCTCCGAGGCGACGAAGCCGGGACCGTTATCCCAGGAACGTCCCTCGAGGATGGTCCATGGGCCGCGTAGGCCGGGGTACGGTCGCGGCTTCCACTTCCCTGCCGCGGGGTCCCACGTCGGCACCGCGCGATCTACATGCGGACCGTCCGCGTAGTCCGGTGCGTTGCGAATCGGCCCGGGACCACCGTCTTCGCCTTTGCGGCCCTTGCCGCCGCGCGGAACCGTCAGGTTGAGCGTCAGATTGGGTGGAGTGCCGGTCACCGACGCCTGGAGATCGGACCCGATGGGTCCGGTATCGACCGCACCGATAGTTATCGTGCACGGCTGCCCGTCGGGCCCCGCGGCGCCGAAGGCCGCGGTGAACTCGTCGAATCCGGCACCGTTCCAGTACACCAGGGCACCGGTGGACAAGATCCGCCATGCTTTGCCCGCATGCGCCATCGTCAGCTTCGGCGTGAGCGCCGCGAGCGCGGACTGATCCGCGATGTCACCTTCCCAACGGAACGGCCGGGCGGGCTCTCCCGGCTCGCCCCGGTCGCCGGGGGTGCCGGTCATCAATTCCAGGGAGCCGTCGCGCGGTGTTCCGTGCATAGACTGCACGACGCCGGCCGCTCCGACACCCTCATCGATCCCGCGGACCTCCGTCGACGCGAAATACTGTCTTACCGTAGACATTTCACCTCACTCGATTGGTTCTGCGAAGACGACGACCGATGCTCGGGATGGCGAAAATCCGATATTGCCGCTGCCGTCGCCGACTCGCTCGACCGCGACGATCAGATTCGCGGGTGCTCCGGCGGGGACGGTGGCGAAATCCGACGTCGGCGACAGCACTTTCGACGTGGTGCCGTCGCGATAGCACGGAACAACCGGCATATACACCCATGCGCCGGAGGTCGCGATGGAGGACGCAACGATCTCGCCCTGCGAATGGTGCAGCCGCACAGTCGCTTCCGCGCTCACCCCGGAATCGCCACGACTGTAGATGTGCCCGTATACGACGGGTCGCCACCGGAAGGGCAGTGGCGCGATGGTGAACGTACCGCCCTCGATCCGACCGGCGTTCTCTTGCCGTTCGGTGCCGAAATCTTCCTGGTACCACGACCACGGTCCGAGGCCCAGCGGCGTGGCCGACGACCGGAACTTCCTACTGGACCGGTCGTAGGCGAACACGCTGCCGACACCGGGGGTGCGCACCTTGTCGTAGTCCGGGGACTCGGTGATCTGCCCGGACGCACCTGGCGGCCCCTTCGGACCGCGCGGACCGGCCGGGACGGTCACCTTCACCTTCTGGTCCGCCCCTGTCCCGCTGAACTCGACGGCGGGCACGGTGAAGTTCTCCCCGCGCTCGGTCTTGGTAACGGTGATAGTGGTCGGTGCGGCCACCGGGCCACGAGGTCCGACCGCATCCGGGGAATGGCGCCACTCGGTACCGGTCCAGACATCCATCCCGTTGTCGTCGAGCCGATGCCACCAGCTGCCGCGATCCTCCGGCCCGAGCCCGGTCGGGCGAGCCGCCGCGTTGGCGATCTCACCCATCTTCCGGAATGTGGTGCGCGGTCGCCCCTGCCTGCCGGGCTCACCGGGTGGGCCAGGCGGAAGGTCCAGGTCGGCGGATCCTTCGGAGACGGTCGTCTGCGCGGTCAGCATGGGCAACCCGTCCACGTCGGGCACCCGCCTGATGGTGATGTGGGCGGGAAAAGTTATGTCCGCCATGGTTTCTCCTCTTCGAAAAGGCTCAGAAGATGAGCAGGTCGAGATCGGCGCCGACGTCGGTAGCCAGATCCTTGATCGCGGCGGCGACGCGGCCGAGCCGCTGCCATGCCTTGACGATCGAGTCCTCTTCATCGGATCCGTCACCGACCACGATGTGCCACTTCGCGGCGGTCTCGCGGTCGTCGGTGAAGGTCAGCTCGGTCACGTAATCGGTGAAGATCTGCCCGTCGAGTGCGAAGCCGATCTGGTCGCCGAGCCCATAGTCCTGACCGAGGATGTACGGGGCGTTGTCTTCGACGGTCACCCGCTTGCTGGTGTAGCCGCGGGTCAGGTGCATGCCCTGACGTGCGGCGACCAAGCCGTCCAGATTGAAGGCCTTGTCGCTGCCCGAGATGTACAGCTCGCGGAAGGCATACGGGCCGGCGCGGTCTACCCGCTCCAAATTGCGGTAGACGTTCCATGCGAGGAACACGTCGTTGAGCTGACCGCGGTACAGCCAGCCGAGCCCGATGAGTGACAACAAACCCTTGATCACGAATTCGATGCCCGCATTCACCCAGCCGGGCGAGCGGCCGCCGATGATGATGTCGGTGGCGGTGGGCTTGTGCAGTGCGATCTCGGACTTACCGATACCGGAGTACTCGCCTTCGAAGTACCACACCCACGGGTAGTTCCGGAAGGTGCCCTGGCTGAGGCGCTCTCCGTACACCGCTTCGTATTCGGTGGCGGAGTCCAGATTCGGATAGCGCACCGGCGTGGTGCCGTCGCCGGTGAATTCCTCTATCCAAGAACGGATTCCGTCGATCAGCGTGCCGGTCGCGCCGGTGACACCGGACTTGTCCACCGTCTCCAGCACCACGGTCGGTCGATCGAGGTGGAACCATCTCGGCGCGGGCTGTTCATCCTCGTCGGGCAGGAAGAACCGCGCGGTCAGCATCACGCCGGAGTCCTCGAGCATGGGAGCGAACAGCTTGTCCGCCATGTCGAAGCGCGCCGACGCCGCACTCCATTTGCTGGTGTCGTGCAGCGGATCGACCGGGACGACAGCGATCGGGAAGAGCAGGTTGCCGGTGCCGCCCCACTCCGGCTTCTCCTTGTGTTGCGGCGGCACCCAGCCCGGCGCCTGCAGGCGCATCAGGTTGGTCGTCAGGTAGTTGGTGATGATGGTGCGCACCGGGCCGAACTGGATCATGTGCCGCGGGAACTGCGCGAGGATCGGCGCGAAAGGGCTTGCCCAGCAACAGATCGTCGAGATGTGGTTCCAGCAGTGGATGGCCTCGATGTCGACGGTCTCGACGCCGTACTCGTCCCGGACGATCGACGCCTTGGTGATATAGCCATCCCAACGGAACCCCTTGGTGTTCACCGTGATCGGGATGGTGGCGTCTTCGTGGTCTTTATTGTTGAAGAGATGGTCGAAGTGGACCATGTCGCGCGGGCAGATCATCTTGAGTCCGCCGGGCGCGTTGCGGGGGTAGGTGAACTCCAGCGAAAGGTAGCTGTGCTCCTCGCCGACCTCCTGCATGAACTTGTCCCAATAGCGGACCAGGACATCAGGATCGCGCAGCTGCTCCTGTTCGTCCTTGTACGCCTTGTCCATGCGCAGGGCTTCGTCCTGCGGGTCCCAGGCAGGCATGCTCATCAGAACGGCCTCGACGATCGCGGGGTGACCGAGACGATCAGGCTGGACTGCAGATTACCGCCGTCGACCTGGACGATGATGTCGGTGGCACTCCATGGCGGCAGCGCCGCGAGCCAGCGGCGACCGGCCAACTGACCCCAAACATTCTGGGGCGGCTTCGCATTCCCGGAGTACAAGCGGGCGGTGCGGTGTCGCGGATGCGTATCGATGCGCAGCGTCTGTTCGGCGGTGAGCCGAGGCGTGTGCACCAGCCGTGGGGTCTCGCCACCCGTGGGATCCAGGATCGCCCAGCGCCCCGGGCCATTCATGGTGTACCGCGGCCAGGCGGGCTGGTCGGCGGCGTTGCGTGCCCGCACCTTGCCCTCGTTGAGGCCCGAGGTGTTGGTCCACACCGCGGTCTCGTCGAAATGCCGTTCCAGCGGATCCATCGCGGTCGCCGACATCTTGTACAGCGCAAAGGCATTGCGCGCCGGGTCGATCTCGCCGACGGCCTCAGGTGCGCTGTCGAGCTGCACCTGCTGGAACCGCCAGCCCTGATGCCGAGTGAAAAACCCGATGGTGGAGGGCTTGTCGGTAGACCACCCGCGGAACCAGGCGTCGTGCACCGCGTAGAAGTCCCGGACCGGATGAGCGCCGGTGCTTTTCGCGGACTGCGAGATCACCGCGATGAAGTCCCACTCCTTCTTGGCGCGGATCGAACGCTGGAAGGTCGCGCCGTCCTGGCGCGCACCCTCGTTGACGAGCAGTTGCACCGGCGCGAACATGTATCCGGTCTGGTTCGACAACCGGACACCTTCGCGCCCGGCGTTCGAGCCGGACAGGTGCCAGACCCTGCCGTTGACGTCCCACAGGACGATCTTCGTGTAATGGCTGTTGTCCAAAAGTTGGTGGGTCATCGGCCGAGCCCTCCTCCGCGTTGTTGCGCCACCGTGCGGCGCCGGCGAACCCGCTCCACCGCGATGGCGGCGCTCTTGGGGTCCATGCCGTTGAAGTTGTAGATGTCTCCCCGGGCGGTGCGACCGCCCGGACCTTTGGCGAGATTGGTCAGGCCGAAACCGGATCCGAGCTCTTCTTTCACGCCACTGGCCACGATCTCGATCGGCTTGGTGATGAACTCCGCGGCGGTGCCCGCGACCATCGACCCGATCATCGAGCCGATCGCGGGAGCCAACGCGCCCAGCGGGCCGAGGAACGGGGCGACCAAGGTTCCGGCGGCGGTACCGATGGTGCTGCCGACGGTGGACGCCGCGCCCTTGATCGCGCCGGTGATACCGCCGACCAAGCCGTTCTGCTGTAGGCCGCTGATGCCGCCTTGCAGAGCGGCGAGCCCGGCCTGCTGATCCCTGGTCATTTGTGGTGTCGCACTCTGGGTGCCGGTGGGGTTCCAGTCGATACCGGTGTACTCCTTGACGACCGCGGCGATGCTCGACGACCACTTGCCTTCCGGATCCACGCTCTTGTAGAGATCACCGAGCGCGTCACCTTGCTCAGCGCCGAATTGGGCGCCGGCCTCGATGATCGAGTTACCGTTCGGACCCAGCAGCGGTGCGAGCACGGAGGCCGCGTCGCCGCCGAGCTTGCCGCCGGCGACATTGAGCAGATCTTTGAAGCTGCTCGTGTAGGGGTCGTAGATCTCGTCGCTCAGGGCCAGCGACTGCGCGCCGAATCCGGCCGCACCGACCGCGGGAGTTCCGCCGGTCGGTGCATCGGTCAGCGGCACATCGACACTCGATGGGTCGCCCGGGTTGCCGGGCTGCCCGTTCTTGCTCGGACGGTTGCGGACCAGGTACGAACCGGTCGGCGAGGGAGTCGCGGACGGGACGCCACCGTAGGTGTACGAACCGCCGCCGGAATACGAGGAGCCGCCACCGGGTGCCCCGGTGACTCCCTCGTCCGTCTGTTGCGGCACAAACGAATTCCCGCCGTCACCGCTGCCGTTCTCGCCGGTACCGACGCTGGTCGGCCCGCCGGTGCCGAGACCGGATTCGCCGGACAATGTCATCGACGCGGACAGACTGCCGCCGAACTTGGCACCGATCAAGCTGCCGAGCTGGGCACCGATCACCGGCGCCAACGCGCCGTCGGGTCCGAGTGCGGGCACGAGGGCCGAGCCCAGTGCAGCACCGACCTGACTGCCGGCCTGGGTCGCCGCACCGACGATGCCATTGGCCAGGGCGGCAGACAACGACCCCAACGGGTTGCGGCCGCCGGTGCGCACAGCCGTGGACTGGCCTGCCTCGTTGCCGGTCGGCATGTTCCCGATCGGCGCCTGGTACGCACGACCGAAGCCGAGCGCCCCTGGTGTGCCCTCGGATCGCACCCGCATGGCGGCGCCCAACGGATTGGGTTCGCCGAGATCGGGCGAGTCCGAGCGGGTCACCGCCCCCTGCGTCGGGGCGCCTGCCGCACCGCCGGGGCCGAGCACCGAGTTCAG
Source organism: Nocardia sp. NPDC052316 (assembly GCF_044547795.1). NCBI lineage: Bacteria > Bacillati > Actinomycetota > Actinomycetes > Mycobacteriales > Nocardiaceae > Nocardia > Nocardia sp. NPDC052316. The sequence goes on from NZ_JBIUBB010000005.1 coordinate 95,419, forward strand.
TACGCCGCCCGGCCCGAAGGCGGGCGCGACGATCGAACCCAGCGCGGCACCGGCGGCGCCGCCCGCATTGATGGCGGCATTCCCGATGCCGCCGAGGACATCGGCCACCATGCCGAACAGGCCGAAATCCTGTGGCCGGAAGGCGGCATCCGGGCTGGTCGGCGCGACGGGATTGCGCAGCAGATCGCGCCACGACTGGGCTGCCGAGCCACCCGCGCCGACCAGACCGCCGTCGGCGAAGCCGGGCAGCATGCCACCCAGATATGCCGGCGACGGTACCCAGCCGCCGTTGATCGCGGCCAGCAGCGGCAACGCATTCGACGTCGCCGCGGCATTGACCACGAACTCACCGGGCGACAACCGGGCAAGAACCTGGTCCTGCCGCGGCCCGCCCGGCCCGTACACCATGCCGCCGTTGGCGAACCGCTGCGGCGTGCGGCCTTCGACTCCCGAACCCGGCACACCCGATTCATCGATGTACTCGTCGGAGTCGTTGTCGCCGTGGCCGTTACGAGCCGGCGCGGACAGCGTCGCCTTCGAGCTGACCCGAACGATCCGGGTCCGCGTCTTGGCCCCCTTGGCATCCGGGTCGTAGCGGTTGAGCGCGCCGGTCGCGACCCAGTTGGCGAAGAATCGCGGCACCGCGCCCAGGATTTCCTGGAAAGCCTGTGCCAGCGAACCGATCTGGACGGAATCACCGGTGATTCCGTTCGCCGACACCGACGAATCGCCTGCCACCAGAATCGGATCGTCGCCGGGCAGGGTGATCACCGAGGTGCCGGTGACTTTCCCGCCCTCCCAGACCGCCCCGCTCGGCAACGAGACCTTCTGCCCTGGGCCCGGCTGGCCGCTGTTGGCCATCGCCAGAATGTCCGGCATTGCCATCACCGGCGGGCGTGTCTGCTCGGACCGAGAAGTATTGGTATCACGCGCCGAAGGGCGCCTCGAGTCCGGCGGAGTCCGCACATCGGAGCTCATTTGTTTCTCCACATTCGCATCTACTTTCTCGGCCGTTTGCGCAGATCAACGCCCGCCGGCTATTCCTCCCAGTTGAGGAACTCGTTCATCTCGTCGATGCCGGTAGCCGTGCCGATTCGTTCGCCGCCGGACTTCACACCGGGCCGAGGCACCAGTTCCGGACGGTTGCGTCCGTTCCTGGCGTCGTCGGTCTTCGCCCAGACCAGCCAACGCAGGGAATCGGTGATGTCGGCGAGCAGGAACTGGTCGAGTTGCCACCGGTAGCTCTCGGGGTTCATCGCACGAAACAGCGCGGAATCGGCGGGCAGCCATCGGATGATCGCCTTCAGCTCACGCCAGCCGAGCACTTCGGTGCCGAGCTGACGCAACCGCAGGCCGAGCGTGATCAGGTCGTATTCGATAGCCTCGCAATGCTCTTCGAGAAGAGCATCGAGGCTTAGGATTCCCCCAGGTTGACTCCCGAGTGGGTGCGCCAGGCATCCAGCAGCTCGTGGTAGGCGTCGGGATCCATCTCGTCCAGCACGGCGAGCGACTCGGCGGACAGAGTCAGCTCCAGCAGTGTGTACATCGCGTCGACATCGCCGAGGCGGCGGATCCGGCGGATCAGGCCCGGCTTGAGGTACGACAGGGACGGGAGGTGCAATTCGACACCGTCGACTTTGTAGACGAAGTCGTCCTTTACCTGGAGCGGGCGGTTGAGGGTAATGGGGGCTTTCGGGGAAGTCATTGGTTCGCAGACCCTTTCATGACGTGGTTGTGCGCAGGTGATTGGGAAATTGTGGAAATAGGAGATAAGGGCCCAACGGTGGCGGGCGGGCCTGCGCATAGGTGTTGAACCCGCCACCGCTGGGGGCTTTATCAGGCGACCTTGAGGACGCCGTCGTCGAGGTAGCGGTAAGCCTTGTTGTTCAAGTCGTCCTTGAACGCCTCGATGGTGATGTTGAAGCCGGCCAGTTCCTTCGAGACGAACTTGCGCTCCTGCACCTGCGAAATCGAGGCGTTCGGCAGCACGATGCGCATCTTCTTCTTTTCGCTCAGCATGTCGAACACGAAGAGGCGACGCTCCAGGACCGAACCGGTCTCCTTGACCGTGAACAGCTTGCCGCTGGTGGCGGTGGCCGGAGTGACGGTGACATTGGCCTTACCGAACACCTCGTTGAGGACGTCCTCGTCCCACACCGCGTACAGGGTGAGGCCGAAACGGACCGAGTGCTCGGTCTGCAGGTTGGCGATGATGTCGGCGTTCCAGTCCTTGACCTGCTCGATCTTGCGCTCGCCCTTGGACTCGATGCCGTCCTCGGAGACGTAGCCGAGCGGCTTGAAGATCGTCGGGTCCAGAACTTCCGCTGCGGAGGCGGGCAGCTTGGCGCTGACATTGGCGACCAGCACACCGCCGGAGACGGACACCGGAGTGCCGGTGCCGATGTACTTACTAGAAGGCACAGCCATTTGATTCTCCCTTGGGATTGTTGCGCAGGCCCATGGGATTTCGGTATTCAATTGTGGCTCCCATGAGGGGGAGTCAGGCGAGGGCTATGCCCCCGCACGTTTTGATGCAGCCGCACCGCTGCTTACACAATTAGGTAAAGCGAGCGAACAGGTACTCCGGGTCAGTGGACTTGAGTAGCCGGTCTATCATCGGAGACCGCGAATCCGCCCCAATCGATAATCTCATAGCCCTGGTCATAATCGGCGAGCATCGACACGAGCAGCTGCTTCACGGTCTTCTCACCCCATGTATTTCGGTAGACATGTTGAGTACCGCGAATGTAATCGCCGGTGTTGTAACTGACCAATGCGTCAGGATGGTAAAACCTAGCCTCGATCTGCGAAAACTGCTCAGTATCCACTTGCTTGATCGGATGAATGTCGAAAACATAGGTGACGGGGCCGAAGCCGGCGGGGACGCGGACCAACCGCGCATACCGAAACGGCTCCGCGATCCACCGCACCAGCAGGGTTTCATCCTTCTTGAGGCTGATTTCACGCTGCGTCACTGCTATCTCTCCTTGTCGAGGTGATCAGTTGTGTTTGCTTGCAAGGTGTTCAGTCCGCTTTGCCGCGCACGATCAAATCGGCGATGATGGCGTGCCGCGGCGCGGCGGTCGCCGGATCGGTGTCGTTCTCGAGGCCGACGTCTTCGATGTACTCGCACCACACGGTGCCGAGGTAACCCGGCGCGGCAGCCGAGAGGATGGCGCGGACCCGACCGGCCAAATCGGCTGCGGCACCGGCATCATCGGTGCATTCGAGGACCACTCGTGGCCGATCCAGAATCAGGTTCGGACCGCGGCGACCCTCTCGATCTTCGATGTCCTGCCGCAGGATTCGATCGTTCCGCTTGACCCGCACCATCCGCGCGGGCCGTGGCTCCGGAACCCGGGTGACCACCTTCGCGGTGTCGGAAACTGCGGTGAGTTGCGCGGTCAGATAATCGACCAGAGTCTTCTCGATGTCGGGGTACACGATTCGTTCGGTCATCGCGCTACCACCCTTTCGTGGCTATGGCTCTTGCCGGGCTTGCTCGATCCGCTGGCGCAATTGATCGACGACTCCCGCATAGGCTTCGGTCTTGGTCGCGGCGTCGAAGGACAGGCCGCGGGGATGGACGGCGTACCAGCGGCCGTCGTCGGTTTGGTTGACCTGGATGTCGTCGAGGTCGTAGAACGACTCGGGGTCCGGCACCGGCCATTCGCCGTTCTCGTCCTTGGTGACGTGCAGGCCCGTATCGAACGCACCGGGCGCGCCACCGGGGGTGGCGGTCCAGCGGATCTCCTCCAGTTCGGGATGCACGCGCACACCGCGCTTTACGAGATATTCGGCGACGCGTGTCGCCTGCTTGATGCCGGTCACCGTCGGCTCCGCCGTCTTGGGCGACTGCTTGCTCCGCCATTCGGGCAGGTGGATCACCGACAGTTCTTCGGCCAGTGCTTTCACCTGTGGGTCCAGCTCCGCGGTGTCCGCGGACTCGGCGAGTTTCCCGCTGAGGGCCTGCTGGATGAACGCCAGGAACTCCGGTGTCACCAGCTGCCCGGCGTCGGTCCGCACGTACTCCGGTGGCGGCTGATGGTTGGCGAACTGGATGGATTCGACTATTTCCCTGTCAGACAATGTGTTACGTCCCCTGATCTGAACTCGGTTGATGCTGGGCATGAAAAAAGCCCAGTCCCGACCAGGGATTGGGCTTGGGCATAGACGGTGAAGCGGACCTCGCCGCGCTCGGGTTTACAGACCCAGGAGCGGGCGGATCAGGGGCGCCAGGTGGCAGGCCAGGGTGATCAGGTCGAGGATGACGGTGAGCATGGATTCACCTCCTCTCGAGAGGTCAATAACGCCGGGACGAGTCCGGCACGATACGACCTGCCTCGACCAAGGTGTTGAACGCCAATGCTTTTCGGCGGCAGTGGTCGACGGAGCAGGCGCAATGGACGCGCATCGACTCGTGGGCCTGGGCGATGGTGAGCGGGGCTGCCGGGGTGGCGTGGTCGGCCATGTCGAGCAGCTTCAGGACGGTGTTGTCCATGTCAGACCTCGGTTGTCGGAAAGGTACGGGCACCGGCGGGTTTACCGTGCCACGTCGCAGGTTTGAGCCCCACCCCCGATCAGGGGGTGTACCGGGGGTGGGGCGAGACGCCCCGGTCGCATCTGCACGTCTGCAACCGCGAGAAAGGGGTCAGCGGGAGACAGGAGCGGAAACCGGGGCGGGTATGTGGCAGGCTCTTGCCCGCTTTGTCGTCGATCTCGAAGAGGTTTCGGGGGCATGCCACATGTATCAGCTACACCGGCCACAAGAGCGGACGGTGAAAGTAATTGGTAGTGCGAGAGTTTCCCGGAGAAGTTCGGGATGAGGGCGCAGCTCTAGCGCTGCACAAAGCTTCACCTAAAGCGCGGAAGATGTCAACCCCTGCATACGAAACTTGCTGAAAATTGCAGGTAGATGGCTACTTTCGGGCGTCCACCGCGGGGCATCGATTGCGCTCGAAACGACGATTGCCCCAGCCTCTGATGAGGCTGGGGCAATCGTGCCTGCCCAACGAACGGGGTGCGTTCCGTTAGGAGTCAGGGCGCATAGAGATTTCAGCTCACTTGCCGTCTTTGCCCGCCGAGCCGGTGGCCAGCAGCTTGGCCAGCTCGGTGATGGCGGCGGCCGAACCGGTTTCCGGCGCCGTGCCACCGCCGCCGTTGGTCTGCGCCGAGGCCAGGCCGGAACCGGCGAGGATGATGCCTGCGGTAGCCGCGAACACAACGCCGAACACGCGAATCTTGCTCATCTGAGAATCTTCCCCTTGAAAAATTGTCCTTCGAATCGACAACCTGCTGGTTATCGGTCGAGAGTTTTCTAGCACAGGGTTTACCCGACCAGCGAGCCGCCGGACACGCGCGGCGCCGGAGATCAATTGCCGATCGATAACGGGTCATGCACGGCGAGTGCTTCGGAACAATGCCTGCAAATCTGGTGCCGGACCGCGACTTCTACGGTTCCTCAGGCGCTCCGCGAACTTCGTTCACATACCGGCATCTCGGCACACCACGCGTCGACACTCGACTGGGGCGGTAGCCGACGCAAGACACTGACACAGCTACCGCAGAGCGTGAACGTTGCGAATAGCGCACTCGGTCACCAATACCCAGCAATTCGAGAGTTATACTGTGATTCATTTCATAAGGAACGACTGTAACTTTCCGAGCGCTTTTGCCGAGCGACCACCGAATTACGTTTTGAAACAGCTCAATTCGAGTCATTCACCGCACTCGGCGTGCGGCGTCGCATCGGATGCGCCAGGTGTTCGTCCAATACCTCACCCACCGTGTACAACTCCGGCCAGCCCGGCGCCCACGGGCCGGATAGCGGTGCGATTTTCCCTGCGTTCCGCAGTGTTTGGATACGGCGCACGGTCAGCCCCTGATACTCGACGCCGAGTTCCTTTGCCAGCGTGGCGATCCCGGACGCGTTGAGCCGGTGACGCCGCGCCTGCTCGAGTTTCTGCTCGTCGAGCACGAGTGGTGCGGCCGGTGGGCACACGATCCACAGTGCGGCCTGCACCACCGTGCGAATCTCCTCGGGCGCGCCCTCGGCGCCCTCCGTCATGGCCAGCGCGATGAGGTTTCGGTCGAGCCAGCGGGCGAGGCCGGGCGTGCTCGGCGATCCGGCGTAATCGAGGCCGCGCTGCTCGCACACGAGCCGCACCCATGAGACGAGTACCGCGTGCAATTCGTCGGCGGCCCGGGAGGCGGCGGGGTTATAGGGCAGTGGTTGTTCGCTCGGCCTGCGGTTCATCCGATAGTCACCGCGGGTGCTCAGCCGGGACTGCCTGGTCAGCGAGACGCTGAGATCTGCTGCGAGGTCAGGGATTTCGCGTAGAAGTTCGGCGAGGGCGCGGAGTTCGATGCGATCGAGGTACAGGTGGTTCGGGTGCTCGGTCACCGGGAACCCGCCTCGGCGGACCATTGCGCGGTGGTGGTGGTCATGGTGTCGCTTCCTCTTCGGTGGCATGCCAGTGGTCGAGCGAGGTCACCGTGCGGTGATCGCAGCGGAGCACGGGCGGATCGGGATTCACGGCGAGCAGCTCGGCGGGTGGATGGCGCCAGCCTGCGTCGTCGCACATCACGCAGTTGCGGGCGGCCTCGCGGCGTTGCACGGCATCGGTGCGCAGGTCGCCGCCGTGTGCCGCGTCCCACCGCTGTCTGGCCCGCCTGGCGTCGGCACAGCCGCCGCACGGTGGCGGCGCGAGGTGGTTGCGGTGCATCGAGCATTGCCGGGCGGGCGGACCCGATCGCGCTGCCCTGGATGATTTTTCAGGGTCATGGGCAGGGACAGGGGTTGAGATGTGCTGTGGCAATTGTTCGACAGCCGGTTCAGCTTCTGCCGAAACGCTTGCCGGAGTGGATGTTCGAGCAGATGGTGCAGCACTTGCTTGCGCGCGAAGCTGTCTGGCCTGCCCGGAGACCTGACCGCCCTTGCGACCCGCGTCGGCCCGCTTGCGACGGCGGTCTTCGATTTCGGCCTTCGACATCTGGCGTTCGCCCCAGTCGTGGAACCGGTAACCACCATCGACGGGCATCCACAAGCCCGACTCCACCAGCTTCTTCGCCTGCGCCGCCGACCCGAGGCCGCGCACGATCGCGGCGGGCACGAAACCCTCGGTGAGCTGCTGCATCGACCACGAACCAGCCCGCACCCACAGCCCCATCGCGGCGTTGCCCGCCGCGACCGCCTTGGGATGGAAGCCGAGCTGGTCGTCGACCTGGAACCACGGCATCAGCGGTTCCCCTCGCCCACCTCGCGGTTGATCGCCTCGGCGAGCCGCCGGGCATGGCCGTGCCGGATGTAGTCGTCGGTGTGGCACCCGTCGAAAAGGTAGCCGCGGGCATAGGCGACGGCACCACCCCAGGAGCGCCAGTTCTCCAGCGACCACCAGCGTTGCAGCTGGTGCCGGGTGGCGACCGCGATGATGCTCTGCCCCCAGCGCACCATGGCTTCCGGGCCGGCCAAGCTGAAATACGCACTGAGGTCGGCGATCAGGCGCAGCGGATTGCCCGCGGGCAGCGCCGTGATCGGATCACCCTCGGCGGCAACCCAATACGTCGGAAGGCCGGTGATATTCCGCTGTCCGACGACGCCGAAGCCGCCGGGGTCCTTGCCGAGGCAACGGCCCGCCGGACGCAGCGGGTCCGCGATCAAGGCACAGGCGATGACCTCCAATCGGGGGAACAGGCCGGCACCGATCTCGGCGGTCAGGTCACCGGCGATGCCCGCGCCCTGTGAATAACCGGCCAGCACTACACGATTGGGCGTCGCTTCGATCGCGTCGATCAAAGCCCGCCTACCCGCGGCCACGCTGTCAGCGAAGGTGACGTGCCTCCCGTAATCCGCCGGGTAAGGCACCATTCGCACGACGAAACGCCGAGGGTCGAGAGCTTCGGCGAAGGCGGCGGTGACCGGATCGCCATTCGGATTCCAGGTGCCTCCGACAATCAAGACATCGACGACCTCGCCGGGGGCGAGCAACTTGCCGAATAAACGGCGGCCGAAAATGGCCACGGGTCCTGTCCTTTCGTGGACGAACCGACCGGATGAGCGCATGACGGAACCACTCGGTCAGGTCGAAGAATGAGAAACGAGAGCGCCGGATCAGCGGTGCGCGCGAAATATCGGGTCGCGGCGTTCGGCCGCGGTGCCGCAGTGGTCGCAGGTGTCCGACTGTGCGACAGCGGTTTCCAGTCGAAGATTCGCCGGATGGGTGGCGATGGCATTGCCGAGTTCGGCACAGACGGGATTGGGGTAGCCGTAGTCGACGTACACCATCCGGTGGTCCACATCGACGATGACGCCGTGCTCGACGGCACCGCGCGCCGCGGTTGTTCCGGTGTAGGTGACGCGGGCACCGATATGGTGCCGGAAGATCTCGAGGGCGGGATCCGCGCGACGTCGGCGCGCCTGCTTGCTCACCGCGGGCTCGGTTCGGGGTCGGTCGGTGCCGTCGCGTCCGGGGTCGCGACGAGTGTCGCGCTGCGCACCCGAGGGTCGCGCGGATCGTGGATGAGGACCACGACGACGGCGTGCGGTTCGTCGCCGCTGAGGTAGGGAATGCCGGAGAGGCCCGGGCGCCACGCGCCGAATCCGGCGAGCCTCGGCACGCTTCGCACGGCGTGATCGAGTGCCATCTCGGCGGTAGCTGATCGATCGCTCAACACCGCTCGTCCACCTTCCGGCAGATAGTGATTTGCGTCACAAAATGTTTGGTATGACACGCCGAAAGTCGACGGCGGGACGCGCCGGGCGACCGGCGGGCATCGGTGACGGTCATCGCAGCCGCCCCTCGTCGGGCAGCAGGTCGACAACGCGGCGCCGCAGCACCGCGGCGATCCGAACGAGCTCGTCCAGCGTGAACGAGCCGTGCGCGGCGAGCAGGCTGCGCAGGTCGGATGCCGGTAGCCCGGAACGCGCGGCCAAGTCCTCGAGACAGAGTCCCGCATCGGACATGGCGAGCCGCACCTTCCCGGCAACCATCTGGTCTAGGTGTTCCATACGGAGCACATTAAGGTCCGTTCGGACCTGTTGCAACTCTCAGATGACCTTTTCGGGCGAAATGTCTGATAACTATGGGAAACCTTGGTGTTTTTACGGCATGTCGTTTGCCAGGTAGCCGTTCGGACCTCAGAATGGTCCATATGGGCGTGGAAAAGGTACCTTCGGACATCAATCGCGCAGTGGGAGCGGAGCTCAGGGCAGCCCGGGCTCGGCGGGCGCTGACGCGTCCGCAACTCGCGGCGCTGACCGGCCTCGGGGTCAGCACGATTCAGCGCTTCGAGAACGGCGACAGGTCGCCGGACATGCAGCAGCTGCACGCGTTGTGCACCGCACTGGGCATTCCGATGCGGGAGTTCGTGGCGCTCGCGCTGCGCGACGTCGAACGCCCCGCGGAGTAACGCACACAATCGAACAGCACCCACACTGCCGTCACCACCGGGTCTCGGCGCTGCGAAAACTAGTGCGCGGAACAGTGAGTCGAAAGACGATCGGCGAACTGATGCGGCGCGACACTACCGCCCCGACATCGGCGCACGCCGTGTGAAAGACCGCGCGGGCACCCTACTGCCGCGCGGCGAAAACGCCTATGCGCAGCGCGGATCGGCACCGCCGTCGGCCACAACCACGGTGTCGTCGACGAGCACTCCGATGGCCGCCTCGGCGTACTGCAGCACCGCCTCGACCGGATCTACGCCCATCACCCACGCCGCGAGTACGACGTCACACAACGTGCCCTTGCCCTGCACAACCCGCCGGGCGACTTCATCCCCGATAGCCGTACCCAGTGTGACTGCGGCGTTGTTTCCCCGCCCTGCCGCAAACGGTCTGACTGAGTCGATCTGGTCCACGACTGTTATCCCCTTCACTTACGCTCAACCTTGAGCCCCACTCCGAGACAGAACCGGACTGGCGTCCCGGAATCTGGCGTAGTTATATCCCATTCGCCGGGGGGTCGCTCACCAAAGTCGCCCTGCCGCAGAATGATTCGTTGCTCTGCGGGCTAACCAGCGGCGCGCTGCGGGATAGCCGGAAGTTGGCTCGAGCCGCAGTCAGCGCCGGAAGGCGGCGGCGTGCGGCTCGTCGGCGGGGACGGGCGTTGCCCAGGAGTTGTTGCGGTCACTCACATTTCACGACGGGGATCGGATCGTATTTGACCGTCCTTGTCGTCCGGGAGACCTCGCGGCCGGAGCGCCGGTCGGTGATGATGCGGGTGTCGGAGATGGTGAACCCGGGGGCGCCCTCGGAGGCGATGCAGTCCTTGCCCTTCGGGAGCTTGATAGTGGTCGGCTCGGTCGGCTTGGTCTTCTCGCCGGTCACCGATTCGACGTTCAGGGTCTTGGTACCCCAGAGCCGGACGGTCACTTCGGAATCGGTGGTGACGGCCTCGATGAAGACGCCGTGCGGGGTGTTGTTGCGGAAGCGCAGATCGATGGCGCCGTCGAAGACGGTCGCCTCGCGTGCGGCCGGGTAGCGGGAGATGTAGTAGCTGTGCTCGGTGTGGCCCGCATCCTCCATCCCGGCGAAGTACGCGGCGTTGTAGAGCGTGGTGGCGAACTGGCTGATGCCGCCGCCGACGGCGGTGCTCGGCCTGCCGTGGTCGATGATGCCGGACTCCACGTAGCCCTCGGCGGTACCGCGCGGACCGGTGAAGTCGTTGAGCGAGAAGGTATCTCCCGGCTTCACGACCGCGCCGTTCACCTTCCTGGCGACCACCTTGATGTTCACCCCGGACGGGCCGCTGAAACCGTTGGTGGTGAACGTGCCCATGGTCTCGACCACGCCGAGCCCCTGGGCCGCCTCGGTGGTCAGCTTCGGCTCCACCTTTTCGTAGATCGCCTGGCCGGTCCGCTCCTGCGGCGCGGCGAGCAGCGCGGCGAACTGCTCGAACGTCTTCGGCCAGTTGATTTTGTCGCCGACGACGGCGGGCACCACGGTCGGCTTGCCGCCGGTGAGTGCGAACGTCGCGTCCTTCGCCTCGATCTCCGAGGGCGCGAGTTGCGGCGCCAGCAAACCGACCGCGACGTTTTGATCGACGGCCATGGCCAGCCCGCCTTGACCGTCGGGGGCGAAGGACAGCACGGACGCGATCTGCTCGGGATCGAGCTTGGCCGAACCGCCCTTGCCCGCGAAGACGACCGGCGCGCGCACCGCGGGTTCGGCCACCTCGCGCAGGGCTTGGTCGACCGCGTCCGGGCGGACGGTGAGCGGTGCGGGGTGCACCGGGAGGTCGAGCGCGGTACCGGTGATCCACTTGTCGATCAGGTCGGTGCGCGCGGCCGGGGTGTCGAGCACGCGGCCGGGCACGGGGGCGACCGCGACCGGTCTCGCCTTGTCGAAGGCGATGGTGCCCTCGACCGAGGGTCTGTCGTGCACGCGTAGCGCCGTCAGCTGGCGATCCAGCGCCGCGTCGTCCACGGCGCTGGCCACCGCGACATCGCGGGTGGTGAAGAACGAGGTGAGCCGGGTGATCGGGTCTAGCGGCTGCTTGCCGATGCGCGCCCAGGTGCCGTCCCAGTCGACGGTCAGTCCCGCGGCGGCGGGGACCAGCCTGGTCTGCACGTCACCGATGCGCAGCGGCAGTTCCCGGTCGGCGCGCGGTGTGAGCTCGGCGCGCAACCGCGCGTCCGCCGCCTCGGTGTCCAGGCCGCCGACGTCGACGCCCGCGACGACGGTGCCGCGCGGCACCTCGCCCGAGGACAGCACCAGGTCGACCGCGTAGGCGAGGCCGGTCACCGCGAGCACCGCACCCACCGCGAGGCCTGCCCGCTTCAGCACGGTGCGATTCAGCCGCTGCGCCGGCGGCCCGGAGATGGGGCGCCGGGTCGGCGGCGCCGGGCGCTCGCCCTGCTGCGTCCGATGGGTGGCGCGCCTGGTCGGGGTGAGCTGTAGCGGTTCGGTGGGTGCGGAATCGCCGCCCCACTCCTGGGGCTGCTGCGCCCCGTTGGCCTGGGCCGACTCGAGCAGCTGGCGTAAACCGACCTCGCCCGCCGGTTGTTGGCCGCGGCGTCCGGTGCTCGACTGGCTCGTCACGAACCGTCCTCCCCGTTCGGTTGAGTTGGGACTCACTGGGTGCGAGTCTCCGCCAACGATAGTGCGCCCCAGCGACAACGTCAGGTGAGCACTGATCTACAGCTAATTCCTTGCAAAGAACCCGGTGGGCCACGCAAAGGGCCCCGCGCAGTTGCCGGGTCGGGGGTCTGGCAACTACGCGGAGCCGATCTGATTATCGGAGCGACGCACCGTGTGTTACACAGCCGGACGAACCAGGATCGGATCGAGGCGGGACAATCGGGGACGAACGAGTGTCCGGCCACCGCACACACGAGGAGAGGGATGGCATGCAGCTGGGAATGATCGGCCTCGGACGAATGGGCGCCAATATCGTGCGCCGCATCGTCAAGGACGGGCACACCGCCGTCGGCTACGAACGTCGTCCGCACCAGATCGACGTGCTGCGCCAGGAGCTGGGTGACGATTTCCAGGGCAGCACCGACCTCGCCGAATTCGTGGGCATGCTGCAGACGCCTCGGGTGGTGTGGGTGATGATCCCGGCGGGCGCCACCGGCGCCGTCATCGACCAGGTGGCCGAGCTGCTCGAGCCCGGCGACATCATCATCGACGGCGGCAACAGCCGCTACCACGAGGACATCAAGCGGGCCGAGCAGTTGCAGCCCAAGGGCATCCACTATGTGGACATCGGCACCTCGGGCGGTGTCTTCGGCCTGCAGCGCGGCTTCTGCCTGATGATCGGCGGCGAGGCCGAACCGGTGAAGTATCTCGACCCGCTGCTGAAATCCATCGCACCCGGCGTCGAGGCGGCCGAGCGGACGCCGGGGCGCACCGGCGAGCCGTCGATGGCCGAGCAGGGCTACCTGCACTGCGGGCCGGCCGGCGCGGGACACTTCGTCAAGATGGTGCACAACGGCATCGAGTACGGCGCGATGGCCGCCTACGCGGAAGGCCTGAACATCCTGCACCGGGCCAACTACGGCGCCGAGCACGACGGCGAGTTCTCCGCCGAGGAGACACCGCTCGAGCACCCGGAGTACTACCGCTATGACATCGACGTACCCGAGGTGACGGAGGTGTGGCGGCGCGGCTCGGTGGTCGCCTCCTGGTTGCTGGACCTCACCGCGAGCGCGCTGCACGCCGATCCGAACCTCGATTCCTACAGCGGCCGGGTCTCCGACTCCGGCGAGGGCCGGTGGACGATCGACGCCGCCATCGACACCGGCGTACCGGTGCCGGTGCTCGCGGCCGCCCTGTTCCAGCGGTTCTCCTCGCGCGGCGAGGCGCTCTACGCGGACAAGATGCTCTCGGCCATGCGTAAAGCGTTCGGCGGGCACAACGAGCTACCCGGCGCGTAACGCACGAGCGCGGCTCCCGCGGTGTGCGGGAGCCGCGCTCGGCGGATCAGAAGCCTGCCGCCTGTGCCAGCAGCTTGGCCACGGCGAGCGGGCCGAACCAGAACAAATAATTGAGGCCGTAGAGAAATGCCATGAGCGGCAGTCCTTTCAGTCGAAGTTGCGGTCGATCCAGTCGATCGTCTGCATGCCGAACAGGTCGGTGCCCCAGCCGTAGATATCGGTGAGCATGCGGACCATGCTGCAGTCGGTCGGCTGGTAGGTCACCTCGGTGCCGCCTGCCCGATAGATGTCGGCCAGCTCGCGGGAGTCCTTGGCGGGCACCAGCGACATGGGCGAGTCGTCGGCGACGCAGGAGGTGATGGCCACCTTGGCCTTCGGCGTGCCGGAGCGGCCGAGGATGTTGTCCTCGAACGCGCGCTGGAACGCAGGCTCATCGGCGGGGCTGAGGCCGGAGTTGAACAGGGTGTGCAGCGGCAGGAACGGCAGCCCGAAGTAGGCGGGCGTCTGGCACTGGGTACGAAAGGCGTTGGCCAGCCCGACGCCCGCCGGGTTGAGCTTCGCGTTCACCGCCATCTCCGGGTACGCGGGCTCCAGGCCGAGCAGGGTGGCCAGGGCGAAGCCGGAGCCGACCGAGCCGTCGGCGACCCGCATGAAGTTGCGCGGGTTGACGACCATCCCTTCCAGCACGGCCGATTTCACGTCGAGCTCCGGCGCGTAGGTCGGCTGCAGCTCGGCCGAGAAGCCCGCGCCGACCCCACCGCCCGCGATGCCGAACAACGCGATCTGCGCCCGCGGATCGAGCCCGGCCTCGCGATGCGCCAAAGCCGCACGGACACCGTCGAGCTGGGCGTGCGCGGCGAACTTGCCCGCGAAGACGCCGTGCGGCTTGCGATCTCCGTCGTTGCCGACATCGGAGATCATCACCGCGTAGCCCTTGTCGAACATCAGCGCCAGCGGGCCGAGCGCCGACCAGGACGAGCCGTCCAGCGGGTCGCCGCCGGTCCACTGGGTGCTGGGGTGACAGGACCAGCCGACGCTGTCGTTGGCCTCCTGGTAGGAGATCACCTTCTTCTCGCCGACCGGCGCACCGTGATTCGGGATCATCAGGATGCCGGTGCTGATCATCGGGGTGACACCGTCGATGCCGGTGGTCACGTACATCAGCTTGTAGGCCTCGACGTCGGGCGGGGTGATGCCGAGGAACATCACGTCGACCTTCTTGGCCTTCAACAGCGTTCCCGGCTGCTCGGCACCGGTCAGCGGCGGCTCTTCGTAGAACGGGTCGTTGGCGAGCAGGGCCTGGAACGCCTGATCCGGCGGAACCGGCTGCGCGCCTTGGATCTGGCCGACCACGAAGCCGTTGAAGACGCGGTCCAGTCCGGGCGTCGGCATCTCCGTCTGCGCCGCGGCGGTTCCGGCGGTGAGTACCAACGAAGCGGCCGTCGCAACGGCCACGGTGAAGCGTTTCATCTAGCGCACCGCCATCGTGTCGATCGGGGTTACCTGAATCTGCCTGGCCGCGGAGTCGAGCAGCTGTGGAATGTTCAACAGCGGGCGATGCGACTCCATCTGAATCTCATAGGGGGTACGCATCACGGCTTCCAATGCGGGCCAGTTGTTCTCGACCTGGAACTTGTATTTGGGCAGCAGCTCCGAGTTGATGTAGTCCCAGCGCGGGCCGAACTCCGACCAATTCCATTCCGGCAGTGGCAGGGTCAGCAGGGCGGGCCTGCCGTCGGCCATGGTGAACGGGATGCGCACCGGATGGAACTGCCGCGGCGGGGCCACGCCCGCGACCGACGGTGAACCGGCGGCACCGCTGGCGTAGGTGATCGCCTCGCCGACGCTGCCCTTGTAGCCGCGTGCCGCGTCCCACTGCGCCCCGATCACCCACTCCTGTTCCCGGCGAAGCAAAGTCCCGTTGCCCGAGGCGATCCGGTCGTAATCGCCGGAGGCCACCCCGCGCCAAGCCTCCATGATGTCATCGCCGAACAACCCGGCCGCCTGGAACTCCTCCAGCGCGGGCAGACCCTCGGTGACGTAGGCCTCGTGCATGGGCATCAGGTCCGAGAAGATGTTCTTCTGCATCACCAGGATCATTCCGATGAGGTAGTGCAGGTCCTCGGGCGTGATCTGGGAGCCCGCCTCGGCCAGCGCCATCAGCCCGCGCGGAAGTTGCGCCACCGCTTGCGGTCCGGCCGCCTGGTCGACCGCCGCGACGACGCCGCGCGCGGACTCGGCGAGACCGGGCAGGCCGTAGAGGTTGCCCATCAGCTCGAAATCGAGCAGCCCGCCGCCGAAGTCGGCGCCGACCTGCCCGCCCATCCCCGCCCACTGCAGCTCGCGGTGGTTCAGCTGCAGGTCTTCGTAGTAGCGGTAAGACCTGATGAGGTTGGTGCGGTTGGCCTCGACGCCCGCGCGCGGATCCCAGGACCGCAGGTCGATGCCCGCCTTGTTCGTCGCGGTGACGAGCCAGTACTGGTAGAGCAGGGCGGCATACCGGGTGGGCGCAACGCCTTGGCCGCGCGCCTCGTCCAGTAGCCCGCGCAGCTCGGCCGCGTCGTAGGGCAGTTCGGGGTTGACGCCGCCGGGGCTCGTCGCGGCATCGCGGTTCACCAGCGGCAGATCCAAGTAGCGGTCCACCTCGCCTGCCGCGGTGGCCGGGGCCGTTGCCGCGAGTCCGAGACCGACCGCGGCCGCCAGCGCCAGTGCGGTGGCGCGCAGCGCTATACCGATTCGCATCAGCTGTTCAGCCTTCCTCTCTGCTAGCTCGATTCGAGTAATTCGTTAAGCCGAAGAGATGTCTTGCCGGTAGCTGCCTGTCGATCGGGCGGTGGTATAACGCCTTCTCGATTAACAAGCACCGGTAGCACAGTAGGTGACGTGCAGGTAAACACAGAGATCAGCCCCGTCGCAAGAAGCGGTATGACAAACGATCTGCAACCGAAGAAGACCTGTAACGCGAAAGTTGCGAGCTAGTAGCTAATAACTCCGGCGTTTGCCGCAGCAAATACGAGCAAAAACGCGATCCGCGGCGAATGAGATAACTCACAGCAACGACCGGCGAGGCCCGACGCCAGGCGGGGACTACCCGGAACCCACCGTCTCAGACAGAATGAGGCAGACAGCTACGTCCACGGACCGCGATCCGCGCGGCCCGGATAGTGGGGTGAATCCATGGCCGAAAAGCATGTGGTCCGCAACGGCGAGGTCGATCTCGCCGTCTATGAACAAGGCAATCCGGACGGGCCGACGATCCTGTTGCTGCACGGCTGGCCGGACACCCATCGCCTGTGGGACAACGTCGTGCCCGAGCTCACCGACCGGTTCCGGGTGCTGCGCGTGGACAATCGTGGACACGGCGAATCGTCCAACCCGCCGGGCACAGCCGCCATCTCGACCACGACGCTGGCCTCGGACTACGTCGCGGTGATCGAAGCACTCGGCGGCGACGAGCCGGTGCACGTGCTCGCGCACGACTGGGGCAGCGTCGCCACCTGGGAAATCGTCTGCCGCCCCGACGCGCAACGCCTGATCGCCTCGTTCACCTCGGTATCCGGGCCGAGCATCGCGCACGTGAGCAAGTGGGCGCGCAGCCGCCTCGCCCGGCCGACCCCGCGCAATATCGCGCTGCCGCTGGCTCAGCTCGGTTCCTTCGCCTACTCGACCTTCCTCGCGCTGCCGGTACTGCCGCGAGCCGCGATCAAGGCGGGGATGAGCGAACAGCGTTGGCGCGCCATGCTTTCCGCCACCGAAGGCGCACCGCCGGAGCGGATCCACCTCGCGCCGACCTTCAAGCAGGACATGGCCAACGGACTACGCATCTACCGCTCTACCTGGGCCGCGAATCCACTGCGTGATCGCGACCAATTCACCACGGTCCCTACCCAGATCATCGTCGGCACCCGCGATCCCGCAGTGCGGCAGTCGAGTTACGCGGACGAGGACCGGTGGGCCG
This sequence comes from Nocardia sp. NPDC052316, assembly GCF_044547795.1. Lineage (NCBI taxonomy): Bacteria > Bacillati > Actinomycetota > Actinomycetes > Mycobacteriales > Nocardiaceae > Nocardia > Nocardia sp. NPDC052316. The sequence goes on from NZ_JBIUBB010000005.1 coordinate 112,754, forward strand.
ACCAGGTCTGGCTGCGTGTGGTGAAAGGCGGGCACTGGCTGCCTTTCTCGCACCCGCAACTGCTCGCTTCGGCCGCCGTGGAGTTGATCGACGCGGTGTCCGGTGCGCCGCAGGCCCGCACCCTGCGCCGGGCGCGGATGGGGTTGCCGCGCAAGTCATTCGAGCATCAACTGGTGGTGATCACCGGCGGTGGCAGCGGTATCGGCCGGGCGACGGCGCTGGCCTTCGCGCGCGAGGGCGCCGAGGTCGTGGTGTCCGACATCAACGGAGTCGCGGCGGAGGCGACCGTGGCGCTGATCGCGCAGGCGGGTGGCACCGGCTACGCCTACGAGCTCGACGTTTCCGACGAGTCGGCGGTGCGCAAGCACGCCGACGGCGTACTCGGCGAGCACGGCGTGCCCGACATCCTGATCAACAACGCGGGCATCGGGCAGGCCGGAAAATTCCTCGACACCCCCGCGGCCGATTTCGACCGGGTGCTCGCGGTCAACCTGCACGGCGTCGTCAACGGCTGCCGGGCCTTCGCGGGTCCGATGGTCGAGCGCGGACTCGGCGGGCACATCGTCAACCTGTCCAGCATGGCCGCCTACACGCCGCAGCAGGCTTTCTCGGCGTACTCCACCAGCAAAGCCGCGGTCTTCATGTTCTCCGACTGCCTACGCACCGAATTGGCGAGCAGCGGAATCGGTGTCAGCACCATCTGCCCCGGCATCGTGCACACCGACATCGTCCGCAACACCCGCATGTCCGGCGTCTCGGCCGAAGAGGAGCAGCGCAGACAGCAGCTCTACGACCGGCTGTACCGGTTGCGCGGTTACGGGCCGGAGAAGGTCGCGGAGCAGATCCTGCGGGCGGTACGGAAAAACAAGGACGTCGTCCCGGTGACCCCGGAGGCCAGACTGCAGTACGTCTTCGGGCGTGTAGCACCGGGCGTGGTTCGATTCGCCGCTGCCCGCGGCAGTTTGGTGCGCTGATCGAAAAGGTGGCACCCGAGGACCGGGTGCCACCTTTGTCAGTTGTTTGCCGGTGCTACCGCTCGATGATGGCGACGACGCCCTGTCCACCGGCGGCACAGATGGAGATCAGCGCGCGGCCGGATCCCTTCTCCGCCAACATCTTCGCGGTCGAGGCGACGATGCGGCCGCCGGTCGCCGCGAACGGGTGACCCGCCGCCAGCGACGAGCCGTTGACGTTGAGCTTGCTGCGATCGATCGAGCCGAGCGCGCCGTCCAGGCCGAGGCGCTCCTTGCAGTAGGCGTCGGACTCCCACGCGGTCAGCGTGGCGAGCACCACCGAGGCGAACGCCTCGTGGATCTCGTAGAAGTCGAAGTCCTGCAGGGTCAGGCCGTTTCGGGCGAGCAGCCGCGGCACCGCGTAGGTGGGCGCCATCAGCAGGCCGTCCGGGCCGTGGATGTAGTCGACCGCCGCAACCTCGCTGTCGACCAGGTGGGCGAGCACCGGCAGGTTGCGCTCGGTGGCCCACTCCTCACTGGACAGCAGCACCGTGGAGGCGCCGTCGGTCAGCGGGGTGGAGTTGCCCGCGGTCATGGTGGCGTCACCGGCCTTGACGCCGAACACCGGCTTCAGCGTGGCCAGCTTCTCGACGGTGGAGCCGGGGCGCAGGTTGTCGTCGCGGGTCAGCCCGAGGAACGGGGTGACCAGGTCGTCGAAGAAACCGCGATCGTAAGCGGCCGCCATGTTCTTGTGCGACAGGTAGGCCAGCTCGTCCTGGGCCTCGCGCGGAACGGCGAACTCCTTGGCGGTGATGGCGGCGTGCTCCCCCATCGACAGCCCGGTGCGCGGCTCGGCGTTGCGCGGGATCTCGATGCCGAGCATGCCGGGGCGCAGCTGGCCGACCAGCTTGAGCCGGTCCTTGTTGGTCTTGGCGCGGTTCGCGTCGAGCATCCATTCGCGCATGCCCTCGCTGACCCCGATCGGGGCGTCCGAAGTGGTGTCGGTGCCGCCGCCGACGCCGGCCTCGATGCGGCCCTGGGCGATCGCGTCACCGACGGTGACCACGGCCTGGAGACCGGTGCCGCAGGCCAGCTGCAGGTCGTGCGCCGGGGTGTACGGGCTGAGCTTGCTGCCGAGCACGCTCTCGCGGATCATGCCGTGCTCGCCGACCCGCTTCAGTACCGCGCCGCCGACCACCATGCCGAGCCGCTCGCCCTGCAGGCCGAAGCGGCTGACCAGGCCATCCAGCGCGGCGGTGAACATGTCCTGGTTGGAGGCGTGCGCGTACGCCTTGTCGGAGCGAGCGAACGGGATCCGGTTGCCGCCAACGATGGCGACCGGGCGGGTGGTCTTACCGGTCTTGGCGGTGCTCTTCGCCGAACGGGATTTGGTTGTCACTCGAGTCTCCAGGTCTCGTTGGGGATGTTCGGCGCTCCGGAGTCCGCGTGGAAATCTCCACAGATCGGCGCCCCGTCGCGGTTGGTTTACATTAAACTTACTCTGGAGTAAGTTTGTTGTCGACACCGTACCCCGCAAATGTGTGCCAGCGGTCCACTGCCGGGTACCACCAGACCCGAGAACTGAACATCGCGGCGTGAGCGAGAGTCGGTGACGGGGGAAGCTTGCGTAACCTCGCCAGGGACCGTGCACGCCGCCTGTCAACACAGAAAAGGTAGGAACAGTGGCAGCCAGCAAGAGTAAGGGTGCTCCCAACCTCTACGGATCGTTCGTCCACTCGGCCCCCGGTCAGTTCCTGGCGAGCAAGCTGGGACTGCCGCAGCCGGAGAATCTGCGCCGCTACAAGCAGGGCGAGCCCGCCCTGCCCGGCCCCGTGCTGCTCGGCGGTAAGGGCCGGGTCGCCGAGCCGGTGCGCGCCCTGCTGTCGGACTACACCTTCGTCGACGCGCCGAGCGCGGGAACGAAGCTCGGCGCGCTGGTGTTCGACGCGACCGGCATCGGGTCCATCGAAGACCTGTCCCAGCTCTACGAGTTCTTCCAGCCCGCCATGCGCACCATCGCCGCGTCCGGCCGCATCGTCGTGATCGGCACCACGCCCGAGCTGACCGCGAGCGTGGACGAGCAGATCGCGCAGCGCGCGCTCGAGGGCTTCACCCGCTCGGTGGCCAAGGAGCTGCTGCGCGGCGCCACCGCCCAGCTGGTGTACCTGCACCCGGAGGCCGCCGCCGGCGCGTCCGGCCTGGAGTCGACGCTGCGCTTCCTGCTCTCGGCCAAGTCGGCCTTCGTCGACGGTCAGGTCATCCGGGTCGGCAAGGACGACGCCACCCCGCCCACCAGCTGGGACCGCCCGCTGGAGGGCAAGGTCGCCGTGGTCACCGGCGCCGCGCGCGGCATCGGCGCGACCATCGCCGAGGTGTTCGCCCGCGACGGCGCGACGGTGATCGTCGCCGACATCCCGGCCGCCGGTGAGGCGCTGTCGCAGACCGCGAACAAGGTCGGCGGCACCGCGCTGGCGCTGGACGTGACCGCGCCCGACGCCGCGGAGAAGCTGGCCGAGTTCGCCACCGAGCGCTTCGGCGGCATCGACATCGTGGTGCACAACGCGGGCATCACCAGGGACAAGCTGCTCGCCAACATGGACGACGGCCGGTGGAACTCCGTGCTCAACGTGAATCTCGCCGCGCCGCACCGGATCACCGAGGGCCTGGTGGCCCGTGGCGCGCTGAAGGACGGCGGCCGGGTGATCGACGTGTCCTCGATCGCAGGCATCGCGGGCAACCGCGGCCAGACCAACTACGGCACCTCCAAGGCCGGTGTCATCGGCATGGTCGACGCCGAGGCGCCGAAGCTGGCGGAGAAGGGCATCACCATCAACGCGGTGGCGCCCGGCTTCATCGAGACCGCGATGACCGCCGCCATCCCGCTGGCCACCCGCGAGGCGGGCCGCCTGATGAGCTCGCTGCTGCAGGGCGGGCAGACCGTCGACGTCGCCGAGACCATCGCCTACTTCGCCAGCCCGGCGTCGAACGCGGTGACCGGCAACGTCGTTCGCGTCTGCGGGCAGAGCCTGATCGGAGCATGATGACCGAACTCATCTCGCTCACCGAAACACCCAAGAACGGCCCGCTATACCTGAAGGCCGCGCTGGGAGCGGTTCCGCTGCCGCTGGTTTCGGCACGTAAGCCGACGCTGCCGGATCGGGCGAGCAAGCTCGACGGCCTGCAGGTCGATCCGGATCATCTGGCCGCGTACTGCCGGGCCACCGGCCTGCGATTCGGCGATGCGCTGCCGCTGACCTACCCGTTCATCCTCACCTTCCCGATCGTGATGCAACTCGTTGTGCAGCGCGACTTTCCGTTCGTCGCGGTCGGTGCGGTGCACGCGGAGAACGTGATCGAGCGGACGCGCGACATCTCGGTGAGCGAGCCGCTGGATATCAAGGCGCACATCGAGAATCTGCGCGAGCACCCCAAGGGGCTGCTGGTGGATGCGATCACCGAGATCAGCGTCGGCCGCGAGCAGGTGTGGCGGCAGGTCACCACCTTCCTGCACCAGCAGCGCACCTCGCTCTCGGGCGGGCCGAAGCCGGAGCCCAAGCCGGAAGAGGTCCCGCCGCCACCGCTGCGCACCTGGCGGGTCGATCAGAAGACGATCAACCAGTACGCCGCAGCCTCGGGTGATCACAACCCGATCCACACTTCGGCGTTGGGCGCCAAGGCTTTCGGATTCCCGAAGCCGATCGCGCACGGCATGTGGTCGGCCGCGCACATGCTCGGCACCATCGAGGGCCGGGTACCGGGCAAGACCACCTACTCGGTGAAGTTCGGCAAGCCGATCTTCCTGCCGTCGACGGTGAACGTGTATGCGGATCAGGTGGCGGGCGGCTGGGATCTGGCCGTGCTGAACCCGAAGAAGGGGTTCCCGCACCTCACCGCGACACTGCGCTGAGATACGAGAATCAATGGAGCCGCGCCTCTTTCCTGGGAGGCGCGGCTCCACTCGTCGAATGACCCGACGGCGAGCGACGCTATGCCGTCAGCAGTCGCAGCCGCAGCAATCGCAATGACAGCAATCGCCGCAATCGCCGTTGCAGTCCTTGAGCCAAGCATCCTTGCGATCGCCGGTGCACGGCTGGGTGTGCTCGGCACAGCAGGCGTACCCGGTGCAGTACCCACCGAGGATGAGGGCAAGCGACTCACCGATACCCGGACGACGCTGCCGGGTGCGCCGCGAGCTCATCTGCACGTCGGTGCTGTCGTGCGCGATCCCGCAGGCGTGGCCGGCTACCGTGCCGATCCCGCGGCCGAGCCGACGCAGCACGCCGGCCAGCGGGTCGAGCAGCATCCAGCGCACCGTGGGGACGGCGGCCAACTCGGCTTCGGCTACCGCCTCGCGCAGCCGGGCATCCGATTCCCGCAGTAGGTCGTACGCCTGCGGCATGGACGTTCCGGTGGCGGCGAGCGGATTGAACCGGCCGCGGGCCAGGTCCTGCTCGTAGTCCTGCACGGCATCGGCCAGGTGCGCGATCCGGCCGAATTGCCAACCGGCGGCGCGCAATGCGTCGACGTTGGCCGGACGATTCGCCAAAACGGCTGTGTGCGCGAAGAACTCGGACGCACAGAGCTGGGTGGGCTCGGTCAGTCGCGCCAACGAACCCGTCCCGCCGGCGGTCACCGATTGCTCCAACTCGGTCTGCGCGCTCAACGCGGCGACGAGGGGTTCGACATCCAACCCGATGCGCTGTGCGCTCAGCCGCGCCTGTCCAGCCCAGCGACTCGCCGCCTTCGCCATCGGCGTGCGGGCGAGCGCGGACGCGTCACCATCGTCGACGTGGTCGCGGACCTTGGCCGACGCCAGCAGCAGTGACGCCGTCGTGGCCAGGCGCACTCCGGGCGAATCCGCGGCCGCGACCGACGCGCGCTGCATCCCGCGCAGGGCACATCGCCCCGCCGTGGTGCGCTCGACCGCGCCCGCCGACTGCGCCTCGGTGAGCATGCTCAGCACGATCGCATCGACATTCGTTGTCGCACGGGCCAATTGCCCGTGCTGGTCCCGTAGCCCCAGACACAGCCCGCACATATGTGTGCGCCACTCGGCCGCATCGATGCCGTACTTCGCCGCGCCGTGCGCACACGGCCTGAGCAACCCGAACAATTCCGCCCCGTTCTCGCCGGCTCATTCCACAAAGCCGGTCTGTACTTTGTTGATCAACGCACTCTGGCAGGCCGTCAACGGCACGGCAACCGGTACCCGCCACTTCCTCCGCAGTGGCGAGCCCGCGCTACTCCGCCTTTTTGCGCCCGGCCAGACCGCGCCACGCGAGGTCGTCGAGCAGGTCGACCGCCTCGGCCACCTCGATCCGGCCGCTGGCCACCCGGTCCGCGATGGCCTCGCCCGCGCCGATCACGGCGGCCGCGACGATGTCGAAGTTGGTGCCGGGCTCGGGGTGTTTGGCGCTGGATTCCAGCAGCTTGGCGGTCAATTCGATGACGCGCTCGCGGGCGTTCTCGATCTCCGAGGCGAACGCCTGCTGGCCGATGGCCTGCCGGTAGAGCACCTGCCAGGAACGCCGGTTGCGGTCAACGAACCCGAGGAAGCCCTCCAGCGCGACCCGCACCTGCTCGTGCGGCGTGAGCTGGGGGTTTCCTGCGGGCACCACCGATTCGATGAAGCGCAGGCCCTCGCGCTGGATGCACGCGCGGAACAATTCGTCCTTGGAGCCGTAGTAGAGGTACAGCATCGGCTTCGATATCTTGGCCTCGGCGGCGATGGCGTCCATCGACGTATCGTGGAAGCCTTTCCGCGAGAACACCTCGACCGCGGCGTCGAGCATCTGCTGCTCACGAACCGCTCGAGGAAGTCGCTTCGTTCCGCCCGCCATCCACTCTCCTACCGCACGGTGAAGTTCATATATTACTCCAAGGTAAGTTCCGCGGGTCGCATTTGCTCATCAGTCGCGGAACAGTGCCTCAGCAGCGCGGCAGCGCTCCCTTGAACGCCGCCATCCGCAGCACCGACGCGTCCACCTGCGCGGCGGGCAACCGGCCCGTCGCGACCGCTTGCTCGAGCTGATCGAGCACGCTGGGGACCGCGGCGGTGGTGATCCAGAGCGCGTTGTCCGCGCCGGCGACCAGCGCGGCCTCCACCGCGTCCGCGATGGACAGGCGATCGGTGATCGCGGCCATGCCGCCGAGGTCATCGGTGAAGATCGGCCCCTGGAACGGGGCGGCGCCGTAACCGCGCCCCTCCCGCAGCAAGGACATCACCTGCGGACTGATGCTCGCGGGCACGTCAGGGGTGGTCAAACCGGGGACGTCGAGGTGGCCGACCATCACGCCCGCACCGGAACCGATCAGCGCACGGAACGGGACGAGATCAACGGTCTGCATGCTCTCCAGCGGCGGCGTGCGGACCGCGCCGCGGTGCGAATCGCCCGAGCCGGACCCGTGGCCGGGGAAGTGCTTGAGCACGGTGCCCACGCCGACCTCCCGCATGGCACGGATGTAGGCGTCGGCGTAGCGGGTGACCACTGCGGGATCGTCGGAGAACGAGCGGTCGCCGATGACGGAATCGGCGGGCTGGGCGCTCACATCGACATCGGGGGCGAAGTTCACCGTCACACCGAGGTCTTTGAGCGCGCGGCCCCTGGTCAGGGTGGCATCGTGGAACTGTTCGGCGGTCATCGCGTCGACGGTGGCCCTGGCCGAGGGCGCGGCGCCGATCAGGTTCTTCACCCGGGAGACGCGGCCGCCTTCTTCGTCGATGGTCACCATGAGCGGCACCTTGGCCGACTGCTTGATCTGCTCGAGGCTGCCGTCGCTCAGCAGCGTGAGATCGGTCCAGCCGCCGACGAAAATCCCGCCGACCTGTTCGGTGCCCACCACATTCGCGGCGTCGTCGGCGCCGGTGACGCCGACGGTCAACAGCTGCGCCAACTTCTGCCGCAGCGTGAATTGTCCCAGATATCCGGCGGTGCAATCCGGCTTCGCGGATGTCGTTGCCCGCGTTGATGATTCGGACGTCGAATCGGGCGCCGCCGCCTGCGACGACGACGGGTCGGCGCCACCGCCGGACGAGCAGGCGGTCGCGACAACGGCCAGCACGGCGAGCACGAGCAGGGGCGTCTTCCGCATGGAAGTAAACCGTACTGATCCCGCGCGCCAGCAAGTAGGCCGGGCTCGGCCAGGGTAGCCTTGTTCAATAGCCGTGAGTCTCCCACCAGGAGGTCATCGTGCCCTGCGATCTGATGCTCATTGCCTACGATGGATCCGAGAACGCCAAGCGGGCCATCGAATACGCCGGGCGGTTCCTCAGCGCGAACAGAGCGATCGTGCTCACCGCATGGGAGCCGATGGTGCGCCAAGCCGCTCGCCTGTCCGGACTGTCCGGGGTGATGCAGCCGGAATGGGTGCCCGACGACGAGGTCGAGGACGTCGCCTACGTCGACGCCCGCACCATCAACACCGAGGGTGTACGGCTGGCCAAGCTCGCCGGGCTCAACGCCGAGGCGCGCACGGCCGAATGCACGACCACCATCTGGAACGCCATCGTCGAATGCGCCGACGACCTGGACGTCGACATCATCGTCGCGGGTACCCGGGGTGCCACCGGCATTCGCGCGCTGATGCACAGCAGCGTCGCCGACGCGGTCCTCAAACACTGCCACCGCCCGGTTCTCATAGTCCCGCCAGGCAAGGAACCCGCCGCCAAGACGGGCTAGGTGCGGTTACGGCGCGGCCGAGCGTCGGCGCGGTTGCATCGACGGGAGTCCGCCGAATGTGCGAACCGAAGATCCGGCCGCCGGGCGCGGCGAGATCGCTTCGTGAGGGCGCTCACGGAGCGGGTTCCGGGAGTGTGGGCGGGGTTAGGGTCGAGGGACTATGGATGGATTCCTGCTTGCTCAGCCGGATGGGGTGGTCCGGACGTCCGGGAGCCGGGTCGCCTTCGACGAGGCGGAGCCCGCGATCGCCGCACTGCGGGACGGCACCGCTGAGCTGATCGTCGGTGCGTTGCCGTTCGATCCGCGTCGGCCCGCCGCGCTGACGGTGCCCGAACACGTCAAGCACACCGCGGGGCCGTGGCGGCCCGCCGCCCTCCCCGACCTGCCCGCCGTCCAGTTCGTCACCGAAATCCCGAGTGCCGCTGAACATATCGCACGGGTGACGAAACTCGTTGAGCAGCTGAAAGATCCGGCGCAGCCGCTGCGCAAGGTGGTCGCCGCTCGGTCGGTGCTTGCCGAGGCGACCGACGCGTTGGACCCCGAGCTCGTCGCGGCCCACCTGCTGACCAGGCACCCGCACGCCAACGTGTTCGCCGTCGACCTGTCCCCAGCCGGGCGGGCGGGCGCGACGCTGGTCGGCGCCACGCCCGAGGTGCTGATCGCCCGGCACGGCGACACGGTCACGCTGCGCCCGCTGGCGGGCACCCTACCCCGGCTCACCGACCCGGGGGCCGACGCCGTCCAGGCGCGAGAGCTGTTGTCCAGCACCAAGAATCGTGCCGAGCATGCCTTCGTAATCGAATGGATCCGGGACAAACTCGGCCCGGTCTGCGCCGAACTGTCCATCCCCGACGGCCCGGAACTGATCAGCACGCACGAGGTCTGGCACCTCGCCACCCCCATCACCGGGCGGTTGCGCGACCCAGCGACCACCGCGCTCGAACTGGCGCTGCTGCTGCACCCCACGCCCGCCGTCTGCGGCACCCCGACCGACCTCGCGCTGGACACCATCGCCCATCTGGAGGAGGACCGCGGTTTCTACGGTGGCGCGGTCGGCTGGTGCGACGCGCAGGGTGACGGCTCATGGGTGGTCGCCATCCGCTGCGCGGAACTGTCGGCCGACGGACGCACCGTGCACGCCTACGCGGGCGGCGGCATCGTCGCCGCCTCGGACCCGAAAGCCGAGCTCGACGAAACCACCGCCAAGCTGCGCACGCTGCTCGGCGGGCTGCACTGCGCCATCCCCGCGCACTGATCCGGCGCGCTCGGCGGTTCCGTTGATAGCGCCCGGAATCCTCGGTGATCGCCGCCTCAACCGGACTGCTGACCGACAATCGGCGGGCTGAACGCACCGGGTACGGTTGCGGGCTGCTAGGTTGACCGGGAATGTGCCTGCATCGATGTATTGGAGTGCCGCAATGAAGTTTGCTGTTCCTGGTGTTGCGAGTGCTGTCGGCGGCGCCGTACTCGGCGTGATCGCGGTGCTCCTCGTCACGGTGGCGGTGCAGCAGAACTCGCGTCCGGACATCGACCGCTCCGGCGACAAGGACTCCTCGTTGCTGAACAACGTCGAGTACGGCAGTCGCTGAGCCGCTGACCCCCGCTTCACCCACCGACTCGCTCGGACCGGCGGCGCGGCGGCACCACACCGCGCCGCTCGGTAGACGCTGGTTCGCCGGGACGGTGCTCGTGGCGTTCCTGCTGACCTTTCTGCAGGCGCCGGGGCGCACTGCCGCCGACACCAAATACGACCTGGCGCAGAACCCGCTCGGCTTCCTCGAACGCGCCAGCCACCTGTGGAGCAGCCAGGCCCCGATGGGTCAGGTGCAGAACCAGGCTTACGGATACTTCTTCCCGCACGGCGCGTTCTTCTCCCTCGGCCATGTGCTCGGCCTGCCCGCCTGGGCCACCCAGCGCATCTGGTGGGCACTGCTGCTGATCGCCGGCTTCTGGGGCATCATTCGGCTCTGCGAGACCCTCGGCATCGGCACCCGCGGCTCCCGCGTCATCGCCGCGACCGCGTTCGCGCTGTCCCCGCGGGTGCTCACCACGCTCGGCTCCATCTCGTCGGAGACGCTGCCGATGATGCTGGCGCCGTGGGTGTTGCTGGCGCCTGCCGCACTCGGCGTCCGCTATCGGAATCGACGGCGCACGGTCGATCCGGGGAACGAGCGGCGCGGTGGTGCGGAGTCCGCCGCGGGCAGCGCGCTGGCACTCGCGCTGATGGGGTCGGTCAACGCCGTCGCCACCGTCGCGGCGTTCCTGCCCGCGCTGCTGTGGTGGGCCTCGTATCGGCCGAACAAGCAGTGGTGGCGGTTCACCAGGGCCTGGGTCCCGCTGCTCGTGCTCGCCACGTTCTGGTGGGCGGTGCCGCTGCTGTTGCTCGGCACGGTGAGCCCGCCGTTCCTGGACTACATCGAGTCCTCGGGTGTGACGACGCAATGGGCCTCGCTCGCCGAGGTGCTGCGCGGCACGGACAGTTGGACGCCGTTCGTCTCGCCCGAGCGCATCGCCGGTGCGGTGCTGGTGACCCAGCCCGCGGCGGTGCTCGCCACCGGGCTGCTCGCGGCGGCGGGCATGGCCGGACTGGCGATGCGGTCCATGCCGTATCGCGGTCGGCTGACGCTGATCCTGTGCGTCGGGCTGGTCGGCATCTGCGCCGGATACGTCGGCGAGCTGGGCGGGCCGTTCGCGGAATCGGTGCGGCTGTTCCTGGACTCCGGTGGGGCGCCGCTGCGCAACGTGCACAAGCTGGAACCGCTGATCCGAATCCCGTTGGTGCTCGGTCTCGCTCAGCTGCTGGCCAGGGTCCCGCTGCCCGCCTCGGTGCCGATGCCGGTGTGGCGCAGCGCGTTCGCGCATCCGGAGCGGGATCGCACCGTCGCGGTGGCCGCGCTGATCCTCACCGCACTGACCCTGTCCACCTCGCTGGCCTGGACCGGCAAGCTGGCTCCGCGCGGCGCCTACGACAAGGTGCCCGCGTATTGGCAGCAGACGGCGGACTGGTTGCGCGACAACGCCTCCGATACCAGGGCACTGGTCGTGCCCGGCGCCCCGTTCGGTAGTCAGGTCTGGGGACTGACGCGCGACGAACCGTTGCAGGCGTTGGCGAGCACGCCGTGGGCGGTTCGCGACGCGGTGCCGCTGAACCCGCCGGGCACCATTCGCGCGATGGACTCGGTGCAGCGGCTGATCGCCGACGGCAGACCGTCGACCGGACTCGCGGCGACCCTGGCCGGGCAGGGCATCGGAATCCTGGTGTTGCGCAACGATCTCGATGCGGAGACATCGCGATCGACCCGGCCGATGCTGGCGCACCGAGCGCTCGACGGCTCGCCGGGGCTGGCCAAAGTCGCGGAGTTCGGCGCGCCGATCGAATCCGCGGTCATCGCCGAGGATCTGGTGGCGGACGGCGATCTGCGGCCGGCCTATCCGGCGGTCGAGATCTACCGGGTGCAGACGCCGACGCCGGGCACACCGACCGAGGTGCGCAGCGGAACCGGGGCACCGCCGTCGTTCCCCGGCGCGTACACGGTGCCGCTCGACGCGCTACCCGTGGTGCAGGGCGGGCCCGAAGTACTGGAACGACTGCACCGCGACCCGGGCAGCACCGGGACACCCGCCGTGCTCGCCGCCGACGCGACGCGCGCAGGCCTGCCGATCGGACCGTTGACCGTCACCGATACCCCGATGGACCGGGAGTCCGACTTCGGTCGCGTCGACAACCACAACTCCGCCCTCCGCGCGCCCGATGACGCCCGCCGCACCCACAACCTGGTGCCCGACTACCCGGTGCCCGGCGCCGAACTGGTGCGCGGGGAATGGTCGGGCGCGACCGTCACCGCATCCAGTTCGGCCGCCGACGCCACCCAGCTGGGCGGTGCCGCGCCGGGCAGCTCCACCGCGGCCGTCGTCGACGGTGATCCGGCGACCGCGTGGATCAGCAACGGCTCCGAACACGCGCTCGGCCAATGGCTTCGACTCGATCTGGACCAGCCGATCCGGGTCGGCCAACTGAGCTTCCGCACCAGCGCGGCCGCCATCGGTGACCCGGTGAAATGGGTCGAGGTGCGCACGGCCAACGGCACCGTGACCACCCGCATCCCCGAGCCCGGCACGCCCGTGTCGGTTTCGCTGCCCGCGGGCACGACGCAGTGGGTCACCATCACCGCCATCCGCACCGAGAACGGCAAGCGCGGTGGGCAGTTCGGCATCAGCGAGATCGGGCTCGACGACTACTCCGTACGCGATCAACCGGTCCCCGTCGACATCCGGCACCGGACGGTGCTCCCGCCGACCCCGGCGGGCGCGCCGATCAAGGCTTGGGATCTCGGGCAGGAATTCCCTGGACGCAGTGCCTGTTTCGATTCGCCGGATCGGGTGCGGTGCAGCAAGGGTCTCGCGTTGGCGCCCGAGGAACCCGGCACCTTCCAGCGCACGCTGTCGGTGCCCGAAGCCATGTCCGTCACGCCCGAGCTGACCGTCCGCACCCGACAGGGTCCCGCACTGGAGGCGCTGCTCACCGATCACGACCGCCCGATCGCCAGGGGCAAGGCCGATGTCGGGGATCTGCGCGGCGCCGCGTTCGCCGCCACCGATGGTGATCCGCGCACCACTTGGACGGCCCCCGAGGACTCGGTGCGGGTACTGACCGGTGCCAAACCCACCCTGACCATCGAGCTGCCCGCCCCCGCGCTGGTCACCGGGCTGGAGGTGACACCGTCGCTCGGCGGCCTGCCCGCCGCGCCCACCTCGGTGGTGGTCAACCTCGGTGACGGCCCGCAGGTGCGCGAGCTGGACAAGGGCGCCGCGGGCGCGCCTGCCCGAATCTCGCTGCACCCCACCGTGACCGATCGCATCGAGCTGAGCATCCGGGACTGGCAGCCGGTCCTGGACCGGACGGCGCTCGGCTTCGCGCTCGCGCAGCCCGCGGGACTGGCCGAGGTGTCGGTGCTCGGTCCGGACTACCCCGCGCCCGCGGCGCTCGACCGGGAGATCACCGTCCCGTGCGAAATCGGCCCGACCATCAACATCGATGGACAACTGCGGCGCACCACCGTCACCGCGACCGCGGCGGAACTCCGCTCCGGCGCTCCGGTTCCCGCGCGCGTCTGCGCGGATGACGCTTCGCCGCAGCCGGATTCCGCTGCGCTCGCACTCTCGAAGGGCCGCGCCGACGTCACCGTCGGGCCGACCGACCTGTTCTTCGTCGACCGGCTCCGCCTCGACCGCGCCGGGCTCGTCGCACCGGCCGCGCCGTCGTCCGGAGCCCGCGTGCTCGTGCTGCCGCTGAGCACCAATATCGGCTGGCAGGCAACAACTTCCGACGGGCAGGCCCTAGAGCCTGTGGTGATCGACGGCTGGCAGCAAGCCTGGCTGCTGCCGCCCGGTGCCACCGGTCCGGTCACCGTGGCGTTCCCCATCGACCGCTGGTACCGCCTCGGCATCTTCGGCGGCCTCCTGCTGCTCCTGCCGCTGATCGCCCTGGCGGTACCGCGGCGGGCGCGCACCGCGAAACCGGTTGGCGCCGAGCTGAAGACCACGCCCCAGATCTCCGACGCCGCGGCGAACACCACGCCCTGCCGCAACACCGCATCGACGGATGCCGCAGCCTTCTCGGGCTCGGCCAGCCCTGTCAACGATGCTTCGGGCGTCTCCGGCTCGCGCACTATCAGCCCGGATGCCGATGCCCGCGTGCCGGATTCCACGCCACGTACTTGGGGTCCGCGTTGGCTCGGCGCACTGGGCCTCACGGCTGCGGCGACGCTCATCGCAGGCCCGGTCGGAACCATTGTCACCGCAGTCGTTCTCGCCGCCGTCCGGTTCTATCCACAGGTCGCACCCCGAGCGCTCGTCGTCGTCGCAGGAGTCGGCACGGCGCTGTCCGCGGCAGCCCTGTCGACCGGCCCATGGCGTGCTTCGGGCGGTTACCTGGGTGGCTCGCTGTGGGCGCAACTCCCTGCCGTCCTCGCGGTGATCGCGGTCGGCGTCGCCGCGCTGCCGCCGGGTCGGCCATTCGGGCTGCGCCGCAACGGACCTCGTTGATAATGTGACGCCGCGTGAGTGAATGTGCCGAATGCGGTTTCGTCTACGACCTGACCCGCGCGACCGATGTCGCGCCACTGGCCAGAGAGCACGCCGTGGAGTACGCGGACCTGCTCCTCACCGACTCGCCGAAGCTACGGCGACGACCCGAGCCCGACACCTGGTCGCCGCTCGAGTACGCCTGCCACATGCGGGATGTGCTTCTCGTGCAACGGGAACGCGCGCTGGCCGCCCGGCGCGGCACGACCCCCGATGCCACGCCGATGGGCCGGGACGAGCGCGTCGAGCACGACGGGTATGCCGACCAGAAACCCTCGGATGTCGGCCGCCAGTTGCGCGACGCTGCGCAACTGTTCGCCAATGTGCTGGAGCGACTGAGCGGCGACGACTGGGAGCGGACGCTGATCTACAGCTACCCCGAGCCGCAGGAACGTTCACTGCGCTGGCTCGCGCTGCACACCCTGCACGAACTGCGGCATCACCTGCTCGACATGCACCGGCAGCTGGATACCTGAGCGCGCCGGGCGATCACGGTGCCGCGAGGTGGTCTTCCAATTCGACCTCCCTGGCCGGCTTCGCCCGGTCCCGGCTGCGCGCCCACTGCCGCACCGGCTCCTCGATCAACGCGTAGCTGGCCGCGGCGACGGGCAGGGTCAGCGCGATCGTGAGGATGAGGACGTAGCCGAAGTCGCCGCTGAACGGCAGGATCCCGAACACCGGGAACACCACCCACAGCACCGCGAGATGCCAGAGAAAGATCCCGTAGGACCAGCGTCCGACGGTCGCCGCCACCCGCGATGTCAGCCATCGATGCCCACTGCTCGGCGCACCGAGCACCAGCGGGGCGAGCAGCGCGAAGCCGATGATCGCCCCGAGCGCCATCTTCGCCGCGTACTGCCACGGCTGGGCGTGCGTCAGTCCGGCAGGGCCGCCGATATCGGTGGCCGAGACGAGGAAAGCAGCCAGCGCGACGACCCACATCAGTGGTTGATTTCCGGCCAGCCGACGCCATGTCGATAGCCGTTCGCTACCAAAAGAAAGTTCCGCGAGCACCATTCCCATCGCGAACCATGGCAGATATCCGGGCAGCCAATTGTCGGAATGGATGGCGTCCGGCGTCGGCACCGGAATGAAGTTCCAACTCAACGACACCGCGGCCAGGCCGAGCAGTACCGGCACTCGCCACCGCGCGGTGCTGCCGCGCAACCACACCACCGCGAACGCCAGCAACGGCAGCACCAGATAGAAGGCCACCTCGACCGAGAGGCTCCACATCTGGGTCAGCCCGTCGGTCAGCGTGAGCGGCACGAATACCTGCAGCAGTGCCAGATTCGACACCCAGACACGCAGCCCCGCCGTGCCTGCCGCGCTCGGCAGCAGCACCAGAACCGCGCACACCACAACCCAATACGCGGGCAGGATGCGCGCGGCGCGATGCCGCAGGTAGTAGCCGAGCGACGGCGCGCTACCCAGGCCGCGGGCCGCGGCGGCATGCGGGCGCCAAAGCAGAAAACCGGAGAGCGCGAAGAACACCGCGACCGCCATGTCGAACCGTCCCCACACCCGCCCGAGCACCGGGGTGCCCGCGGCGCCGGTCTGGAAGGCGACGTGCGTCAGCAGCACACCGAGCGCGGCGAGCCCGCGCATGCCTTCGAGCGCGGGCAGAAAGGCGCGCGCCGGAACCGAAGTGGACGGGGATGCGGTCATCGGACTCCAGTCTGCCTTGCCAATTCTCAGGTGATAACCCCACGTTTCACATTTCGCGCTAAACTCGGGCGATTTCTCGGCCGTTTCCGGCCTCGGCGCCGCATGGTACGTCACCGGACTGTTAGTGTCGGGGCTCACGAGTGCCGCGGGAGGCCCGCCGTACTCGCCGGAACGACCCTGTTCTACGACGAGGAGAGTTTGCATGGCACTGAGTGCCGGAACCAGAAGGACGGTGGCCTGCCTGCTCGTGGGTCTCGGCGCGTTGCTGATTGTCGCCGCGCTGCTGATCCCGACTTACACCGTCGGCAAACTGGCGAAGACTCCTCTCGATCTCGAGATCACCACGATCGCGACCAACGTGCCGGGCGAGGACAGCCTGGTGCTGGACTCCAAGTCGCTCACCGCGCCCGAGGGTGCCGCGAAGATCGACTCGAACGTGCCGCTGGTCTCGCAGCGCTTCCTCACCGTCGAGGAGCCCTCCGACGCCACCGAGATGACGGTGCAGGCGGGTCAGACGCTGCGGCGCATCGACAAGCAGGGCGACACCGGCCTGCTCACCGCGACCATCGACCGGGTCACCATCGACCGCAAGACCGGTGAGCCGGTCTCGAAGGAGCCGAACGGCTCCATCGCGGTCAACGTGGACAAGGAGATGAAGCCGGTCGCGGATCCGGTGCAGCACACCGGTTTGCAGTACCGGTTCCCGATCGGGACCGAGCAGAAGACCTACCCGTACTTCGATCTCAACGCGCGCAAGACGTTCGACATCAACTACGTCGGCGAGACCGAGATCAACAGCATGCAGGTCTACCACTTCCAGCAGACCATCCCGGCCACCAACCTGAACGATGTGGTGAAGGCGCCGACCAACCGGCTCACCTTCCCCGCCGCGAAGTGGGGCGTGCCCGGCGACGGCGACGTCACCATGTCGCGCTGGTACACCAACACCCGCGACGTGTGGGTCGAGCCGAAGACCGGCACCGTGATCAAGGGTGGCGAGCAGATCCACCTGTACTACGGCCGTGACTCCAAGCCCGAGGTCACCGCGCTGAAGTCGCACATCGTGTTCGACGAGAACACCATCGAGTCGCAGATCTCGGTGGCCAAGGAGAACATCGACAAGCTGTCGCTGTACGGGCGGATCATGCCGATCGTGCTCGGCGTGCTCGGTGTGATCGCACTGATCGTCGGCATCATCCTCGGCGTCCGTGGCGGCGGTTCGACGCCCGCTCCGGCGCGCGGCGGTGGGCCGCTGAGCCAGGGGCGCGGCGGACCGGCACCTACCGGTGGTGGCGCGCGTCGCGCGGACAACGATCCGCCGACCGAGCAGATCAACGTCACGAAACAACCCTGAGGTAGCTGAACATTCGGCCCCCGGTCCACAGGACTCGGGGGCCGAATCTTTTCTCGGGCTCGTTACACCTGGGGTTCGTGCCGACGCACGCCGCTGCCCCGATCAGCGGTGCGCAGGACGATCACGGCGACCACGAGGGTGGTGGCGGCCGCGACGGAGGCGACGGTGGTGATCAGCGTCGGGATGGAGCGGGCGAACGAAACCATCAGTGCCACTTCGACGGCCAGGCCGAGCCAGGTGAGCGCGGCGAGCGCGGTGCGGTCCACCGCGATCGCCGAGAGCATCGCGCCCTGCAGGACCGCGAGGATGGCGCCGTGCGACGCGAACAGCCACAGCAAGCCTTGGATGGGGGCATAGTCCTGGCCGGCCAACAGCGGGGCCAGCGGTGCGGCGAGCGCGGCGCCGAGCACCGCCACGATGCCGATGCCCGACAGCACCGCGAGCGCCGACCTGATCGCCCGCGCCGAGTGCGTGGGCTGCGCCATCCGCGGGTACAGCACGACGCCGACCGCCTGCGGTAACCAGAACGCGATCTTCGCGGCGATGGTGCCGAGTGCGTACCGGCTGGCGTCCGCGTCGTCGAGGACCATGCGGACCACGATCAGATCCGTGGACGACAACGCCATCAACGCCGCCTGCACCTGCGCGGCCCGCAGCACCGGCAGCACCCCGACGGCCTCGTCCTCGTCGGTTCCGGCGCGCGGTCGCGACGGCGGCGACCCCGCGACGAACCGGGCGAACGCCGCGGCCGCCGCGACGCCTACCGCCGCCGCGCACAACGCCGGTGCGGCCCCGCCGCCGGCGGCCAGCAGCACGAGCGCGGGCGCGACCCGAAGAACGCCCGCGGCACCGAGCACAACGCCCAACGCCCGAAACCGCCTGCCACCCTGCAGTACTCCCTGTTCACCGGACAGCAGCACCAGCGCGGGCGCCGCACCGAGCGCGGCGGCACACGCGGCGACCCCGACGTTCAACGCCGCGGTCACCACCGGCACCAGCACCGCGACAACAACCGCGACGATCACCGCGCACCGCCACTGCAGGCGGCGCAGCGCCGCGACACTCGCCCCCCGGACCAGCTCCCTGGCCACCACGTTCTGCAACGCGAGCGCGGGCACCGCACACAACAACTGCACCGCGAGCAGACTCGCGAACTCGCTGTAGCCGGACACCCCGAGCCATCGTCCGGCCAGCAGTTGCAACAGATACCCGGCCACGTTGGCGGTCATCGCCCCCGCCGTCACCAACGTCAGATCCGCCACCACAGGAAACTGACGGACCGCAGACACGCCCGCCATCGTCCCACCCGACCATCGCCGCCGATCTCCCGCCCCGCCGCGGGGCGAACAGGTCAGCGGGGCCGTCGCCGCGCGAGCGCCCAGGGGACGTACTCGCCGAGCGGAAGGTCCGGGCGCTTCCAGAACGCTTTCGGTCGACGCGCGCGCATCCGGGTTTCGGCGGCATCCGATATCTCGGCGTCGACCGGCCCGATCGCGCCGCGGAGATCCTGGTGTGCGTGGTGCCGGTTGGCGCGGTGCGCTCTGGCTCGCTTGCGCGGCAGGTTCTTGCGCGACGCTTTGTCGTTCTCGCCGTAGACGTTGCGGCAGTCCTTGGCGTAGCTCAGCTGCTTCTTCTCCTGCGGAGACCTCCTCACCACCGAGTCAGGATATGGCCGGTGCGGACTGCTGCCGAATCCTTTTCCGACCATGGCGGCACCGGGCGCGGGGAGGTCGGACCGTAGGGTGCACAAGCGTGAGTGCGCGCGGTCCGGGGCAGCGAGACCGGTGGGTGCGGTTCGTGCCCGCCGGGTACAGCGCGGTGCTCGCGCTGCTCATTGTCGGGCCGCTGCTCGGTTCCGGGTACTTGTTGCTGCGGGATGCGGTGAGTACGCCGCGGTCCTATCCGACGGATTCGGCGCTGGGGCTCGGGGATGCCGCACCGCGAGCGGTGCCGCAGGACGCGGTGCTGGCGTGGCTGTCACCGGTCGTCGACGGTGGGGTGATCGTCAAGGCGATCCTGCTCGTCGCGCTGTGGGCGGCGGGTTACGGGGCGGCCGTGCTGGCGCGGGAATTGCTGGGTGTGCCCGTCGGTGCGCAGCTGGTCGCGACGACGGTGGCGCTGTGGAATCCATATGTGGCCGAACGTCTGCTGCAAGGCCATTGGAGTCTGCTCGCCGGGTATGCCGCGCTGCCGTGGGTTGCTCTGGCCGCGTATCGGATTCGCGGCGCGGCACGGGACGGCTCCGTCAGCGCATGGGCAGGCTTGGTGGGGAGCCTTGCCGCAGCCGGACTCACACCGACCGGTGCGCTACTGGCCGGGATCACCGCGCTGACGCTGGTCGGGCGGCGGCATCTCGCCGCCGTACTGGCCGTGCTGATCGCGGCGTCCGCGCCTTGGCTCGCCGCCACCGCACTGTCCGGGGCGGGCGGTTCACCCTCCGATCCGGCGGGCATTGCCGCATTCGCCGCCCGTGCCGAACCGGGCCTCGGCACGCTCGGCAGTCTGGCCGGGCTCGGCGGGATCTGGAACGGTGACGCGGTACCCGATTCCCGCACCACACTTCTCGCGTTGATCGGGACCATACTGCTGCTCGTCGTTGTCGCGACGGGGGTGCGAGCGGTCGTCACCGATGGCGCCGGTCCGGACCGGCGACACCTCCGTCGCGCGCTCGTCGTGCTGGCTGCGCTCGCCGTCCTGCTGCCCGCCCTCGGTGCGACACCGTGGGGCATGCAGGTACTGGAGTGGCTTGTCGCGCACGTGCCCGGTGCGGGTTTGCTGCGGGACACTCAGAAGTACGTGGCGCTGGCGATGCCCGCCTACGCGCTGTGTGCCGCGGCGGGTTGCGGCGTTATCGCCCAGCGATTCTCGGCGGCCGGGACTGCTGCTCCGACCAATCATCCACAGAGCGCGGAAGTCATCGCACGACAAGGGACCAACCCCGCGCCAGCGAGCGGCACGGACGGTCGCGCCTCGTCGCCGAGTGTCGCTGCCTCGGTTACGAGTTCGATCGTCCCCCATTCGGTCGCAGCGGTTTTCATTGCCCTCCTGATGCTGCCCCTCCTCGATCTCGCGTGGGGTGCCAGCGGTGCAGTGCGCCCGGTGCACTACCCGGCCGGATGGCAGCAGGTCGCCGAAAAGCTGGATGGGGCCGGCGATGTCGCGGTTCTGCCGGGCGGGATGTTTCGTAAGTTCCGATACAGCGGCAGAGCTCCGGTGCTGGATCCCGCACCGCGCATGTTGCCCAACGACGTGCTGCAAACCGGGGAGCTCCCGGTGCGCGGCCGCACCGTGTCCGGCGAGGGTGCCCGGGCCCGCGCTGTGGAAGCACTACTGTTGCAAGGCGGTTCAGCCCAGGAGCTGGCGGCGAGCGGCATCGGCTGGGTGCTCGTCGAGCACGGCACCCCCGGCCCGCTCGGCGATTCGAAAACAACACTTGAACAGCTGGATCCGGTGTTCAGCGATGCCGACCTCGCGCTGTATCGAGTACCCGGCGCCATCCGCCAGCGCACCGGTTCAGCGACGCATCGGGGCCTTGTCATTGCGGCACATGCACTCTGGCTGACACTGCTGGTCGGCGGCGCGCTCATCGCAACAGTGGCGCGCCCTGCTCATCGCAGACGCTGACCGAGCCTGCGCGCGCCCCTCGGCGATGTCCTGCAGTTCGACCGGCCCGGCGGGCAGGGCGGCAGACAGCCAAAAGGCTTTTCAGTCTTCGGCGCGCGGAGCGATCAATCCCGAGGTGTGCTCCCCGCGCGCGACAGCGGCCAGCACATCGTACACACCGTTTCCGGTTTGCTCCCAGGAGAATTCACGCGCTCGCGACCGCGCCTTCTCTCCCATGACGGTGCGCGCGGCGTGCTCGTCGAGCAATTCGCCTACCGCGTCGGCCAATTGGGCGACGTCATCGACCAGGACACCGGTGACGCCGTCGACGATGGAGTCGGTGAGCCCGCGCGAGCTGCGGTAGCCGATGGTCGGCACGCCGTGCTGGGCGGCCTCGATCACCGCGAGGCCCCACCCCTCCTTGCGCGAGGGCAGCACGTGCACCCATGCGCGAGAAAGCAGTTCGTGTTTGCGGCGCTCGTCCACGTGGCCGTGGAAGGTGACGGCGTCGGCGATGGCGAGCTCGCGCGCGTCGGCCTTCAGGTTGTCCGCCCACCAGCCGTCGCCGATCACGTCGAGGTGCAGACCGGGGATGCGGGTGCGTAGTCGCGCGACCACGGCGAGCGCGTCCTCGATCTGCTTGTGCGGCACCAGGCGCGACAGCACCACGATCCGGGGGTTCGCGGTGCGGGTTTCGGCGGCGCCGGTCGGCGCGTCGGCGGGTACCGGTTCGGCGCCGTTGCGCACCACCGCGATCCGGGACTGCTCGACGCCGAGGGTGGCCAGTTCTTCGGCCGAGGGCAGCGAGACGGTGAGGTACTGGTTGCGTCGATGCACCCGGGGTGACAGGCGCGACTCGATCCACCAGCCGACCCGGCCGACCAGCCGTCCGGCGACCGGCCACTGTTCCCGATGTCCGTGGTGCACGAGCACGACGGACGGCGCTTTGGTGGCCGCGGTGGCGAAGAACGGGATGCCGTTCTGGGTGTCGATGACCGCGTCGGGCCGCAGACCGCGCAGCGGTCCGAGGCCGAGCCTGCCGAGCGCCATCGCGGCCAGTGCCCGTGGATAGACGGAGAAGCGCCCACCCGCGCGGCTGATGTCGATGCCGTCGACGTGTTCGCGCTTCGGCGCCCCGGGGTAGCGGGCGGTGCGCAGGGTGACCTTGACTCCGCGTGCGGCGAGCTGCGCGCCGACCTGTTCGAGGTATCGCTCGCTGCCGCCGCCCTGCGGGTGCCCGGTGTCACGCCAGCACAGCAGGAGGACTTCGCGCACGGTCGAGCTTCTCTCGGTCAGGTGGTCCCGGTCGGGAACATCGGATATCGCGCTACACCCTAACCCGAGCTCCGCGCCGGCAGCTGATCACCGACCGGTCCGCAGGCACATTGTCTGCAACCGTGCCCGCATCGACCCTGTTACCGCTGGCTCTCGGCCTGGACGGACACTTTCGAGCCGTGGGACCACGCCACGCGCGGGTAGGTGCGAAAAGTGTCCGTCGGGGCCGGTTCGACGGTGGTTCACCCCTGTTATGCGAGACTCGGCGCCGTGTTGAAAGCCGAAAAGACGCCCGCCGACGGTGCGCGATCGCGCGCGCCCCGGTTCGCGCGCCGGGCGACGCTGCGCCGGTCGCTGCGGTTGCTCGGTAGCTTCCGGTTCGAGCAGACCGACCCGGCGGTGTTCTACGGCGGTTTGGCCGAGGACAGCGCGGCGATGCTCGGCGACTTCTACACCGATCTCACCGGTGCGGAGCTGGCCGGCGCGACCATCCTGGATGTCGGGGGCGGGCCGGGATATTTCGCCGACGAGTTCGTCAAGACGGGTGCGCGCTATATCCCGGTCGAGCCGGATCCGTCGGAGATGCACGCGGCCGGCCTGTCGGTGGCGGGCGCGGTGCGCGGCTCGGGGATGGCGTTGCCGTTCCGCGACGACGCGGTCGACATCTGTTTCTCGTCGAATGTCGCCGAGCACGTGGCCCAGCCGTGGCTGATGGCGGACGAGATGGTGCGGGTGACCCGGCCGGGCGGGCTGATCGTGTTGTCGTACACGGTCTGGCACGGTCCGTTCGGCGGGCACGAGACGGGGCCGTGGCACTACCTCGGCGGCGAGTACGCCGCGCGCCGGTATCGCCGCACGCATGGGAAGGAACCCAAGAACCGGTTCGGCACTTCACTGTTCGCAGTGCGCGCGTCGGATGGGGTGCGTTGGGCGGCAAGCACTTCCGCCGACATCCACACGATCTTTCCGCGCTATCACCCGCGCTGGGCGTGGTGGCTGGTCCGCATCCCGATGGTGCGCGAAGTACTCGTGAGCAATCTGGTCGTAGTAGCGACCAAGAAGTAGCGCTAGTGCTCGAGCCAGCCGCGACGCCAGTTGCGCCTGCCGCACGGCTCGTGCGCCGGTCGCGTCCACGGGGATTCCTGGATGGCCAGCCCCACGGTCTCCAGCGTCGTCAATCCGACCTGATCAGCTAATGCTCCGACAACGGCGACGGCCTCGGCGGCCTGCATGGCCGCGGTCGCTTGCTCGATGGTCAGCGTCCGGCCCGGTAGGAACGAGACGACCCATCCTCCCGCACCAACACTCTTCGCTTGATGCTCGGTTTGATCGCTGGTCATCAGCGACCGGTCGACCACTTGCACCGCCATGACTCAGGCTCCCCAATGTGGTATCGGTTCAGGAATCGAGCGAGCTGATCAGTAGCTATCAGCATCCTCTTTCCAGCAACAGAACGCAATAGTGCGTTCTACGAAAAGCGAACCGACGGGTTGGGATTGGTCCTGCTCAGCGAGACAGCGCGGACGCAGAACTGAAACATGTTACAGACAACGCAGTGGCAAAACTGTAACGTGTTCTCATGCATTACGACAGCTTGTTCATCGGCGGCCGCTGGACCGCGCCAGCCACCACCGAGCGCGTTCAGGTCATCTCGCCCGCCACGGTCGAGCCGGTGGGCAGTGTCCCCGCGGTCGCTCGCGCCGACGTCGACGCCGCGGTCGCCGCGGCAAGGCACGCCTTCGACCACGGCCCATGGCCGTCGACACCGCCCGAAGAACGGGCTCAGGTGCTCACCCGCGTCGCGCGACTGATCGAGGAACGCTCGGCCGACCTGATGGCCGCGCTCACCGCCGAGATGGGCGCGCCGCAGATGATCGCGATGACGCTCAACCAGATTCCCGCGGTCGCCGCGCTCGACGCCTACGCCGGGCTCGCGAAGTCGTTCCCGTGGACCGAAACCCGCACCGGCATGTTCGGCACCTCGCGCGTCAGCCGGGAGCCGCGCGGTGTCGTCGCGGCCGTCACGGCGTGGAACGTGCCGCTGTTTCTCGCGGCCAACAAACTTGCGCCCGCGTTGCTGGCGGGTTGTACGGTCGTGCTCAAACCCGCACCGCTGACGCCGATCACCGCCAATATGCTGGCCGACATCTGCACTGAGGCCGGCCTGCCCGACGGCGTGCTCTCGGTGCTGCCCGCCGAGGCCGAGGCGGCCGAATACCTCGTCTCGCACCCCGGCGTCGACAAGGTCACCTTCACCGGCAGCACGGCGGTGGGCAAGAAGATCGGGGCGATCGCCACCGGTCAGCTCAAGAGCGTCTCGCTCGAGCTCGGCGGCAAGTCCGCGGCAATCCTGTTGCCGGACATGGATATCGCGGGCATCCCGGTGCTCGCCTTCTCCGGTTTGATGAACAGCGGACAGGGTTGCGTCGCGCAGACCCGAATCCTGGCCCCGCGCAGCAGGTACGACGAGATTCTCGACGCACTGGTCGAGCACGTGAAGACCATGAAGGTCGGCGACCCCAACGATCCGACCGTGCAGCTCGGCCCGCTGATTTCGGAGCGGCAGCGCGAGCGGGTCGAGGGCTACATCGCCAAGGGCAAGGCCGAGGGCGCGCGGCTGGTGCTCGGCGGCGGGCGGCCCGAGGGGCTGGATCGCGGCTGGTTCGTCGAGCCGACCATCTTCGCCGACGTGGACAACAAGTCGACCATCGCCCAGGAGGAGATCTTCGGCCCGGTGCTGTCGGTGATTCCCTACGAGACCGAAGACGAAGCCGTGGCCATCGCCAACGACTCGGTGTACGGCCTGGCCGGCTCGGTGTGGACCGCGGACGTCGAGCACGGCGCCGAGCTCGCCGCGCGGGTGCGCACCGGGACGTTCGCGATCAACTGGTACGCGTTCGATCCCAGCTCACCGTTCGGCGGTTACAAGGCCTCCGGACTCGGGCGCGAGAACGGGCCGGAGGGCTTGGACGCATTCTGCGAACAAAAGTCGCTGCTCATGCCCATGGGCTGGACGGGCTGATCAGTCAGTCGGCATGACCACCCGCAGGACGGGCTCGCTGTGGCGGCCCGTGAGGCTCGGCGCGTCGACGATCTCGACGCGCCAGCCCGGGGGCAGGACGGCCTGCAAACGCCCGGCAGCGCGGCGTAGCGGCGTGCTAGCGGTCGCCAGTTCGAAGCCGGCAACCAGGGGGGCGATGGACGCCCCGGTCTCCAGATCGGTCATGCTCCAACCACCTCTCGCGCGTCGATCCCATCGTTCGCCGCGGCGAACCGATGTCGATAGGGAAGTAGTTCAGTCGATCAGTTAACAGTTAGCAATCGGACTGGTAGGTCATGAGACCAAGAACACGGCAAGCATAAGCCACTTGTGCGCAAACCTCACACACCGGGCAACTACCCCATATCGAGCTGCGGCAAACGTTGGGTGCTCGTGACCTGTGCGCACCGACCATTACCAATAGCACCACAACTTCGGGTCCGCGCGGCGGGAAACACGCCATACCGGCGACTGATGATCCGTCATGCTGACAGTGGTGGGCCACTGCCGCAACTGCGACAGCTTGCGCGACGGCATGATTCACGGCGCTCGTCGTGAAAACTACTGTCCCGCCGCATTGCCTGAGCTGTCGATCCCAAGCCGACGCACCGACCGATCACTGTCGCAATGACCGTCGGTACTCCGCCGGAGTCGTGCCCGTCGCCGCCCGGAGATGCGTACGCAATGCGGTCACACTGCCGAAGCCGGACTGCGCGGCGACCACTTCGACTGGCAGGTCGGTGGTTTCGAGCAGTTCGCGGGCCCGCATCGTGTGCTGTGCATCGAGCCAGCGCCGCGGCGTGGTGCCGACCTCGGCTTTGAAGCGGCGAATGAAGGTGCGCTCGCTCATCAGCGCGTGCGCGGCGAGTGCCGAAACATCCGGCGCGGCAATCGGGTTCCGCGCCGCCCAGGCCATCGTCGCCGCCAAACCGCCGTGGAAGCCGTTGTCCGCCAGCGCATCCGGAATGTATTGCGCCTGACCGCCCGCGCGGTGCGGTGGCGTCACGTTCCATCGCGCCAAGTCCGCCGCCCGGCTCGCGCCGAGTTCTCGGCGTGCGATGTGCAGACACAAATCCAGGCCTGCCGACAGGCCCGCGGAGGTGAGCACGTCGCCGTCGTCCACATACAGCGCGGACGGATCCAGTTCGACGGCGGGAAAAAGATCGGCGAATTCGTCGCAATAGGCCCAGTGTGTCGTGGCGGGCCGGCCGTCGAGTAACCCCGCCCGCGCGAGCACAAAGGCGCCGACGCAGATGCTCACCATCGTCGCGCCCCGGGCCGCCGCGGCACGCAGTGCCGCGAGCGCCTCCTCCGGCGGCGGCAGCGTGGGCAGCCCGATCCCCGGCACCACCACGATGTCGGCGGTCGTCAGCGCTTCCAGCCCGTGCTCGACCCGCAGATCGAATCCGTTCGGCGTCCACACCGGACCGGGGCGCAATCCACAGGTTTCCATCCGGAACCCCGCCGGTTCGCCGAAATTCCCCGGTCCGTGCCGGAACACCTGGACGGCGCACGCGAGGTCGTAGGTCATGACACCGTCCAGGACGAGCGCGACGACCTGCTTCACCCGGCCAGTCTGGCACAAATCAGAGCATCAGTGTCATCCCTGCCACTCACCGTCCCCCGCTCGGACACGCTTCACTGAATCCGATGCACGAGCGAGAGGAAACCTGGATGACCACGCCGACCAGCATCGACTGGGCATGGGCCGTTCGCACGGGTGGCGCACTGTCCGGCAAACAACGCAGACAACTCATGGCCACCGTCACCCGAGCACTGCCTGCCCTGCTCGCCGACCGCGCCCGCCTCGCCCTCGGCCGTCGCGGCGCGGGCCGCCTCGACTTCGCGGGCCTGCGCCTGCCCGATTCGGCCCTCGCCCGCGCAGCGGAAGCCGAAGCGCACGAATCACTCTCCCCGCACGTACTCGGCCATTCCTACCGCACCTATTTCTTCGGCCGAGTCCTCGCCGACCTCGACGGCGCCCGCTACGACGACGAGGTGGTCTACGTGTCGTGCCTGCTGCACGATCTCCAACTCGAACACCCCACGCCCAACCGCTGTTTCGCCGTCACCGGCGCCGAGCGCGCCGTCGCCTTCGCCGCCGAGGCAGGCGCCACCCCCGCCCAACTCCAGGAAATCGGCGCCGCCATCGCCACCCACATCACCCCGGGGGACGGCAAAAACCTCAGCGACCCAGGCCGATTCATCTACGCAGGCGCCTCCGTGGACGTCATCGGCAGCCGCCTGGCCGAACTCGACCCCGCCTGGGTCGACGAACTCCTGCACCGCCACCCCCGCCACAACTTCAGCAAGCACATGATCACGGCCCTCACCAACGAGGCAGCAGCAATGCCACACGGCCGCACCCGCTGGCTCAACACCCGCACGGCGTTACGCCAACTCATCGACTACTCCCCATTCCCCGAATAACCCTCCCCCACAAAACAATCCCCACCCATCGCCGAACGACGAGTGGCACATGGTGTCGGCAAACGCCGAGGAGCCCTATCACCATGTGCCACTCGACACCTATTCAGTACCCAAGTTTGTCGCAAGCACACCGTTGCCGGGTTCCTTGTTCGGTGCGGTCGATTATCAATGGACCCGAAGTCGCACCACGCGAATATGTTTCGGCAATTCGGGGTCGGCCGAAGATCAGGTGCCTTCGGTCCAGAACCGTTCGAGGCGGGCGACAGCTTCAGTTTTGGTCATCGCCGCAATCTCACTATCCTTAAGACCTGCACGGCTGATGAGCAGATGAACCAGATCAGCGGGCAGCGATTCCCTCGGCGGCTGGGGAATGCCTCGTTCGGGCAGCGTGCCGTCGAGCACGCAATGCCAGAATGCCTCCTCGCCGACCGCCAACTGGTCACGCAGGATGTGTGCCCACAAAGTGGCACCGTAGGTGGTTCGATTCACCGGATGCGAGATTCGAGTGCGCAGAATCCGACCGTCCAGTAGCCCGAGTTCATAGGTGACATGGTGGGTTCCGGTCCGGCCGCGTGCGTCTCGAACCCTCGCCCAGCCCTCGACCTTGCAGAACTGCTCGTGCCGCTCGCGGGTCGGCTGCGGCCACGTCACCTGGCCACTCCGACCAGCCAATCACGAAGCTGGGCATCGTTACTGAGGGCAATCAGCTGAACCAAGCCCCAGTTTTCGCGATGGTTGGGCGCGTTCCTGAGCCGACTCTGCCAGTCGTCAGCGTATTCCCGCAGGGCAACGATCATCTCGTCGACAGCCTCGTCGAACGTGGCACCGTCAGCGGCGATGGGCAAGCCAGGCAGAAACGCCGACCAGCCACCGTCTTCGGCCACCACCTCGGCCGTGGCCGGGCACAGCTTGGCGAGTGCATAGCGCAGCCGCTCCGCATCTACGACAGCGGCGTACTCCGTATCACGACGGACGGTCGCCACCCGCCCCTGGCCTGCGGCGTCCAACAGATCTTTCAAATGGGCGCGGGCCTCGGTGTAGCTGTCGTAGTGGATTGCAGACATGGGGCACCTTCCGATCGATACCACCATGGTCGCCGAAGCACGTGAGTACGTCAAGTACTTTAAGTACTTGCGATAGAGGGTCACCGCTCAGCGGCAACGCCCTCAAACGAAACCGCCCGCACCATTGGAAATGGTGCGGGCGGTCGGCGTCAGGGCGGGGTCAGCCGAGGCGTTCCTTCAATGCCTCGAACTCGTCGCGAACTCCGGAGGGGAGCTTGTCGCCGACGAATTCGAACCATTCCTCGATGAGCGGGATTTCTTTGCGCCACTCGTCGGCGTCGACCTTCAGCGCCTCGTCGACGTCGTCCGGGTCGACCTTCAGGCCGTCGAGGTCGAGGTGGGCGGCGACGGGGACGTGACCGATGGCGGTGGCTTCGGCCTCGGCCGTGCCGTCGACGCGGCCGACGATCCACTCCAGCACGCGGGAGTTCTCGCCGAAACCGGGCCACAGGAAGCGGCCGTCGGCGCCGCGACGGAACCAGTTGACGTAGAAGATCTTCGGCAGCTTGTTCGCGTCGGCGTTCTTGCCGAGGGTGATCCAGTGGTTCAGGTAGTCACCGACGTGGTAGCCCATGAACGGGATCATCGCCATCGGGTCGCGGCGCACGGTGCCGACCTTGCCCTCGGCCGCGGCGGTCTGCTCCGAGGACAGGGTGGCGCCCATGAAAACACCGTGCTGCCAGTCGAAAGACTCGGTGACCAGCGGGACCGTGGTCTTGCGCCGGCCGCCGAACAGGATCGCCGAGATCGGCACGCCCTGCGGGTCGTCCCACTCGGGCGCCAGGATCGGGCACTGCGACATCGGCGTGCAGTAGCGCGAATTCGGGTGGGCGGCAAGGGTTTCGGTCTCCCGGAGGTACCAGTCGTTGCCCTTCCAGTCGATCAGGTGATCGGGCTCGCCCTCCAGACCTTCCCACCACACGTCGTTGTTGTCGGTCAACGCGACGTTGGTGTAGACGGTGTTGCCCGCCTCCATGGTGGCCATGGCATTCGGGTTGGAGCTGCGGTTGGTGCCCGGCGCGACGCCGAAGAAGCCGTACTCCGGGTTCACCGCGTAGAGGCGGCCGTCCTTGCCGAAGCGCATCCAGGCGATATCGTCGCCGAGGGTTTCGGCGCGCCAGCCTGGCACGGTGGGCTGGATCATCGCGAGGTTGGTCTTGCCGCAGGCGCTCGGGAAGGCCGCCGCGATGTAGTAGGCCTTGTTCTCCGGGGAGATCAGCTTGAGGATCAGCATGTGCTCGGCCAGCCAGCCCTCGTCGTGGGCCATCGCCGAGGCGATGCGCAGCGAGTAGCACTTCTTGCCGAGCAGCGCGTTGCCGCCGTAGCCGGAGCCGTAGCTCCAGATCTCGCGGTCCTCCGGGAAGTGGGTGATGTACTTGGTGTCGTTGCACGGCCACGGCACGTCGGCCTGGCCCTCGGCGAGCGGGGCGCCGACCGAGTGCAGCGCCTTCACGAACGGACGGTCGGTGCCGAGCTTCTCCAGCGCGGCCTTGCCCATCCTGGTCATCACCCGCATCGAGACGACGACGTACTCGGAGTCGGTGATCTCCACGCCGAGCTTGGGGTCCTCGGCACCGAGCGGGCCCATGCAGAACGGCACCACATATAGGGTGCGGCCCTTCATCGAGCCGCGGTACAGCTCGGTCATGGTGGCGCGCATCTCGGCGGGGTCGACCCAGTTGTTGGTCGGTCCGGCGTCGGCTTCGCTCTTGGAACAGATGTAGGTGCGCGACTCGACCCTGGCCACGTCCGACGGATCGGAGAGCGCGAGGAAGGAATTCGGCTTCTTCTTCGGATCGAGCTGCTTGAAGGTGCCCGCCTCGACGAGCTGAGTGGTCAGGCGGTCCCATTCTTCGTCGGAACCGTCGGCCCAGACCACTCGCTCTGGCTGAGTGAGTTCTGCGACTTCCTGTACCCAGGCGAGTAGTTCGCTGTGCTCGGTCGGCGGCTTGCCGTCGGATCCACGAAGACCAGGAATGGTCGCTGAGGTCATGAAAACTCTCCTGAGATGGGCGGTCCCTACAATGCATCGCCGCCTGGCCCCAAGGCCCTTTTGACCAGCGCGAATACACCGAGCGCCACCATTGGCGGGAAGGCACCCGCTACGACCAGTCGAAAGCACGCCCCGGCTGGACGGCGGACGAGGACTTAGCGGACGCCCAAGTTCCTGATTAGAGGTTAACGCGATGTGACGACGGGAACGGAATCGGGTTCGTCACTATGTACCCATTCTTAAGAGTTAATCAACCCGCCGCGATCCAGCGGTCGAGGATCGTGATATCGCGTTCACACGCCGCGAGTTGGCCGGGTTGTTCGGCAACCATGCGCCGTAAACGCGCCTCTACTTCGGCGACGCGCCGATCGGTCTCCACCATTCGGGCGGCGCTCAGCTGCACCACCCGATCGGCCAGCACCGTCTCGGTTTCCACCAGCGCGGTCGCTATCCGCTGCTCGAGCTGGGCTTTTACATTGATGAGCGCGTCGGAGACCCACTGCCGGACGTGCGCGCGATCGGCCAGCTGCCCGCGTGCGCGCACCACCCAGCCCGCCACGCCCGCGCCGAGCAGCAGGGTCACCGGCACGCTCGCGAAATCCAGCGCCGGGACCAGCGAAAGTGGCGAAACCAACAATCGGCCGAGGCCGACACCCGCCGACGCGCCGAGCGCGATCACTAGGTGATCTTCGACACCACGGTGCCGCGGGTCGGGGTCGGGGCCGACGCGCGGCGCGGGGTCGCGGCGGCGCGACGGCATGGACTGCGTCGGCGCGGCACCGAGGAGTCCCGGCCCGGTGCCGAGCAGTCCCGGCCCGACGCTGCTGTCGATGTGCGCGGTGAGTTCGGCGAGGCGCTGGTCGATGGCGAGGTCGAGCGCGCCGGTCAGTTCGGTGGTGGCGTGCTGCAACCGCTCCGGGTAGCCGCCGAGCTCGCTGCGGCGCATGCGGTCCAGGTCGGCGCGGGTCGCGGTGTGCAGCGCCCGGATCCGGGCACCCACCTCCGTCATCAGGTCGACCCGCGCCAGGTGCAGCTGGCCGCGCAGCGTGGACATGGCGGTAGCCCGGCCGCCGTCGCGGCCTGCGAGCATGATCGCGCGCTCCTCACGCAGCCTGGCCGTCTCCGCGCCGGACTGTAGCGCCGTGACCTGCTCGAAAACCCGCTGCCTGGTATCGGCGAGCACGCGTGCGGTCACCGCCGCGAGCCGGTCACCGCCCTCGGCTTCCGCGCCGGTCGCGGCCGCGGCCAGCGCCGCGTGCAGGGCGCCGAGGCCGGACCGGTCGAGCAGCCCCGCGTCGCCCGCGGTGCGCGCCGCCGCGGCGAGCCGCGCCGAGACCGGCACGATGTCCAGATCGGCGACCCCCTGTGCGGCCAGCAGTTCCAGGTCGCGCGCCCGGACCGAGCGCCAATCCTGATAGGCGTGAATGGCGTTCATGGCGAGCAGAATTCGGGTGCCGTCCGAGCGGAGGCGATGCACGATGCGCAGGAGGTCGGCGCCGAGGGTGGTCCCGGCGTCCAGCAGGATCAGCGCGACCGGCGATGGCGCGGTCCCCGACGGCGAGGTGGTCTCCACCGCCGTGCTCGCGTCGGTCACCGGGTCGGTCAGCTCGATGCGCGGCTCGAACCGAGCCAGTTCGGTGCGCAGCAGCGTGGTGTTGGCGTCGGCGGGCCCGATCAAGGTCACGGCACCCGCCGCACCGGTTCCGCGCACCGCGCGCAGTAGCGCTACGCCCTGCGGATTCCACCGCGCCACAACGGCTTCCACCTCCGCGGGCGGGCCTGCCGGTCGCTCGACCGCGGCAGGCCGCGCGGCTGCGACAGCCGAGGGTGCCGTGTCGGCAGGCAACTCGAGCGG
Organism: Nocardia sp. NPDC052316; assembly: GCF_044547795.1. Classification (NCBI taxonomy): domain Bacteria; kingdom Bacillati; phylum Actinomycetota; class Actinomycetes; order Mycobacteriales; family Nocardiaceae; genus Nocardia; species Nocardia sp. NPDC052316. Next base: position 145,752 of record NZ_JBIUBB010000005.1, read on the forward strand.
TCGGTCACCGCCGCGCGGACCGGGCGGTTCAGAGTCCGGCACTGCTCATCCGTTCCCATAGTCGGATGTAGCCGTTGTGCACACGCAGGGCGGCGCGGCGAGCGGCGGGCGGCATATCGCTGGCGACGACGGCGCGCCAGCGGGCGGCACGGGCCATCGCGTCGTCGGCGTCCGCGGGCGCCGGGGCGCGATAACCCGCGGCGAGGTGCGCGACCGAGGGATGGGCGAGGCCGGCGCACAGACCGAGCCACCGGGCGTCGTCACCGAAGAGGTACGCCTCCAAGATGTCTCGGGCGGTGCTACCTTCCGCGGGCACCGCCCGGGCAGCCAGCCGGGACAGTTCGTCGAGGAGCTCTCCGCCGCGCAACGCGGAGACCTGCTCGTACCGGCGGTGCAGCAACTGGTGCACCGCGTCGATTCCGCTTGCCGCGTGCAGGATTTGCAGCAACGTCTGCGGCGCGAGCTGCGGGTCGTGGCCGAGCGCGGCGAGTGCGCAGGTCACGCCGTACAGGTCCCAGCGTTGCAGCAGCTGCTCGCGTTCGGCCAGGTCCGGGCCGGGCGCGACGAACAGGTCCGGGGAAAGCGTCAGTGCGGCATCGGCATTCGCGGCCAGCCTGCGAAACGCGGTCAGGTCGGCCTCGGTCAGTGCGCCCGCCCTGGTGCGCATGGCCAGCGAGGCGACCACCGGCAGCACCGCGAGGCCGAGCTCCCTGCCGTACTGCTCGGCGGCGGCGACCGCGTCCGCCCAGCGCGCGCCGATCGCGTCGGCCTTGTTCAACACCACGATGGTGCGCTCGGGCGGCAGCGTGGCGAGCACGCGACGATCCGCGGGCGATGGTGCGGCCGACAGCACGTAGACGGCGATATCGGCGTCGAGCACCGGATCGGGCATGTCCGGCTCGTCGACCGGGCCGGACTCGACGGCGGACATCAGCGCGAGCGCGTGCGACACCGTGGTGCGACCCGCGTGCGAACGACCGAGCACCTGAATGCGCGGTGGTGTGCGCCAGGCGCTGACCGCGGCGCTCGCGGCATAACCGATCTGCTTGTCCCGCCCCGTCCCGAACCGCAGTTCGGCGAGCAGCCGATCGAGCTGATCGTGCTCGGGTACCCCGCGTTCCCGCAACGGCCCGTCGGACTCGGTGGCTGTCGGCATGTCGTACCCCCTCTACGGTGCGCAATTCTTGCAGAAGACGCAGCCGTTGGCGGGGACGACCGCCTCAGGCGCCGCTGAAGTATTTGTTCACGGTGCGCACCGCCCAGTTCGGCGCGTATTTCGCGGCGGCGGCCAGTACCTTTGCCTGCGCGCCGATCTCGTAGTGCACCCGGGGCAGCCGGCTGCGCTTACGGGTGGCCTCCCAGATGCCCGCCGCGACGTCCTCGGCGGTCAGCCGCACGCCGAGCGACTTCGTGGTCCCGGTTTCCACCCCGTCGACCATCGCGGTGTCCACGAACAGCGGCCAGATCGCGATCACCCGGATATCGTGACGCTCCCATTCCAGATCGAGGGCCTCGGTGAGGCTCTTGACCGCCGCTTTGCTCGCGCCGTAGCTGGCCAGTTCGGGCTGGCCGTAGATCGCCGAGGCCGAGCACAGGTTCACCACCTGCGCGCCCGGTGTATCCCGCAGGTAGCCGAACGCCGTGTGCGTGCCGGTGAGCACGCCGCCGAGGTTGACGTCGATGATCGCCTGATGGGTGGCCAGCTCGAGGTCTTCGAACGGGCCGGCGCGCAGAATGCCCGCATTGTTGATCAGAATGTCCAGCTGCCCGGCGGCGGCGTGGAACTCGGCCAGCCGTTCCGACCAGTGCGTGGCGTTCATCACATCGAGAACGCCAGTGTGCACGCTGGCACCGGTGCTCGCGATGTCGGCCGCGAGCCTGCCGAGCCCGACCTCATCGATGTCGTAGGCGCCGACCCGATACCCCTGCGCAGCGAAAAGCAGAGCCGTCGCGCGTCCGATTCCGGCCGCTGCTCCGGTGATGAACACTGACGGTCTGCCCATACCGCGCAGTCTAGTGCGGCGGGGCAGACCGGACCGGGCTTCCCAGACCCACCGTCGGTCATTTACCCTGCTTGGACGTGGTCGGCGCCAGTGTTGGTGCACAACTTCGCTTTTCGACAAGCGGCAACCGACCTCACCGACGAGGAGGTCGCGATGACAGCAGATGTCATCGGCACTGCCGATACGGAGCCCGCCCTAGCGGACGGGAAACCGCTGCTGCCGAGTAACGATCCGTTCCACCGCCCGCCCAAGGGTTTCGCGGCCAAGCCGCCCGGCACCATCCTGCGCAGCCGCAAGATCGAGCTGGCCCTGTTCGGTGTTGTGCCGCAGCGGGTCTCGGCCTGGCAACTGCTCTACCGCAGCTGCGATATGCACGGCACGCCGGAGGCGGCGATCACCACGGTGCTGCTGCCGCTGGACGCGGACCCACAAGAAGACCGGCCGCTGTTGGCCTTTCAGACCGCCATGGACGCGGTCACCGAGAAGTGCTCCCCTTCTTACGCCTTGCGCTACGGCGCCCGCGCGCTCGGCTCGGTCACCCAGTTCGAGTGGCTGCTCGTCGCGAACGCGCTGCGCCGCGGCTGGGCCGTCAGCATCGCCGATCACGAGGGCCCGCGCGGAAACTTCGGCGCGCCACGCGAACCCGGCTATCGCTCGCTCGACGGTGTGCGCGCGGCGCAGCGGTTCGCCCCGCTCGGCCTCGGCGCGCACACGCCGGTCGCGGTGTGGGGTTACTCCGGTGGCGGCATGGCCAGTGCCTGGATGGTGGAGATGGCGCCGACCTACGCGCCCGAACTCGACATCGTCGGCGCGGTGCTCGGTGCCCCCGTCGGCGATCCGGGGCAGGTCTTCGCCCGGCTGAACGGCTCGAGCTACGCCGGGCTGCCCGCGATCGTGATCGCGGCGCTGCGCAGGCTGTATCCGGTGCTCGGCGCGATGTTGCAGAACGAACTCACCCTGGACGGCCGCCGTTTCGTGGCCCGCGCGGAGTCCGCAACTCCGTTCGGCGCCATCTTCGGCCTCGCCAACAAGCGCATAAACGACTATCTGAGCCGTCCGCTCGACGAGCTGATCGCGACGCCGGAGTTCCAGGCCATGTTCGACGATCTGCGCCTTGGCAATTCGACGCCGACCTGTCCGCTGCTCGTGGTGCAGCCGGTGCACGACCAGGTGATCCACATGGACGGCATCGACGGCCAGGTCGAGCGCTACCGGCGCGGCGGCGCGGCGGTGAGCTACGTGCGCGACCGGCTCAGCGAGCATTTCTCGCTGCTGCCGCTGTCCACACCGCTGAGCCTGGAATGGCTGGCCGACCGGCTGGCCGGGCAACCGGTGAGCGACGAGGGCGACAGCACCGTGTGGTCGGTCGCCGCGTCGTTGACCGGCGCCCGCGGCCTGTACGAGATGATGGTGACCGCGGCCAAGGTCGCGCTCGGCCGCCCGCTGCGACAGGAGAGCGCGCCGGTGGCCACGATCGCCCGCGCACGCGCCGCCTGACCTCCCGCTGGACGGCAAGCGCACAGTCGATTGCCGCCCCACTCCTTCGATGCTGGACAATGGACGCCGTGAACGACGCCGCGAACCATACTGCCGAGTCAGTTCCGGGCCCGCCGTCCACAGGCCCGGCCCCGACCGACCGTGCGCTGAGGAAGAACCCGGGCTCACGCCTGTACCCCCGCGTCACCAGCTTCCGGTCGCGCCGAGGCGCGCTGACCGCGACACAGCAGCAATCGTGGGCCAGGATGTGGCCGACGATCGGCCGCGAGGTCGCCGACGAACCGCTGGACGCCACCGCCTGGTTCGGCCGCGAAGCACCGCTGGTCATCGAGATCGGCTGCGGCACCGGCACCGCCACCGCGGCGATGGCACAGGCCGAGCCGCACTTGAATCTGATCGGCATCGAGGTGTACCGGCCCGGCCTCGCCCAACTGGTGCAGCGCATCGAGCGGGAAAAGATCGACAACATCCGATTGCTGCGCGGCGACGCCGTCGACGTGCTGGAAAATATGATTGCTGCCGGATCGCTGACCGGCGTCCGAGTCTTCTTTCCCGACCCGTGGCCCAAGGCGCGTCACCACAAACGGCGCCTGCTGCAGCCCGCGACATTCGCATTGATCGCCGATCGACTAAAACCCGGCGGTGTGTTGCATGTCGCTACCGATCACGCCGACTATGCCGAACATATTGCGGCGGTCGGCGCGGAAGAGCCGCTGCTCAAAGGCATGAACGAAGCCGCAGGCGGTATCAGCGCGGAGCATCGGGACACCGCCCCCATCGGTTTCGAAAGGCCCGTCACGAAATTCGAGGGCAAGGCGCATCGTGCCGGTAGCGCCATTACGGAGCTCATATGGGGGAAGATTGATTAATGAGCGAGCGTAGCGAGCGAACGATTAGCTCAGCCGTCCTGACGGTCATGACGGAACCGAGCGCAGCGAGGTGGAGTCATGAGTGAGCGCCAGCGAGCGAATCACAGGCACAGTGCGCGTTCGCGCATGACGGAACCGAGCGCAGCGAGGTGGAGTCATGAGCGTCTCTGAGATGGCCCACGAGGTGGTCGATGTTGCCGGGGAGGTGCAGGGCACCGGTTCGGAAGGTCTGGGTGGGGTCACCCCGGACGTGCGCCGGGTCCTGCTGGTGTGGGACGCCCCGAACCTCGACATGGGTCTCGGCGCCATCCTGGGCGGGCGGCCGACGGCGGCCTACCGCCCCAGATTCGACGCGCTCGGCCGGTGGCTGCTGGCGCGCACGGCCGAATTGTCGGTCGGCAACGTGCACCGGGTCGAGCCGGAAGCCACCGTTTTCACCAATATCGCGCCGGGCACGGCCGATGTGGTGCGACCGTGGGTCGAGGCACTGCGCAATGTCGGTTACGCGGTCTTCGCCAAGCCCAAGATCGACGAGGACTCCGACGTCGACGCCGACATGCTCGCGCACATCGAACTGCGCAGCCGCGGCGCCGGGCTGGCGGGCATCATGGTCGCCTCGGCCGACGGCCAGGCGTTCCGGGAGCCGCTCGAGGAGCTCGCCGCCAGCGGAATCCCTTGTCAGGTATTAGGCTTTCGCGAGCACGCGAGTTGGGCCGTCACTTCGGATACCCTCGAATTCATCGATCTCGAGGACATCCCGGGCGTGTTCCGTGAACCGCTGCCCAGGGTCAGCCTCGACTCGCTGCCCGACGAGGGCGCTTGGCTGCAGCCGTTCCGGCCGCTGTCGGCGCTGCTCACCTCTCGCCCAGCGCAAGGAGTCGCTTAAGTGTTCACACGCTGGGGCGATCTGGTCTACAAGCTGCGCTTCGGCGTCATCGGTATCGTCGCGGCCGCGCTGTTGGCGCTGGGCGGATACGGCCTCGGTTTGGGAGACCACCTCAGCTCCAGCGGGTGGGACGACCCGACCTCGGAATCCTCGCGGGGCGCGCAGATCGCCGACGCGGCCTTCGGACGCGACCACAACAGCGACGTCATCGTGCTGTACACCGCGCCCGAGGGTAAGACGATCGATGATCCGGAGTTCAAGCAGAAGGTCGTCGACAGCCTGAACCGGCTGCCGCGTGAGTACCCGGAGATCAGCAAGATCAACGGTGCCTACTGGCCGACCGAGACCGGCCAGGCCTCGCCGCTGACCTTCGGTTCGAAGGACAAGAAGTACACCTTCGCCTCGATCGCCATCAAGGGCGACAACGACACCGACATGTTGAACAACTTCCGGAAGGTGAAGAACGTCTTCACCATTCCGGGAGTGGACGTGCAGGTGGCAGGCTTGCAAGCGGTGGCGGGCACGCTGAACGACACCATGGCCGAGGACCAGCACCGGATGGAGATCCTGGCCATCCCCGCCGTCGCGGTGTTGCTGTTCTTCATCTTCGGTGGCCTGGTCGCGGCAGGCTTGCCGCTGATCGTCGGTGGTCTCACGGTGATCGGCGCGCAGGGCATCGTGCTGTTCATTACCCGATTCACCGAGGTCAACTCGTTCGTCGCACCGGTCGTCTCGATGATCGGCCTGGGTTTGGCGATCGACTACGGCCTGTTCATCGTCAGCAGATTCCGTGAGGAACTCGCCGAGGGCTACAGCACCCCCGCCGCGGTGCGCCGATCGGTGATGACCGCGGGCCGCACCGTCGTGTTCTCCGCCACGATGATCATCGCCAGCCTCGGCGGCATGCTGCTGTTTCCGCAGGGCTTCCTGAAGTCGATTGCCTACGGATCCATCGCCACGGTCTCGCTGGCGGCGCTGACCTCGATCACCATCCTGCCCGCGATGCTCGGCGTGCTCGGCCCGCGGGTGGACATGTTCGGGCTCAAGAAGTTCCGCAAGACCAAGACCGCCGACGAGGTGGAGAACGGTTTCTGGGGCAAGTCCACCCGCTGGGTGATGCAGCATCCACTCAAGATCGCGATTCCGATCTGCATCCTGTTGCTGCTGTTGATCATTCCGGTCAAGAATCTGGCCTTCGGCGGCATCAACGAGCGGTACCTGCCGCCGGACAATTCGACGCGGCTCGCGCAGGCGAAGTTCGACTCGATCTTCCCGCTGCGCAAATCCGACCCGATCCAACTGGTGTTCGTGTCGCAAAACAGCAACGACGTCGGCAAGGTGTGGGCGCAGGCCAAGCAGGCGCCCGGGCTCGCAGGCACCTTCGACGTCCCGTCGCGCTCGAACACCGACAATCAGGTCTATCGCACCAGCGCGACCCTCGCCGACTCCGAGGACGCCGACCCGACGATCGACTATCTGCGCTCGATCGACGTGCCCGACGGCGTGGAGATGTACGTCGGCGGGCAACCGGTGATCCAGAAGGACAGCATCGACGCGCTGCTGGACCGGATGCCGTTGATGATCGGGCTCGTGCTGCTGGTCACCACGCTGCTGATGTTCCTGACCTTCGGCTCGCTGGTGCTGCCGATCAAGGCCGCGCTGATGAGCGCGCTCGGATTGGGTTCCACGCTCGGCATTTTGACCTGGATCTTCGTCGACGGGCACGGTGCCGGGCTGCTGAACTTCACCCCGCAGCCGATCATGTCGCCGGTGCTGGTGCTGATCATCGCGGTGATCTACGGTCTGTCGACCGACTACGAGGTCTTCCTGCTCTCCCGGATGGTCGAGGCGCGCACGCAAGGTGCGTCCACCACCGAGGCGGTGCGGATCGGTACCGCGCAGACCGGGCGCATCATCACCGCGGCCGCGCTCATCCTGCTCGTGGTCACCGGCGCGTTCGCGTTCTCCGATCTGGTGATGATGCAGTACCTCGCGTACGGCATGATCGCCGCGCTGTTCATCGACGCCACCATTCTGCGCATGCTGCTGGTGCCCGCGACCATGAAGCTGCTCGGTGACGACTGCTGGTGGGCGCCGGCCTGGATGAAGAAGATCCAGCAGAAGATCGGCCTCGGCGAGCCCATCCTCGACGACGAGCGGCCCGGCGGCGGCGAGGTCGTCGACCTGGTCAAGACCACCCCCATCACCGACCCCGTCACCATGCAGATCCCCGCCATCAACGAGGGCAATCGGCCGCGCAAGCCGCGCCGCCCGCGCACGGTGGAGGAGATCGAGGCCGAGGCGCCGACGCGCAGGCTCGACAAGGTTCCGCCCGCCGCGCCCAAGCCGCCGGGGACGCCCGCGCCCGCGCCGCTCGACCCGACGCGTCAGCGACCCGCAGCGCCGACGGGCTTCGCATCGGACCCGAGCATGCCGCGCCAGACCGGCCCGGCGGATCCGAATGGGCAGCGCCACATTCCTTTCCCCTCGATTCCGCACGATCCCACCGGGCCCCGGCCTGGTCCGCCCTTCGAGGCCGGCGGTCGCGATGGTGACGCTCGGCCCGACGGAGCATCGGGTACGTCGTTCTCGGCCTTCGAGTCTCCTGCGGCGAACTCGTTCGAGCCGCCTGCGACGCCTGCGGTCTCCTTCGACAGCACCCGGCGTCCCGAGGCCAAGTTCGAGCCGACGCAGCCGACCCCGTCCGTTTCGCCCGCGGGCCCGGCACCGGCGGCGTACTCGGAGTTCGTTGCGCCACCCCAGGATCCGCCTGCGGAGCGGCCGACCCACCACGCCGCCCCCGCCGTCCCGCCGGAGGGACCGGCCGAGATCACCGATGTCGGCGACCCGAACCGCAACAGCATCGAGAACTGGATGGCCGAACTTCGCTCGTCGCGTCGCTCCGGCAAGCCGGAAGAAGGCCGTCACCACGGTGGCGACGGGCGCACCGTCAGCGTCAACGAACTGCTCCGCCGCCGCGACCGGGAGTAATCGGTCGCAGCGGCGGACAGGGATCCGGCACGGGTCAGCGCGTCGGCGCCTCGCCGGTTTCGCGTGAGTTCGCACCTGCCTCGGCGAACGCGCGCGCATATCTGGTGCCCACGACGAGGAGCAGGACGCCGACCGCCAGGAAGGCCGCGACGCGAAGCAGACCGCCCAGCGTGGCCAGATCGAACAGGAACAGTTTGGCCAGAGCCGCCGCGGTGACCAGCAAGCCGGAGCCGAGCGCGAGCTTGGCGACCGCGGTGGCCTTACCGATATTGCGCAGACCGTAGAACAGCGCGGCCGTGGCGCCCGCCATCCACAGGATGGTTGCGGCGCTGTGGCCAATGAGGAAACCGTCCTCCGCGCCGGTGGCGACGCCGATCGAGACGGTCGCGGTCGTCACCGAATACAGCCCGGCGATGCTCGCGGCGATCCACTGCAGTTCGGCGGTGCCCTGCAAGCCCGGCAGTTTGCGTGCACCCCAGACCGCCACGGCGACCACCGCGAGAGCGAGTACCGCGCCGACCACTGTCGAAATGCTCAGGTTCGCTTCCGAACGATGCTGGGAGGCAAGGACTTCCGGTCCGGCGATGTTCAGGAAGGCGAACGCGCCGAGGGTCGCGAAGGCCGCGCCGATACCGGCGGTGACACCGGAACGGCGTTGCCCGGCCACGCCGAGGAAGGCCAACGCCACCAGGAACCACGCGGTCGGCAGCGTGCGCGGATCGGTCACCGAGACGCACGTCTCGAGCAGCGCGATCGATCCGGCCACCGCGGCCACCAGTGCGGTGTGACCCGGAACCTTCGCCACCGCAGCCACTTTCGGAATCAGCGTGGTTGCCGCCACGGCGAGCAGTACCGCCGCGAAGACGCCCGCGATCACTGCCGCGATGGGTCGTTCGGCCTCGTACATCCCCGGCACCACCAGCATCGGCACCGTCGCCAGCGCGAACATCAGCGAGGCGGTGAGGTCGGTGGGCTTGCGCCGCACCACCACGATGGTCCCGACCAAGCCGACCAGCGCTACCGCCACAGCGGCGAGGAGCAACAACGGTCGCTCGCCCGGCGCCGGCCCGCTGAAGATCGCACCCGCGACGAACAAAAAGGTAGCCAGCGCCGCGGGCAAGGTGCGCACCACATGCAGATACGGCCAGTCCCGCACCAATTGCACCGGCACACAAGCGAACTGCAACACGATCAGGAACGCCAGCAACGCCAGCTCCGTCGTCAGGATCGGCGACAGCACCGCCGCGCCGACCACCACCAGCACCGCAAGCGGCTGCGACTGCCACCGCATCGCCAGCGCCACACCGACGGCAGCGACACCGAACGCCACCGCGAACCCGATCACCGGATGCAGCCAGTGATAGATCGCCGTCACCGCCACCACATCCAGGTACGCGCCCGCGAAACCGGTGGCCGCCAACGCGATCCCGCCGACCTGGCCACCGACCCGCCCGAACACCCGCATCCCGGCAGCCACCAGCCCCACCGAGAACGCCGCGCCCGCGACAACCCTCGGCACCGGCCCGAAGAACCCCGCCTGCGCGGCCAGCACCAGCAGCATCACCACGCCGATCAACGTGACACCGACGCCCGCCACCGCAAGCAGCCTGCTGATCACCCCATCCCGCTGCCACCACGGTGTCTGTGGAACCCGCGGACCGCTACGCGGCGGCGGCCGCATGCCCGGCGGCATCGGCGCGCCCATCGGCGGTACCGGCCCGTGCGGCGGCATCGGCCCCCGCGCCGCCGGCTGAGCCGCCGCATTCGGCATCCCGGCGCCCTGCGGCCCCGCCACCCAACCGGATACCGCCCCGGCCGGAGCCGGAGCGAACCGCGGCACATAAGCCGGCGGCACCATCGAGCCCGGCGGAACCACACCGGAGGGAATCGGATGCAGCGGCCATGTCGACTCCGTCGGTGCGGGCGACCCAGGCACACCCGATGCCGGAGCATCGGGAGCCCGATCGCCTGTTCCCGCCGAAGCATCCGACCCCGGCGCAGCGGCAGCCTGATCCCCCGCAGCCGACTTCGGCGCAGCGGGACCTTGCTCCTCCGCCCCGGCCGCGGGCACCCCCGCTCCCGAAACCTCCTGCGCCCCAGCGGGACCCCCGACAACCTGAGTCCGCAACAACTCCAGGTCCCGCCCGAGCACACCCATCTGCGCCCCCAGCGCAGAAAACTCACCCGAGATGCGCGAAATCAGCGCCGGATCGATAGATGTGGTCATAACCCAATGCTGATCCCCCCACCGCCAACGAACATGAGTAGAAACCCCCGATACCCACCAGATATCTACCCGACTTCGCCCATCAACTGTTTCCGCTCGCGCTGCGGCAGCCCTACCCACCGGTCGCGGTACCAGAACGGACTCCGCCAGTTGCTACATAGGGGGCCGGATCGAATTCACGTGCAGCCCGGAAATAGTCGCGGGTCAGGGGGTGGTGGGTTGGAGGGTGGTTATGTGGTGGATGGTGGTGAGGACGGTGGTGCGTGGGGGGAGGTGGAGGGGGCCGGGGGGTGGTTCGGCGGCCCAGTGCCAGCCGCGGGGGGAGTCGGTGGTGGGGAGGGGGATGTGGTGGCCGCCGGGGACGATGGTGACCTGATGGGCGGCCAGGCGGCGGCGGACCGGGATCTCGACGGGGCGCGCCGGGGTCGGTGGGGCGACGAGGAAGGTCCAGGTGCGGGCGCCGGGGTCGGCGACCACGGGGGCGGGGTGGGTGCGGTCGAGGGTGGCCAGGACGTTGCGGCCCAGCTCGGGTGGCATCACGATGGCGCCTAAGACGGAGCCGGTGGTGACCATCGGGCGGCCGGCCAGCAGTTGTACCGGGAGGCCGTACAGATGCCGAAGTTCGTGTGCGATTTCGAGGGGAGTCCGACAGCGCTCGAACATATTCATGGTCGCCGCCCTTTGCTATCAAAGTTGCAGAAAGGCAACGATATTCCATCCGGCGGCCGACGAGTCGTACGCAATGTCCCACTTCGGTCGATTGTGATGACTTAGCGTCGTACCCTGAAACCCAGATGTAACAAAGGGAATTGGGTACATGGACGATTCGTCGATCGGCGTGCGCATCCGAATGTTTCGCGGCAAGGCGCTCACCCAGCGCCAACTCGCGGATACGGCCGGGGTCAGCGTCGACCTGGTGCGCAAACTCGAGCAGGGTGGCCGCCAGACCGCCTCGATCGCCAGCCTGCAGAAACTGGCTCGCGCACTGGATGTGGACATCGCCGACCTCATCGGTAAACGCGCGGGCGTGCCGTCCAGCGACCCCGATGCGGGCATCGTCGCCATCCGGCGCGCACTGACCCCGGTCGACGACCTGCTCGGTGAGACGAACGACGAGGCGGCGATCAGCCTCGACGACGGCCGCCGCGCGGTCGATTACGCCTGGGGCGCCTACTGGGTGGGCCGTTACGAGCTGCTCACCTCGATCCTCCCGTCGGGGCTGACCCAATTGCGCGCCACCGTGCACGCCGCGCGCAACGGCTCGGTCGCGGTCGCCAACGAGTTGCTGGCCCGGATGTATTGGGTCACCGGTTGCACCCTGGTGCACCTCGGCCAGACCGATCCGGCGTTCCTGGCGATCCGGCACGCGCTCGCGGCGGCGGAGGCGGGCAACGACCCGCTGCTGCTCGGCACCATCCGTGGCTCGGTCGCCTGGCAGCTGCTCGTGCAGGGCCGCTACGACGAATCGCGCCGGGTGGCGTTGCGCGCGGCGACCGGGCTGGAGCCGACCGGCGAGGTCACCCCGGCGCACCTGTCCGCGTACGGCTCGCTGGTTCTGCTCGGCGCGACCGCCGCGGGCCGGGCGCAGGCGGTACCAGAGGCGTTGTCACTGGTCGAGGCGGCGAACGAGGTCGCACTGCGGATCGGCACGGACCGGCGCGACTACGAAACCTATTTCGGCCCTTCCCAAGTCGTCATGCAGACGGTCGACGTCAATGTCTCCGCCGAGCGGTACTCGGAGGCGCTGGCCGCCGCGAAGGCCATGCCCGCCAACAGCGGGCTTCCGCAGGCCTGCCGCGCCCGCCATCTCACCGACACCGCCGTCGCCCTGACCCGCACCGGCCAGCACCGGCGCGCACTCGACACGCTGCTCACCGCCGAACGGGTCGGCGGTCCCGACTGGCTCAAATATCAGTCCCTGCCCCGCCACATCGTTTCCGAGCTGCTCGACCACGACCGCCGAGTCCCGTTGCGCGCCTTCGCCCGCCGGATCGGCGTCAACACCTAGGCTTTGGGGTCTAGCCTGCGGCGAAGGGCGCTGCGGCGCGGTCGATCACCTCGTCCAGGATCTCGCGCGAGCGGACCAGCTCGTCGATGGTGCGGTCGATCCGCTGCCGCTGGATCGTCAACTGAGCGACCAGCTCCGGCGTCGCGGATTCGTTCGGTCCACCGTCCGCATCGCGCATGCACGGCAGGAGCTGCCCGATGGTCTTGCTGTTCAGCCCGGCCGCGAACAGTTCCTGGATGTGAATGACCCGGTCCACCGCCCGCTCGGAGTACTCCCGGTGCCCGCCGGGCGTGCGCTCGGACGCCAGCAGCAGTTGCTCCTCGTAGTAGCGCAGCGACCGTTCGCTGACGCCGGTGCGCTTGGCCAGTTCCCCGATGCGCATCCGGTCAGTGCCCCATCATGCGGCGCCAGTGCGCCATGAAGGGGTGTTTGGCGGTGACCGAGCCGAACCGGACGCGGCCGCGCACCACCAGGTGCAGCGGGCCGAGCGGCGGGCCGGTGCGCACCTTGTTGGTCACGCTGGACCCGATCAGGTCGACCTCGTTGAGGTCGACGGTGGCCTCGGTGGGCACGATCAGCGTGAGCGAGCTGCAGTAGTCGTCGACGTTCAGCTCGACCACCTGGGTGGACATGATCGCCTCGGTGAAGTCCAGGGTCACGCCGGAGAGCCAGCTGTTCAGATGCAGCGACGGCGCGACATGCCACGGCCCGCGCCTGCTCACCCCGGACAGGCGGGAGCGAATCACGCCGCCCGGCACGGCGTCCGGACTCAGCGGTGGCGGTACCGGCCGGTGCTGCTTGACGAATGAGGGAGCGGTGTTCACGAAGGTCGACGGCGGCGCGCTCGGCCGGCCGACCAGCCGGACGCCGGGCAGATCGATCAGCACGGAGTTCAGTTCGCCGCGGGTCTTCGCGGCCAGCGCCGTATCCATCCGTTCGGTGAACTCGCCGAGCGAGAGCATGCCGAGTCCGACGGCGCGCTGCAGCAGCTGACCGACGTGCTCGCGCTCGGCGTCGGACACGCGTAGATCCCGGTCGCCGATCGCGTCTCCGGAGCCGACGCCATTGGATACCGATTCGGGTCCGCCCATGTTTCAAGATTACCGATTCGGGCCCCGAGATGTATCAGGGCGATCCCGGATGCCCGAGTACTACTTCGAGCACGTTTTACTCGTCGAGCCCCTGTTCGATCGCGTAGCGGGTGAGCTCGACCCGGTTGGCCAGCTGGAGTTTGCGCAGCGTCGCCTGGACGTGGTTCTCCACGGTGCGATGGCTCAGCCCGAGCCGCGACGCGATCTGCTTGGCGGACAAGCCCTTCGCGACCATCCGCAGCACCTCGGTCTCCCGCTCGGTCAGGGCCGGGCGGTGCGGCTCGTCGGGCTCGGCCGGGGTGGTGGCCATGCGCCGGTATTCGCCGAGGACCAAACCAGCGAGTCCGGGCGTGAACACCGGCTGGCCCGCCGCTGTCGCGCGCACCGCCTCGATCAGCTCCGCCACCGACGCGCTCTTCACCAGGTATCCCGAGGCTCCGGCCTTGATCGCGTCGAGCACGTCGTCGCGCTCGGCCGAGGCCGAGAGGACGAGCACCCGGCTGTCCGGCGAGACACGCAGCACCTCGGCGGTCGCCTGCGCACCGTTCCCGTCGGGCAACTGCATGTCCATCAGCACCACCGCGGGCCGCACCGCCGCCGCCCGTCTGGTCGCGCTGCCGACCCCGTCCGCGGTGGCGGCCACCTCGAAGCCCGCCTCGGCGAGGTCGCGCGAGACGCCGTCGCGCCACATCGGGTGGTCGTCCACCACCATCACCGAGATCGCCTCGGCCGCAGCATCGTCGGTCACGCCGCACCTCCTGTTTCGTCGAAGCTCATGTCCGCGGCACCCGGAACTCCCACTCGGTGCCGAAGCCGACCCCGCCGTCGATCTCGGTGAGCAGATCCGCGGTCCCGCCGAGTGCGCCGATCCGGCCGACGATGGACCGCGAAACTCCGAGCCGCCCTTCGGCTTCGGCCTCCGCCAGCCGGCCCGGCGGGATGCCGACGCCGTCGTCGCGCACGCTGATCACCAGCTCGTCGCCCGTGTCCTCCAGCAGCACATAGGCTTTCGCGTCGGGCCCGGCGTGCAGCGCGACGTTGGACAGCGCCGTCGCGACGGCCGCCGCGATCTCGGTCCCGGCCCACCGCCCGACCAGCACCGGATCGCCGGGCGTCGAGACGAACACCGACGGCGTCGCGTGCACGGTCAGCAGCGGACGCAGATCGACCTCGGCACCGCCGGAATCCCCCCGATCGGCCGTTTCGGTGATCAGAACCCGCAGCGCCACTTCCTGTTCCGCGGCGCGCTGGGCCAATTCCTCGGTGGGCCCGCCGATCTCGGTGCCGCGCCGCTTGATGTAGCTGAGCACCTGCAGCACCCCGTCGTGCACCTCACGGGAGAGCCGTTCTCGCTCTTCGGTGGCCGCGGTCAGCCGGACCGCGCGTTCGAGCTGGGCCTGGGCGCGGCGCGCGGTGTTGGCCGCCAAACCGAGCGCGAGGCCGACAGAGACGAGCACCGGCACCGTCGCATCGGTCCACACGTCCTGTCCCCACTGGTCGCGCACGGTCAGCGCGACCGCGGCGATCAACGCGCCGGACAGCACACCCGCGAGCGGTCCGCGCAGGATCGCCGCGCCGATCACCGCGTTGGTGGCCCACAACGTGGTCGGCAGCGTCTGATGTCCGTGGTACCAGTCGTAGTCGGCGACCAGCCGGGTCGCCGCCATCAGCGCGATGACCACGACGTGGTCACCGAACACCACCCAGGCGCGCACCCGCCGCACCTCGGGAAACCGCCACTGCGACAACATGATCGCCGACGCACCGGACCAGACCGCCATCAAGGCGATGAGCACCCAGCTCAACCGCTGATTCTGGTAGTAGGGCGCCGACGCGATCTGCTGCAACACCGCGTAGAGCAGCGTCACCAGCCGCAACGCCTGCGCGGCCCGCCACAGCGGGGTCGTCGCGACGTCGGACGAGTGCGGCTCAGCCCCTCGGCGCACCATCGAACTCAGTCCTTCGGCGCGCGCTCATCGGGTTCCGGATACACGATCCCGGATTCTTTGGCTTCTTCCTTCGCCAGGGTCGTCGCCACATCGAATCGTCCCGGCTCCGGCTCGTCCGGCTCGGCGTCGTAGAGGTCCTCGCCGGTCTGTAATTCCCCGAACATCTCCTCCGGACTGTCCGAGAGCAGCGATCGGATAGCCGTATTCATCACCGCGACCAGCGGCACCGCGAGCAGACCACCCGCTATCCCGCCGAGCACCACGCCCGCCGTGATGGCGAGCACCACCGCCAGCGGATGGATACTCACCGCCCGCCCGAGCAGCAGTGGTTGCAGCACATGCCCTTCCAGCTGCATCACCGCGATGATGATGCCGAGCACGATCAGCGAGGTGATCAGTCCCTTGGTCACCAGCGCGATGAACACCGCGACGAACCCGGCCACGAACGCGCCGATGATCGGGATGAACGCGCCGATGAACACCAGCGAGGCCAGCGGAAGTGCCAGCGGCACACCGAGAATGCCGAGCCCGGTGCCGATGCCGATGGCGTCCACCGCCGCGACGGCCACGGTGGCGCGCACGAACCCGACCAGCGTGCCGAACCCGAGCTGCCCGGCGGTGCGCACCCGCTCACGCTGCGGGGTCGGCACGATCCTGGTGACGAACCGCCAGATCTGATCGCCGCCGTAGAGAAAGAAGATGAGAATGAACAGGGTCAGGAACAGGCCGGTGAGCAACTCGGCGATCACCGTCGCGGTGGTCAGCGCCCCGCTGGTGAGCCGGTCCTGATTGGACTGGATCGTCTTGATGATCTGGTCACCGACGTTGCGGATCTGATCGTTGCTCAGATGCGGCGGCCCGGTGATCAGCCAATCCTGGATCTTGTGAATGCTGTTGGTGAACTCGTCCGACAGCTGCGGCACGCCGGCCACGAACTGCTCGACGACGAAGGTCATCACGCCCGCCACCAGGCCGAGCGACCCGACCAAGGCGACGAACACACCCACCGAACGCGGCACCCCGAGCCGCTGCAGCCAGTCCACCAGCGGCGCGAGCAGCGCGGCCGCGAGCAGCGCGATGGCGAGCGGAATGACCACGGTCGCCAGCTTCTGCACGATCGCGGCGAACGCGAGCACCACCGCGAACAGGACGAGCAGCCGCCAGCCCCACTCCGCCGACACCCGCACGATCGGGTGTACCGAGTCCGCGGCAGGCCGGGTCATGGCGGCTTTCCGCTTCGGGCTTGCCTTGGGGTCCGTCACCTGGCCGAGCATAACCAGCGCAGCGGGCCGCTGTCCGTCCTCAGCGCGTGCCGAGCCGGACGAATGCCAGGCCGCCGAGCAGCGCCGCGGGGAACCTCACATGATCGAAACGCTAGATTGTTGGTTGTGTCAGCGCCCTTGGAAGCGGTCAAACAGACCATGCGAACGCGCTGGCCGCTGTACCTGACATCGATGCTGCTGGCCAACGCCTTCGGTGCGGTGCTGGTGTGGGCCTTCATCCAATACGGGCTGCCGGTCCCCGAGGGCGCGCCCGACGGTGCCAGGAGCACCGGCCTGCTCGTGCCCGCCCTGGTGTTCGTCGCAGGCGGCCTGTTGAGCATGGTCGCGTCCGCGCTGATGCTGCGCCCGGTGATGCGCTGGCAGATGCGCGGTGGGCCACCGAGCCGCCAAGAGCAGATGGCCGCGCTGCACGCTCCGCTGCGGCAGGCCATTCTGCACCTGGCGCTGTGGCTGATCGGCGGCGCGATCCTCGCCCTGCTGATCATCTCCGAAGAGCCCAAGCTGGCGGGCGCCGTCATCGTCACCCTGTGTATGGCCGCGACCATCGTGTTCGGCTTCACCTACATGCTCGGCGAACGCATCCTTCGCCCGGTCGCCGCCGCGGCACTGACCGCAGGCACCTTCGACCACACCCTCACCCCGGGCGTCGGCACCCGGATGGCGATGACCTGGGGGATGGGCACTTTCGCCCCCACCATCGCCATCGTGCTGCTGTGTATCACGCAGATCTCCTCGGACGTGAAATTCTCCGCCCAGTCGCTGGCCATCTCCATTCTGCTGCTCTGCGGCGTGGTGATCCTGCAGGCGCTGGCGCTGTCCATGCTCACCGGCTCCAGCATCTCCGACCCGGTGCGCCAGCTCAGCCAGGCCATCGACCGGGTGCAGGAGGGCGCGCGCGACGTCCAGGTCGAGGTGTTCGACGGTAGCGAGATCGGGCTGCTGCAGGTCGGCTTCAACCGGATGATGGAAGAGGCGGCCAAGCGGCGCCAGCTGCAGGAACTGTTCGGTCAGCACGTCGGCGAGGAGGTCGCCCAGCGCGCGCTCGACTACGGCACCGAGCTCGGCGGTGAGACCCGGTTCGTTGCCGTGCTGTTCGTCGACATGGTCGGCTCCACCGCGACCGCCGCCGAACGCCCGCCGACCGAGGTGGTGAGCCTGCTCAACGAGTTCTTCCGAATCGTGGTCGACGTCATCGACCGGCACAACGGTTTTGTGAACAAGTTCGTCGGCGACGCGGCGCTGGCCATCTTCGGCGCTCCGCTGGACCGGCCGGACGCGCCGACCGCCGCGCTGGCCGCCGCCCGCGAGCTGCGTGCGGTGCTGCGCGAAGTACCCGGACTCGACATCGGTATCGGCGTCTCGGCCGGGCTGGCCGTCGCCGGAAATATCGGGGCCGCGAATCGCTTCGAATACACGGTGATCGGTGATCCGGTCAACGAGGCATCCCGGCTGACCGAGCTCGCCAAAGACCAGCCCGGCCGCACCTTGGCCTCCGGCAGCGCGCTGTATTTCGCCGAGGAAAGCGAGCAGGACAAGTGGGAAACCGGCGACGAGGTACAGCTGCGCGGGCGGCGCCGAAAAACGCTGCTCGCCTACCCCAAAGCAGAGCTCGACGCGCCGAACCCTCCCGACGCCGAAACAGTACGTTCGTTAGGCTGACCTGGTGACGGCCAACGGGGAACCGGCAGGAGATCCTGCGCCGCCTCCCACGACCGATGGCCGCCGTGGCAAATTCTGGTGGGTCAAATGGGTGCTCGGCGTCGCACTATTGGCATTACTGATCGCCGAGGGCGTCTACCTATGGCCGCGATTACATGAATCGTGGCGCAAACTCAGCGACATTCACTGGGGGTGGGTCGCCGCCTGTATTTGGTTGCAGGCGTTGTCGATGAGCGGATTCGGGCGGGTACAGAAACAGCTGCTGCACGCCGGGGGTGTCGAGGTAAGTCAGCGTAAATCCGTCGCGGTGGTCTACGGCGCCACCGCCATGTCCGTCACATTGCCCGCGGGCCAGGTGTTCTCCACCGCCTTCACCTACCGGCAGACCAGGCGGTTCGGCGCGAGCCCGATCGTCGCGTCCTGGCAGTTGGTGTTCTCCGGGGTGGTCGCCGCGGCGGGGCTCGCGTTGCTCGGGGTGGGCGGCACGTTCCTGTCCGGTGGCAGCATCGGGCCGTTCAAACTGATCCTGTCGCTGGCCGCGGTGGTCGCGGTGGTGTGGGTCGGCAACTATGTCTCGCGCAATCCAGGGTCGCTGGAGTCGCTGCTGCGTAAGGCGCTCGCGCTGGTCAATCGGCTACGCAAGCGGCCTGCCGAGCAGGGCGCAGGCAAGGTCGGCGAGGTTCTGGCGCAGTTGGAGTCGGTGGATCTCGGCAAGCGCGACGGTGCCCTGGTGGGGCTGTGGGCGCTGGTGCACCGGTTCGCCGATGTGGCCTGTCTCGGCGCCGCCTGCTATGCCGTCGGCGCGGACCCCAGGCTGGCCGGGCTGCTGCTGGCGTTCGCCGTCGGCAAGGCGGTCGGCTCGATTCCGTTCGCGCCCGGCGGGATCGTCTACGTCGACGCGACGCTCATCTACGGCCTCACCGCGGCCGCGGGACTGCCCGCCGCGCAGGCGGTCGCGGCGGCGTTCGTGTACCGGCTGGTGAGCTTCATCCTGGTCGCGATCGTCGGCTGGATTGTGTTCCTGTTCCTGTTCCGCACCCCGCAGGACGACGACGCCGAGTACGAGAAGGAATTCTCCCAGCGCCGGTTCTGAGCCGGAAACACTTGGCACCAGCCCGATAACACGCAGCCCCGCAGGCGCTTCACATTTGGCCAGGACCGGCCAACTACGCTTGCCCGCGTGAAGAAACTGGTGCCGTTGGTAGTAGATGCGCTGCTGGTGATCCTGTTCTGTGCGATCGGCAGGCGTAGTCACGACGAGGCCGTGCTCACCGGACTACTTCGCACGCTGTGGCCGTTCGCAATCGGCCTGGCGATCGGCTGGACCGTGGCGGTCGCCGCGGCGAGCCGGATGTTCGGTGCCGCGGGCCGCGACGCGCGGTTCGACGGAACCGCCTTGTGGCCCACCGGAATTCTGGTCTGGCTCGGCACCCTCGGCGGCGGCATGCTGCTGCGCGTGGTCGGCGGTCAGGGCACCGCGTTCAGCTTCATCCTGGTGGCGGCCGTGGTACTCGCCCTGTTCCTGCTCGGCTGGCGCGCGGCCATCAAGGCGTTGAATTAAGTCTCCGGCGCGGCCAGCGACTGCAACATCCGCACCGCCATCCGCGCGGTGGCGTCCCCGCTGTCCACGTCGTTGATGTGGATGGCGAAGGCCAGGTCGCCCATGATCGCGATCAGCCAGCCGTCCCGTCCCGCGGTCGCGCTGAACCCGTTGACGTCGCGGTACATTCGCAGGCTCGCGAACTCAGGGGCGTTGGTCGAGTCGCGCAGCATGGTGTGCAGTCGGTCGGTGACCTCCCTGGACAGCGGCGCGAGCTGCGCGTCGGTGGTGCTCGGCCGGGCGACCTCGATCATCGGCCGCGGCACCTCGCCGCGCGCGATCGCGGCGGCGGCGATCGCCATGCCGAACGGGCTGGCCAGCACCGCGTCCGAGCCGCCGCCCTGGCGGACCTGCTCGGCGCTGCGGCCCGCGACGGCCAGCCGCCCGGTCACCTCGTCGAGTCCGGGCACCTTGAAGTCGATACCGACCCCGAGCGCCGTCGCGGCCTCGGCCGCCTCCTGCACCGGAATCTCGTGCGGGGCCTTGCCTTTGGTGACGGCCGCGATATTGCGGAACAGCTCGATATTGCCGCCGACCGGATAGAGCCCAGTGAAGGCCACCGGCCCGTGCTCGCTGGCCTGAGAGTTCTGCGCGACGGCGACCACCGCGCCGCTGGAGGGCTGGATCGCCACGATCGCGGCCGGAGTCGCGGAGCTGACCACCGCGTCCTCGGCGGCGCGCTGCAGCCGCTGGTCCATGGTGCCCGCGATGTCCGGCCCCGGCGGGCCCTGCACACCGGCGAGCTGGCCGACGAAGCGACCGTCCTGCTCGAAAACCTGGACACCCCAGCCGGAGTGCTGCTCCTGGCTTTCCTGCTGCACCTTGCGCAAGGCATCGAGCATGGGCGACCAGACCCGGCGGTCGGCGGAGATGAGCCGCGGCTGCTTCTCCATCACCACACCGGGGATCGGCGCCATGTCCTTCTCCAGAATGGCGAAGTCGGGCTCGCGCAGGTTCACCGCGACCACCGGCTTGCCCTGCGAGGTGGCCACCTGCTGCATCAGCGACGGTCCGGTGATGAGCGGCGCGACCGGCTCGATGGCCTTGGCCAGTGCGTTGGTCGAGCCGACCGGGTCGGGCATCTTCGCGGGGTCGAGCTTGATCACGTTGATGATCTGCTCGGTCATCAACGGCTGTCCCGCGATGTCGTTGACTTTCGGCGCCGGGGACGGCTCGGTGCGCACCAGGCGCACGGTGCGATTGTGGTCGAGCTGGGGCATCACGACGGCCGGATCCCAGGAGATGCGCCAGCCGATGGCGAGCTTGCGGACATTGCCCTGCAGGCTGTAGTTCCAGTTTTTGCGGTCGCCGAAGGTCCAGGCGGCGTCCATGCTGAAGATCGCCGCTTCGGAGTCGAGGCCGATGAATTGTGTCTTCTTGTAATCCACCTTGCCCGGCTGCAGCCCAGCAAACATTTGCTTCAGCGTTGCCGAAGCCGCCGACGGGTAGGAGGTGAGCTCGGAAGCCCTGGTGTAGTCCTGCTTGTCGAGCAGTTCGGTGAAGCGCTCGACGACGGCCTCCGCCTCGTTCTTACCCTCACTTACACCGCACGATCCCATCGCGATCGCGAGCGCCGCCACCCCCGCGAGTGCCATAGCGCCCCGGACGCGAAAGCGGCGGGATCCCCAGACATCCATGTCGCCCACTCTTCACTCTTGTCACTCCAGTAACAAGACCACCGTACCTGAAAAAGACCTGTCTGCGGTGCCTCCGCCACAAGGACGTTACCCATGCTCAGCATCTCAATTGTGCCCGAAATCTCCCATCTCGGGGGACCGATCCTGATCGTTGTCCAGTGCTACGGCGACAACCGGCGCCGCTACCGTACCGGGGCCCCGCGCAAAGTTGTGCACTTACTGCCCTACTCGGCGTTTCGGATCAATGAGTACCCAGAGCGAGCGTCTACGAACCGCGAATCACCCCCGTTAACCACCGGCGAACTCTGTTCGCACAGAGCGGAACCATTGGCGCGGATTGCGACGTAATCTTGTAATCACTGTAAGAAACACTGAAGAGTAAGTAGGTGATCCCCTCATGAGGCATCAACACCGGGGACGGGGTTTCGGACGACCGGGCGGCTGGCAGCAGGCCGACCTACCGGATCCCGCGGACGCGCCGGACTGGTTCGCGGGCAGGTTGCCCGACGACTGGTTCGCCGGTCCGCCCGTGATCGAGATCGACCGGGACGAGATCGTTGTCATCGGCGAACTGCCGTTCTCCCAGCCCGAGAAGAAGCCCGTCGACGCGGCAGCCACCGCGGGCGCGGCGACCGAGGAAGTCCCGCGGGCGACCAAGGAGGGCGCCGTCTCGCGCTTCCGCGAGTCCACCCGACCGGCCCGCATGCAGATCGCCGACGAGGCGCAGCGCCGCTACGGCCGCAGCGTGGCGTGGGGCGTGTCGGTGGACGGGGAACGGATCATGTTCACCCACTTGGCGGTCCCCGTCATGACCCGACTGCGTCAACCCGAACGCAAGGTGCTCGACACGCTCGTCGACTCGGGCGTGGCGCGCTCGCGGGCGGACGCGCTGGCCTGGACGGTGAAACTGGCCGGCCAGCATGCGGAATCCTGGCTGGCGGAACTGCGCGACGCCATGCGCAAAGTAGACGACCTGCGCTCGGAAGGGCCGCAGGGACTCTAAGGCCCACGCACCGGGCGGGGACTTCGACCAGGGCCTACGACTACTGTTGCTCGCATGTCCGCACCCGGTCCGATCCTGGTTCTCAACGGCCCGAACCTGAACATGCTCGGCACTCGTCAGCCGGAGGTCTACGGGTCGGCGACGCTCGACGATGTCGTCGAACTCTGCAGGCAGACCGCGCAACGCTACGGCCGCGAGATCGCCGCCTTCCAATCCAACTCCGAAGGCGCGCTGATCGACCGGATCCACCGGGCGCGCGGTGTCGAGTCGGGCATCGTGATCAATCCCGGCGGGCTCACCCACACCTCGGTGGCGCTGCGGGACGCGCTGGTGATCCCGGAACTCCCCATCGTGGAGGTGCATATCAGCAATGTGCACGCCCGCGAGGAGTTCCGGCATCACTCGTACATCTCCCCGATCGCGACCGCGGTGGTCGCGGGAATGGGGATTCAGGGATACGCGGCGGCGATCGAATTCCTGGTCCGCTCTGCTTGAGCAGGGTGGCGCGCGGTTTTCCGGCGCGCACCCGACAATGTGGGGATGACGCGCGAGACCGGTCGCCGGGTGGTGCTCGCCCCGGACAAATTCAAGGGTTCGCTGACCGCACCGCAGGTGGCGGCCGCGCTCGCGAAGGGCATCGCGGCAGTCGCGCCCGCGGTGGCGGTCCGGCAGGTGCCGGTCGCCGACGGCGGGGACGGAACCGTCGACGCGTTCGTGGCAAGCGGATGGACGCGGGTCGAGTTGTCCGCCCCCGGCCCTACGGGCGTGCCGGGCAGCACGTCGTACGCGGTGCGGGCGGCAACGGCCGTCCTCGAGTTGGCCGCGGTGGTCGGGCTCGCGAAACTTCCTGCGGGACGGCCGGATCCGCTCGGTGCGAGCACCTTCGGGCTGGGGGTGGCCATCGCCCACGCGCTCGACCACGGCGCTACCGATATCGTGCTCGGTCTGGGCGGCAGCGCCTCCACCGATGGCGGTGCGGGCATGCTGCAGGCGCTCGGGGCCCGCATCCTGGATGCCGAAGGCCACGAATTGCCCCAGGGCGGTGCGGCTTTGACCCGCGCCGCACAGTTGGACCTGTCCGGCCTCCATCCTGGAATCGCCGCGGGCACCGTCACACTGGCCTGCGATGTGGACAACCCGCTACTCGGCCGCACAGGTGCCGTCGCGGTATACGCGCCCCAAAAAGGCGCTGCTACCGCCGATTTCGGCCTGCTCGAAGCGGCACTCACGAACTGGGCACGCCTCGCCGGGCCCACCTTCGCGGATCAGCCCGGTGCCGGCGCCGCCGGCGGAACGGGTTTCGGCGCACTCGCCGTCCTCGGCGCGCGGCTGCGTAGCGGCATCGAGGTGATCCTCGAGCTGCTGGACTTTCCCGTCCTACTCGACGGTGCCGAACTCGTCATCACCGGCGAGGGTTCGCTCGATGCGCAGAGCCTGCACGGCAAAGCCCCCATCGGTGTCTGCGAAGCAGCGCGCAAGGCCGGGATTCCCGCCATCGCCGTCGCAGGGCGCAACCTTCTTGCCGCACAAGAGATCCACGCGGCGGGCTTCGATGCCTGCTACGCCCTCACCGATCTGGAGCCGGACCCGGCCCGCTCGATCGCGCAAGCGAGCCACCTCTTGCAGCAAGTCGGCGCGCAGGTAGCAGAGCAGCACCTGTCTCGATAAGGGCGGCACCGCAAGCGATCACAGCGTCCCGCTAGCCCAGTCGCTGCGCCACGAGCCGGACTAGCTCGCCGAAGCCAGCAGGTTGCCGAGGAGCTCGTGGCGGTGCTTGTCGCCCCACTCTTCCAGTGGGCGCAGGGCGACGGCCAGTTCCGCGCCGAGCGTCGTGAGGGAGTACTCGACGCGGGGCGGAACCTCGGGGTATACCTCGCGGTGCACGACGCCGCTCGACTCGAGGTGGCGCAGGTTCTCCGCGAGCACCTTCTCGCTGACGCCGGTCAGCAGGCGGCGGATCTCGCCGAATCGTTGTGGGCGCTCACTCAGCGCCCACATCAGGTGCAGCTTCCATTTGCCGCCGACGACATCGATCGCCACGGACATGCCACACACGTCGTGATCCGCGTCACTGCTCATGTCCACCGCACTCCTTCTGACCATATTTCGAACCTCTAGGTAAGCAACCCCACCTGAACGTTCGGTCTTCCCGACTCTACCTGCGGCAACGAGTATTGATCCCGGCGCCGACACCATCCGAACCAGAAGCGAAGGGACACACAATGTCCGAACAGACCAGCCCCCGTTCCGTCTCCGTCGTCGGCCTCGGGCCGATGGGCCAGGCGATGGTCCGGGCCTTCCTGGACGCCGGCGTCGAGGTGACCGTGTGGAACCGCAGCACCGACAAGGTCGACGCGATGGTCGAACTCGGCGCCAAGCCCGCCGCGACCGTCGCCGACGCGTTGGACGCCAACGAGGTGACGGTGCTGAGCCTCACCCACTACGCCGCCATGTACGACGTGCTCGGCCAGGCCACCGACCATCTGGCGGGCAAGGTGATCGCCAACCTGTCCTCCGATTCCCCGGAGAAGGCCCGCAAGGGTGCGGAATGGGTCCGCGGGCACGGCGCGCAGTTCCTGTCCGGCGGCGTCATGTCGGCGGGTGACAACATCGCCCATCCCGCGTCGTACATCTTCTACAGCGGCCCGCGCGAGGTCTTCGACGCGCACGCCGAGCTGCTGCGCCCGCTGAGCCCGCAGGAATACCTCGGCACGGACGACGGTCTCGCGCAGATCTTCTACCAGGCGCTGCTGACTATCTTCCATCCGTGGCTCCTCGCCTTCGACCAGGCGACGGCGATGATCGACCGCTCCGGCCACAGCATCGCCCAGTTCGTCCCGTTCGCCGTGCGCTCCGCCGCCGCGTTCCCCTATTTCATGGAGGAGTTCTCGGTGGCCAACCAGAACGGCGGCTGGGCCACCCTGGCCAGCCTGAAGATGATGGACGCAGGCGCACAGCACATCATCGACGCCAGCGAGGAGGTCGGCGTCGACGCGACGTTCTCGCACACCGCACAGGCCTTCTGGCGCAAGGCCGTCGCCGCCAGCGAGGAGAAGGGCGAGGCCGTCTCGACCTACGCGCTGCTCCGCGGCGACGAGGGGTAGCGACATGGCCGAGCACCTGCCCGCCGGCTCGGTCTCGGTCGTCGGCTTGGGGCCGATGGGGCAGGCTGTGGTCCGGGCCTTCCTGGACGCCGGTGTCACGGTGACGGTGTGGAACCGCAGCACCGAAAAGGCCGATGCCATGGTCGAACTCGGTGCCCGGCGTGCCGCGAACGTCCACGAGGCACTAGACGCCAACGACCTGATCGTGGTGAGCCTCACGCATTACTCGGCGATGTACGACGTACTCGGCCAGGCGTCGGATCACCTGGCGGGCAAGGTGATTGCCAATCTGTCCTCGGATTCGCCGGCCAACACTCGCGAGGCCGCAGCGTGGGTGCGCGCACGCGGCGGGGACTTCCTCGCCGGCGGCGTCATGGCGCAGAGCGACGGTCTCACCAACCCTGAGTCCTACGTGTTCTACGCCGGTCGCCGCGCGGTGTTCGAAGCGCATCGTGACCTGTTGAGCGTGCTCAACACACCGGAGTACCTCGGTGCCGACGAGGGCCTGGCCCAGCTCTATTACCAAGCGGCACTTGCCATCTTCAATCCGCTGCTGCTCGGCGTCGAACAGGCGTTGGCGATGATCGATCGTTCCGGCGAGCCGATCGATCACTTCTTGCCTTACGCACAACGTTCGCTGGGTCGGGTCGACGAGGTGTACGCGGGTCTGGCCGCGTCGGCGCAGGCCGGCGGGCTCGGCGACGTCGCGAATCTCCAGATGATGGCGGCGGGGGCTCGGCACGTGATCGAGACCAGTGAAGCCGTCGGGGTCGACACCGCCCTGGCCCGGACCGTTCAGGCGTACTGGCACAGGGCGATCGCCGAGAGCGAGCGGCGAGGCGAGCTCGTGCCCACCTACGCGTTGCTCCGCGGCGACCACGCGTAGTGCGGCCGGTTCGTGCGTCGAGTCGGCTTGCTGGTCAAGCCGTCTCGACGCGGGACCCGAGGCGCGGGAAGGGGCTGGTGGAGAAGACGACCTCCACGGTCACCTCGAAGTAGGCCGCGATCCGCAGGGCCAGATGCAAGCTCGGGCTGTACTCGCCGCGCTCCAGGTAGCCGATCGTTTGATAGTGCACGCCGAGCGCCTCCGCCAACTCGCGGCGCGAGATGCCGCGTTCCGCGCGCAACATCGCGATGCGGTTGTAGATGACTTCAGTAGGCACGCTGCATCGCTTTCTCCCGGCGGACGGCCACGCTGGAGCCGGACTCGCGGCGGGCCATCCTGCGCAGCACCACCGGCGCGACGAGCAAGCCCGCTACCGCCCAGATACCCAGCACACCAACGGTTTCCAGGTGCCGCCACGACTGCTCCAGTTCGATGGCGGCCGCCTCGTCCGGCAGCAACGCCGAGCGCATGCCGAGCCCGAGCCAGTACACCGGAAACACCTGGGCCGCACCCTGCACCCAACCGGGCATCGAGGTGATCGGGTAGAAGATGCCGGAGACCGCGACGAGCGCCATGATCGGGAAGGTCATCAGCGCGAAGTTGCGCGGGTCGGCGAACACCGAGCCGAAGACGGCACCGATCGGCAGCGTGGCGAGCAGACCCAGCACCATCACCCAGGTCAACGTCGCCCACGACCCGACGTGGCCGAGCGCGAGTCCGTCGACGATGAACACGCCGCCGACCAGCAGCAGAGCAGACGGAATGAGCACCCAGCCGGACACCTGGATGATTTTGCCGATCAGGTAGCCGACCATGCCGTTCGGGGTCGCCTTGGCCCGCAACAGCGTGCCGTCTTCCCGGTCGAGGGTGAGCTGCTGCCCCATGCCGATCATGCCGTTGACCGCGACCAGCATGCCGATCGTGCTCGGCAACGCGAGCGCGCCGAGCAACAGGCCGCTGCCCTGGAACGACGCGTTGCGCATGAAGAACAGCACCACCAGCATGGCGACCGGCCAGAACAGGAGCCCGAACAGGTCTTGGCCGTTGGTCAGTCCCTGTTTCAGCTCGATCATGCCGCGCGACCAGCCCTGCCGAACCGCGATCGCCATCGGATTCATCGCTTTACCTCCTCGATCGTGTGCACCTCGGACTCGACCTGCCCGGATTCGAACCGGCGCACCAGCGTCATATAGGTGTCCTCCAGTGAGGCGCGGCGGACCTCCAGGTCACCGATGGCCTCGCCGTGTTGCTTGAACAGTTCGTGCACGAACTCGGTCGACTCGGCGGTCGAGTGCACGAATCGCTGCCCACCATTGGTCCAACTCACCTCGGCCGCACCGGATATCCGGCGGGAGAGTTCGTCGGCCGAGCCGTCGGCGATGATGCGCCCGCCGGCCAGGATCAGGATCCGGTCGGCGAGTTTCTCGGCCTCGTCGAGATCATGGGTGGTGAGCAGGATGGTGGTCTGCTGGTCGTCGGCGAGGCGATGGACCAGATCGTGGAACTCGCGCCGGGCCTCCGGGTCGAAGCCCGCGGTCGGCTCGTCCAGGAACAGCACCTCGGGGCGGCCCACGATGCCGATCGCCACGTCGATTCTGCGCCGCTGGCCGCCGGACAGGTCCTTGATTCTGCTCGACGCCTGATCGGTGAGTCCCACGGCTTTGATGAGTTCGTCTGTGTCCCAGGGGCGTTGGATGCCCTCGGTGCCGTAGGGCGCGTAGAAGGCACCCAGGTAGTCGAGCAGTTCACGCACCCGCCACTTGCCGTGATCGCGCCATGACTGCAGGACGACGCCGATGCGCGCCCGCCACGCCTCGCCGCCGTGCGCCGGATCGGTGCCGAGCACTTCGGCGCGGCCGGCCGACCGCATGCGGAAGCCCTCCAGGATCTCGATGGTGGTCGTCTTGCCCGCACCGTTCGGGCCGAGCAGCACCAGCACCTCGCCGTGCCGCGCTTGGAATGTCACGTCGTGCAAGACGTCGGTGGTGCCGTATCGCATCCGCAGTTTCTCGACGTCGATGGCGACGCCCTGACCCACTGTCATGGTTCTCTCCCCGTTGCGGGTTACCGTCGACTCGTAGCATATCTACTACATTTCGCCGCGACAATGCTTTACTTCTCGGGCCCCCTTGACATGCAGCCTTTCGGCTGCCTAATCTCTGAACACGCAGCCGGACGGCTGCATAAATCTGGAAGGCGGCATGGACGAGGTATTCAAGGCGCTGGCCGACCCCCATCGGCGGCGACTGCTCGACAGCCTCAACGCGCGCAACGGGCAAACCCTGCGCGAGTTGTGCTCCGGGCTAGCGATGGCGCGGCAGTCGGTCAGCAAACATCTGGCCGTACTGGAGGCGGCCAACTTGATCACCACCCGTCGCAGCGGACGCGAAAAACTGCACTACCTCAACGCCGAACCCATCAACGCCATCACCGAGCGCTGGATCACCAATTACCACCGTGCCCGCGTGCACGCGCTGGCCGATCTCAAGAAGGCACTGGAGGCAAATCTCATGAGCGACAACGCATTCGTCTACACGACCTACATCAAGACCACCCCGGAGAAGCTGTGGCAAGCCCTCACCGACCCGGCCTTCACCGACCGCTACTGGGGCGCGAGCTTCAACACCGATTGGCAGCCCGGCTCGGAAATGGTGTGGCACCAGAAGAATTGGACCAGCAAGGATCCGGAACAGGTTGTGCTGGAAGCCGACCCGTACCACAAGCTCGCCTACACCTGGCACACCTTCGATCCCGCGTTCGCGGAAGCTTTCGGCATGAAGGCGAGTGAGGTGGCCGCTTTGGCCGACGAGCCGCGCTCGAAGGTGACTTTCGAACTCGAGCCCGCCGGGGACGAGGTGGTGAAGCTGACCGTGGTGCACGACGGCTTCCAGCCGGGAAGTGCGCTACTGGAAACGATCAGCGGTGGTTGGCCCAGTATCTTGTCCGGACTGAAGTCCTTGCTGGAGACCGGTGCGGAGCTGCCCGAACCGACTCGGTAGCTCGCGTCGTCGGCAACGGCAGGGCGCGCGCGGTCAGTGGATCGACCCTGCCGACCCACGAATCCGCTTCGCGCGCTGGCAGTCCCGCTGAACCGGATTCCTCCTGACCACGCACCGGTACGATGCACTGGTCCGTGTCCAGCTCGGTTGGAGCACGAGTCCGTCAGGGCGACTGCGGGACTGAGCCTGTCGCACAAATTGGGGAAATCATGATCAAGGTCCTGCTGCAAACCTCCATGGGTGACATCGAGCTCGAACTCGATGAAGCGAAGGCACCCAAGACCGTGCGGAATTTCCTGACCTACGTCAACAGCGGCCACTACGACGGCACGATTTTCCACCGGGTGATCGACGGTTTCATGATCCAGGGCGGTGGCATCGACACCACCATGCGCGAGAAGCCCGCGCCCAACAAGGTTGAGAACGAGGCGAAGAACGGGCTGAAGAATGTCACTTACAGCGTGGCGATGGCCCGCACGTCCGATCCACAGTCGGCGTCGGCCCAATTCTTCATCAACACCAACGACAACGCGTTCCTCGACTACCCGGGCCAGGACGGCTGGGGTTACGCGGTATTCGGCAAGGTCAGCCGCGGCCAGGACGTCGTCGACCAGATCGGGAAGGTCAAGACGGGCGCGCAGGACGTCCCCGTCCAGCAGGTCGTGCTCACCTCGGCCACCGTCACCCGCTGACCCGGGCTCCCCGCGCCACCGATGCGGCGGAATGAATTGGCACAGGTATATTTCGGATTCTGACTTTCGAGGAGTCCACGGTGGCTGTGCAGAGTGACGAGTTCTTTCGGATTGTGGGCACCCTCGCCGATGTGCGACCCACGAAAGGCGAGAAGTACACCTCGTACAAGGTGCGCGGCAAGCTGTTCGGCTATTACTGGCCACGCACCCAGACGGTCGGCTTGAAGCAAACGCTCTCCGAGCAGAAGGCGTTGGTATCCGAGCGGCCCGAGGTGTTCGAGGAGCAGTTCACGGCCGGGGGTTTCGGGTGGGTGGTCGTGCACCTGTCCGGTATCGACGCCGACGAGCTGGCCGAACTCGTCTTCGAGGCGTGGCGGCTGTCCGCACCCGAGGAACTCGTCGCCGAGACACCCGACCTGCCCCCGGTGCCCCGCTAGACCCGCTCCCGCCGGCTCTCTCAGTGCGTTCGACGCCGGGCTGGTCGGCATCGAACGCACTGGGGATTCGGGACCACCGATACTTCGCTGTTCGATCACGGCTCCCGCTCAGCGCTGCTGAAAAGCGCTGTGGCGGAGAGAAAGACCAACGAGGCCGTGTGCCAGTCGGTAAGGAACCCGGCGATCACGGTCAGCGCCGTGCTCAGAATCAGCGCGGTCATCGGAGCGGTTCTCGGGCCGAGATTGTTCGGTGGTAAGCGGGAATCGCCGTCTTCGGCAGGTGGTTTACCTATAGTCATGTGCAGTCCGTTGTTTACATATGCAAGGTTGATTCGGATAATTGCCCGGTGATCGATGGCGGTCCGCGTGCGGCTGTGGCGGCCATGATCATTTCGATACCTCGTCGCCGAAGTCGTTACGTCAGTTGCTTATAGCCTGACAACTCGTCGACCGGAAGACCGTCAAATAGTTGACGGTTTCGCAGGAAGAATCTGCAATACACTCGGTAAGTGGCAACAAGTAACACCGCCGCATCAACTATCGGCTCACGCATCCGGCGCTCCCGGCGGACCAAGAAGATGAGCCAGGCCACGCTCGCCGCGCACGTCGATCGGTCCGAGTCGTGGATGCGCGGCATCGAGGCAGGCCGGATCAAGCTGGACAAGCACTCGGTGATCGACCGGCTGGCCGACGTCCTCGAGGTCGATGTGGCGTGGCTGCTGGGTCAGCCGTGCGAGCTCACTCAGGACACCGGGCACCACGCGGTACCCGCACTGCGCGCCGCGTTGCGGCGCACCAGTCTCAGCCTGTCCGGGCGCGCCGGCCTGCGGGCCGTGACACCACAGCCGCTGCTCGCCGACCTGCGCGACGATGTCGACCGGATCACCAGGCGCAGGCAGGCCGCGAATCTGCTCGAAGTAATGCGGCAATTGCCGGACCTCACCGAGGCGCTGAACACCGGCGCCTTACTGGCCTCGGGCACCGAGCGGGACGTGATCGACGGCCTCATCATCGAGAACTCACATGTCGCCCGCACCGTCCTCAACCAGCTCGGGTACCACGATCTGGCCTGGACCGCCGTCGAGAACGCCGCCACCGCCGCGGCCAGGCTCGGCGACCCGCTGATGAGTGCCTGCTCGGCGTGGGATCGCTGCGGCGTGCTGCTGCACACGGACACACTGGACGAAGCACTTACGGTAGCCGAAGCCGCGTTGACAGAGCTGCAAGATCTCATGACATCGCCTACACCGCAGGTACTTTCGCTCTGGGGAGCGCTGCACCTGCGGTGCGCGGTCGCGTCAGCCCGCCTGCACGACGGCAGCACAGCATGGGCATACCTGGCCGAGGCCGAGGCGGCCGCCGCTCGACTCGGTAAGGACCGCAACGACTTTCAAACAGTCTTCGGACCAACCAACTGCGGGATACACGCGACCGAGATCGCCGTCGCGCTCGACCGGCCCGATATTGCCCTGAAGCACCACACCAGCATCAATCTGGCGGGGCTGATGTCCAAGGAACGCCACACGCGGCACCGCATCGAAGTCGCCCGCGCCCAGGGCAGACTCAAACACGATGCTGCCGCCGTCGAGCAGCTCGAGCGCGCGATATGCCTGGCACCGCAGTATGTCTACAACCATCCAACCGTGCGGGATCTGGTCGATGAATTGAGCAGGCGGGCGCAGCCGAGCGCGGTCGACGCCGGGCTCGGTGCGATCGAACGTGCGATGCGGCTCGCCTGACTGGCCGAGTCCGGCCCTGCACGGAAACGGACTCAACCTTTGCGGTTGCGACGTTTACGTCAATGCGCCCTGCCTGCGGGTATCGGTTGTTCCCTGGCAAGTGTTGGATGTTGCGTCGTTCCGCACCGGCGGGAGCATCCCGAGGTCGACACCGACCGCACTCGTGACGAGGTGCAGCCTGCGTTGCTGCGGGTCGGTCAAGGCCGGGACGAGCAGGGTCGGCATGCCGACCTCGACGGCGACGCCGTCTCGGGAGGGGCGGTCCCCGACCATCAACGTTTCCGCGGCGCAGGTGCCGAGTTTTTCGAGCGCCCGCACGAAAATGGCGGGGTCGGGCTTCTGCACACCTTCCTCACTGGACAGGACGAAGGTGTCGATCAAGTCGAGCATGTTCGCGTCTTTGAAGACGGGGCGAATGTCGAAGTGGATATTGCTGAGGACGCAGATTTTATAGCCGCTCTGCTTGAGTGCGATGAGCGTGGCGGCGGCGTCGACGGCGAACTTATTGACGCTCGCGTCGGAATCCACCTCGAATAGCGCCTCAGCGACCTTGCCGGGAAGCTTCGCATCCGTGAACACCGCATAGTAGGTGTCCCGGTGAGCTTCGTAGCTGATATTGCCGAGCGGCGATTGCAGTCGATTCGGTTGGCCCGCAGCCAGTTCGATGTCGAGCAACAACTTGCCCACGGCATCGGCGTTGGATTCACGACCTGCCCGCTGCAGCGCCTCGCGCGCCCAACCTTGCGGCGTGAGTTCCGAAACAAGCGTGCCTCGCCAGTCGAAGACAACCGCTCTGATGGCATGCGGGGGCGACCCGTTCGATGACATGCGGAGCAGGCTATCCACGCGAACGCCGACTACATGTATCAAATTGCTATTACCGGCGAGTCACCCTGTCGAGCTGCCTGACACTCCCGTGATGGGCGTACGAATAGTCATTCGTACGCGCACCGTCATACCGGATCCACCAATCGCGCACCGTATTACGCATGATGGAGAGGTGCTCGACTACGACGACGAAGCGACCCACTACGACCGGACCCGGGGCGGCGTGCCCCGAGCGGTGGCCGCGGCCGCCGCACTCAGTAGCATGCTGCCCCCGCGCAGCCTGGTACTCGACCTTGCGATCGGCACCGGGATCGTCGCCACCGAACTCGCGGCGTTCGGGCACCGTGTGGTCGGCATAGATCTTTCGGACCGCATGCTGCGGCTCGCGGCCCACCGATTGCCGGGCAGAGTGGCGCCGAGTAACGGTTGACGGCGTTCAGATTCGGACCAGGACCTGATCCATGGTTTTGCGGGTCAGGTCGGGGACTACGGCGTGGTCGGCGGGGTAGCCGATGGGGATTACCGCGAAGGCCTTTTCATTGCGGGGGCGGTTGAGGACCTCGGAAAGGAACTTCATGGGGCTGGGGGTGTGGGTGAGGGCGGCCAGGCCGGAGAGGTGCAGGGCGGTGAGGAGCATGCCCACCGCGATGCCTACCGATTCGTCGCCGTAGTAGTGCTTGTAGGTGGTGCCGTCGGGGCGCAGGCCGAAACGCTGCTGGAAGACGACGAGCAGGTACGGGGCCTCGGTGAGGTGCGGCTTGTGCTCGTCGGTGCCGAGGGGGCGCAGGGCCGAGAGCCATTCCTCGCCGAGGCGGCCGTTGTAGGAGATGCGCTCCTCCGCCTCGGCCGCCTCCCGAATCCTGGCGCGCACCTCGGGATCTTCGACCAGGACGAAGGTCCACGGTTGTTGATGGGCTCCCGACGGCGCGGTGTTCGCCACGGCGATGGCGTCGAGCACCAATTGCTCCGGCACCGGATCGGTCGAGAACATCCGCACGGTGCGACGCTCGTCCATCCGCCGACGGAACCCGGCCGACGTGGCCAGTGCTTCCTCGACGGGAATCCGGTTGGGGTGGTAGGGAATCGGCTGATACGGATGCCCGTGCAGCGGTGTCCACGTGGTCATGTTCCGCAGTGTGATCCGCCCGCACCGGACAGGCAACGTTCCCACGAACTTATCGTCCACTCGGCCAGACACTCATCCCGCGTACCCCTGCCGAGACCGCGGCCCATCCGTGCCGTGGTCGGCCACGAATATATGGTGCTTGCCGTTTGCGACCCGACGCCGACACATGGAGGAATGCTATGAGTTCGTTCAGTTTCGATTGGGTGCTGGCCGGCCAGAACGGCGGTGATCCGTTGGCGACCGCGCTGTACGGTCCGCTCTCGCTGGTGCTCAACATCCTCGCCGCGCTGCAGACCGGTGAGATCGTCTGACGCACGGCCGAGCCGCGCCCGTCAGCGCACGGGCAAAGGAGCCTGTGCGGCGTGCGTGATCGTCACCTGTCCGGTGCGCAGATAGGTCAGCACGGCGTCGTCGACGACGGGGTTGCCTCGACCGAAGTTCCCGTGATCCCCACCGTCGACGGTGATGAGTGATCCGTTCAGCGCACGCGACATGGCCGGTCCGCCTTCGTATTTGGTCAGGGCGTCGTGCTTGCTCTGTAGAACCAGGGGCGGGGTGGCGAGTCCGGCACCGCTGATCTTGACCGGTGTGACTACGGGTTTCCATGTCCCGCATGCCATTCCGGAGCGGACCAGGTCGGCCCTTGCGTCCATCGCGTTGCCGCCGGAGGCGATGGTGGCTATCGCCGAGCCGATGACGTCCAGCCGTCCGGGAATGGCGTTCTCATTGCAGGTGATCGCGGCGAAGACGGAACGCCCGGTGGTGTCGGTGGCGGTGGCGCCCTCGATGGTGCGCAGGCGTTGCACGTTCGCCGGGTTGGCGAGCGCGTCGGCCATCGCGCGGGCGAAGGTGGGCCAGTAGGTGCGGGTGTAGGTGGCGACCGAGGTGGCGCCGAGCAGCGGCCCCTGCGTGGTGGCACCGCGGGAGATCAAGGTGCGCAACAGGTTCTGCAGTTTGCCGGTCTGTTCCAGACCGCCGGTGTAGCCGTCGCGGGCGATCTCGGCCAGCGGTTCGGGCAACGAGCCGGGCAGGTCGGCGAGGCTGGCCGGGGGCGGGGTGAGGTTGGCGTACCAGCCGCCGCCCTGGTCGACGGCGAGGCGTACCCAGTTCTGATAGACCTGCAAAGCGGTGTCGCCGAGGTGATACTCGGAACTGTGCTCGGCGATCCAGGCGAACAGATCGTCGAGCCGCTGCTTGCCCGCGATCTGCTGCTGCGCGAACTCCTCGGTCCACACCCAGTCGGGATTGACGTTGGAGTCCAACACCATTCGCTCGACCCGGCCGGGGAACAGCGAGGCATACACCGCGCCGAGGTAGGTGCCGTAGGAGGTACCCAGATAACTGATCCGCTCGAGACCCAGTGCCGCGCGCACCGCGTCCATATCGCGGGCGGTGTTCTCGGTGGTAATGGTGTCGAGGTAACCGGGCAACGCGGCATCGCAGGCCTTCTTGATGGCGTTGCGGTCGCCGCCGCCGAGCGACACCTGCCCGCCGTCCCCGGTCGCACAGTCCAGCGGGGTGGCCCAGCGCAATCCGCGCGGCTGCACCGCGATCCGGTCGTAGTGAGCGGTCAGCTCGGCGGGAAACACGTCGGTCCGCTGGCCCCAGAAGTCCAGCCCGTCCGCGCCGGGCCCACCCGGATTGGCGAAGAGGACGCCGCGCCGATCGCCGGTCGCCGCGATCCGGCTGACGGTCACCTGAATCTTCGGCCCGTCCGGTTCCGCGTAATTCATCGGCACCTCGACGACGGCGCACCGCACGCCGTGACCCTCGGCCACGGAGCCGGCCGGGCAGTCGCCGAAGGACGGCACCGGCGCGGCCGCGGCCGGGCCGGACATGATCGATCCACCGAGCAGGCACGCGGCCATGGCAGCCGCGGCACCGGAGAACAGCCGAACCTTCATCATGTTTCGTACCTCCACGGGCCGCCACCACGCACCCGTGCGCGACCCCGATCATGAGCATTCTGCGCAGGTCGGCAGCGGCAGACAAGTCGAGCGTCCGATTCCGCCGGTCAGGCGGCCGGGCAGCCACGAACGGTCGGGAACCGAGCGACCGCACGGTAGGTGTTGCGGAATGCGCGGATGACGTCGCACGGGAGTAGCGTCGAGCCATGTCGACGGAGGTCCGTATCAACACCGCGCTGGAACGCTTCGAGCTCTATGTCGACGACGCGAACGCCGGGTACGTCGAGTATCAAGACACCCAAGCCGAACGCGCGTTCGTGCACACCGAGATCTACCCCCGTTACGAGGGACAGGGCTACGGCCGGGTACTGGTCGAGGCGGCGTTGAACAGCACCGCCCAGGACAAACTGGGCGCACTGCCCATGTGCCCGATGGTGCACCACTTCATCGAGACCAGGCCCGAATACCTGGTGATGGTGCCGCACTGGGCGCGCGACAGCCTGAATCTGCCTCAGTAAGCGGCGACCGCGCCGTCGAGAGCCCGTTGCAGATCGGCGCGCACCAGCCGCGCGATATCGCCGGGCTTGTTCGGCAATTCGGTGATCGGCACCCCAAAGTAGAAGCTGGCCGCCTTGGCCTCCTCCTTGTTCGGCTGCACCGAAGGGTCCAGGCGCGGCCCGTAACTCAGGCCCATGGACACCAGCACC
This sequence comes from Nocardia sp. NPDC052316, assembly GCF_044547795.1. Classification (NCBI taxonomy): domain Bacteria; kingdom Bacillati; phylum Actinomycetota; class Actinomycetes; order Mycobacteriales; family Nocardiaceae; genus Nocardia; species Nocardia sp. NPDC052316. The sequence goes on from NZ_JBIUBB010000005.1 coordinate 182,880, forward strand.
GGCTGCACACCGAGCTTCATCGCGCGAAACGCGATGTGCCCGATGCCGCTACCGACCGGCTGCACCTGGGTGGGGTCGACCTCGTTGCAGGTGCCCTCCGGGAACACCGCCACCCCGTCGCCGCGCGCGATCCGCTGCGCGCAGATATCCATCATCCGCTGACCGGCCGCGTTGACCGCCCGGATCCCGTGGTCCTTGCCGCGGAACACCGGTATCCCGCCCATCATGTCGATCTTGCGCCGCTGCTCGGGCTCCTCGAACAGCTCGTCTTTGGCCAGCACCCGCACCCGCCCGATCACCGGTCGCAAGGCACTGCGCCACGCCGCCGCCGCGACCGTATACGGATCGTTCTCGGAAAGATGATTGATCGAGATCAACAACGGCCTGCCCTGCCGAATCGCGGCCCGCAAACCGGCGCGCGCGCCCTCCGCATAAGCGACGCGCGGATAGTAGCGGCGGGCCAGAATGGCGTACGCACCCCAGGCTTTCAGCCGATTCTGGCGATGGTCGAGATAGAAGTCGTACACGGTGTCGCTGTTCTCGAGGCGCACCTCGGGCGGTTCCATGACACGGACTCTACGACGCCCGAACTCGCCCGACACCGGCCCCCGACGCAAAATTCCGGGCACCTAACTCGTCTGCGGAAGCGCATATCCCCGCAACAACTGCGATGATGTCCGAGTGGCACGCGCAGACGACCCGGATGATCGGAAAACTCGCGGCGGGCACGGCGACCGTAAGCGGCGCGATTTCCGGCACGGCGAGCAGGTGGTGCGCGCCGGCACGCTGCTGGTGTCGGCGACCGAGCTGGCCGAACCCACCTTTCGGCGCACTGTTGTCTACATCATCGAGCACAACGAGGCGGGCAGCCTCGGCGTCGTGCTGAACCGGCCGAGCGATACGGCCGTGCACGACGTGCTCCCCCGCTGGACAGAGGTGGCGGCCGCGCCGCGCACCCTGTTCATCGGCGGCCCGGTCAAGCGGGACGCGGCACTGTGCCTCGGCACGATGCGCGTCGGCGCGACCATCGACGGCGTTCCCGGCCTGCGCCGGATCGACGGCCGGGTGGTGCTCGTCGACCTGGACGCGGATCCGGAGGAGATCGGCAGGCTGGTCGAGGGCGTCCGGGTGTTCGCCGGATACGCGGGCTGGACCTTCGGGCAGCTCGAGGGCGAGCTGGAGAACGACGACTGGATAGTGCTGTCCGCGTTGCCCTCCGACCCGATCAGCACCGGCCGCGCCGACCTCTGGGCGCACGTCCTGCGCCGCCAGCCCCTGCCCCTTTCGCTGCTGGCAACACACCCGATCGAACTCGAACGAAATTGAGATGTGCGCTCCGATTGAACCGTTCACCCCTGCTGATTCGTGGGATGAGCGGGAGGTGAGCAATGCCCGACAACCGAACCGAGTTGTTGCGGGTCCTGTACGACGAACACGCGGCCGCGCTGTGGCGGTACACGCTCGGTTTGGTGCGCGACCCAGGACGTGCCGAGGACATCGTGCAGGAGACGCTGCTGCGCGCGTGGCAACGTCCGAACGTGTTGGATCAGTCCGACACCTCGGCGCGCGCGTGGTTGTTCACCGTGGCCCGCAATCTCGCCGTGGATGAACATCGCAGCGCCCGCAACCGGCGCGAGTTCCGCACCGACGCACCGCCCGAGCAGGCCACACCCGATCAAGCCGACCGCGCGCTGGACGGCTGGGTGGTCGCCGACGCGTTGGGCAGGCTCAGCCCCGACCACCGCGAGGTGATCGTGCGGGCCTACTATCGGGGCCTTTCCACCCATCAGATCGCCGCGGAGCTCGACATTCCGCCGGGCACGGTGAAATCACGAATGCACTATGGCATGCGGGCACTACGGCTGGCATTACAGGAGATGGGGGTGACGAACCAATGAACGAACTCGCGGATGACTACGCCACGTGGGACGCGCCGTACGTACTCGGCTCCCTGACCCGGACCGAACGCCGGGAGTACGAGGAGCATTTGGCCGGCTGCCCCGCCTGCCGGGCCGCCGTCGCCGAGCTGGCCGGGATGCCTGGCATGCTCGCCATGGTCGATCCGGCGACCGCGCTGGCGCTGCTCGAGCCGCCCGAAGCCGTTGCGGCGGACGCGGGCTCGCCTGCGCCCGAGCCGAGCCCCCCGGTGCCGCAGTTGCTGCCGAGGCTCGCCGCCGCAGCAGAACAGCGCAGGCGACGCAGCCGGTGGGTGTCCGTCGGTGCCGCCGTCGCGGCGGCCGCCGCCGCAGTCGCCATCGCGGTGCCCGTGGTCGCCACCGTCACGTCATCGGACACTCCGAGCACCGAACAGGTTGTCGCCGAACGCAGTATGCAGGCGCTCGAGCCGAGCCCGGTGACGGCGAGTTTCAAGGTCGTGCGGGCCGAGAACCGGACGCGGATCGTGATGAGCTGCAGTTACGGACCGAGTAACCAGCAGTACAACTGGACCTTGAAGCTGTTCGTGCTCGGCACCGACGGCAGCCAGACCGAACTCGATCAGTGGCCTGCCGGCCCAGGCACCGAGCTGACCATCGATCGAACCATCGATAAGGCGCCGGACCAGATCCGAGCCGTGGAGATCCGGCTGGCCTCTACTGGCAAAACGCTGCTGTCCGGCACGGTCTGACGACAGACCGAGCCCCCCGCCGTCTGGCGGGGGCTCGGTACCCCTCATCGTGTCGTCGTACTCACTGGGTCTGACGGCGGAAAATCGAGTTGGCCCAAAAGAATCCGACGGCGGTCAGGCCTGCGCACCAGGCGAGGGCGAGGATGCCGTTGTTTCCGATCTCGCTGCCCATCAGCAGGCCGCGCACGGTCTCGGTGATCGGCGTGAACGGCTGATACTCGGCGAACTGGCGCAGCCCGACGGGCATGGTGTCGGTGCCGACCAGGCCACTGCCGAGGAACGGCAGCATGATGATCGGGAAGACGACGTTGCTCGCGCCCTCCGGGTTCGACGACAGCAGACCCAAGGCTACTGCGAGCCAGTTCAATCCGAAGATGGTGGAGCTGAGCAGAGCGAACGCGGCGATCCATTCGGCCACGTTGGCGTCGGGGCGCCACCCGATGAGCAGGGAGACCGCGGCCATCAACACGATGCCGCCCAGTGCCTGCAGCAGCGCACCGAGCACGTGACCGGTCAGCATCGACGACTGCGTGATGCCCATGGTGCGGAACCGATTGACGATGCCCTTGGAGGTATCGGAGGCGATGGACACCGCGACCGACGCCGTGATGTAGGCCGGGACCATCAGCAGCATGCCGGGCGCGAGGTAGTCGATGTAGTTACCGCCGGAGGACTTTTCGAGCGCACCGCCGAAAACGAACTTGAAGACCAGTAGCAGGACCGTCGGCATCACGACGACCCCGATGCTCATGCTCGGATATCGCTTCGCGTGGGTCAGGTTGCGCCGCAGCATCGTTGCGGAGTCGGCGAGGGCGTAGGACATGGTGCTCATGCGACGGTTTCCTTTTCGGAGGTCGGCTGGCCGGTGAGGGTGAGGAAGACATCGTCGAGGTTGGGCGTGTGCACGGCGAGGCCCTCGACCTCGATCTGTTCGTAGTCGAGCCGATCCAGCAGGGCCCGTAGGGATTTGACGCTGCCGTCGCTCGGCACCGCGAGGGTCAGATCGGCGTCGTCGGCGTCGCCGTCATCGACCAACCGCGCGGCGACACCCAGCGCGGCGGACGCGGCGAACAAGGCGGTGCGGTCGGCGAACTGCAACCGGATATGCCCACCCGGCACCAGCCGCTTCAGTTCCGCCGCAGTGCCTTCCGCGACGATCCGGCCGTGGTCGAGCACGGCGATGCGGTCGGCCAGCTGATCGGCCTCCTCCAGGTACTGCGTGGTGAGGAAGACCGTGACGTTGTAGTCGTCGACCAACCCGCGGATGAGGTCCCAGATGACCCGGCGACTGCGCGGGTCGAGGCCGGTGGTCGGCTCGTCGAGGAAGATGATGCGCGGATCGCCGACCAGGGTCATCGCCAGGTCCAGCCGCCGGGTCATGCCGCCGGAGTAGGTGGACGCGGGCTTGTCGCCCGCCTCGACGAGGTCGAAGCGGGCCAGCAGATCCGCTGCCAGCCTTCTGCTTTCGCGCCGCGGCAGATGCTGCAGGTCGCCCATCAGGATCAGGTTCTCCCGGCCGGTGAGCAGTTCGTCGACCGCGGCGAACTGGCCGGTGACCCCGATGGCGTTACGCACCGCGTCGCGTTCGGACTCGACATCGTGGCCGCCGACCCGGGTCTCGCCCCCGTCTGCGTGGATAAGGGTGCTCAGAATTTGCACGGTGGTGGTCTTGCCCGCACCGTTCGGACCGAGCAGCGAGTAGACCGTGCCCTCGGGGACGGTGATATCGATGCCGTCGAGCACCACGTGCTCGCCGAATGATTTGCGCAGGCCCAGTGCCGAGATGGCGGGTGCGCGATGGCCGTTGACCATGGCGGTCCTTTCGAGACTATGAATTAGTTGATGCGCATGAATGCATGACTGAGTTACACCGCACCCGGTGTCCCGGTGCGGCTCGAGCCGTCAGTGGTTGCTGTTCAGTTGTGGGTAGGTGATCGACTAGATGTCGAGATCCTCGATCTGCGGGCGTTTCGCGATATCGACCACCCGCTCGTACAACTTCTCCGGCAGCTTGTCCCGCAGCTCCTCGACCGAGTCGACGATCTCCAAAATGAAGTCGCCCCAGTCCTGCTCACCGACGCCGAGCATGCGCCGCCAGTTCGTCAGATCCTTGATCCAGTTCTCGGACTGCGGGTAGTCGGCCCAGTTGGAGTAGTGCGCGTGCAGTACGAATTTGCCTTTGCGGCTGCGGAACACCCGGATGTGTTCCATCCGCTCATCGGTGACCTCGTTGGTCTCGAAGAGCAGCGCGCCGGAGAACCGAACCTGCCGGACGCCGTTGTGGCCGACCCGGACGATGACCTCGTCGTACCCTTCTTGTCGACCCTCCTCCAATTCGATGAACCGGCGCAGCGCCGTGGTCACCGCCCCGGAGAGATTGCCGCCAACCAGCTCTTGGGCCCGCTGGAACAGCGGCAGATCGTCATCGGCAACATAGATCGTCTTGTTGGGCATGAGCCAACTATACGTAGATGTATACGTACACGCAAGTGTTCCCGGTAGTGCTGCGGATTTGCCCGTTCCGGGCCCCTTCGCCGGAGCGAGTCACGTCGGTTCGACACGCCCTCGCCGCTCCCCGGTAATTCAGCGTTGAACCGCCCGGCGCCCCGGCTCGTATCACTCCTGTACGCAGAAAGTGATCTCGCGTGTGCCCGGTGCACAGGTGGACACCGCGGGAAGGAGTGCCGATGCCGACCAGGGTCGTCGATTATCTGGTGCAGGCGGTGTCGGCCCTCGGCGTCCGGCACCTCTTCGGGGTGGACGGTGCGAATATCGAGGACCTGTACGACGCCGTCTTCGACGCGCCGTACGACCTCACCGGAGTGATCGCCAAACACGAGTTCGCCGCGGCGACCATGGCCGACGGTTATGCCCGCGCCACCGGCGGACTCGGTGTCGTCGCCGCGACCTCCGGCGGCGGTGCGATGAATCTCGTTGCCGGACTTGCCGAATCATTCGCCTCCCGGGTGCCGGTGCTCGCGCTGGTCGGCCAGCCGCCGACGGCGCACGCGGGCAGCGGTGCCTTTCAGGACACCAGTGGCCAGGCGGGCACCATCGACGCCGCGCGGATGTTCAGCGAGATCAGCCGGTACTGCGCCCGCGTCGAGACCGTCGCCGAGCTGCCGGATCAACTGACCAGGGCGGTCGGCGCCGCCCGGCGCGGCGGCCCTGCCGTGTTGTTGCTGCCCAAGGACGTGCAACAGGCGCGCATGGCTGAGGTCTCGCCGATTCGTCTGCCCGCCAAGGTGTATCGGCGCGACGAGGCCGGCCTGGTTCGGTTGCGTGCCGCGCTGCGGACGGCGCGGCGGACCGGAAAGGTCGTGATCATCGCCGGTGACCAGGTCGCCCGCGACGACGCGCGAGACGAACTAGCTCGCTTGGCCACCGTCTTGGACGCCTCGGTGGGCGTCGCCCCGGACGCCAAGGACACCTACGACAACCACGACCCCGGCTTCTGCGGCGTCGCGGGCAGCATGGGGCATCCTGAACTCGGCGCGGCGATCCGGTCCGCGGCATTGTGCCTGCTCGTCGGCACTCCGATGCCGATGACGACCCGCACCGGACTGGACGAACTACTCACCGGCAGCACCGTGGCCAGCATCGGCGTGACACCGCCGCACCTGCCCGCCGTCCACGCCACCAGCACCGACCTGGCCCGCACCTTGAGCGAACTAGCCGCCGAATTCACCGCTACACCAACGACATTCGAGCGACGCCGGACTACTCCGCTGACGCCCCTGCGCGTCCCGGAATCGACCGGCCCCGGACTGCGCTATCGGCAGCTGGTGGAGACCATCGAGGCGGCGCTCCCCGAGGGCACCGATGTCTTCGCCGACGCAGGCAATACCGGTGCGGCCGTGGTGCATCACCTGCGGGTGCCGCGTGGCGGCCGGTTCGTCGTCGCGCTCGGGATGGGCGGCATGGGTTACGCGTTCGGCGCGGGTATCGGCTCCGCGTTCGCCCGCGGCGCCGGACACCGCACCGTGGTCGTGGCCGGCGACGGCGCGTTCTTCATGCACGGCATGGAGATTCACACCGCGATCGAGCACGAGTTGCCGATCACCTTCATCGTGCTCAACAACAACGCCCACGCCATGTGCGTGGCCAGGGAGCGGCTGTACTACCGAGACCGCTACTCCTTCAACAGATTCCGGGCCGCACACCTCGGCGCGGGCGTCGACGCCATGTTCCCCGGCCTGACCACCCGCTCGGTGCGCAGCTCCGCCGAGTTGGCCGCGGCTCTGCCGCAGTGCCTGTACACCCCCGGGCCGTCGTTTCTCTCGATCGACGTGGACCCGGACGAGATTCCGCCGTTCCTGCCGTTCTTGACCGCCATCGAACACATCCAGGAGTAAGCAATGACCACCAGTGCCCTGCCAGCACTCAGCGATATTCCCGACGACGACGCACCGCCCGGTGTCCTGCGTATCGAGAACTCCGACAAGGACGCGACCACGCCGATCATCATGGACATGCTGCGGTCGGTGTACCCGCACGACCAGGTCTTCGGCGAATACTGCCCGGTGCAGGCCTATATCGCCGCACCGCCGCGCGAGGTGTACGAGTACCTGGCCGACACCCGTTCCCTGGAGGAGTGGACCTACAGCCTGCGGGGGTTCGTCCCGACCGGGGAGCCGGGCCTGTGGCTGGCCTACGACCGGCTCGGCGACGAGACCGAGATCTTCACCAGGACCGTAGCGCATCCCGAGGCGATGACCGTCGACTACCACTGTGCCTGGGACCAGTCACAACACCTGTGGATGATCTACCTGCTGCGGGTCGTCGACGCGCAGGCGGTCTTCAACAAGCCGGGTTCGGTGGTGCTGTGGGTCAATTGCAAGCACCCGTTCTACGACGAGAACCCCTATCCGGAGACCGCGCCGCCGAAGCGGCCGGTCTGGGTCGGCGACTTCTGGGACATGTTCTCCGCGGGCCATCAGCTGGAGATGGACAACCTCAAGGCGATCTGCGAGTACCGGGCAGCGCGCGGCCTGCCCATCAAACCCGACTGGATGAAGTGAGATTCGCATGATCCCCACCAACCCGGATGCCCCGGGACTGCCCGCGGTCAGCCTGGTCGACGTCGCCAGCTACCTGCCGGGAGAACCGGTCGGCACCGAGTACTTCACGCAGTTCTCCCGCTCGGACCGGATGGCCAAGAACGTGATGTTCCGCTCGCCCAAGGCCCGCCACCACGTGGACCGGGACGAGACGGCGGTCGACATGGTCGAGCGCGCCGTCGCGCCGTTGATCGAACGCCATGGCGCACAGTTCATCTCGGAGATCGACGTGCTGATCACGCACACCCAGCTGCCGACCAACCCGGTGATGGGGTGCGGGCCCGAGGTCGCCAGGCGGCTCGGCGCCCGCCCCTACTTCGTCTACGACGTGCACAACGGCGGCTGTGCCGCCTTCGTGCACATGATGTCGATCGCCCGAATGGTGTTGCAGACCACCAGCGCCCGTACCGCGCTGATCGCGGCGACACAGAACTGCGCGGGACCGGTGTTCACCCAACCCGATATCCGCAAGCTCGCCCAGGCACCCGTGCCCGGCGACGGCTGCGGGGTGGGCCTGCTGGTCAAGGACGACAGCGCGCCGATCCTCGACATCGAGTGCCGCACCTACCCCGAATTCGCCGGGGACATGGAGTTTTCCACCAACGGCGACCGCAAGTACTGGGAGCCGGGCGAGGGCCAGGGCTGCGTCAGCTTCAGCGAATCCAAGATCACCAAGGTGTTCGCGCGCGGCAACCGGCTGGTGCCGGAAGTGGCGCTGGCGGTGTGCGATCGGATCGGGGTGAAGGGTCGCGACATCGACACGTTCGTCACCAATCAACCGAACCGGCTCTTCCTGCGGAACTGGCACGACGCGCTCGAGCTGCCCGCCGAACGGCATCCGGACACTTTCGACCAGTGCGGAAACCTGTTCGCGGCGGGCATTCCGGTGACCCTGGACATGGAGAACCGGGCGGGCAGGCTGCGCAACGGGTCGGTGGTGCTGATGTCGGCGTTCGCGCACGCGGGCGACTTCGCGGGCGCCGCCGCCATCCGGTGGGGCGCGGCGCGATGAGCCCGCACCTCGTCGCGGAGACCACGCCGTCGCGGCGGCCCGGCAGCTCTTCGGCGGCGACCGAGTTCGACCTGACGTTGAGCGAGAACCCGTTCCCGCCGTTGCCCTCGGTGCTGCGTGCGGTGAACAGTGCGCTGGCCCAGGCCAATCGGTATCCGGAGTTCCTACCGCAACAGCTACCGACGTTGATCGCGCGACACCTGGGTGTGCATTCGGATCAGGTTGTGGTCGGCTCTGGTGCGACCGGGGTGGCGCTGCAGATCATGCAGTCGTTGACCACGCCCGGTGCCGGGATGATCTATGCGACACCGACATTCGACGGCTACCCGATCATGGCCGAGATGGCAGGACTGGCGACGATCGCGGTGCCGTTGGATTCGGCGGGCGATCAGGATCTACCCGCGATGGCCAGGGCGATCGATAAACGCACCGGACTGGTGGCGGTATGCCGGCCACACAATCCCACGGGCACGGTGGCCTCGGCGCGCGAGTTGACGGCGTTCTTGGGCGAGGTGCCCGCGCGGGTGCCGGTGATCCTGGACGAGGCCTACGTCGAGTTCCTCGGTGCGGCCGAGTACATCGACCCGCTCATGCTCTTGCGCCGCCATCCCAATCTGCTTGTGCTGCGCACCTTCTCGAAAGCGTACGGCCTGGCCGGGCTGCGCATCGGCTACGCCTTCGGCAGGCGCGAGTTGGTGGCCCGGGTGCGCAAGCTGCAGTTGCCGTTCGGGATGAGCGCGGCGGCGGTGGCGGCGGTCTCCGCGTCCTACGCGGCCGAGCCCGAGCTCGCGGCGCGGACCATGCGGATCACCGCCGAGCGGGACGCACTGCGTGACGCGCTACGGCGCTGCGGGATCGCGGTGCCCCGCAGTCACGCGAACTTCCTGTACCTGCCCGGGCCCGGCGTGGCCACCGCGCTGCGGCGGGCAGGCATCGCCGCCAAGGCGTATCCGGATGGCAGCGCGCGCATCGCGACCGGCGATCCGGTAGCGGCACAAGCCGTGCTGCGGGCGCTCGAGACGCTACGCAAGTAGCCCGCGCGTCAGTGGGCCACTGCCGCGTCGGGCTCCTCCGCCTGCTTGGCCCAGCGTTGGGCCAAGGCGGCGCAGGTGATCAGCTGGATCTGGTGGAACATCATCAGCGGCAGCACGATCAGCCCGACCGGCTGGCTCGCGAAAAGCACCGTAGCCATGGGTAATCCGGTGGCGAGGCTCTTTTTGGAGCCACAGAACACGATCACGATCCGGTCCGCGCGCGCGAAGCCGAAGACCTTGCCGATCAGCATTGTGACGGCGATGACGAGCGCGAGCAGCACGCAGCACACCCCCGCCAGCGCGAGGATCCGCCACGGCGAGAGCATGTGCCAGATGCCCTCCACCATGCCCGCGCTGAACGCGCTGTAGACGACGAGCAGGATCGAGCCGCGGTCCACCAGCTTCGTCGGCTCGGCGTACCGGCTGAGCCAGCGGTGCACCTTGGGCCGGATCAGCTGGCCGATGAAGAAGGGCACCAGCAGCTGCAGCACGATGTCGCCGATCGAGGAGAAGTCGACGCTGGCCTGGCCCGTGGTGTTCATCAACAGGATGACCAGCAGCGGGGTGACGAAGACACCCAACAGGTTCGACGCCGTCGCGCTCACGATCGCGCCGGGCACATTGCCCTTCGCGATCGAGGTGAACGCGATCGAGGACTGCACGGTGGACGGCACCAGGCACAGGAACAGCAGCCCGGTGTACAGATCGTCGGTCAGCACGCCGGGCACCAGCAGGTGCGCCGCCAGCCCGAGCAGCGGGAAGAGGACGAAGGTGCTGGCCAGCACGACCACGTGCAGCCGCCAATGGGTGAGCCCCGCCAACGCCTCCTTCGGCGAGAGGCGAGTGCCGTAGAGCAGGAAGAGCAATGCGATGGCAATCTTCGTCAGCACGCCGACTACGTCGGCAGCGGTCCCCCGGGCGGGAAAAACGCTGGCCAGGGCAACCGTAGCGAGGATCGACAGGATGAAACCGTCGATATAGAACTTGCTGAGGAATCGCACAACACACGCTAACGCCGAGACCGGGCTCGCATCGAACCGAGAAGTACGTATTTCGTCACAACATGGGATGTTTGCGCATACTAGAAAAATACGAACGTTCGTCCGTACACTTGCCGAAAGCGGTACGAACGAAGGAACGACGATGAAGATCCGCCGACTGGGCTGGGCAGGTGTGGAACTCGAATTCGATGGCTGCACACTGGTGATCGACGCCGTGCAAGACAGCGAGCTGCTGCGTGACGCACTGCCGGACGGCACATTGACCACTCCGCGACCTGCGAACGCCGCGCTGGTGACTCACCTGCACCTCGACCACGCCGACCCATCCGGGCTGCGGCGCATCCTGGCGGCCGACGCGATCGTGCTGCGTCCCGAGCCGATGGTGGGCTCCGGCGACGATCTCACGTGGACCGCGGCGGCCGAAAAGGGCTTCGCCGCATACGATCTGCCGACCCGGGTGATGGCAGAGTGGACGACCACCACCATCGGCCCGTTCGAGGTGACCGCGGTACCCGCCGTCGACGGACTCGGCGATCCACAGGTGAACTGGGTCGTCGGCGCGGGCGGGCACCGGATCTTCCACGGCGGCGACACGCTCTTCCACGGCATGTGGTGGCTCATCGCCCGCCGCTGCGGTCCGTTCGACGTCGCGTTCCTACCGATAAACGGCGCGGCGGTGAACTTTCCACACCTGCAGCCGGCCAGTCCGTTGCCCGCGGTGCTCACGCCGCAACAGGCGGTGCTGGCGGGACATCTGCTCGGCGCGCGCACCATTGTCCCGATCCACTTCGGCCTCGACCGTCCGCCGTACTACGTGGAGGTCGACGACTCGCTGACCGAGTTTCAGTCCGCCGCAGCCGATCTCGGCGTGCACACCACCGTGCTGGCACCGGGGGAAACGCGCGAGCTCTGCGCGATGGTGACGAACCGGAGCTGATAGGCCGGCGCGACGAAGGGGCGGCGAGCATGCCTGGCCGCGGTGGATCCCCGGCTATCGGCGTCGGCGGCGCAACAACTTTCGGCCGCGAGCGGCGGGGACGCCATTGACCGCGATGCCCGCGTACGCGGCGAAAGCCGTTGCGTCCGAGGCGGTCGACGTCTTGGGCTTGTCCGCGGCCCACGCGACGAAGCGGGCGGTGAAGTCCGCACCGCAGGCGTGCGCCAGCAACGGGAAACGGCGCGCGACCTCACCTGCGCGCTTGCGCAGCAACGCCCGTGCCGCCGCGGCGACGGCTGCGGAATCGAAACCATCCGGTACCGGACTCCCGGCCACCAGTGCCCGAACCAGCGCCGCCTGCCGCTCGGCGAGGAGATCCGTGTCGGCCTGCCGATTCATGTGCGCGCCATCCGTGCGCGTCCGGTGACCACCGGTCGGTGCGCGGCCGCGGCGATCGCATCGAGTTCGTCGAGCAGCTCGGCGGCGGGCGGATAGTTGCCGTCGCGTTCCAGCATCAACGGCACCGGATGAATGTCGGTGAAAGCACCCACCAGAGCGAGGACTTCGGCAGGAATCGGATCGGTGTGCGTGTCGTGGTAGCGGCCGTCGGATTCGTGCCCGCCGGCCACGTGACAGTAGGCGACGCGATCCGTCGGCAGCCGCAGTAATTCGGCGCCGGGATCGCGGGCACGGTTGCGGGCGTTCGCGTAAACGTTGGCGATGTCGAGCAGCAGGTATACCCCGGTCCGGTCGACCAGCTCGGCGAGGAACTCCGACTCGGTGTACTCGTCGTCGGGCCAGTCGAACAGTGCCGCGATGTTCTCCACCGCCAGCGGCACGTCGAGCACCGCCTGGGTGCGGGAAATGTTGCGCGCCAACACTTCCAGTGCCGCCCTGGAACGGGGCACCGGAAGTAGATGGCCTGCTTCGACACCACCCGCCCGCACAAAGGCAATATGCTCACTCACCAGCGGCGCATCGAGCGCTTCGGCGCACGCGGCGAGATGCTCGATGCGGCGCTCGTGCACCGGCTCGGCGCCACCGAGCGACAACGAAATGCCGTGCGGCACAATCGCGGTCCCGGCCAGGCGCAATTCCATCAGTTCGGCGGGGATGGTGAGCTCCTGGCTGCCGAGCAGCCGCCGACGGACCGGCAGCGACTCCGCGATCACCTCGGCGAACCCGAGTCCATCCAGCTCACCCATCACGCCACAGATCTCCGGCCGCCAGCCGATCCCGAAGGCGCCGTCGGGCAGGGGTCCGCTCATCCGCGGCTCCGGCCCGTGCCGTGATCAGCCGCCACAGCCGCCGCCACCACCCCCGCAGCCGCCGCCTCCGCCACCGCCGTCACCGCCGCTGCTACCGCCGTCACCGCTCGACGAGCTCGGTGGCTCGACGGCGCTCGCGAGGCCGGGGTCCAGCGACATCAGCGCGGCGCCACCGAAGATCGCCGCGGCAAGCGCGGCGCTCTCGGCGCCGTAGGTGGCGTAGGCAGGCGAATTGGACGGCCGCAGATGCGCGTTGCTGCCGGTGGCGTTCTTGCGGGCCAGCCTGCCGAACGGGGTCAGCCGTGGCTTGGCAACCAAGAAGAAGTAGCAGAACGCCTGCACCACCAGGGCGAGCACGAGGTACCCGACCGGGTTGTCGTTCAGCACCCCTGCGACCAACCGCACCACGCCGACCGCGCCGACGATCAATACCGGCAGCCCCGCGTCCCACAGGCTGCGCCGGAACGCCGCGTCGGGAAAGTAACCGCGCTTGATCATCGAGTCGCGCAACGGACCGAGCGCCGCCGCCGAGCCCGCGGTCAGCGCGGCCACCGTCGGCTTCGCCCCGGCGGCGATCCGCTCGTAGATCGACCGCGTGAACGGATCCAGGTGCCTGCGGTCCTCGGCGGTCAACGGCCGCGCGGGCGCCGCGGCGGAGTCGATGAGGTCGTGGCTGCGCAGCCGGGCCAGCGCGGTCAGCACCGCCCTGCGGTCATCGAACAGCATGGCGACCTCGGGTAGCGACAGCTCCGTGCCCGGCCGCTCGATGCCGCGGGTGTCGACGGCGCCGTGGGTCACCCGCAGCCGCATCCACACTCCGAGCAGCACCGCGATGGCCACGCACGGCCAGTACAACGCCATGAAATCCGGTCCGGAGATCCCCCAGGTATCGCCCGCGGCCATCAGGTCCAACACAGTCATCTCTACCCCGAAAATCACGCCGGTACTGCAACGTCCCAAGTATGGACCGCCGGTAACGATGCCGACAGGGTTGGACCCGAAACGTAACTCGTCCATCCGTCGCCATGACGGCGCTCCGGCAAGCCCGATGGATCGCTGGGGATGATTCGATGGTGTGGTGACGCGACGCGAGTATCAGGTGAACGCCGCACCCGCACGGGGCACCGCGAGCCGCGTGTTGTTCCGCCGCACCCTCGGCAGGCGCGAGCTCGTGCTGCGCCAGACGATCATCGAGCCGGGCGGCAGCAGCGGCTGGCACTATCACGACGGCACCTTGTTCGTGCTGGTCACCAAGGGCGTTCTCGATCACCCCGGCGCGGACTGCGCGCCGGTGACATATCGCCGCGGCCGGGTCTTCCGCGAACCGAGCGGCCCACGCTATCCCCACGTCGCACGCAATCGCGGAACGGTCGCCGTCGAACTCTGCGTGCTCTACCTCAACCCGGTCGGCAGTCCGCTGTCCCGCAGCGTGCCCGCACCGGACTGTGCCGACTAGCGAGTACCGACCAGCGGGTCAGGTCGCGGGCTGGCAGGCGTCGCGCAGCGAACAAGCGCCGCAGGCACTGCCGCAGCCGCCGACCTCGGCGGGCGGAGCGATGGCGGCGGCCGTCGCGGCCGCGGCGTTGGCGCCCGCGCCGAGGGTGAACAGGGCGACGATGGCCGCGCCCACGCCGACGAGCAGCGCGACCAGGCCGCTCGCGGCGAGCGCGACGAGACCACCGGCGAACAGCAGCGCCCCGGCCGCCAGCGAGGTGGGGGCGGCGACCCGATTCGCGATGCGGAAGGTCTCGTCGTCGGACAACGCGGCCTCGGTGTGCACTCCGACGAAGCGGTTGCGCGGCAGCTTGCCGATCAGCCCGAGTGCGCCGGTTGCGCCTGCCACGAGGGCAAGCACGAACAAGACGAGAGCGACGACGAACACCCATGCAGGCTAGCGCATCGGTGCCATCGGCCCGCCGGGCGCTCCCCCGCAACCGACTAGCACTCGATAGTCCACCACCCCGGACGAGCGCTTTCCACACTGCGTCGCAGCAGGTTGCCGACGTAGCAACCAAACGCATTGTTGGGTCCGCTCGGATGGGAACGACAACTCGCGAGTAACGCGAAGGCGGTGCGGCGCAGTCGCATACCGACGGGCGGGTAACTTCGTTCCCGGCGCGGAAGCGGACGCGCCGAAGGAGTCCGCACAGCCCGATTTTCAGTACTGCGGTCCGCACGTTCTACCCTGATAGACGAAGTTTGTCGGGGATCGGCGATCACAAGAAGGCAGGACCGTGCAGGACACTCGTGCAACCGATAGCGATGTACCCGAGCATCGGTACAACGCCGAGCTTGCCGGCCGCATCGAACAGCGGTGGCAGCGGACTTGGGCGGAGCGTGGCACCTTCCACGCGCCGAACCCGGTCGGCCCACTCGCGGGTGACACCCCGGCCGACAAGCTGTTCATCCAGGACATGTTCCCGTACCCCTCGGGTGCGGGCCTGCACGTCGGGCATCCACTCGGCTACATCGCCACCGACGTCTTCGCGCGCTACCACCGGATGCACGGGCGCAATGTGCTGCACGCCCTCGGCTTCGACGCCTTCGGCCTGCCCGCCGAGCAGTACGCGGTGCAGACCGGCGCGCACCCGCGGGTGACCACCGAGTCGAATATCGCCAACATGCAGCGCCAGCTCGGCAGGCTCGGTCTCGGCCACGACAGCAGGCGCTCGTTCGCGACGACCGATCCGGAGTACTACCGCTGGACCCAGTGGATCTTCCTGCGCATCTACAACTCCTGGTACGACCAGGAGCTGAACCGGGCGTGCCCGATCGCCGAGCTGGCCGACCAGTTCGCCAGCGGCGCACGGCCGGTCCCGGACGGGAAGTCCTGGGCCGAGCTGAGCACCGCCGAGCGCGGCGCGCTGCTCGACTCCTATCGCCTGGTGTACCTGACCGATTCGATGGTCAACTGGTGCCCCGGCCTGGGCACGGTGCTGTCCAACGAGGAGGTCACCGCCGACGGGCGCAGCGAGCGCGGCAACTTCCCGGTGTTCCGTAAGCGTTTGTGGCAGTGGATGATGCGGATCACCGCCTACGCCGACCGGCTGATCGACGACCTGGACCACCTGGACTGGTCGGATCAGGTGAAAGCCATGCAGCGCAACTGGATCGGGCGTTCGCGCGGCGCGCAGGTGAAGTTCGACGTGGCGGGCGAGCAGATCGAGGTCTTCACCACCCGCCCCGACACCCTGTTCGGCGCGACCTACGTCGTGCTGGCGCCCGAACACGAGCTGGTCGACAAGCTGACCGCGGCGGACTGGCCCGCGGGCACCGATCCGCGGTGGACCAACGGCAACGCCGCAAGTCCCGCGGAAGCCGTTGCGGCCTACCGCAAGTCGATCGCCGCCAAGTCGGATCTGGAACGGCAGGAGAACAAGGAGAAGACCGGCGTCTTCCTCGGCGTCCACGCCACCAACCCGGCCAACGGCGCGGCCGTTCCCGTCTTCGTCGCCGACTACGTGCTGAGCGGCTACGGCACCGGCGCGATCATGGCCGTGCCCGGTCACGACCAGCGCGACTGGGAGTTCGCCACCGCGCTCGGCCTGCCGATCGTGCAGGTGATCACCGGCGGCGATGTCACCGAGGCCGCCTACTCCGGCGACGGCGAGCTGGTGAACTCCGGCTACCTCGACGGCCTGTCCGTCGAGGACGCCAAGGCGACCATCATCGCCAGGCTGGAGACCGAGGGTCACGGCAACGGCACCATCCAGTACAAGCTGCGCGACTGGCTGTTCGCGCGGCAGCGCTACTGGGGCGAGCCGTTCCCGATCGTCTTCGACGAGGACGACCGGCCGCACGCGTTGCCGGAATCGATGCTGCCGGTGCAGCTTCCGGAGCTCGACGATTTCGCGCCGGTCACCTTCGACCCGAACGACGCCGACTCCCAGCCGTCCCCGCCGCTGGCCAAGGCCACCGACTGGGTCAACGTCGAGCTGGACCTCGGCGACGGGCTCAAGAAGTACCGCCGCGACACCAACGTCATGCCGAACTGGGCGGGCAGCTCCTGGTATCAGCTGCGCTACGCCGATCCGACCAACGCCGAGGCGTTCTGTGCCAAGGAGAACGAGCAGTACTGGCTCGGCCCGCGCCCGGCCGAGCACGGCCAGGACGACCCTGGCGGCGTCGACCTCTACATCGGCGGCATGGAGCACGCGGTGCTGCATCTGCTGTACGCGCGGTTCTGGCAGAAGGTGCTGTTCGATCTGGGTGACGTCAGCGGCAGCGAGCCGTACCGGAAGCTGTTCAACCAGGGCTACATCCAGGCCTACGCTTACACCGACGAGCGCGGCGCGTACGTGCCCGCCGCCGAGATCGTCGAGCGGGACGGCAAGTTCTACTGGACCGATGCCACCGGCACCGAGATCGAGGTGTTCCAGGAGTACGGCAAGATCGGCAAGTCGCTGAAGAACGCGGTCTCGCCGGACGAGATGTACGACCTGTACGGCGCGGACACCTTCCGCTTCTACGAGATGTCGATGGGTCCGCTGGACAGCTCGCGACCGTGGGCGACCAAGGACGTCGTCGGCGCGCACCGGTTCCTGCAGCGGGTGTGGCGACTGGTGGTGGACGAGGAGACCGGCGCGGTGCGCGTCGCCGACACCGCCCCGTCGGCGGAGACTTTGCGGCTGCTGCACAAGACGATCGCCGGGGTCGACGAGGACTATGCCGCGCTGCGCGACAACACCGCGGGCGCCAAGCTGATCGAGCTGACCAACCACCTCACCAAGACCTACCCCGATGGCGCACCGCGCTCGGTGGTGGAGTCGCTGGTGCTGATGCTCGCGCCGCTGTCACCGCACATCGCCGAGGAACTGTGGGATCGCCTGGGCCACACCACCTCCCTGGCCCACGGGCCGTTCCCGGTGGCCGATCCGGCGCTGCTCGTCGAGGAGTCGGTCGAGTACCCGATTCAGGTGAACGGCAAGGTGCGCAGCCGGATTCAAGTGCCCGCGGACGCGGACAACGCGGCCATCGAGGCGGCCGCGCTGGCCGACGAGAAGATCGCCGCGCTGTTGAACGGTGCGGCGCCGCGCAAGCTGATCGTCGTCCCCGGCCGCTTGATCAACATCGTCGCGTAAGCAGCGGACGGAACCTCGTCATCCGGCGAGGTTCCGTCTTCGACACCCAGCGTTCGACACCCAGCGCACTCCGTTAGCTCGACACGGGTCGCAGCACGATCTCGGTCGGGTGCCCGTCCCGCGATGTCTCGACCGCGTTGCGCACCGCACCCGCGACCGTCTCGGCGCGCAGGAACTGCTCCGGCCGGTACTCGCGGCCCTCGTGCGCGATGATCTCGCGCTGCATGTCGGTGTCGATGCGGCCGGGGTGAATCGAGGTCACCCGCAGCGACGGCTCCTCCAGCCGCAGCGCGTCGGCGAAGGCGCGCAGCCCGAACTTGCTCGCGGCATAGGACGCCCAACCCGCGTTCGCGCGCAGCCCGGCGCCCGAATTGATCAGCAGCACATGGCCGTCCGCCGCCCGCAGCGCGGGCAGCAGCACCCTGGTCAGCTCGACCACCGCGATCAGGTTGGCCTCCAACGTGTTTCGCCACTGATCCACGGTCGACTCGGCGATCGTGCCGAGATCCTGGACGCCCGCGTTGTGCACGAGCACGTCCAGCCGCCGGATCGGCGCGGCCGCCGACGCCACCGCCGCATAGTCGGTCAGCTCGACCGGCCAGCCGGTCGCCTCGGGGATCTCCTTCAGGATGTCGCGCAGCGCGTCGGCGGACCTGGCGCCGAGCAGCAGTTCGTGCGACGGCGCGAGCTCGCGGGCGATCGCGGCGCCGAGCCCACGGCTGGCGCCGGTGATCAGCGCGGTCGGCTTCGGAGAGCTGGTCACGGCGTAGGTCATGCGCCCCACCGTAATGGCTCGGCAAAACCGAGCGATGCACGCATACATCGAGAGCCGAATCTCGAGCAGCGAATTACGGACGGGGCAATCGAGGGTGATAACCGCCGAGCACGAACCGCCCGCCGACGGGTGGGACCAGGCCGAGTCGGACACCGCCGAACGGGCGTACTTACGGGTGGCACCGCAGAATAGGGGGATGTCACACCCGGGTTTCACCCCGACACAGCTCGCGGCCCGCGCCGCCTACCTGCTGCGCGGTAACGACCTGGGCACCATGACCAGCGCGGCGCCGCGGCTGTATCCGCACATGTGGAGCTGGGATGCCGCCTTCGTCGCGGTCGGGCTCGCGCCGCTGAGCGTGGAACGCGCGGTCATCGAGCTGGACACGCTGCTCTCGGCGCAGTGGCACAACGGCATGATCCCGCACATCGTCTTCGCCAACGGTGTCGACGGCTATTTCCCCGGTCCGTCCCGGTGGGAGTGCCGCAAGCTGGCCGCGAACGCACCCGACGGCCCGGACACCTCGGGCATCACCCAGCCGCCGGTGCACGCGATCGCGGTGCAGCGCATCCTCGACCATTCCCGCAGGCACGGCCGCAGCACCCGTGCGGTCGCCGAGGAGTTCCTGAACCGCCGCTGGCCGGACCTGGTGCGCTGGCACCGCTGGCTGGCCCATGCCCGTGACCCCAAGGACACCGGCCGGATCACGCTGTATCACGGCTGGGAATCCGGCATGGACAACTCGCCGCGCTGGGACCGGGCCTACGACAACGTGGTCCCCGGCGATCTGCCGCCGTACCACCGTGAGGACGTGCTGGTGGTCGCCGATCCGACGCAGCGCCCGAGCGACCGCGAATACGACCGCTACCTGTGGCTGGTCGAGCAGATGCGCCGGGCGGGGTACGACGATTACCAGCTGTCCTCGACGATGAGCTTCGCGGTCGAGGATGTGTTCGTCACCGGCATCTTCGCGCTGGCCTGCGAGGTGCTCGCCGATATCGGCGAGGAGTACAAGCAGCCGCACGCCGACGTGCGCGAGTTGTCCGCGTGGGCCGACCGCTTCCGGGCTGGCGTTGTCGCGACCACCGATGCCCGCACCGGCGCGGCAAGGGACTTCGACGTGCGGTTGCAGCGCTGGATCGGCACCGAGACGCTGTCGATGTTCGCTCCGCTGCTGTGCGGCGGGCTGCCGCGCGACACCGAACGCGCCCTGCTGCGCACGTTCGAGGGGCCGCGGTTCTGCGGGCATCCGGATCTGCGCTACGCGCTGCCGCCGTCGACCTCGCCGGTGTCGCGCGACTTCCGTTCGCGTGAGTACTGGCGTGGCCCGGTGTGGCCGGTGATGAGCTGGCTGTTCTCCTGGGTGTTCGCCCGGCGCGGCTGGGCCGAGCGCTCGTTCATGCTGCGCGCCGAGGGTCTGCGCCAAGCCAGCGACGGCAGCTTCGCCGAGTACTACGAGCCGTTCACCGGGGAGCCGCTCGGCAGCATGCAGCAGTCGTGGACGGCGGCTTCGGTGCTCGACTGGCTCGGCTGAGTACGGGAAACCGGGAGTTTGCGGGCGGTCGGCGAGCTGTTCAAGTAAACGTTGCGCAACTACCCCTTCCGTAACACTGGTCACAAGTAGATCAAATAGCTATCGTCGAACGCCATGGACACCCCTCGTTGGAGCTCGGCCATCCGTCGTCGCGGCACGGCCCTGTCCCTCATCGCGCTATCCGGCATCCTCACGGCTACCTTGTCCGGGACCGCGGCGGCCGCGCCGACCGGTCCGGACGTCTCGTCCTGGCAGCACATCGACGGCAGGCTGATCGACTGGTTCGCGGTGAAACGCGCCGGGCACGACTTCGCCATGGTCAAGGCCACCGAGGGTATGAGCTATATCAATCCCTACTTCGTGCCGGACAGCCTGCTGATGCGGGCCGCGGGCGTCGCGCGCGGGACCTACCACTACGCCAGGCCGAACCTGCCGCCGGAACCGCAGGCCGCGCTCTACGCCACGGTGGTGCTCGGCCAGAACGGCGCACTGGATCTGCCGCCGGTCCTCGATCTGGAGACCACCGGTGGGCTGGCACCCGCCGCGCTGATCGACTGGACCCGCCGCTACCTGAACACGGTGCAGGCGCTGACCGGACGGACCCCGATCGTCTACACGTATCCGAACTTCTGGCGCACGGCGATGGCCGACACCGACGAGTTCACCCGGTACCCGCTGTGGATCGCCGACTATCGCGGCAACGAAGCACCCGAGGTGCCGGGTGGCTGGCCGACCTGGACGTTCTGGCAGACCACCGACAGCGGCGGCATCGACGGCATCACCGGCCGCACCGACTTGAACGTATACAGCGGCGCGCAAGGCGATTTCGCGCGCTTCGCCAACATGTAGCGACCGCCGAGACCACGAAACCGCCACTCCCGCAGGTAGGTTCAGTGGCGGCTTCGTGGGGAAGGGCGCGACGTTACGCGCCGATCCGGCCGCCGTTCTTCTTCCAGACGACCGCGACCGAGGCGCGCGGCTGCGCGGTGCCACCATCGGGCCAGTGCGACAACGGGTTCTCCGGCGTCGCGTCGTCGGCCTCACCGGGGTGCTGCACACACACCAGGACGCGCGACTCGGTGACCACCGGGCCACACGTCTCGGCGCCGCGCGGCACGGTCAGGAACTGTTTGGTCGCACCACGATTCGGGCCGTCGAGCACCACCGAGAACAGGCCGTCGTTGGACTTGAGGGCATTGCCGTCGGTGGAGATCCACAGGTTGCCGTAGGGATCGAAGGCCAGATTGTCGGGGCAGGAGATCGGGCTCACCTTGGACTTGTCGAAGCCGGCGAAGTAGGTGTCGGCGGCGTTCGGATCGCCGCAGACCAGCAGCAGCGACCAGGTGAACGTCGTGCCCGTGTGGTCGTCGTCGAGCTCGAGGACCTGGCCGTTCTTGTTCAGGTTGCGCGGGTTCGCCTCGTCCGGGCCCTGCTTGCCGTCCTTGCCGCGGTTGTCATTGTTGGTCAGCGCCACATACACCTTGCCGGTGTACGGGTTGGCCTCGAAGTCCTCCGGGCGGTCCATCTTGGTGGCGCCGACCTTGTCCGCGGCCAGCCGGGTGAACACCGCGACCTCCGCCGCGCTCATGCCGTCGACCAGCGACTTACCCTTGCCGTCCGCGCCGGTCTCCAGCAGCGGAATCCACTGGCCGGTACCGGTGAAGCCCTGGTCCGATGGCTTGGCGCCGGTGCCGTCGATCTTGTCGGCGTGGTCGCCGGTCAGCTTGGCCACGTACAGCGTGCCCGCGTCCAGGATGGTCAGGTTGTGCCGCATGCTCGACGCACCGCCGCCCGACTGCACCTTGCGCGTGGACACGAATTTGTACATGTAGTCGAACTTTTCGTCGTCACCGGTGTAGGAGACGACCTCACCGCTCTTGGTGACGTAGATGCTGGCGCCCTCGTGCTTGAGCCTGCCCATCGCGGTGTGCTTGATCGGCGTCGAGGTGGGGTCCCACGGGTCGATCTCGACGACATAGCCGAATCGGTTGGCCTCGTTGGGTTCCTGCGCGAGATCGAAGCGCTTGTCGGTGCGCTCCCAGCCGTTGGGCGTCTTGCCCGCGGTGAAGCCGTATCGCTTGAGCCGGGCCGCTGCGGTGGCTTCGCTGGCCTTGTCGCCGTTGGCGAAGTAGCCGTTGAAGTTCTCCTCACCGGAAAGCACGGTGCCCCAGGGGGTTACGCCGCCCGCGCAGTTGGCGATGGTGCCGAGCACCTTGGTGCCGGTCGGATCCGCGGCGGTCTTGACCAGGTCGCTGCCCGCGGCAGGACCGGTGAGCTGGAACTCGGTGGTCGCGGTGATCCTGCGGTTGTACTTGCCGAAGGCGGGGACCAGCTTGCCTGTGCCCGGCTCGCCGCGCACCTCGACGACGCTCAGGCCGTGCGCCGCCTGGGTGATCGCGATCTGCTCGTCGGTCGGCGCTTCCTTGTCGTAGCCGCGGAACATGTGCGGGCCCGTGGTGTATTCGTGGTTGACCACGAGCAGGAAGGCATGGGGCTGCCCCTCGATCGGCAGCAGCGCGGCGAAGTCGTTGTTGTAACCGAACTGCTTGGCCTGCGCGGCGGCCGACTGCTTGTCGAAGTCGAAGGCGGGCGCGTCGGCGAAGATCGGGTCGCCCCAGCGGATCACGACGGACTGGTCGTAGCCGTCCGGGATCACGATGGCGTCCTCTTTGTTCGGCGCGACGGCGGCGAACTCGGTACCCGTGCCTGGCGGACCACTCGGTGACGGCGACGCGGAGCCCGCCTTATCGACATCATCCCCGCAAGCAGCGAGCACACTGCCCGCGCCGACCGCGAGCACGGCCGCCGCGCCACCCTTGATCAGTCCGCGCCGATTCAGCGAACTGACGATATCGCCGAAGTACGCACCACCCGAGGTGTTGGGCACCTCGTGGAAACAGGCGTTCGCGCATTTGTATTCGCAGGTCACCGCTGCTCGTGCGGATTGCCCGTCGTGCTTCACGAAGAGGGCGAGGGGGATCAGGCTCACGGCCGAACCGTAAACGACCCGGACAATCCGGAAACGACGTAAAGGTGAACAGCTGACCAATTAGGGAACCCTCAGTTGTGCTGGCAACCACTCCGCACACACGAATGCCGCGCTGTTCGAGAATCTCGAAGCAGCGCGGCATTCGGTCGAGGCTAAGCATTCACCGCAAGGGCGATGACAACCTCTTGCTCGTTCTCCGGCAGGTAGTGCACCCGCAGGATGCGGCCCACCTGCACCTGCCCGACACTGCTCGGTGCCAGGAACTTCTCCACCCTGGTGGCGAAGCTCGACCCGTCCGGCCGGGTGACGACCAGTCCGAGCGCGATCTTCGAGTGCCCGTCCCGGATCTCGCCGGTGACCGCCAGCGACTGCACCACCGCCTGGGTGGCGATGCCACGCTCGGCGATGTCGAGCTTGTGCCGGGTGGTGATGCCCTTGCGGATCATCGACTCGTTCATCGCCTGCTGCGCCATGGACGCGTCGCCGGACATATCCACCTCGACCTTGTCGGTCCGGCCGGGCAGGTAGCGTATCGGCAGCACCACGCCGGGTTGCAGCAGCGCCAATTCCGTCAGCGGCACAATCATTTTCGCCGTGGCGGGGAAGGTCTTTCCGTCGATGCCCTCGACGCTGAACTGGATACGCACCTGCGGTTGGTCGTTGACGCTCACTCCGGTCTGCGCGAAGGAGGTGATGGTGCCGAGCCCGACCAGGCCGTCGCGGAACTCGGCGCTGTTGCGACCGGTGAAGGCCGCCATGATGCCGTCACCGGTGAACGCGAAGACCATGGGGACCAGGGTCAGCGCGAGGATCGGCAGCACCAGCTGCCAGCCGAGCCAGCCGAGGCCGGCCGGCTCGTAGGCCGACGAACTGGTGTAGGTGAGGCCGTGCAGGAGGTAGTAGCCGACGGCCAGTGCGGCCAGTGCGACGGTGATCCAGCGGATGTTTTTCATGATGTTCCTCGATGATTCGAAAAGATGGTGCCGATGTCGGCCCGCTCGAGCAGAACTCGAGCGGGCCGGGGACGGTTGCGAACTGGGACCTTCGCGCTCACAAGCGCGGTGAATCAGCCGCCGACGACGGTCGAGCAGGCGAAGGTGATGTCGAACTTCGACGTCTTCGGGCCGGCCAGCGGGTTGGCCAGGTCGGCGCTGACGCCCTCACCGGTCACCTTGTAGGTGTTGCCGTCCTTGCTGAGCTTGGCCGAGCCGCCCGGCATTCCGTTGCCGTAGCCGATCGCGTACGGCTGGCCCGCGTCGCCGCCCTTGCTGCCCGCGATACCCACCGCCTGCACGGTGTCGGTGCCGGTGATGGTGGCGCTGACCGAGAGGTTGCCGTAGGCGGCGTTGGCGGCGTCGGTCAACGCGAGGGCCAGGGTGCCGCCCTGCTTGGCGCAGGTGGTGGTGAACGTCGCGTCGAACGCCTTGCCGTCGACCGAGGCGGCGGACTTGCCCGACGGCGCGGGGGCGGCCTGCGGGGCGGAGGTCGCCTGCGGGGCGGGGGCGGCCGAGGACTTGGCCGGGGTGCTGCTCGCGTTGTCGCTGCAACCGGTGACGAAGAGGGCGGCAGCGGCGGCGGCGGCGACGAGGGCTGCGGTGACGGACTTGGTGTTCATGGTTTCTCCTGAGTTCGTTCGGCCCTTGGCGTCTGGGCCGATACGAGAAAGGTAGGAACGGTTCGCGGCCTACCGATCCCAGGTTTGCCGGGGTCGAATCGGACATAAGTCCGTTAACCTGGTCGAATGCGACGACCGCGCGCCATGGTGCTCGATGAGGTGTGGCGCAAGCTCGACGGCGTCGAACCGCTCAGCGGTCCGCACGGCGGGCCGTTGCGCCGCACGGTGAAACTGATCCTCGATCCGCTGGTGATCCGGCCGGTGCAGCATCCCGCGTGCGCCGGACCCATCGTGACGGCCGACGGCGCGGTGCTGCTCGCCGCCAGGGTGCACGCCGCCTCGGACGTGCTGCACGCGACGGCAGCCTGGTTCACGGTGCTCAAGCAGGTGCGGCGGGCATTGCGGATCACCGAGGGCAACCCGCAGGATCTGTACTTTCAGCGCTGTTTCGAGCTGGCGACGACCCGCGGCCTGCCGGATGCGGTGCGGGACAGGGCGGTAGCCGAAGCGGCCCTGCGCGACGTGCACGAGTACGCGGCGGGCCGCACCACCCAGGCGTTGAAAGAGTATGTCGCCGAACGGACTCCGGAGCTGGCGGGGCTGATCGAGGTCGCTTGGCGCCGACGGCCGGTTGCGGGCCCGGCCGGCGGTGACCACACCGCGGCGTGCACGGCGCTACTCGACGCGTGTGCCGCGGCGCGGCTCGGGCAGCAGCGAGACAACGGGCAGGCGGCATGGGATCGGCTGATCGCCGGGCATGCGGGAACGCATTCCGGAATACGGCTGTGGCGCAACGAATCCGGCTACTCGGCGGCCGAGTTGGGCCTGACCGTGCATGTCGTGCCGCAGGCCCCCGCGGTCGGTGCGTCCGCCTCGACCGCCACGCTCGGACTGCCGTTCGATCGCACTGTCTACGAGCGGGTATTCACGGCACTGCAAGCTTCCACCGAACGCGCTGAACTGCCGACCGTTCCGGAGTTGGTGGCCGCCGAGATCGCCAGGAGTTGCGCGCCGTGGGCGCTGTTGGACGAGACGCTGCGGGTGGCCGCGACGACCGGGGTCGCGCTGGCGAACGGGCTCGCGCCGATCGGGCCCACCGCTCGTGGTCGGCGTTCGGACGTCGGCAGTGTCCAGGTGGCAGGGCCGGATGCGACGGAGACCACGGCGCACCGGGTCGTCAACGGCCGCTGGCAGCGTGAGGCCTACGTGCTGCAGGCGCGACGGCTGGTGGTGCGGGTCGGCACCGAGTCGCCGCCGACCGGTCCGCTCGCGGCGATCGCCGCCGAGTTGTGCACACCGTGGCGTCCGTATCTGCGGCGACTGTGGGTTCGCCTGCACGGGCGCGATGTGCGCGAGTTCGCGGTGTACGACCCGGACGAGCTGTGGGATCTGCTCGACGGCGTGGCTCGTTCGGTCGTCCTCGACCATCGGACTCGGGTCAAGCAGGCCTTGAGCGCCGTTGCGGCCGAAGCGGATTCGACGGAAGCGAGGGCGAGCTGATGACCGGCACGGTGCGGGTTCGGCAAGCCGCCGACGGCCTGTGGATCATCGGGCCTGCGGGCGCGCCGACCGTCCTCGACGAGGCGGCGGGCATCGACGTGCTGGTGCTCGAGGCCGCGGGCGGGCACCTGAGCTGGAGTCTGCTTGCCGGGCAGACACTTCCGGCCGCGGTGCTCGATGATGTGCGGCTCGCGCAAGAGTGGCTCTGGGCGGTCTTCGGTGCGCGGGTCGCGCTGGCGGTCGACGCCGGGGAATCCGGCGAGATGGCTGCCGCGCCGGAGATACCGCAGTTGGTGACCGATGCGTGGCGCCTCGGGTACGCGCACTGGGCGGCGCGGTGGTGGCCCGCCTCGATCATCGACGGCATCGCACCGCTGGACGAGCGACTACTGCGCGATGACATAGCGACGCTGTCGCAGGCCTGCGAGCTGATCGTCGACGGCGCGGACGAGTTCATCGAAGCGGCCGAACAGCACACCGCCGAAGTGGCCGATACCCGCGGCCGGGCCGCGGACTACGCGCTCGCGGCAGGTCCGGCGACCGCTGTGCCGAACGGTGCGTTGGTACTGGCCAGAGGCAGCGGCGGATGGGACTGGCACCGCTGTCCCCCCGGACTGCTCGACGCTTCGGAGCGAGCCGTGTCGTGGGAGGTGGTGCGGGCGGCGGGCAGCACGACGGTCCTGGTGCGGGTGGTCGCCGCGGCGCGCGGCGAGGTGCCGTCGCATCTGCATCCGCACGCGCTGGTGCGCACGTCCTCGGGCACGGCGGTGGCGACACTGTCACTCGCCGGCGACGTGTGGGTTGCCGAGGTGCCCGCACCGGAAGGCGCGGAATCCACGGTGACCGTGCAGGTCTACGTGCCAGGTGTCGGCGGCCCGGAGCCGGGCAGCCCAGAAATGCGCCGCCGCGTGCGTGAGCTCGCCCTGTCGCGACTGAGTCGAGCGACCGACCCCGCCGGCAATTCCGCCGATCCGCCCCTCCTGGCGGAGATCGCTGCCGCCGAATCGGATTCGGATTTCTGACATGACCGAAGAAACACCTGACGACGGCCGCGAACTCCTCGTCGCGGGCGCTGACGCCTACACCCGCGGTGACACCGCCGCGGCCCTGCGCATCTTCGAGGGCGCCGCGCGGACCACCACCGGCGACGTCCGCCTCGGCGCCATCGTCAACGCGGCGAGCATGGCGGACGAGCTCGGTGACCACGCCAGATCGCTGCGCCTGTACCGCGAAGCGCTCGCCGCGATGCCCGCGGACGCGCCACGGTTGCGACCGACCGCCTTGGTCAACATGTCGCAGGCGTTGCAGCACCTCGGCGAACTCGACGAAGCCCAGGCGGCGTTGGAGCAGGCGCGCGAATTGCTCGCCGACACCACTGACCAGGGCGTACTGCGCGTCTCCTGCCTGCTGTCCTTGACCGCCGTCGCCCTGCACCGCCAGCACTGGGCCGCCGCCGCCGAACTGGCCACCGAATCCCTGGACGCGGCATGGCGTTTCGCGCCGCACCTGGCGGGGCATCCGCTGATGAACCTGGCCGCAACGTATTTCGAGACCGGCCGCCGTGACCTGGCCGTCGACTTCGCCCAGCAGGCCCTCGCCGCGTTCGAGGCGGCCGGTGACCGCAATGCCGTCGCCGAGACCCAGCAGAACCTCGCCACCATGCTCGTCCGCGTCGAACGCTTCGATGAGGCGGACGCGCCGCTGCGCGCCAGCCAGCGATATTTCGAGCAGGCCGGTCTCGGCTACCGCGCCGGAATCGGGCTCAAGACCTTGGCTTTCCTCGCCGAGGGCCGCGACGACCTCGACCAGGCGCAGCAGCTGTACCGCCGCAGCCTGGCCTACTTCGTCGAGTCCGGCGCGGTGCTCGACGCCGCCGACCTGCGCATGCGGCTGTCCACCGTGGCATTCAAAACCGGCAGGTTCGCCGAGTGCGAGGCGTTGCTGGCCGAGGCGTTCGACGCTTATGCCGAGCGCGGCCTCGGCCTGCACTGCGCCCAGCTGGATTTCTGGCATGCAACGCTGCTCGAAGGGGCCGTCGCCGCTGCGGATGCGCCCGCACCAGAGCTGCTCGCCCAGGCGGTCGACCTCGCCGTTCCCGCCGCGCTGGCCATCGATGCGGTGCGCTACACCCTCCCCAACGGCAACCAGCGCGACCAGTGGCACCGCCAGATCGCGGACCCGGCCATGCGCTTGGCCTTCCGCTTCGCCTATCTCTCGGGCAACGGGCTGCTCCTTGCCGACCTGATCGAGACACAATGCGCGGGTACCACGCTGAATATCGATAGATCCGAGGGCGGTCGCGCCGCCCGGCTGCCGCTCGAACCGCTCGATCCCCCGGTCGATCCCGCCGGACCAGCCGGTACGACCGCGCTGCAACTGGGTGCCGCGCTGGCCGAAGTCGCGGCGAGCGCGGGCCTGCCGGTGTCACCGCCGCCCCGACTCGCGCTGGCCGCGGAGGGCCGGATCGCATTGGCCCCCTACATCGCCGCCGCCGAGCAACGCTACGGCCGGGTGATCCGCGACAGCCGGGTGCTGACGGTATGACGCCGGACCAGCCGACCGTCATCGTGCGCATGGCGGACGCGGGCGATGTGTACATGTCCTGGCGCTGGGCCGGGGACAGCGCGCCGCGTGGGGCCGCCATGCTGCCGGGCGAGCCGGTGCTGCACGCCGTGCGACGACTGGCCGATGCCCTGCCGCACCCCGCCGAGCCGGGCGGTCTCGAACGCTCGATGACCACCGGAGCGTTCGCCGCCCACGACACCGAGTACCTTGTCGCCCAGGCACTTTCCCGAGCATTGCTGCCGCAGGGGCTGGCCGCCCAGCTGTACGAGCTGTATCAGCGCGGGATCCGTCCGCACATTCGCCTGCAACCGTCGCCGCGGGTGGCGCAGGTGCCGTGGGAGCTGATCGCCCCCGGCCCGGAGGTCCGGTTGATCGACATCGCCGATGTGAGCCTGCTGGCGCCGGCTGGCCTCGTGCACGCGCCGCAACGCACGGCCCGCAGGTGGACCGAGACCCAGCACGCACCCGTCGTCGCGCTGCTGGACCCGCGCATTCCCGGCTTCCGGGCCGACTCGACGCTCGGCTCGGTGCTCGGTCGCATGGCGGCGCAAGCCCCACTGGCCGAGCGGTTCGCCGAGTACGCCGTACAGGACCGCTTACTGCCCGCGGTAGTCGACCCGACGGAGGTCTTCCGCCGGACCGATATCGACCGCAGCTGGCTGAGCAAGGCCCTACGCGGCGGCGCGAGCCGACTGATCTACGTCGGCCACGTCACCGCCGCGCCGCCGGAGTCCGGGCAGAGCGAGGACGCCGAACTCCATCTGCCGTGCACCGCCGACACTCTCGGCTTCGCCGTGCCGAACCGCACTCACCGACCGTTGTCCGCCAAGGACTTCCTGCTCGGCACCCACACCCTCCTCGCGGAACCCACTGACGGCCGCGAGCTTTGGCCCATTCCAAGCCGGGTGGCGCTGATCGCCTGCGAGAGCGGCGGGGACATGCGCTTCACCGAGGCGCTCGGGCTGACCGCGGCCATGATCAACAACGGCGCCGAGCTGGTGACGGCCAGTCGCTGGCCGCTGCCCACCGATCTCGCCTTCCACCGCATCGCGGGCGCGCCCGCGCACGCCCACCCGCTGCAGGACGCGATCTGCGCCATCGACGCGGCGCACGAACAACCGGACCCGGTGACCGCGCTCGCGCACTGGCAGCGCGAGCGACTGCAGGCCTGGCGCACCGAGCGCACCATCGAGCACTCGCCGCTGCTGTGGTCGGCGTTCGCGACGCTGTGCACATGAACGGCGCAGGACACATGAACGGCGCGGGGCACGCGAATGACGCTGGGCGCCTGAGTCAGCCACGGAGCCCGCGGTCGACCGTCGGATGCACACCGAGGACGTCGAGCATCTCCGAGATGGACATGGCCCGGAACTCGGTCGCGCCCGCGTAGCCGGGCCGGGCCGCGTCCGCCAGCTCGGCGTACAGGTGCAGGCGATCGTAGTCGGCCATCGACATGATGACCGCGACTTCGGTTCCGTTGTCGGTGATTACCGCGTCCTCCCCGGTGGCCACCACGTCGCGGACGACGGCGGCGATGTCGGCGGACAGCTCGTGCAGATTGCGTGTGTTCGTGTTGGGCATGCTCCGCATTCGGAGCCGCGCGCCCTTTTGGATCGGCGGGTCACCGTCTTGTTAGCGCGATGACCGGAATTGTGCGGTCGGTCTTGGTTTCGTGCTCGGCGAAAAACGGGTAGGCCTGCTTCAGCATGGTCCAGACGCGGTCGTATTCCTCGCCCTCGAACGGGGCGGCGATAGCAGGGTAGGTTTCGTCGCCGATTTCGACCGTCACCGCCGGTTCGGCCACCAAATTCCGGTACCAGTCCGGGTGTTCGGGGGCGCCCAGGTTCGAGGCGATGACGAGCAGGCGGTCGCCGACGTCATGAAACATCATCGGGGTGGTGTGGGCCCGGCCGGTGGCCCGGCCGGTGGTGGTGAGCAGCAAGAGTTTGTCGCGCTGCATACCCTCGATCTCGCCACCCGCCCGGAATTGGGCGATGGTTGCTCGGTTGATTTCCTTGAAGTCCATGGGTTCGCCTCCGGTGGTTTGTAGTACACAGATCACCCGAACGAATGGCGTGTCCGGAAAATGCGACACCCTGGCGTCAGGTGCGGTGCGCGAGGAGGTGCTGCATGATCAGGCGGGTCAATTCCTCGGGAGCCTGCTCAGGGATCCAGTGCGACACTTCCTCGAGCATTTCGAAGCGATACGGGCCGGTCACGTACTTCTCGGTGGCCAGGGCCGCGGTGGAGCCGACGGTGCTGTCGTCGGTGCTCCAGACGTAGAGCGTGGGCACCGCTACCGGGCCGGTCGGGCCGGACAGATGCATTGCGCGATACCAATTCAGCGCCGCCGTCAGCGCTTCCGGCTGCGCGAGCCGGTGTACATAGTCGTCGATCCGTTCCTCGGGAATCTTCCATTCGAAGATCTTGCGCAGACCCGCCCCGTCGTCCATGAGGAGCGCCCGCTCGGCCACCCGCGGTTTCCGGAGCAGCGAAAAGTATTGCGACCGTTGCGCTTGATCCTCGTCCTCGGTCATTGCCCGCAGGAAGGCGGCGGGATGCGGCAGCGACACCGCGGTGAAACTACGGATCCGTTCCGGGATATCCGCCGCTGCCGCCCACCCGACATAAGCCCCCCAGTCGTGCCCGACCAGATCGAAGCGCCGCCAACCCAATTGGTCGGCGATCGCGATGACATCGCCGACCAATTCCTCGAGTCGATAGTCGGCCACCGTGTCCGGCCGCACACCCGGCGAGTATCCCCGCTGATCAGGCGCCACCACATGGCACCCACCGCCACCGAGCGCATGGAGCTGGAATTCCCACTCGATGGCCGCCTCCGGAAAACCGTGCAGCAGCATGACTTCCCGCCCACCGGCTGCCCCGCTCGACAGCGCGTCGAACGTTCCCGCAGCAGTGGCGATCTCTATGGCCTCGATCACGCGTCGACTCTAGAGCCCTTGGATTTTTCCGTGATCGGCTATCCGCCCACAGGGCGGGCCAACTGATCTCGCGAGCACATGGGTAACTCACTGGGCACGGGCTGACCAGTCCACCCACTCCCCCGGCCGCCAACACTCCGCCCACCGCGCATAGGCCTGGCCTGAATACGCGGAGGGGCGGGGTGAGATCAGTGTTCGTCGTAGTGCCCGTCGTGTGCGGCGTGGCGGTGGCCGTCGTGGATGTAGTCGACATGGTCGCCGTGCTGCACGGTGTCGTGGCCGCAACCGTCGCCGTGCTGATGCGTGTGGTCGGCGTGCTCGGTGTGGCCCTGCGGTTCGCACTCGTCGTAGTGGCCGTCGTGTTCGCGGTGCAGGTGGCCGTCGTGCGCGTAGTCGACGTGGTCGCCGTGCTCGATCACGGCGTGCCCGCAATCGGGGCCGTGCGCGTGGTCGTGCTCGGTGTGCTGCATATGTGCCGTCGTCATCAGATCTCCCTCTTTCCGAACATGGACAGATGGATATGTGAGCGAAGACACATTAGCAGATGCGCATCAGTGCAGTTAGCCAGGGGTGCGCTACAGCACCTGAGAAAGGAACCGCTGCAGACGCGGCGTCTCGGCGTTGTCGAACAGCGCGTCCGGCGTGCCGGTCTCCACGACCTGCCCTTCGTCCATGAAGACGACACTGTCGGACACCGTCCTGGCGAAGCCCATCTCGTGGGTGACCACGATCATCGACATGCCGCCCGAGGCGAGATCGGCCATGAGCGCGAGCACGCCCTTGACCAGCTCGGGGTCCAGCGCCGAGGTGGCCTCGTCGAAGAACATGACCTCCGGCTTCATGGCCAGCGCGCGGGCGATGGCGACCCGCTGCTGCTGGCCGCCGGACAAATTCGCGGGCCGGGTGTCGAGCTTGTCGGACAGCCCGACGATCTCCAGCTGCTCCACCGCGACCGCGCGCGCCTCGTCCTTGGACAGTCCGCGCAGCTTGCGCGGGCCGAGCGCGACATTGTCGGCCACGCTCTTGTGCGGAAACAGATTGAAATGCTGGAACACCATGCCGATGCGCTGGCGCAGCTTGTCCGGGTCCTCGGTGAGCACGGACTTACCGTCGAGCAGCACGTCGCCCCGGTCCGGCTCGTACAGCCGGTTCAGCACGCGAAGCAGCGTCGACTTGCCGGAGCCGGACGGGCCGATGACGGTGGTGGTCTTGCCCGCGTCGACGTGGATGTCGATGCCGCGCAGCACGTGATTGTGCCCGAGGGTCAGGTGCAGTCCGGTGCCGGTGAGGGAAGCACTCATCGTTATCCCCGCCCTTCCGTGATCGTGGCGGCCTGCACCGGATCGATCGGCCGGTCCGGCCGGCCGGTGCGCATGCGGCGGTCGATGTAGTTCACCAGGTGGGTGAGCGGGATGGTCAGCAGCAGATAGACCAGACCGGCGGCGACCAGCGGGGAGAGGTTGCCGGTCTGCGCGTTGAGGTCACGCCCGACCGCGAACAGTTCGCGCTGGGTGGCGAGCAGGCCGAGGAAGTAGATCAGCGACGAGTCCTTGACCAACGCGATGAACTGGTTCATCAGCGCGGGCAGCACGCGCCGGACACCCTGCGGGATCACCACCAGCGTCATTGCCTGCCGGTAGCCGAAGCCGATGGCACGGGCCGCTTCCAGCTGACCGGCTTCGACCGACTGGATGCCCGACCGGAAGATCTCGCCGATGTACGCCGAGGCCAGCAATGCCAGCGCAACCGCGCCGAGCCAGTAGGGATTGTTGCCGGTCAGATTGCGCGCCACGGGGCCGATGCCGAGGCCGATCAGCAGGATGATCACCACCGCGGGCAGGCCGCGGAAGATGTCGGTGTAGATCCGGGCAGGCCAGCGCAGCCAACGGGTCCTTGCGATGCCCGCCACCGCGAGCAGCATGCCGAGCACGGTGCCGAGTACACCCGAGACCACGGCGAGGATCAGGGTGTTCGGCAGGCCGGTCTTGAACAGATCGGGGAAGGCCTGGCGGTACAGCGACCAATCGAAGAAGGTGTCCTTCAATTGCTGCAGCGTGGATTTCGGCGCGTTCTGCGCGGCCGCATCCGGGGTGCGTTCCGCGGCGAGGGCGGCGAAGTCCGGCAGTTGCGGCAGCGGCGCCGCCTTGGAGCCCGGCTTCCAGCCCGGCGGCAGCTGTCGCGGCACCCAGTCCTGGTAGAGCTTGGCGTAGGTACCGTCCGCGATGACGGCGTCGAGGCCGCTGTTGAGCGCGTCGATGAGCGGCTGGTTGGTCTTGGCGACCGCGTAGCCGACGAAGTTGTCGAGGCTGAAGGTGTTCTGCGACACCGTCGTTCCGTCGCCAGGCCGGATCGCGCCCTCGGCCTGCGCCGACGGCGCCACCCAGGCGTCGACCTGGCCGGACTTCAGGTTGGCGTAGGCGGTGTTGTAGTCCGGGAACTTCACCGGGTCCAGGCCCAGCTGGTTCACCACGAACTCGTCCTGCACCGTGCCCTGCACCACCGCGATCCGGGTGCCGCGGTTGAGGTCCGAGAAGCCTTTGACGGCACTGCCGACCGGGGTGACGAGGGAGAAGTAGCCGAAGTCGTAGCCGTTGGTGAAGCCGACCAGCTGACGGCGGGCGTCGGTGGTGGTGATGTTCGACGACGCGGCGTCGAAGCGTCCGCCCGCGACCTGGGCGAGCAGGCCGGAGAAGTCGGTACCCGAGAACTCCACCTGCAGACCGAGTTTCGCGCCGATCGCCTTCAGCAGTTCATTGTCGAAGCCGGTGAACGAGCCCTGGCCGTTCACGCAGATGCTCGGCGGCGCGTCCGAGAGCGTGCCGACGCTGAGCTTGCCCGGTGCGATCAAACCGAGCTTCGAGGTGTCGATCGAGGTCAGCGGCGCGGTGGTCGCGGTGGTGTATTTGTCCGCGCCCGCGGCCTGCGCGGACGCCAGGTTCGTCGGCGCGGCCGCGGCCGCACTCAGCCCCGGCGGTGAACACAGATTGCGTGCGGTGGGCGCGTCATCGGAGCCGGAACCGCACGCCGTGGCCGCGAGACCGACGGAAAGCAATATCACGGCGATCAACGCACGAGACCGCACAGCGGGCAGACCAGCCATGATGAAGAACCCTAGCGGCGTCCGAGTGCTAACCCGCAGCTACCCCATCGTGGACGAGGCGCTTGCGGGAGTCGGACAAGTCGGACCAGGAGCGACAGAGTTCGGATCACGGTGATCCGAATTCGGCGTTCGCAGGGCGTCGGCCGCCGGGCAATCCGGTTCCAGCACGCGCATCAGATAGTCGTGCACTCGTCACACCCCCGGCTCGGTACACCCGTCGGTGCCGAGCACCATGAGCTCGGTGATGATGATCGCGCCGAGCACCGACCACTCGGCGCGGTCAACCGCGCGTCGAACTTTCAGGCGAGTCCGCTCACCTGCTCGGGATTCACCTCGTCGCGCCAGCGGATCGCCAGCTCTACCTCGCTGAGGTCGTACTTCGGACCGCTGACGCCGATGGTGAACAGCGAAACGCCCGCGTCGACGAAGGACCGCGCCTGCTCGGCACCGGGCCACTGCACCGACCGTTCGATCTTCGACTGGTCGGTGCCGACCGCCGCGCAGTGGTCGGCGAGCACCTTGTTCTTGTGCGCGAGCGAGTCGAGGTCGGCGAAGCTGTGCCACACGTCGGCGTACTCGGCGACCAGGCGCAGGGTCTTCTTCTCACCACCGCCGCCGATCAGGATCGGGATCTCGCGGGTCGGCTGCGGGTTCAACTTCTTCAGGCGGGCACTGATCCTGGCCATGTTCTCTTTGAGCAGGGCGAGCCTGGTGCCCGCGGTGCCGAACTCGTAGCCGTATTCGGCGTAGTCCTTCTCGAACCAGCCCGCGCCGATGCCGAGGATGAGGCGGCCGTCGCTGATGTGGTCCACCGTGCGCGCCATGTCGGCGAGCAGGTCCGGGTTGCGGTAGCCGCCACCGGTGACCAGGGCGCCGAGCTCCACCCGCTCGGTCTGCTCGGCCCACGCGCCGAGCATGGTCCAGCACTCGAAATGCGCGCCGTCGGGGTCGCCGCTGAGCGGGTAGAAGTGATCCCAGTTGAAGACGATGTCGACGCCCGCGTCCTCGGCGCGCAGGACCGCGTCGCGGATCAGCCCGTAGTCGGGTGCGTGCTGGGGCTGGATCTGGACGCCGATACGCACCGCGCGGGTCATGGCGCCACCTCGCTACGCTCGCTCATGAAAGCCTCCTCGTCGCTTCGGGGTCGGTCCCTGTCGAGGCTACCGGCGTCGACGGTAACCGGCCTGGACACTTGGCAATCCGGCGCCAGGCCGGAACTGGTGCGCACTACGCATGTCGCGCGCGAACTCGAGCATTTCGAGCGGAAATCGAGCAGACATAGTAATGTCGCCGGTCAACCCTTACTCGGATCGTCCGGCACGTTCCTGCCGGTGAATGGGATGTGATTTGTCATGGCCACGGTGACCTTCGACCGCGCTACCCGGCTCTACCCGGGATCCACCAAACCCGCTGTCGACCAGTTGAATCTGGAGATCGAAGACGGCGAATTCCTTGTCCTGGTCGGCCCGTCGGGCTGCGGCAAGTCGACCTCGCTGCGCATGCTCGCCGGCCTGGAAGACGTCAGCGACGGGCGCATCCTCATCGGCGCCAACGACGTCACGCACGCCGAGCCCAAGGAACGCGACATCGCGATGGTGTTCCAGAACTACGCGCTCTACCCGCACATGACCGTCGCCGAGAACATGGGCTTCGCACTGAAATTGGCCAAGGTCGCCAAGGCGGAGACGCAGAAGCGGGTGCTCGAGGCGGCCAAGCTGCTCGACCTGGAGCCGTACCTGGACCGTAAGCCGAAGGCGCTGTCGGGCGGTCAGCGCCAGCGCGTCGCGATGGGCCGCGCGATCGTGCGCCAGCCGCAGGTGTTCCTGATGGACGAGCCGCTGTCCAACCTGGATGCGAAGCTGCGGGTGCAGACCCGCACCCAGATCGCGCAGTTGCAGCGCAGGCTCGGCACCACCACGGTGTACGTCACGCACGACCAGGTCGAGGCGATGACCATGGGCGATCGCGTCGCGGTGCTCAAAGACGGTCTGCTGCAACAGTGTGCGACGCCGCGCGACCTGTACCAGGACCCGGTCAACGTGTTCGTGGCAGGCTTCATGGGCTCGCCCGCGATGAATCTGTTCACGCTGCCGGTGTCCGACGGAAGCGTGTCGCTCGGCGGCCACATGGTGCCGCTGCCGCGCTCGGTGATCGACGCGGCCGAGGGTTCGGTGTCGGTCGGCATCCGCCCCGAGCACTTCGAGCTCGGCAACGGCGCCGGCTCCGGCATCGAGATGGAGGTCGACGTGGTCGAGGAGCTCGGCTCCGACGCCTACATCTACGGCCGCACCACCTCCGAGGGCAACGCCGTCGGCGAAACCATTGTGGCGCGGGCGGATTGGCGCAACCCGCCCGCCAAGGGCACCCGCGTCCGCCTGTCCACCGACCCGCAGCACACCTACTTCTTCTCCGCCGCGGACGGACGTCGCCTCAACTGAGCCTGCCGGCAACGACAGTGCTGCCGGAAGCGGCTCCCGCAGTGGAGCCGCTTCCGGCACGGCAGGCATCCGGCAGAGCGCGCGCCCAGCGAAAACCGCTTCGGCCCACCGGGTTCGAGGCCGCACGGCGTCCGCTACTACGCCCCCGGCCACTGGCACGAACTGCACGTCCAGAGCCACCCCGGCGAGCTCCGCCCCGCACCGCCGACCTAGTCGGCCGCCGTCTCGCGTACCGCTGCGGCGACGGCGCGGAAGTCCTTGCGCAGGATGTGCGAATGGTTGCTGGCGACCTTCGCGCTCACCGTGACGTTCGGGTTGGCGTCGAGCACCGGGTCCAGCGCGGCCCGCACCTTCTCCATCTCCCCTTTCTCGCTGCCGAGGCTGTCACCGGTCGCCAGGACGAACCGCACGGGGCGGGTCAGGCGGCTGAGGACCGGGACGCCTGCCGCGGCGTACTCGTTGGCGTCGATGCCGACCTCGGCGTGCTGGGCCGCGGTCATCCGGGCGGCCATGCCGAAGGGGCGGGCCAGCGGAAGCAGAAAACGCATCCGGTGAAACAACTTTCGGATTCGCTCCCGGCCCGCCTCGCCGGTCAAGCCGTACGGCGCGGAGTCGACTATCACCGCGCCGACGACACGATCGGGGTTTCGGTCGGTCCAGTTCCAGGCGAGGATCCCGCCGTAGGACCAGCCGACCAGGATCGCCCGGTCCACGCCCCGTGCCGCGAGGACGGCGTCGACATCGCGCAGAGAGGCCTCGAAGGTGTAGTCGGCCGACTGCTTCGATTTACCGCGGGCGCGCTCATCGAAGGTGATGTGCCGGAAGCCGGGGCCAAGTTCGGCGATCACCCGCCGCCAGTGCTTCTGGTCGGCGTAGGCGCCGTTCAGGTAGACGATCGGCTGGCCGGCCCCGCCGGTGTCGGTGACGGCCAAAGCGGTGTCGTCGATCGGAACCATGCCGGTCCAGGTCGAATCGGTCGAGGTGGTGGTAGCTGCTGTGCTGTTCATGGGGACTACTGTCGCCAACCCGGCTGACACCGCTCTGACGCCGACCTGACATACCGCCTGATACGGCGTTCGGGCTGGTCACGGCTCACCGACCTGCGGCGAGCCGCGAGTGAACAGCGCCGCCGCGGAAGTGCGCGGTCAGCGCTTGGCGCGTTTGCGGGGGCGGATGGTGGCGAGGTAGTCGGGGTTGAGGCGGACGCCCAATTGGTCGAGGGTGATTTCGTTGCCGTCGTCGCTGCGGACTTGGACGCGGACGGGGGCGCCGGTGGATTCTTCGACCAGCAGAAGTGGGGGCGGCCCGGGTTGGAGGTAGGTGTCGCCCCACTGCATGAGGGCGAGGACAACCGGGAGTAGGTCGCGGCCTTTGGGGGTCAGCACGTATTCGTGGCGGGTGCGCTTGCCCTCTTCTCGGTAGGGCTGTTTGGCGAGCAGGCCCGCTTCGGTGAGTCTGCGGAGCTGGGTTGCGGCCGCGGCGTCGGTGATGCCGATGCGCTGGGCGAAGCCGTCGAAGCGGGTGGTGCCGTAGTAGGCCTCGCGCAGGATCAGGATGGCCGAGCGGGTGCCGACCAGCTCGATCGCCTTGGCGATCGAGCAGTCCGTGGGCTGCCACGAGCTCAGATCGGCGAGGGGTCCTTCCATCACTGCTGCCATGACGGACATCATAGCCCAGCTGACTTGCCTCAACTATTGCCAGGTGTAACCTGACTATGTGTTGATAGAGCCAGGCAAGGCCGCCGGGCTCTCGGTCCGAGAGGAAGCACGATGAGAGACGCGGTAATTGTCGAAGCGGTCCGCACCCCGATCGGCAAGGGCAAGCCGAATGGCGCACTGCACGACGTCAACGCGGTGGACCTGCTCGCGCACAGCCTGCGCGAGGTGGTGACGCGCAGCGGCATCGATCCGGCGCTCATCGACGACGTGATCGGTGGCATCGTCACCCAGGTC
Organism: Nocardia sp. NPDC052316; assembly: GCF_044547795.1. NCBI lineage: Bacteria > Bacillati > Actinomycetota > Actinomycetes > Mycobacteriales > Nocardiaceae > Nocardia > Nocardia sp. NPDC052316. The sequence continues at coordinate 222,309 of NZ_JBIUBB010000005.1, forward strand.
GGCGAGCAGGGCGCGAACATGACCCGGCGCGCGGCGCTGGCCGCCGGGTATCCCGAATCCGTCCCCGCGACCACGGTGGACCGGCAATGCGGCAGCAGCCAGCAGGCGATCCACTTCGCCGCGCAGGGCGTGATCTCGGGGGCCTACGGCATCGTCGTGGCCGCCGGTGTCGAATCGATGGGGCGGATCCCCATGGGCGCCAACCTGATCGGCTCCGCGGACTTCTCCGGCGTCGGCTTCGCCGAGCGTTACCCGGAGGGCTTGGTGCCGCAAGGGATCAGCGCGGAACTGATCGCCGCCAAGTGGGGCTTGACCCGCGGCCAGCTCGACGAGTTCGCGCTCGGCAGCCACGAAAAGGCCGCGCTGGCAACGAAGAACGGCCTGTTCGCCCGCGAGCTCGCACCGATCAACGGGCTGAGCGCCGACGAGGGCATCCGGGTCGGCAGCACCCTCGACACTCTCGCCAAGCTGCGCCCCGCCTACTACGACGAGGCGATGGCCGCCCGCTTTCCGCAGATCGGGTGGGAGATCACCGCGGCAAGCGCGAGCCAGGTCAGCGACGGCAGTGCCGCGGTGCTGATCATGACCGGGGAGCGCGCCGAGGAGCTCGGGCTGAAGCCGCTGGCCCGGCTGCACAGCTTCGCCGTGGTCGGCGACGACCCGCTGCTGATGCTCACCGCGGTGATCCCGGCGACCCGAAAAGTGTTGCAGCGCGCCGGACTCCAGCTCTCCGACATCGATCTGTTCGAGGTCAACGAGGCCTTCTCGCCGGTGGTGCTCGCCTGGGCCGAGGAGACCGGCGCCGATCTCGGCAAGGTGAACGTCAACGGCGGCGCCATCGCCATCGGCCACCCGCTCGGCGCCTCCGGCTCGCGCTTGGCCACCACGCTGGTGCACGCCATGCAGGACCGCGGCGCCCGCTACGGCCTGCAAACCATGTGCGAGGCAGGCGGTTTGTCGAACGCGATGATTCTCGAACGCCTCTGATCCGAGCCGACTCGGCGCCCATCGTGCGGTGGGCGCCGCGTCGGATCGAACGGGCACCGGCTCAGATCGAGACGAGCACCAGTGCGGTCAGGAATCCGGCCACCCAGGATTCGATGATCAACGGCACCGCGATCAGTGGCGTCCAGCCGATCGGCCTGCGGTCACGCGCTTTCCGCGCCATCAGCACGATCACCCAGAGCACCGACGCCACGATGCCGCCCCACCCGATCACCTGTGCCACCGCGAGATGCCGCCACGCCAGCCCGTCCTCGTCGTCGCGGGCAACCACCTCGTACAGCGGCACGAAAGACGCCACCACCCAGGCACATCCGACGGTGACCAGCGAACCGGCCACCGCGCGCGCAAGGTCCGCCACCCCGTTCCGTGGTTCCCACGCCATGTTCCCAGGATGACCCGCGTGGAACAGCGCCGCATCATGACGCGCGCACTGTCTCCCGCCGCCCGAATGGACGCTCAGCGGCCTGCGGTCACCTGCGAGGCCAGCGCGACCCCGCCCAGAAACGAGGCGACGATCATCAGCGCGGCGAGCACCGGCCAGTACCACATGTACCAGCGCTTGACCGCGGCCACGATGATCATGATCAGCGCGATGAGCAGCGCGAGCGCGGTCCCGCCCCAGGAGACGAGGAAGGCGGCGCCCAGGTAGCCCTCGCGGCAATTGTTCGGGCCGCACGAGTCGGTAGCGAACGCGAAGAAGACGGTGAAGTAGGCGGCGACGAGACCCAGTGCCGCCGCACCGGCGTACAGGGTGAGCGCCAGCGCCAGATCCCAGGCCCGGGTCTGCGGCCGGGTTTCCGGCTGAGCAGGCCCGTAGGGAGTGGTGCCGTAGTAGGTCATGCATTCAGCCTCGTCGCCGACCGGCGCGTTCGGCACCGCAAAACTACTCAGTCCGCATGAGGGAAATCCGCGACGAACAGCGGAAACAGCCCGGCAGGCGAGCCCGGACGTGCCGCTACGGTGCCCGTTAAGCTGGCAACGATGACCGACTACGCCGCCGACAGCATCGTCTACGCGATCCCGATGCGCACCCGTTTCCGCGGCATCACCGTGCGCGAGGGCATGCTGATCCGGGGACCGCTCGGGTGGGGCGACTTCTGCCCGTTCCCCGAGTACGACGACCGGGAAGCGGCCGGCTGGCTGGCCACCGCGCTCGAACAGGTGACGGTCGGCTGGCCGGAGCCGGTGCGCGACCGGATCCCGATCAACTGCACGGTGCCCGCGGTCGATCCGGAACGCGCGCACGCGATCGTCGCGGGGTCGGGCTGCGGCACCGCGAAGGTGAAGGTCGCCGATCACCCCGATTCGCTGGCCGAAGACCTGGCCAGGGTCGAGGCGGTGCGCGACGCGCTCGGTCCGGACGGTGCCGTACGGGTGGACGCGAACGCCGTCTGGGACGTCGACACCGCGATCGCGCACATCACCCGGATCGACAAGGCCGCAGGCGGTCTGGAGTATGTCGAACAGCCCTGCCGGACCATCGAGGAACTGGCCGCGGTCCGCCGCCGGGTGGACGTGCGCATCGCCGCCGACGAGTCCATCCGTCGCGCCGAGGATCCGCTGCAGGTCGCCGTCGCGGGCGCCGCCGATATCGCGGTCCTGAAATGTACTCCGCTTGGCGGGGTTCGCCGCGCGCTGCGGGTGGCCGAGGCGGCCGGCCTGCCCTGCGTGGTCTCTTCCGCACTGGAGACCAGCGTCGGCCTCGCCGCCCAACTCGCCCTCGCCGGTGCGCTCCCCGAACTCCGATTCGCCTGCGGGCTGGGGACATTGTCGCTGCTCACCGGCGATGTCGTGCGCGATTCGCTGCGTCAGGTCGACGGGTATCTGCCGGTGCCGACAACCCCACCCCAGCCCGACCCCGCCCTCGTCGAGCAGTACCGGCAGCAGGACCCGGACCGCACCGCGTGGTGGCAGCAGCGGCTCGAGCGAGTGCTGCGACTGGTCGAGTCACCGCCGGAGCCGTTCTGAGCGGACAGTTTTCGCGTCTGCCGCACCGAAATGTGCCCTGACTTCCCGAAAATGTCCGCGCAAGCCGGGGCTAGCCGAGCCGCACACCGCACCCCAGCATGGTCGCGCGCAGCACCAGTGCCGCCTCCGGCCCGATGACGCCGTCGACCAATTCGAGGTAGCGGGCGCAGAATTCGGGGCCGTGCGGAGCCACCGAGCCGGGCGCGGATTCGAGATGGTGCGCCAATTCGTGCAGGACCACCAATTCGCGCAACGCCCACGCCCGCCCGCCGGTGTGCAACGGCACGGCGAGCACGGCGTCGGCGGCCTCGTAGTGTGCGGCGGCCGTACCGGCACGGGACCGGACCCGCACCGCCGTGCCCGCCCGGTCCCACTGCGCCCGAACCCAATTGAGGGCGAGCACCTTGTCGGCGTAACTCTGCACGGAGGCCACCGAAGCGAAGCGCCGCTCGATCGGCAGCGTGAGATGCGACCCGTACAACTCGACGGTCCGGCTGCCGTGCTCGTCGGCCCGATCGAACATGCCGCGCACCAACTGCTCGGCGTCGTACACCTTGGCGCGCTGGGTATCTCGCACGCTCACCAGCATCGTCCCCCGCACGCGCCGACGCGACCCCAGTCGTCGATCCACCGCATGTCCGCCCGGAGACCCGCACCGATCAACCAGTACGCGAAGCTCACGCCGCCCCAGTCGCGAAGGCGCGTGCCGGGCCCGAAGTTCGCGTAGCGCACGCCGATCCCCCGCGCGGCCACGCGGGGCGCCCGGGCGCGAAACTCACGCCGATCCATTGGTCGAGCCGCGCGACCGGCGCGTCGTCAACTGCCCGCGCGCCGCCCCGAGTTCCGGCGCGGTACCGAGCCGAGCCGCCTTACCCGCGCGGTCACCCGCCCGCCGTGCCGCCGCCGAATGCCCGGTCGAGGCCTGCGGGCCACGCCAGGTGCCCCGCGCCTCGGAGGTGCTGGCATAGAAATCGGTGAGCTCGATCTCCTTGTTGCGCAACGCCAGCGCCGTGCCCGCCGCCGTGGCGTCCGCGGGCACCGCCTCGGCCTCGACCTCCGCCTTCACCGCGGCCAGCCGCTGCCCGATCCGCGCGGCGAACGCCATCTGGAAATTCAGCCGCGCCGTCACCCCCGCGACCGGCGCCTGCACCGTGCGTTGCACCTTGCGCCCCCAGCGCTTCTCGGTGACCACCTTCTCCACCGTCGCCGAGCGGTACTGCCCGGACTTGATGTACTGATCCGAGGCGCGCACCATCTGCACGAGCAGGCTCGCGTACAACGCCTCGCAGGTATCGATATCGGAGTCGAAACCGTAGGCGTACACCTGAGTCGAGGTGCGAGCGACATCGCAGCGCACATCGTTGGCGTGCGCGATGGCGACGAACAATTGGACGTAGGTGCGCAGCCCGCGCTTGCCGGGTGCACCGATCGGGATGATGCGCTGAATGGGCGTCGCCCGGCGCTCACGCCCCGCGACGTGCGCACGAGCCACCGTCAGATCGATCGACGACCGGGTCGCCAGTCGTTGCGCGGCGGCCAGGAACGCCTCGGCCTCGTGCTCGTTGTCGGTGGATTCGGCCTGGCGCAGCAGCCCGCCGATGCGGGTCAGCATCCGCTCGGGAACCGGGTTCGGCGATGTCATCACACGCCAGAGTAGCGAGCACTTCCCGCCACAATCCCGCGAGTCACTGCCACACCATGTATCTTGCGTTGTGCAACCGGCAGGGTGTGCTAATGCTCACGATCGATCTGGAGTGTCCACGATGGCTGTGAAAAAGGTGTCGTCCCTACGTACGTCGCTCGTACCGAAGGCCGCGGTCGCGGCTGTCTCGGTCGCGCTGCTGACGGCGACGTTCACCAGCGCCTGCTCCAGTGACAGCGGGGGCAGCCCGACCAGCCAGAACCTCACCGGGCGCGGGCCGATCACCTACGTCGAGGGCAAGGACACCACCGAGACCGGTGCGGTCAAGCAGCTCATCGAGCGCTGGAACGCCGCGCACCCGGACGAGCAGGTGACGTTCAAGGAACAGTCGAACGACGCCTCGCAGCAGTTCGACGATCTGGTCGAGCACATGCGCTCCAAGCAGTCCGGCTACGACGTGGTCGCCCTCGACGTGCCGTGGACCGCCCAGTTCGCCGCGAAGGGCTGGATCCAGCCGCTGAAGGATTCCTTCGCCATCGACACCTCCGCGCTGCTCTCCCCGCCGGTCGCCAGCGCCACCTACAACAACACGCTCTACGCGGCGCCCCGAAACACCAACGGCGGCCTGCTGTTCTACCGCAAGGACCTGGTGCCCAACCCGCCCAAGACCTGGAAAGAGCTGCTCGACCAGTGCCCGATCGCCAAGGCGCAGAACATCGGCTGCTACGCCGGTCAGTTCGCGCCGTACGAGGGCTTGACGGTGAACACCGCCGAGGTGATCAACGCCTACGGCGGTAGCTTCGTCGGTGCCGACGGCAAGACCCCGACGGTGAACAGCGCGCAGTCCAGGGCCGGGCTGCAGGTCCTGGTCGACGCCTACAAGAACGGCGACATCCCGCCGGAGGCGATCACCTTCAAGGAGCCGGAGAGCAGCAACGCGTTCGCGCAGGGCAAGCTCATGTTCCTGCGTTCGTGGCCGTCCACCTACGGTGACGTCGGCGGCGACGCGTCCTCGGTAAAGGACAAGTTCGGCGTCGCCCCGCTGCCCGGCGAGAACGGGGTCGGCGCGTCCACCCTCGGCGGCTACAACGCGGCGATCAGCGCGTACTCCAAGAACAAGGCCACCGCGCTCGACTTCCTGCGCTTCCTGATCAGCGAGGACGCCCAGCACATCGTCGCCTCGGGTGCGCTGCCCTCGGTGCGCGCCTCGATGTACGACGACCCGGCGCTGATCGCGAAGATGCCGTACCTGCCCGCGCTCAAGGACTCCATCGCCAGCGCGGTGCCGCGGCCGGTCACCCCGTTCTACCCTGCGGTGTCGAAAGCCATCCAGGACAACGCTTATGCTGCGCTGAAGCAGACCAAGTCCGTCGATGACGCGATCATCGGGATGCAGAAGGGCATCGAGACCGCGGGATCGTAGAGCGGATAGCGCAGCGGACCCGACGAGACCCGTAGGAGAGAGAAACGGTGTCGGATCCTTCGGGAGCGGCCAGCACTGTGCCGAGTGAGGAATTCCTGCCACGCAAGCGTGGCCTCGGCGAGACCCTGGCATTGGAAATGCGGCGCTCCGGCAAAGCCTGGATGTTCGTCGCGCCGGTGATGTTGGCGCTGGCCGTGGTCATCGGCTACCCGGTCATCCGGGCGTTGTGGATGTCGTTCCAGAAGGATTCGGGTCTCGACCCGGCGACGGGCATGTTCGTCGAGGGCGGCAGCGCGGGCTTCGCGAACTACACGCACTGGCTGCTGCAGCAATGCCAGGCGGGCGGCGAGATGGTCAGCTGCCCGACCGGCAACCTCGGTTCGCAGTTCTGGGCCGCCATTCTGGTCACGCTGTTCTTCACCGTGGTCACGGTGACGCTGGAGGCCACGCTCGGGCTCGGCTTCGCCATGGTGATGGGCAAGACGTTCAAGGGACGGGCGCTGCTGCGCGCCGCGGTGCTGATTCCGTGGGCGATCCCCACGGCCGTCACCGCGCGGCTGTGGGAGTTCATGTTCCAGTACGACGGGGTGGTCAACCGGGTACTCGGCACGCACATCCTGTGGACCTCCGATGCGTGGCCCGCGCGGTTCGCGGTGATCGCCGCCGACGTGTGGAAGACGACGCCGTTCATGGCGTTGCTGCTGCTGGCCGGTCTGCAGGTGATCCCCGCCGACGTGTACGAGGCCGCCAAGGTCGACGGCGCCAGCGCCTGGCAGCGGTTCACCCAGATCACGCTGCCGCTGCTCAAGCCCGCGCTGCTGGTCGCGGTGCTGTTCCGGACCATGGACGCGCTGCGCATGTACGACCTGCCCGCGATCATGACCCTCGGCAACCCGTCCACCCAGGTGGTGTCGATCCTGGTGGTCGATCAGGTCCGGCAGGGCCCCAACAGCGCGGCCGCGTTGTCGACGATCACCTTCCTGATGATCTTCGCGGTGGCCTTCGTGCTGGTGAAGATCCTGGGCGCCAACGCCGTTCGGACCCAGGAAGAACAGCGGGAGGCGCACTGATGGCGATTCGGACTGCGGAAAAGCCCGCCGCGCAATCGGTTCCGTGGACCCACCGGCTGCGGTCGGTGCGGCTCTACGCGGGCGTGGCGATCGTGCTGATCTGGGGACTCGGGCCGTTCTACTGGATGACCGTCACCGCGTTCCGCGACCCCGCCTACACCTTCGACAACACGCCGTGGCCGACGCACCTCACGCTGGAGAACTTCCGCAACGCGTTCGACACCAGCCGCGGCAACAACTTCGGCAGGGCGCTGGGCAACAGCGTGATCATCGGCTCGATCACCACGGTGATCGCGCTGGTCCTCGGCGTGCTCGCCGCATACGCGCTGGCGCGCCTGACCTTCCGCGGCAAGTACGTGGTGTCCGGGCTGATCCTGAGCGCCTCGATGTTCCCGGTGGTCGTGCTGGTCACCCCGCTGTTCCAGCTGTTCACCAATCTCGGCTGGATCGGCAAGTACCAGGCGATGATCATCCCGAACATCTCGTTCGTGCTGCCGATGACCGTCTACATTCTGGCCTCGTTCTTCGCCGAGCTGCCGTGGGAACTCGAAGAGGCCGCGCGGATCGACGGCGCCACCAAGCTGCAGGCGTTCCGGCTGGTCATGCTGCCGCTGGCGGCGCCTGCGGTCTTCACCACCGCGATCCTGGCGTTCATCGCCGCGGTGAACGAATACCTGCTGGCCCGACTGCTTTCCAGCGGCAGCACCGAGCCGGTCACCGTCGCGGTCGCTCGCTTCTCCGGCAACAACCCGCTGGTCGAGCCGTACGCCGCCATCATGGCCGCTGGCGTCATGGTGTCGATCCCGCTGGTCATCATGGTGCTGCTGTTCCAGCGTCGCATCATCTCCGGCCTCACCGCGGGTGGTGTCAAGAGCTAGAACACCCGCTCAGGGCGCATTTTTCGAGCTGTCACCGGAATCCGGCCGTACCCCGGTGGGCCGGTGATAGCATCGCGGGTCACCCACGGCGCGAGTAAAGTCGGGCCCGTGGGGGCCCATTTCCGATCGTTGTTCGTGCAGGTGAGTTTCGGCCGACGCTCCGGGAGGAGATGATCGTGAACGAGCGCGAGCGAGTGAGTCAGGGACACCGCGCGTCCGCGGGCACGTCGAGGCCGAGCATCGGCGAGGCGGTGTCGTGAACCAGCACCGGGGACGCAGTGCGCCCGCGGGCGAGGCAGCGTCGTGAATTCGTTTCGCAAGCGGCGAAAGGATGCACCGGAGCCCGCGCCCTACGCGTCGATCGCGGGCTTCAACGAGCTGGGCGGCACCACCGAGCGCGGCAAACGACCCGCTGCGAAACCCAGGCCACCCCGACCGACCCCCACGCCCGACCCGGACCATCCGCCGCGCACCAGAGCCGAACGCTTCCGTCGCCTGGTGCTCGCCCTGTTCATCATCTTCGGCGCGGTACCGACGCTGCTGTTCGTGCTCGTCTACTGGAGCGCCGAGATCCCCGAACCCGGCTCCGTGCAGACCAATCAGATCGCCACCGTGCTCGCCGCCGACGGCAGCACGGTGATCGCCAAGGTGGTGCCGCCCAACGGCAATCGCACGCCGATCCCCCTGGCCGAGGTGCCCGAGCCGGTCCGCAACGCGATGCTCTCCGCCGAGGACCGCAACTTCTACAGCAACCCCGGCTACTCCACCTCCGGCTTCCTGCGCGCGGCCCGCGACAATATGCTCGGCCGGGACAACGCCGGCGGCGGCTCCACCATCACCCAGCAGTACGTGAAGAACGCCTTCCTCGGCTCCGAGCGCACGCTCACCAGGAAGATGCGCGAGCTGGTGATCGCGGCCAAGATGGCGCGGCAGTGGAGCAAGGACGACATCCTCGCCGCCTACCTCAACACCATCTACTACGGGCGCGGCTCCTACGGCATCGCGGCGGCGACCAAGGCCTACTTCAACAAACCGGTGAACCAGCTGACCCTGGCCGAAGGCGCGGTGCTCGCCGCGCTGGTCCGCACGCCGTCCATCCTCGACCCGGAGACGCACCTGCCGGATCTGACGGCGCGGTGGAACTACGTGCTCGACGGCATGGTCGAGATGGGTGTGCTCAGTCAGGGCGACCGGGACGCGACCACGTTCCCCTCGATCATCCCGCTCAGCGAGATCCCCGACGACAACGTGGCCCGCGGTCCCGAAGGCCTGATCCGCACCCAGGTGGTGCGCGAACTGCGTTCCTCCGGCATCAGCGAACACGAGCTGAACACCGGCGCGCTGCAGATCACCACGACCATCGACATGAAAGCCCAGCAGGCCGTGCTGGACGCGGTGCACAACCGGCTCAGCGGCCAGCCGCCGGAACTGCGCGCCGCGGTCGTCTCGATCGATCCGCGCTCGGGTGCGGTGCGCGCCTACTTCGGCGGCGACGACGGCATCGGCTACGACTATGCCCAGGCGCCGTTGCAGACCGGGTCGGCGTTCAAGCCGTTCGCGGTGATCGCCGCACAGCAGCAGAGCATTCCGCTCAACCGCATGCTGGACAGTTCACCGGTCACCGATCGCGGCACCAAGATCACCAACGTGGACGGTGAAACGTGCGGTCGCTGCACCATGGCGGAGGCGCTGAAGCGCTCGCTCAACACCAGCTTCTACCGGATGACCATGTCGATGTTCGACGGACCCAAGGCCATCGCCGACGCGGCACACGCGGCGGGCATTCCGGAACACATCCCCGGCGTGGCAGGCAAGACCCTCACCGAGGACGGCGGGCGGCCGCTGAACGGAATCGTGCTGGGGCAGTACCTCGTTCGCCCGATAGACATGGCCTCCGCGTACGGGACGATCGGCGCGTCCGGGGTGTACCACCAGCCGTATTTCGTGCAGCGGGTGGTGACCGGGGACGGGCGCGTACTGCTCGACCGCGGCGCACCCGAACAACAGGTCGGCAAGCAGTTGCCCGCAGGCCAGCAACGCATCCCCCGCACCATCGCCGACAACACCACCCAGGCGATGACGCCGATCGCCGCGTACTCCAACGGCCACGGCCTCGCCGGTGGCCGCCCGTCCGCGGCGAAGACCGGCACCACCCAGCTCGGCGAGTCCAAGCTGAACAAGGACGCCTGGATGATCGGCTTCACCCCGTCGCTGTCCACGGCGGTCTGGATCGGCACCGAACAGTCGCAGCCGATCCACACCGCCCGCGGCACCGACATCTACGGCTCCGGCCTGCCCGCCGACATCTGGAAGCAGGTGATGGACGGCGCGCTGGCCGGCACCCCGATCGAACAGTTCCCGGCCACCAACGGCGCGGCGACGGCCGCGCCGCCGGGCGCGAACAAGCCGTCGGGCGGCGACTACGACATCCTGAATCCGCCGCAGGGGCCGTCGCGGGAACCGATCGTGATCATCCCGCCCGCGCCGGAGGGACCCAAGGAAGTGGAGATATTTCCCGGCCTGACCATTCCGGTGCCGCGATAGCGATGATGCTGTGACCTTCTTGCACCCAGGGGAACGCATGACATGGCAGCATCGTTTGCCAGAGTGAGAGCGAACAGCGAGTGTGTCGGACAAGGCCGACGCCGATGCCGCGGGATCGATGCGGAAGGATATGCGCTCGAGCGACGACGCCGCCAATTGGAGACAGACGAGACATAGGGGCTACGCCGGTGGATTTCAATGTCGTTGACCAACCCGAGACGCTGGTGGCGGGAACAGTACTTCGCAGCCCGGCGCTCGCGGTCGAGGGACCGCGTCGCGCGAAAGTCGAAGAGGCGTGGAAACGCAACCTGGCTCGCCAGCTGCCCGGGCCGCCGACGACCGCGTACGTGGACCACGCGCCGGAAATCAATTCGTATCTGACGCACATCGTCGGCTACCGCTGCCGCAGCCTCGACGACTTATTGCCCGGTGACGTGCTGGCCAGGGTGCCCGCAGGCCGGTTCGCCCGATTCATCGCCAGCGGTGACAACCTCGGCGACACCATCGTGCACATCTGGCGTTCGGTGTGGGACGCCGAGGCCGCTGGCCGTTTCGTGCGGGCCTACACCGGCGATTGGGAGCACTATCCCGACGCGCGAACGGCCGAAGTCTTCGTAGCGCTGGCAGACGATCAAGTCGACGGGTAGGAACAGAACTGTGGACTTCGAGATTGTCACGTTGGACGAGAGCCTGGTCGCCGGACTGACCGTCCCGCTGGCCGGGCGCGAGGTCACCGCACGCGACCTCGACCTGGTGAACTTCACCTGGGACCGCTACCTGGCGCGCGAGAAGAGCGTGCCGAGGGTGGCCGCGTACATCGGCCAGAACGACCACGCCGTCGCCGTGCTCGGCTACGAGGTGGCCTCGATGGACGAGATGGACGCGGGCGACGTACTCACCCGCGTCCCGCACGGCCGCTACGCCAAGTTCGTCGTCTCCGACAAGCCCTACGACCTCCTGCGCACCGCCTGGGCCCAGGTCCGCAAGGCCGAAAGCGCGGGAACCATCACCCGCTCCCACACCGCCGAAATCGAGCGCTATACCGGCCCAACCTCGGTAGAGGTCTACGTCTCCCTCGACTGAATACACCAAACAAAAAGCCGACCGGAGGTAAACCTCCGGTCGGCTTTTGTCGATCTACGAAGCCACCACAGCGCGATTCTTACGAGCGCCGTTCGTGGCCCGTCTCGCGTCCGAGCTGTCGAAGCGCATGCGCCGAAGGCGCCAGTCTCGACAGCTCGGACGCGAGACACCCTGGGGCCACGAACACGCCGCGGCCACGCGGCCAATAACTCAGCCTTCGATGATGAAGGCTTCCAGCTGCTCGCGGGCCACATCGTCGGCCAGCTGCTGCGGCGGGGACTTCATCAGGTAGGCGGAGGCCGGGATGACCGGTCCGCCGATGCCGCGGTCCTTGGCGATCTTCGCCGCGCGCACCGCGTCGATGATGATGCCCGCCGAGTTCGGCGAGTCCCACACCTCGAGCTTGTACTCCAGGCTCAGCGGCACGTCACCGAAGGCGCGGCCTTCGAGCCGGACGTAGGCCCACTTGCGGTCGTCGAGCCAGCCGACGTGGTCGGACGGGCCGATGTGCACGTCTTTGGCGCCCATCTCCTTCTTCAGGTTGCTGGTGACGGCCTGGGTCTTGGAGATCTTCTTCGACTCGAGCCGCTCGCGCTCCAGCATGTTCTTGAAGTCCATGTTGCCGCCGACGTTGAGCTGCATGGTGCGGTCCAGCTGCACGCCGCGGTCCTCGAACAGCTTGGCCATGACGCGGTGGGTGATGGTCGCGCCGACCTGGCTCTTGATGTCGTCACCGACGATGGGCACGCCCGCCTTGGTGAACTTCTCGGCCCACACCGGGTCGGAGGCGATGAACACCGGCAGCGCGTTGACGAAGGCGACGTTCGCGTCGATGGCGCACTGGGCGTAGAACTTGTCGGCCTCTTCCGAACCCACCGGCAGGTAGGAGACGAGGACGTCGACCTTGTTGTCCTTGAGCACCTTCACCACGTCGACGGGCTCGGCCTCGGAGAGGTCGATCGTCTCGGCGTAGTACTTGCCGATGCCGTCGAGGGTCGGGCCGCGTTGCACGACAACGTCGCTCGGCGGCACGTCGGAGATCTTGATGGTGTTGTTCTCGCTGGCGAAGATCGCTTCGGCGAGGTCGAAACCGACCTTCTTCGCGTCGACGTCGAACGCGGCGACGAACTTCACGTCGCGGACGTGGTACTTGCCGAATTTGACGTGCATGAGGCCGGGCACGGTCGCGGTCTCGTCCGCGTCCTTGTAGTACTGCACACCCTGGACCAGCGAGGAAGCGCAGTTGCCCACACCTACGATGGCGACGCGAACTTCTGTGGCGTTGTCAGCCTTCTTGTCATCACTCATGGCCGATATTTCCCTCTTTCTGTGGTGCCGCCTTCGTCGATTGCTCCGCCGCAATCAACTCGTTGAGCCAGCGCACTTCGCGCTCGCTTGATTCGAGTCCGAGCTGGTGGAGCTGCCGGGTGTAGCGATCGAGCGACCCGCTGGCCTTCTTGATCGCCTCCCGGAGTCCTTCTCGGCGCTCCTCGACCTGACGCCGCCTGCCCTCCAGAATCCGCATCCGCGCTGTCGCGGGGGTGCGGCTGAAGAAGGCGAGGTGGACGCCGAAGCCGTCGTCGGTGTAGTTCTGCGGTCCGGTGTCGGCGAGCAGTTCGCTGAACCGTTCGCGGCCCGCCGGAGTCAGTTGGTAGACGCGGCGGGCGCGGCGCGTGACCACACCCGCTGGGATCTCCTCGGCGATCAGTCCGTCCGACTGCATACGACGCAGCGTGGGATAGAGCGACCCGTAGGAGAAGGCCCGAAACGCGCCGAGCAGGCCGGTGAGCCGCTTGCGCAGCTCGTAACCGTGCATGGGCGATTCGAGGAGCAGCCCGAGGATTGCCAGCTCGAGCACCGGGCTTCACCTCCCTGACTATGTACAGACCTAACCGATGGATGCGACTCCAAACTATATCGGAGCGATATAACGCTGCACAGTCGTGGGCGATATAAACGGGGATCTACCGGCTTTCTCATACCCCTGAGCCGGGGCAGCCCCTCGGCAACACCGCTACTCTGGTTCTCGTGCGAATCCAGCGGCAAGTGGTCGACTACGCCCTCCGGCGCCGGTCGTTGCTGGCTGACGTGTATGCGGGCCGCGTCGATGTCGCCGAGGTATGTGATGCGAATCCCTACCTGCTGCGTGCGGCGAAGTTCCACGGCCGGGGGAGCGAGGTCACATGCCCGATCTGCCGGAAAGAACAGCTCACGCTTGTATCTTGGGTCTACGGCGACGGTCTCGGACCGGTGGCGGGATCGGCTCGGACCCCGGAGGAGCTGACCCGCTTGGCCGAGACTCGTGAGGAGTTCTCGGTCCATGTCGTCGAGGTATGCCGCAGCTGCAGCTGGAATCATCTGGTGCAGTCCTACGTCCTCGGGACCACGCCGGCGCCAACGCGGCGTCGCACCGGGACCCGGCGCACCGCAGCCGAATGAAATGCCTGGTCATCTGCCCGTCGGGTGACTCGCGGAGCCACCACGTGTCCGCAGCGGTCGACGCGACCGCCCCGAGCCACCCGCACCGTTACGAGTTATGGAGATCTTGTCAGTGAATTCGCCCTACGAGACTTCCCCCTACGGCGATGAACCGCACGGCGGCCGTCCTCCACGGAGTTCACACCCAGGTCCCAATCCGTATCAGAACCCACGCCCCGGCCCGCCGCCGCCCGGTGCCCGGCCCGGCCCGCCGCCCGGCCAGCGTCCCGCCCCCTACCCCGGGGAACTGCGCGGACCGCAGCCGCAGCGTCGTCCCGGCCCGCCCCCACCGCAGCAGCGGCCGCCGCAGGGTCGGCCGAACCCGGCCCCGCCGCCCGGCGCCCAGGCGACCCAGAAGATCGAGCGCGACTCGCTGCCCGGCGCGGCCGACCGGGCCAGGCGCGGTGGCCCGGCCACCGGCCCGCGGCCGACGGCCGAGCGGACCCGCCGCGTCGGCGACACCGGCACCGGTGAGCGCAGGCAGACCGCGGGCGGACCGCCGTCCGGCCCGCCCCCGCGCCGCAACGGCGGCAGCGGCGGCGACGGCTCCGGCGGATCGGGCAAGCGCAGGCCCGGTCAGAAGAAGAAATCGCCGTGGCGGATCGTGCGCCGGGTCATCTACGTGATGATGGCCATGGCCATCCTGATACCCAGTGGCGTGTTCCTCGTCGCCTACACCACCGTTTCGGTACCCCAGCCGGGCGACCTCAAAACCAATCAGGTGGCGACCATTTTCGCCTCCGACGGCGAGACGGTGATCAGCAGACGTGTTCCGCCGGAAGGCAACCGGACGGATGTGACGATCGAGCAGATCCCGGCGCACGTCCGCAACGCGGTGATCGCCGCCGAGGACCGGGACTTCTACTCCAACCCGGGCTTCTCGATCTCCGGCTTCGCGCGCGCCGCCCGGGACAACATCCTCGGCAAGGAAAGCGCGGGCGGTGGTTCCACGATCACCCAGCAGTACGTGAAGAACGCGCTGGTCGGTGACGAACGCTCGCTCACCCGAAAGATGCGGGAGCTGGTCATCTCGGCCAAGATGGCGCGGCAGTGGAGCAAGGATGAGATCCTCGCGGCCTACCTCAACACCATCTACTTCGGTCGCGGCGCCTACGGTATCGACGCCGCCGCCAAGGCGTACTTCGAGAAGCCGGTGACGGAGCTGACCGCCGCCGAGGGCGCGGTACTCGCCGCCACCATCCAGCAGCCGTCCGGCCTCGACCCGGAGAAGAACCCCGAGGGCGCGAAGACCCGCTGGAACTATGTGCTCGACGGGATGGTCTCCGGCGGCAACCTGCCCGCGGCCGAACGGCAGAGCATGCAGTACCCCCGCGTGGCCCCGGTGTCGAACACCGAGGACAAGACCCTGGACTCGGGTCCGGAGGGCCTGATCAAGCAGCAGGTGCTCAAGGAGTTGTCCGCCGAGGGCATCAGCGAGCAGCAGCTCAACACCGCGGGTCTGTCGATCACCACCACGATCGATCCGAAGGCGCAGCAGGCGGCCGTGGACGCGGCGCAGAAGAAGCTGCAGGGCGAGCCGGAGAAGCTGCGCGCCGCGGTCGTCTCGGTGGATCCGAAGACCGGTGGGGTGCGTGCCTACTACGGCGGCGACGACGGCAAGGGCTGGGACTACGCCAACGCGGGCCTGCAGCCAGGCTCGTCGTTCAAGGTGTTCGGCCTCGCGGCCAATCTCGAACAGGGCATCCCGCTCTCGCAGATGTACGACAGCTCGCCGATCACCGTCAACGGCATCAAGATCACCAACGTCGAGGGTGAAGGCTGCGGCATGTGCACCATCGCCGAGGCGTTGAAGCGCTCGCTGAACACCAGCTTCTACCGGATGCAGATCGACATGGGCAACGGGCCGAGGAAGATCGCCGACATGGCGCACAAGCTCGGCATCCCGGAGACCATCCCCGGCGTCGGCCCCTCGCTCACCGAGGCGGACGGCAGCGGCCCGAACAACGGCATCGTGCTCGGCCAGTACGACGCCCGCGCACTCGACATGGCCTCGGCCTACGCGACTTTGGCGGCCTCGGGGGTCTACCACAAGCCGCACTTCGTGCAGAAGGTCGTCACCGCCGACGGCACCGTGCTGCTCGATCGCGGCGAGGTGCCCGGCGAGAAGCGGGTCGAGGCGGCGGTGGCCGACAACGTGACGGCGGCGATGAAGCCGATCGCGGCGTGGTCGCGCAACCACAACCTGGCCGGTGGGCGCGAGTCGGCCAGCAAGACCGGCACCGCCCAGCTCGGTGACACCGGTGAGAACAAGGACGCGTGGATGGTCGGCTACACGCCGTCGCTGTCGACCGCGGTGTGGGTGGGTGCGGTGGACAGCACGGCGCTGCGCAACTACCAGGGCGGCATGATCTACGGTTCCGGCCTGCCGTCCGACATCTGGAAGGCCACCATGGACGGTGCGCTGGAAGGCACCAAGAACGAGACCTTCCCCAAGCCTGCGCCCATCAAGGGCCAAGCGGGCGTGCCGGAATGGTCGGCGCCGTACACGCCGCCGCCGACCACCGAGGTCCCGTTCCTGCCGCCGATCCAGATCCCCTCGGGCCCGATCGAGATCCTGCCCGGCATCGTCATCCCCGGCCTGCCCGGCGCGCAGCAGCAGCAACAGCCGCAGCAGCGCCCGCAGCAGCAACAGCCGCCACGCGAGGAGGGTCCGGGCCCGCTGCCCGGGCAGCCGGTGGCGCCCACCGACGGCTCGTCGCCGACCGCGACCGGCTCGCCGCGGGCGGGCAACGGACAGAACGAGAGCACCGGGGCACCACCCACCACCCGCAGCCGGTAGTGGCGAACCTGCGGCGCCCGGCGGAATACGCCGTGGTGCCGCAGGTTCCACACTGCGAGCAGCCCCACCAGCCCGCTGAGTGGGGACGACTCGATCCGAAGCAATAGTCGAACTCAAGGTAGCGTCGGGGGCCGTGACCGATCAGGAACTGGTGGACCAGCGGACGAACGGGAGCGTGCCGCAGGCCGATGGGGCACCTTCCGGTGGTGGGTATTACGTCGCGCCCGGCCCGCTCGCACCGGATCTGCGGTCCGCGGACGCGCGGGATCGGCCCAGCCGCAATGATTCGCTCACCGCACAGCTGTCGACGGTCGTCGGCGGTCCGGTCGGTGAGCACGCGCTGATCGGGCGGGCCCGGTTCTGGACGCCGATGCGGGTACTGCTGGCGTTCACGGTGGTGTTCCTGGCCTTCGGCTGGTTCAGCAAGGCGGGCTGCATCCAGCAGACCGGCGCCGGCGCGGGATCGCTGACCCTCGACTGGAACAACGGACGCCAGTACGTGGCGATGTGCTACTCGGACACGGTCCCGCTGTACGGCGCGGAGCGGTTGAACGAGGGCGCCTTCCCGTACAAGAAGGACTGGACCGAGAAGACCCCGGACGGCGGCCAGGAAACCCGGTACATGGAGTATCCGGTGTTGTCCGGTCTGTACCAATACCTTTCGATGCGGATCGCCAAGGCCTGGGACGCCGCGCCGCTGCCCGGCGCGCTGCAGGTGGTGATCTACTTCAACGTCGTCGCCTTCGGCCTCGCGCTGGCCTGGCTGATCACTGTGTGGGCGAGCGCGCAGCTGGCCGGGCGCCGGGTGTGGGACGCGGCGCTGATCGCCTGCTCGCCGCTGGTGATCGTGCACATCTTCACCAATTTCGACGCCCTGGCAACGGCTTTCGCCGCGACCGGACTGCTGGCCTGGGCGCGCAGGCGCCCCGCCCTCGCGGGCCTGCTGCTCGGTCTCGGCGGCGCGGCCAAGCTGTATCCGCTGCTGCTGCTCGGCCCGATCGTGGTGCTGTGCCTGCGCGCCGACCCGATGCAGCGGCTGCCGAGCACCCAGCTCGGGCTGCGGCTGCGCGATATCGACAGCTGGTCGGCGGCGCAGGACTGGGTGCGCGAAACCCCGTACCGCATCCACCTGTTCAGCCTGCGCCCGCTCGGCGCCGCGGCCGTCGCGGTCGCCGCCGCGCTCGGCACCTGGGTGGTGGTGAACCTGCCCATCGCCGCGCTGTACCCGAACGGTTGGCGGGAGTTCTTCCGGCTCAACACCACTCGGCACGCCGACCCGGACTCGATCTACAACGTGATCACCTCGTTCACCGGCTGGCGCGGCTTCGACGGCACGCTCAGCCACGGGGAACCGCCGGTGATCCTGAACGCGGTGTCACTGCTGGCGTTCCTCGCCGCGTGCCTGGCGATCGGCTATATCGCGCTCACCGCGCCGCAACGCCCCCGGCTCGCGCAGCTGTGTTTCCTGGTGGTGGCCGCCTTCCTGGTGACGAACAAGGTGTGGAGCCCACAGTATTCGCTGTGGCTGGTGCCGCTGGCCGTGCTGGCGCTGCCGCATCGGCGCATCCTGTTGGCCTGGATGACGATCGATGCGCTGGTCTGGGCGCCGCGCATGTTCTACTACCTCGGCCTGGACAAGAAGGGCCTGCCGGAGCAGTGGTTCACCGGCACGGTCGTCGTGCGCGATCTCGCGGTACTCGCCCTGTGCGCCTTGATCGTTCGGCAGATCTATCGGCCCGAAGAAGACCTGGTGCGCCGCGACTACGTCGACGACCCGATCGGCGGCATCGTCGATCGCGCGCCGGATCCGTTGCTGCCCTGGCTGCCCGAGCTGCTGCGGCCCCGGGTGGTGCCGACCCGCGAGTGGCGCTCGCAGGTCGGCGACTCGGCTCAGTGGGTGCGCAGGTAACGCGCCAGCAGCACCGGATCCTCGGGCAGCGTGTCCAGGTCGAGCTGCCACGGACTACCGGTCCACGGATCGAACAGCGGTGCGCCCGCGATCGTCGGCAGGTGCCTGCACGACTGGGACAGCATCGCCACGGTGGTGTCGCTCGACTCGGATTCGTCGCTGCCGATGATCACGATCGACAGTCCGATCAGCTCGCCCCGCACCATCAGCGAGCCGATGCGTTGCGCGTCCGAACTCTGATAGCCGTGCGGGAAGTCGGCCGCGATCAGGATGCGGTGCTCCTCGGGCGGGCTGCCCATGCCACTGGTGAAGGCCAGCTCTGCCAGCTCGGCGGCCTGGGCCAGCTCCTGCAACCGCGCCGAGATCTCGGTGTGGTCGGTGATCGGCGGCCCGTTGAGCACCGGGGTGAGCAGGCCGGTGAAACCGCTGAAGGCACCGGTCAGGTCGATGATGTCGACCAGCGTGCGCCGACCGGGCGCCGCGGTGAGCAGCCGCGCGAGCAGCGCGCTCACCACCGGCGCGACCGCGCGGGTGGACTCGGTGTCGATCCACAGCGGCCGATTCAACGGCACCGGAACGCAGTACGGCACCCGTAGCGTCCCGCGCTCGAGCGCGTAGAGCTCACCGAGCCGGATGCCGTCGCTCGGCGTGACCGGCTTCTCCCAGACCGGCGAGTCCCAGGACGCCAGCGCGGGCGGCAGCATCAGATCGGCGTCGGCGAGCTCGCGCACGAGCTGCGCGCTGTCGCGCTGATGGTTGCTCTCTGCGGTGGCGATCAGTTCGTCGTTGCGTTGCTGGGCCGCCCGGCGCGCCGCGTCGGCGGCCGGGGTGTTCCTGGTCTCGGGATCCGCGACCGCGACCGACAGTTCCTGGTCCAGCCGTTTGGCCGCGTAGTCACGGGCGGACAGCAGCGCGGCGGCCGACCGAGCGGCATCCTCGAAGATCATCCACAGGCGTTCCAGGCCGTGCCCGACCTCCAGTGGCGCCGCCGCCGCGGAGCGGGCCTCACTGGCCATCGGACCGGCCATGGTGTGTACGCCCGGTCCGGCCCGGTTGGCCGCGGTCGGATGGGGCACCTCGCCGATCTGCGCCGCCGAGCCGGTCTGCGCCGCGGGATCGGCCGGATCGTCCTCGACCTCGACGCCGTGCGCGGTCAGTAGCACGCCGAGGCCGCCGGAGTAGCCCTGCCCGACGGCGCGCAGCCGCCAGTCGGTGCCGCGGCGGTACACCTCCAGACAGATCAGCGCCGCCTCGCCTGCGGACGGCGTGATCACGAACTCCGCTGCCGTTCGGTCGTTCTCGGAGAGCGTCGCGGTCACCGTGCCGAGCCCGCCCGGGCTGGCGGGCACGGCCGGGTCGGCGCTGACCACCAGCAGCACCGCCTTGGCGTCACCGCGCACCTCGGACAGCGTGACGGTCACCTCGTCCGCGTCCAGCCGCACCCCCGCGGCGGTCGGCTGGTTGTAGAACACGAAATCCTCGGGGGCGAAGACCTTGAGGTTCTCCGCCACCACCAGCGCCGAAACGTCCAGTGCCGCCTCGGCTTTCGCCCGAAATCGGACGACATTGCCGGTCAGTGGCGTGTTCTGACCGGCCTTCAGTTGAATCACCTTGTCTGCCTTGCTGTTCGCGCCGCCCCGATCAACCGTGCTGCAGGAACCGGCCGAGATGGGGTATTGCCTCGCCGGGGTGCTTGGCCGCGAAGCCTTCGCCGAGCGCCTGCATCTTCCAGTCGTTGCCGACCCGGAAGACCTTCGACATCGCCATCGCGGTGAAGGGCATGCCGCCGGCCAGGGTGTACCTGGCCAGCTCGGCATTGGTGGTGCCGTCGACCAAGCGGCAGAACGCGTTCTGCACCTGCTCGAAGGTGTGGCCCTTGTAGGAGGTCACGATGAACACCAGCGTGGACACGTGCGCCGGGATGCGGGTGAGATCGACCAGGATCACCTCGTCGTCGCCCTCACCCTCACCGGTGAGGTTGTCGCCCTGGTGCCGGATCGAGCCGTCCTTGGAGGTCAGCTGGCCGTAGTAGGCGACATCCACCGGGTTCGTGTCGGCGAACATGACCACCGACGCGTCGAGATCCACATCGACGGTGCGGTTGCCGAACATGCCGCGGCTCTTCACCGGATCCCAGCCGAGACCCATCTTGACGAAGGTCAGCGCGGCGCCGCCCTCCTTGCGGAGGGTGACGCGCTGGCCCTTCACCAGGCTGACCGGGCGGTCCTTGCTCAGGCTCACCTCGGCGGGCGGCTGCTGCGGCGGAACCGGTTGTCCTGGCGGTGGATACGCGCCCTGGCCGGGCGCGGCGCCCGGTCCGGGCGGCGGTGGGTAACCCTGACCCGGCGGCGGGTAACCGGGGCCCGGCGGCGGATAGCCGGGGCCGGGCGGCGGGTAACCGCCGGTCGGCGCGTACTGCGGATCCTGGGCCGGGTACGCCGGTGTGGTCGGCGGCGGCTGGGTCGGGTAGGCGGGCGGCGGCGCGGCCTGCGGTGCGGGCGCGGCCTGCTGCTGGGACGACGAATCGTCGACCGTCACGCCGTGATCGGTGACCAGCGCGGCGAAACCGCCCGCGTAGCCCTGCCCGACGGCGCGCACCTTCCAGCTGCCCTGGCGGCGGTAGAGCTCGAGCGCGATGACGATCGACTCGGTGCTCAAACCCTCGATCTGGTACTCGAACAACCGATTACCCGCCGCGTCCGACACGATCGCGGTCGGCGCGGGGAAGCGGCCGAAGTTACTGTTCGCGTCGTCGAGGGTGATCACCGCGCGGATCTGCGCGATATCGGCGGGGACCGAGTTCAGCGACACGGCAAGCGAGGCGGGCTGCCCAGCGGGTGCGGGCTGCAGGTTGACCCCGGGTCCGCTCGGCTGGTTGAAGAAGACGAAGTCCGCGTCGGAGCGGACCTTGCCCTGCTCGGTGACCAATAGTGCGGAAAGATCCGCCGGCGCCGTGAGCTGGATGGAGATCACCACGTCGTTCGTGGCCAGCGGACCGTTTTGGCCCTTGGCGAGTGTTGCGGACAAGTTAGACCCTTCGCTTGTCGGTGCGTTCGAATGCCACTCTACGAGAAAGGCGCGGGCAACGGTTCCGGTAAACACCCTCGTTGACCCCGACAGTTGCCGGGGCATCGGCTAATGTGTCGACACGCAGTTGGAATGTGGGGTTTTTCCATGTTCCCGTAACGAGACAGCGAGCAAAAACACCCTCATGGCGCAACTGTTCGAACAATCCAAGAAGGTGATCGAGGCGCACCTCGCCGGGACGAGCCTGCGGGCGATATCCGGGTCGATGATCGCCTACGAAGGCAATGTGCAGTTCAAGGCGGCCGGTTTCGGCGGCGGCGACGGCGTACTCGCCGGGCTCAAGCGCCGCGCCACCGGCGAGAAACTCGCGCTGATGGAATGCTCCGGCAACGGCCGCGTCTTCTTCGCCGTGAACGGCCAGCACGTCACCGTGGTCAACCTGAACAACGAGACGCTGCAGGTGGAGTCGCAGCAGCTGCTCGCCTTCGCCGGGAATCTGCGCACCGACGTGCGGTTCGCCGGCCTACGCGGCGCGTCGACCGGAGCGGGCCTGTTCACCACGACGGTGTCCGGGCAGGGGCAGGTCGCGCTGCTGTCGGCGGGCGGGCCGCTGATCCATCTCGAGGTGTCGCCGCAGTACCCGCTGGTGGTCGACCCGGACGCGTTCGTCGCCGCGCGCGGCAACCTCAATCAATCCTTCGTCACCGACGTCTCCTGGCGCACGGTGGTCGGTCAGGACGCGGGCGAGGCGTTCTCGCTGCGCTGGGACGGCCAGGGCGTGGTGTTGATCCAGCCGGCGGAACGGTAAGGGCGAGCGGATGTTCGAGAAAGTCAACGGCAAGGTCGTCAAGGTCAACGTCGGGATGGCGGGTGGCGTGGCCGCCCGCACCGGCGCGATGCTGTTCTATACCGGCGACGTTTCCTTTGCGCCGCACCAGATTCCGGGCGGCCAGGCGATGGGTGGCGGCGGCGGGCTGATGCGCATGGCAGGCCGCATGATGGCGGGCGAGCACGAGCGCACCATGCTGGCGCAGGGCACCGGTGAGGTGCATTACGGATTCGCGGGACTGGAAGTCCACGTGGTCCACCTGCAGTCGGGCGCGATGCTGCGGGTCGAGGCTTCGCGGCTGCTGGCCAATACCGCCGGTTTGCAGAGTTCCATTGTCTCGGTGGTGAGTTCGGGTGGCGGCGGGGGTGGTGGCGGCGGGCTGATGGGTGCGCTGCGCGGCGCCGCGACCGGGGCGCTGACCGGCCAGGGCATGTTCACCACGCAACTGTCCGGGCAGGGCTCAGCGGTCTTGCTGGCACACGGCGGATTCCTGGAACTGCAAGTGGGCGGCCCGAATCCGATCGTGGTTGACCCGCAGGCGTTCGTCGCCGCGTACGGCAACGTGCAGACCGAGTTGAAGACCGCGCTCAGCTGGCGCGATGCGGTAGGCCGCGGTGCGGGCGAGGCGATGCAATTGCATTGTGTCGGACAGGGTGTCGTGTACGTGCAGGCCTCGGAAGAGAAGTTGTGACCATGACCGAAATCCTGAATCCGATGAATCTCGGTGCGAGCGACAATATTCCGGGAAACAGCTACGCCTACTGCATCGACCTGAACAAGCCGTGGTTCATGCGCAAGGGCGCGATGATCGCCTACTACGGCGACATGCGATTCCAGATGCTCACCCATGGCCTGCAGGGCGGGCTGATGCACATGGTGTCGCAACAATTCTCGGCGCCGCTGTTCACCGGCGACTACGTGGTGGCCGAGGGGCACGGAAAGCTGATCATCGGCGACCGCGGCTACGACATCAATTCCTATGACCTCGAGGACAACGGCAACCTCACCATCCGCGCCGCCAACCTGCTGGCGTTCGAGCCGGGCCTGTCGCTGAACCAGTCCATCGTGCCCGGCTTCCTCACCCTGATCGGCACCGGCAAGTTCCTGGCCTCCTCCAACGGCCCGGTCATGTTCGCCGAGCCGCCGCTGCGGGTCGACCCGGAATCCCTGGTCGGCTGGGCCGATTGCCCCTCCCCCAGCCACCACTACGACCAGCGCTGGATCTCCAGCTTCCTGGCCGCGGGCGCCGCGCGCTTCGGCGTCAGCTCCGGCGAGGAACGCCAATTCGATTTCACCGGTGCGGGCACCGTGCTGATCCAGTCCAGCGAAAAGGTGATCAGCGACGCCATGCTGGTCCGCACCATCGAGGGCCAGCTCCAGAGCGGCATCACGCCCACCGGACTGCAACGTCTGCAGGGCGTCATCGCCCAGCAGCTGGGCGGGCAGCAGGGGTACTGAGTACCCGGGCGCGGCGGCGCGCCCGGACCTGCGCTACCTTCGGACAAAGCTGGCCAGACGTCTGGACAAGGTGGTCGATACCGTGGCGCGAGGTTCGACGCTGTTGCGTACCTTGGCGATCGCGGCCGCCGCTGTCACCAGCGCAGGCCTGGGACCCGCGGTGGCCGTCGCGCAGCCCGACGCGGAGTATGTCGCGCTCGGCAGCTCGTACGCGGCCGGGCCGGGGATCGCGCCGGTCGTCGACGCCGGGTGCGCCCGATCCGCGCAGAACTATCCGCGACTGCTCGCCGACGCGCTCGGGCTCGCGCTCACCGACGTCACCTGCTCGGGCGCGACCACGGCCCATCTCCTGGACACGCCGCAGCGACTCCGGGACGGGCGGTCGGTACCGGTGCAACTCGACGCCGTGACCGCCGATACCAGCCTGGTCACCGTTACCATCGGCGGCAACGACCTGCGCCTCGTCGGCACCATGATCACCCAGAGCTGCGGTAACGCCGCCGTTCGAGCGTTTTCGCTGCCCGCGACGGCGGCCGATGCGGTGACCCGCGGGTGCGCGCTCGGCGGGGGCGATGTCGCGGGGCCTTCGATCGATACCGATTACGCTCGCGTGGAGCGGGAGTTGGTGCGGATCGCCGACGCGGTGCACGCCAAGGCACCCGAGGCTCGCGTGCTGTTCGTCGACTACCTGCCCGTCGTCGACCGCGCAGCCACCGCATGCGCCGCCGTGCCCCTCCAACCGCACCAGGCGAGCGCCGCGCGGGCGGGCTATGACGGGCTGCTCGCCGCGACCGCCCGCGCGGCCAGGTCGGCGGGCGCGGACGTCATCGAGGTCGACCAAACCCACACCCCGTGCGCACCTACCCCCTGGGTCACCGGTTTCGCCGACCCCTTCACCGGCACACCGGATCTCGGCGCCGTCATGAGCTCGTACCACCCGAACCTCGACGGCATGACCGCGATCGCTCAGCAGATCGCAGCCCTGATCGGCGAGTAGCCGCCGCACGTGGCGGTGGCCGAACGACTCGCGGTCATCCTTCGGATCGTCCGTTCGGAGGACTCGGCGGCGCCCCGGCCGAGGCTAGGTTTCCCGGTAGGACTTCGTGCTGGGAGGCGCCGTGAGTGTGGGGTTGCTGCTCGTCATCATCGTCGGGGCGATCGTGCTGATCGTGAAGCGGTTCCAGGGCGAACCGGTGGACGCGCGTGACACGTTCTTGACGCCGTTGATCCTGGTGGGGGTCGGCGTTTACAGCGTCACCAAAGTCGAAGACCTCAGTGGCGTCGACATCACCTGGCTGGTGATCGGCGGCGTTGTCGGCATCGCGTTCGGTGCCGTGCGCGGCACCACGACGGTGCTCTTCGAGCGAGACGGGCACCTCTGGCAGCGCTACACCGCGAAAACCCTCGGTGTCTGGGCGGCTTCCGCGGCGGTGGGATTCGGCATCAACGCGCTCGGCAGCACCATGGGGATGCACCACGACGCCAAGCCCATCACCCTGTCGATCGGTATCGGCATGCTCGGTGAGATGTGCACGCTGGGACTGCGTGCGCTGTCGACCGGTATTCCGTTCGCGCCGGACAAGAAGACCGCGGCAACCAGGTCCGAGACGGAGACCCTGCGGCAGCGGCTGAGCACCGACCGCTCGACAGCACTGCGCGACGGCCTCGACTTGCTCGAGCAGTTCCGCGACCGTAGGCGATGATCACGCGCCGATCATGACGTCTCGTGCTGGGCGGCCCATCCGTCCCGCAAGATCGTATTCAGGTCGGAACTTGTTGCTTGCCAACATAATTCTCGATGAGCTCGGCCGCTGTCGCTGACCAGCACAGGTGGCTCCTGCGCCGCGGGCCGATGTTCGACAGCGATGGTCCGGCCGGTCAGCCGGGTGACCTCGGCCACGAGTTCAGCGACACTGGTGCCACCGCCGCTGCCGATGTTGTATCGGCGGCACGCACCGCGCTGGGGCAGGTGTGTGACCGCCGCCGCGAAAGCTGTTGCGGCGTCTTCGATATGCACGTAGTCGCGCACCGCGGTGCCATCACCGTTGATCGTCAGGCGAGGCTCGTCGCCCGCCGCTACGGCGAGGATGCGCGGCACGATCCTGGTCGGGTCCGGGTCGGCGCCGCCCGCGATATTGAACAGCCGCAAGACCACCGCCGCGAGCTGACCGGTCGCCGCCTGCGCGGCGATCACCGATTCGGCGGCCGCCTTGCTTGCCGCGTACGGATGTGGCGGACGGTCCGGCAGTTCCTCCGACATCGGCTGCCGGTCCGGCGTGCCGTAGATCGACGCGGTAGACGCGAACACCAGCCCGCCCACCTGCGCCGCGGCCATCGCGCGCAGCAGCGCGACCGTGCCACCGACATTCACCTCGAAGTAGCGCAGCGGATCGGCGAGGGACTCGCGGACGCGAGTGAGCCCGGCCAGATGACACACCACGTCGATGTCGCGGACAGCTGCGGCCAAGGCTTCCGGGTCGAGCAGGTCGGCAGTCCGAACCGGACCCGCGCCCGGCGTCCCCGCGCCACGCACCAGCCCGATCACCTCGTGCCCGCCGGCCCGCAGTTGCTTGACGACGGCACCGCCGAGGTAGCCGTTCGCACCCGTCACCAATACCCGCACCCGCACATTGTCGGGTGCCGCGGCGCGCGGACGGCCACCGGGCCGACCGGAGCTACTCAGCCGACGGTGCGCCCTTGATGAACCAGTTGATGATCTCCTCGCCTGCGAGGATGCCGGTCGCCCGAGTGATGGTGAGGTTCGGGTGGGTCCAGTTGAGGTGTTCGAGCTCGCCGTGCCGCGGGCGGATGGCGTAGTCGGCGGCGCGCAACATCTCCGCGTCGAGCGCGCCGTCGCCCGCGGCGAAAGTTTCTGCCTCGGTGGCGAGTTCGCCGGACTCGAGCAGGCGGCGGCGGACCTCGGCGACGGCGTGGCTCTTGCAGACGACGTCGGGCATCGAGTAGATCTTGCGGCCCTGCTGGGAGGCGGACCAGCCACGAGCCCGGCACCAGGCGTCCCACTCGGCCAGGAACCCGGCGGGGACTTCCTTGGGGCGCACGACCAAATAGCAGAAGAGGTCGTCGGCCTCGCGGAACTTGGTGACCCACGAATCGTCCACGCGGGCCCGCAGTTCGGCGGTGACCTCGGACAACGTCGCGCCGCCCGCACGAACCTTGGCGTCGATGTCGATGCGCCAGCGCAGGTCGGGTACGCCGTCGACGAGGATGTTGCCGCCGTTGCTGGTGATGGCGTAACGCCATGGGGCGCCGGGCAATTGGATGCGGGTGAACTGCTTGATGGTGCGGGTGGTGGTCGGGATGACGGCGGCGGGCTCGGTGAGGGTCTGCATGCGCAGCGCGGCGGCGGTCGTCATGAACGACAGCGGCGCGCCCTCGAGATGCTCCACGCAGACGGTCGGCACGTCGGCGGTCGCGCTGAAGGCGTTGCGCGAGTAGATCATTGTCCGGTCCAGGTCGGTGGCGACCAGCGTGCGTCTTCGGGGTCTTCGTAGCTCCATCACGTCTGCACGTCCTTGATCAGTCCCATACACGAGTAGGCCAGGTCGGGTACGACCTCGACCGGCACGCCGCGGGCCGCGGCGAGCAAGCGGATGTGCGCGTGTTCGGGCGCCTCGGCGTCGCGCACCAGCACCAGCCACGGCATCCGCCGCAGCAGCACCCGGGTGGTCTCGCCGACGCCGGGCTTCACGAAGTTCACACTGGCAACCCCGTATTCGGCGCGGACCTGCTCGACCGAGGCCCAGCCCGCCCAGGTCGGCGTGCGATCGCTGTCCCGAACGGCATCGACCGCCGCGGGGACCCGAGCCCGAACGGCATCGAACGCGGCGCCGACCGTGTCGAGCAGACGCAGCGAGACGTCGTCGGCCGCGAGTTCGCGGTAGTACTTGGCACCGTGGAACTCGCCGGGCCCGATCAAGGTGTCGTTCAGCACCGTGCGGGAAACCAGGCCGGACACAGTGGAGTTCAGGCAGGCGGACGCGATGAGGAAGTCGTCACGGGTGCCGTAGGTCCGGACGCAATGGCCCGGGTCGGCGAGCACGGCGAGCTCATCGTTGAACCGCGCGCCACCCGCCGCGTGATAGGCGTCGAGCGCCTCGGTGAGCTCGCGCGTGATGGCGCCCTTGCCGGTCCAGCCGTCCACGAACACGATCGAGGCCGGATCATGATGGCGCGCAAGGTAATCCAGTGCGACAGCGTCAATACCACGATCCCGCACGATGGAGACCGCGTAGTGCGGCACGTCCAGGCTCCCGGCGGCCCGCCCGGAGCGCAGCCAGCGCCGCATGAGAATGCCGATCGGCGTGCCCGCCCGAGCCAGCGACACCAGCACGATGTCGTCGCCGCGTTCGGCCACCACGAGTTCGGCGACGGTCGCCACGGCCAGCGCCAGCCGTTCGGCGCTGCCGGCGAGTACCTCGTCGAACAACGAACGGTAGGCGGCGTCGGGCTGGTACTCGATCGGCAGCGACTCCGCGTAGTGCGCGACACCGGATTGGATGCGCCGTTCCCGCTCGGCCACGTCGGCCTCGAGGTCGACGTCGGACAGGTCCTTCAGCAGCCAGGAAACATCCTCGGCCGCATACGAACCGAACTCGGGGCCATGCAGCGGATCGGGCAGTGCGCGCGCCACCGCGGCGCCACCGCGGGCGGCTTGCAACGCGCGAGGGTCGGCACCCGGCAGCACCGCGACGAGCACATCGGCGCCGGAGGCGGTCAGTACATCGACGAGCCCACCGTCGGCGACCAGTGCCGCGGTATCGGCGGGCGGATCGACGACCACGACCAGCACCGGATCGACGACCGCGGCCACCGGCGCGGCACCGTCGGGCTGACCGGAGAACTCCGCGGTCCAATACGCGTTGTACAGGTAGCGCGGCGCTTCCTGATCCGACTCCGGTGCGGTGAAACGGAATCCGCGACGCAGCGGGTACCCGGGCTCGTCCAGCACGTAGGCCGGTGACCGCGTGGTGGTCTGGTATCGAGTCGGCGTGCCGGAATCGGCCAGCTCCGCCGCGAGCCGCAGCGGCAGATACATCAGCTCCTCGTGCGCGAGCACGATCACCGGCCGCCCGGGGTAGGCCAGTTCGAGTCGTGACCGCAGCACCTCGTGCGCGGCCCCGACCGCCGCGTCGAACGCGGTGAGGTCCGCGCGCAGAATCCCGTGCCTGCCACCTTCGGGCACCGTGCCGGGCCAGGGCAGATCGATCCGTTCGAACGAGCCACGCTGTGCGGCAACGGGATTCAGCTCCGGCTCGGGCAGCTCCGCGACCGCGTCGACCAGACCGTCGGGCAGCACGGTGTGCCCCGATGCCAGGCAGACGGTGTCGATGCGGACCCCCAGCTCGGCGGCCGCCTTGTCGAAGGCGATGCGGTCGGCCTCCAGGCGCATATCCACCAGCGAGGCGAGCAGGTAGTGCGAGCGCGGCGAGAAGGTGTGCAGCGCCCGGATCGCGTCGAGTGCTGTCGCACCGGTAGAGATTTCGTCGTCGACCAGCACCAGCGGCAGATCGTTCACGAAGATGTCGGCGGGCACCGGCTGCAGCAGATGCGAGGTGGCGTGCGAGTGCCCCTCCTCGAATCCGGTGAGGGTCTGCGCCTCGGCGACATCGCGCCGCGTCGAGTGCAGATAACCGACCGCGCCGATCCGCGCCGCCACGCAATGCCCTAGCCCCGTCGCGGTTTCGGCGAAGCCGAGCACCAGCGCCTCGCGGTCACCGAGCAGCTCACGCACCAGATCGCCGAGCCGATCGCCGCCGTCGAGCACCACGCGCGGGTCGGTCGGCAGATGCTTGCCGAGCACGGTGGACACCAGCAGATGCGCCCGGCGCGGATTGCGGCGCAGACCGGGCTGGATCAGCTCCGCGATCGCCAACTCGGCAGGCAACGCACTGGCCTGCCCGGCATCGATCGCGCTGTAAGACTCTTCGTGGTGCAGTCTGAGACCGAGAGTTTTTGTCGCCCAGGGAATTCCGACAGCATCCAGCGCAGCGCCGGTCATACCGTTACCAACGCCGTCAACAAATCCACGAACGAAACTCCCTTATTCGCCACACCGAAAACCCGCGCCCGCAACAGCGTCTGCCGCGCCCAACTACGGTGCGGGCGCATTTCATTCATCTTGTTCCGATAACCCGACGCCGCGACGCCGCCGACATCGACCTGCAGAATGTCGAGCGCGTCCGAGTACTCCTCGTGCGTCACCACCGACAGCGCGTGCACCGCCGCCACATGCGACGGGTGGATCACCGTTTTGCCCTGGATCCCATTGGCCCGGTCCAGCGTGATCTCGCGCAGCAGACCGTCGAGGTCCCGGCTCACCAGGTACTGCCGGAACGGCACCGCATCGGACTCCTCGAACGGCGCGGTACGCAGTAACGGCCGGAACATCCGCTCGTGATCGGCGAAGTACTCCCAGACCGGGCCGGTGATCACGAAACCGGTACCGTCCGCGCGGCCGAGGTAGTTCACGATGTCGGCGATCACGTCGGCGACCACCCGCACGTCGTAGATCGTCAGATCCCGGTCCCGCCGAATGCCGAACGTCGAGCACATGTCGGTCGCGCCGACCCGCACCGCGAGCACCCGCTCCCGATGCTCGGCCAGCAGCTCCGCGATCAGCGTCAGCTCGTGATCGCGCGTCTGCCGGTGCACCAACCCCGGCGATTCGAGCACCGGCATCCCGTAGATGGGCCTGCCGAGCCGCTGCGTCGCCGCCTCCAGCGCGGCGAGATACTTCGGCCCCGTCACGCTGTCGAACTTGGGAAACACGAAGCCGGTCAGCACCGAGGCGCCCGCACCGAGCTGCTCAACGATCTCGCTGATCGTGTCCGCGTCGCGCACCCGGACGAACAGCAGCGGGTTCGAATCGCCGTTGGCCGCCAGCAGGTTCAGCGCGGCTACCGTCTGACGTTTGGCCAGCTCGACCTCGTGATCGGCGACCGCGTCTTCCAGATCGATCACCATCGAGCACACGCCGCGTTCGGCGCGTTTGCTGATGGTCAGTGCCAGGTCCGGCCTGGTGGCCGGTGCGTACAGCGTCGCGCCGAGGCCGACGGCCAGTAGTTCCCGATCGGTGTAGTCGTCCCCGAACGGCTCCGGCTCCCGGTGGAACAGATCGCGCGCCTCCGGCCCGTGCAGCTGCCGGAAATGGCGCAGCGGCATGCGCTTCCGCAGGGAAACCTCCCGCTGGACGGCGATGCCTGCGGTCATCGTTTTCCCACCCTCATTCTCGTCGTGGTCCTGCTTGTTTTCTCATTCGATCCACTACCCCGGCTATGAAGTCGGTGATGGTATCCAGCTCCACCACATAGGCCCAGTAGTTCGGGTGCCTACCTGTCAGTGTTTCGCTGATCCGGTCGATCCGTGCGGCCTGTGCGTCGAGCACAGAACCCCATTCGGTGACGAGCCCGCGACTCACCGCGAGCATTTGGGCGTCCCGCAGCCGAAATCGTACGGCCTTGGCTTTCTCTTGCGGGTCGGACCGTACTTCACGCAACGTGGCGAGCCGTTTGGTGACGGCGTCGACTCGTTGCTCGGCCTCTGTCAGATACCCGCGGGCGGATGTGGTCAGATCAAGTGCAAACTCCGGGTTGTGCTCCGCCGCTGCCGCGCGCGCCCGGCCAAGGGCGGCCTCCGCGGCGTCGATGGCTCGCTGGCTTTCCCGCTCATTGTCAGCTAAATCGGCCGAACTCGCAGCGTTGAATTCGCGAAGCAGGCTCGAGTACGCCGGTGCGAGGCCCTCGGCCTTGGTCCTGGCGGCGGCGAGCCTGGTGCTGACCGAGGAGATCGCGGTCTTCGCGGCCGCGGCCCGAGTCGGCGCCTGCGCCAACGCCTCCGCCAATCTCTTGCTCGCCGCCTCCAGCCGGTTCGCGGCCTCGCGCACCGCGGCGGCGGACGCGCCCGAGCCGAGGGCTTCCAATGTGATGAGAGCCTCATCGACGGCCGCGGCGTGTTCGCGCACCGAGGGGTAGTTCGCGTACTCGGACTGGGCCGCCTGCCCGCGCACTCCGGCCGCGGCGACCTTGACCTGGTGAGCCAGCTGCGGCACCGTGCCGAGGATCGCGACGGCCTGCTCGAGCTGGGCCTGATGGCGGCGGTAGAACTCGTCGACGGCGCGCGCCGCGTCGGCCAGCTGCCTGGTCACCGTCTCGGTCTGCCGCGGCCCCTGCGCCTGCGGCGTTCCGTCGCGTTCGGCCTGCTCGAGCTGCTCGGTCAGCGCCACATACGCCCCGGCGGCCTCGTAGCAACGGCCACGCACCGGTTCCCAGGCCGCGGCCATTCTGCGGTCCGGGAACACCTCCTCGGCGGCGTGCACCGCCGCCTCGGCCGCGCTCTGGCGCTGGTCCATGTCGAGGAAGGCGGACGCGAGCGACGCTCGCGCCTGCTCGATCCATTCGTTGTTCCCGGACGAACGGAACCAACCACGCCTACGACCCGCCACGCCCCGATCTTAGAGATCTCTCGTGTTCACCGGGGGTTCTGCGGGTTCCTACGCAAGTTCGCGGAAACCTACTACTGTCGTAAGGCGTACCCGGCGATTCGGACATGCTGGGAACCAATGACGGACTATTGAAAGGGAATCCCGCATGGGTGTCAGTTTGTCCAAGGGCGGCAATGTCTCGCTGACCAAGGCGGCGCCTAACCTGACCGCCGTCGCAGTCGGCCTAGGGTGGGACGTACGGACCACCACCGGGGTTGACTTCGACCTCGACGCCAGCGCGATCGCGACCGGCGCGGACAAGAAGGTCCTCTCGGACCAGCACTTCGTGTTCTTCAACAACCTGAAGTCGCCGGAAGGCGCCATCGAGCACGCCGGCGACAACAAGACCGGCGAGGGCGAAGGCGACGACGAGGTCATCAACGTCGACCTGGCCAACACCCCGCCCACCATCGAGAGCATCTTCTTCCCGGTGTCGATCTACGACGCTGAGACGCGGCAGCAGTCGTTCGGTCAGGTGCGCAACGCCTACATTCGCGTTGTCGACCGCAGCAGCAACGAAGAGCTGGCCCGCTACGACCTCACCGAGGACGCCTCGACCGAGACCGCGATGGTCTTCGGCGAGCTGTACCGCAACGGTGCGGAGTGGAAGTTCCGTGCCATCGGTCAGGGCTACGCGGCCGGCCTGGCCGGTATCGCCCGTGACTACGGCGTGAACGTCTAACGCACACTTCATAACAAGCAGGGGGCCTGGTGACGGGCCCCCTGCTCGTGCGCCCGGTCCTCCGGATGCGCGGGAACCCTGGTGCATGCAGGATCGTTGGACAAGCAAGGGTTCTCCGGCCACGCTGGTATCAGCGGCGCCAACTCGGTTTCATCAGACAAGCGCTCGGACGGATACTCGTCCGGTCGACGCAAACGAAAGGTCCCCCGCGTGGTCGTGCGCATTTTCGGCATGTCGATCCTCGTGACACTGCTGTCGCTGGTCGTCGCCTTCCTGTACGGCGGACCAACGGCGTTGGCGCTGGTCTTGATCCTCGGCATCCTCGAAGTCTCGCTGTCGTTCGACAACGCCGTCATCAACGCGACGGTGTTGCAGCGGATGAGCGAGTTCTGGCAACGGATCTTCCTCACCGTCGGCATCCTGATCGCCGTGTTCGGTATGCGCCTGGTCTTCCCGCTGGCGATCGTCTGGATCACCGCGGGGCTGAACCCGGTGAAGGCGTTCGACCTGGCGCTCAATCCGCCCGAGGGCGACGCGGCGTACTTCCCGAACGGCGAGCCGAGCTACGAAACGCTGCTCACCGACGCGCATCCGCAGATCGCCGCGTTCGGCGGCATGTTCCTGCTGCTGCTGTTCCTCAACTTCATCTTCGAGGAGCGCGAGATCACCTGGCTGTCCTGGCTGGAGCGCCCGCTCGCCCGGTTCGGCAAGCTCGACATGCTCTCCGTGGTCGTCGCGTCCATCGGCCTGGTGCTCACCGCGGAGCTGCTCACCCCCGACGACAAGCGCTCGACCGTCCTGCTCGCCGGCCTGCTCGGCATGGTGGTCTACATCGTGGTGGACGGGCTCGGCTCGATGTTCCACACCGAGGAGCACGTGGGTGACGGGCCGTCGGAACTGGCCAAGGCCACGGGTAAGGCCGGGTTCTTCCTGTTCCTCTACCTCGAGGTGCTCGACGCGTCGTTCTCCTTCGACGGCGTGATCGGCGCGTTCGCCATCACCGCCGACCCGATCATCATCGCGCTCGGCCTCGGTCTGATCGGCGCCATGTTCGTCCGGTCGATCACCGTGTACCTGGTGCGCAAGGGCACGCTGGCGGAGTACGTGTACCTCGAGCACGGCGCGCACTGGGCGATCGGCGCGCTGGCGATCATCCTGTTCGTCTCGATCGGCGTGCACGTCAACGAGCTCGTCACCGGCCTGGTCGGTGTCGCGTTCATCGGTGCCGCGTTCGTCTCCAGCATCATGCGCAATCGCCGCGAGAACGACGACGAGAAAGTCGACAGCGAACGAGAGCCGACCCCGGTAGGCTGATTTTCGGCAGGCAGCCGAAGACTCGTGCGGCAGCGGGCCCCTCCCTCGGGAGGACCGCTGCCGCTCCCATTTCTCTAGG
The DNA here is from genome assembly GCF_044547795.1 of Nocardia sp. NPDC052316. Taxonomy (NCBI): domain Bacteria; kingdom Bacillati; phylum Actinomycetota; class Actinomycetes; order Mycobacteriales; family Nocardiaceae; genus Nocardia; species Nocardia sp. NPDC052316. The sequence continues at coordinate 256,998 of NZ_JBIUBB010000005.1, forward strand.
GGGATCACGCCGATGGCGAACGACACCAACGCCGGTGGGGTCAACCTGTCCAAGGTGACCCTGTCGAAGGCGACACCGAGCATCAACCTCACCAAACCGGGTGAGCAGCAAGGCAACATGCGGGTCAACCTGAACTGGTCCGCCGGTTCGAAGGGTTTCTTCCGCAGGTCCAAGCCGGTCGATCTCGACCTCGGCTGCCTCTACGAACTGGCCAACGGCAACAAGGGTGTCGTGCAGGCGGTCGGCAACAATTTCGGCGCGCTCGACGGCGAGCCGTTCATCGCGCTCGACGGTGACGACCGCAGCGGTAGCGCGGCGGGCGGCGAGAACATGCACATCAATCTCGCACGACCCGAACTGTTCCGGCGCATTCTGATCTTCGCCTTCATCTACGAGGGCGTGCCGAACTGGGCCGCCGCGGACGGTGTGGTCACCCTCTTCCCGACCTCCGGGCCGCAGATCGAGGTGCGGCTCGACTCGCCCGTCGACGGTGCCCGTTCCTGCGCCATCGCGCTGCTGCAGAACCAAGGCAGCGGCATCACGGTTCACCGTGAAGTGCATTACATCAACGGTGCGCAGAAAGAGATCGACGAGGCTTACCGCTGGGGCATGAACTGGCACAGCGCGCGTAAGTAGCACACCCCCATTCGCGTGGGATATACCGCTTGACCAGTGCGTTCGGTAGACATTCAGGCCACGTTCAGTCGACTCCAGATGCTGTAGGAGATCGATCGCCGGTACTGCGGCGCTCCGACGTGAACTGGAGGAAACCAATGACCACCACTCCGAATGTGCTGCTCGTGCACGGCGCCTGGGCCGACGGGTCCAGCTGGAACAAGGTGATCGAGCGCCTGCTCGACCGGGGCTTCGGCACCGTGGTCGCCAGCCAGCTGCCGCTGCGCGGCTTCGCCGACGACGTCGCCGCCGTCACCCGCGACCTGGACGCGTTGACCGGTCCGACGATCCTGGTCGGCCACTCCTACGGCGGTGCCGTGATCAGCCAGGCCGGCGCGGGTCGCGCCGACGTCACCGGGCTGGTGTTCGTCGCCGCGTACGCCCCCACCGCGGGCCAGTCCGCCTTCCAGATCAACCAGGAGTTCGGCCAGGACCTGCCCAGCGGCGCGGACCTGGTGAACATCGGCGCCGAGGACACCCCGGACCTGATCATCGCCCGCGACCGCTACCACGCCGACTTCGCCGCCGACGCCGACCCGCGCGAGGCCGCGCTGCTCGCCGCCACTCAGAAGCCCACATCGGTACTGTCGCTTGCCGGTTCGGGCACCGCGACGCCCGCGTGGCAGACGCTGCGGGACAACACCTGGTACCAGATCTCGGAGCTGGACGCGATGATCCACCCGGACCTGGAGACCAAGATGGCCTACCAGGTGGCCACCGAGGACCACATCGTTTCGCTGGCCACCGGGCACGCCTCGATGATCACCCAGCCGGACGCCATCGCCGAGCTCATCGCGCGGGCCGCCGGTCGATAAGCGCGGACGACACGATCGTTCGCGTTCAGCCCACGTCAGCCGGTGGGCAGGCTGCCGGCTGACGGGATGCCCGCCGTCGCGCCGAGCAAGTCTCCGATGAGCTCGAGATACCTTGTCGCGCCGATGGTTTCGGCGTGCGAGCGGGCCTCCCAGCGCAGTTCGACGGCCCGCTCCTTGTCGCCGCCGTCGTGCCGGACCGCGGCGAGTTCCAGCAGCGCCGGGATCAGCTCGACCGGTGAGTCATAGCGGCGCAGCAGGCCGACCGCCCGGTCGAGCAGCTCCGCGTCCACGCCGCCCGGCGCGGCGGAAGCCATGGCGCGCAACGCCCTTCCGATGGTGCCGGGGGTGTCCCACTGTTCGGCCAGTTCGAGTTCCGCGGCGGCGAGTTCGCGGGCCTGCGCGCGCTCGCCGAGGCGCACCAGTTCCATGGCCGCGGAGCTGCGCCACGGGATGTGGGCCGGGTTGCGAATGCCCACCGCGCCGACGCGGCGGCCGCAGTCCAGGAAATGCGCGATCGCCTGGCGGGAGTCGCCGCGAGCGGCATTTAGCAGACCCTTGACGTGGATGACCACGGTCCACTCCCAGGTTTCGGGGTTGGCGTGCTCGGTCACGCTGTCGAGCCACTGCTCTGCCTCGGCCAAGCGGCCCAGCCCGAGCAGCGCGTGCGCGTACTGGGCGACCAGCGCGAGCGGCGGCCGGATGGACTCCTCGCCGAGCGTGCCGACGGTCGGCGCGACCTCGCGCAGCACCCTGCGGTAATCACCGCAGCGCAACAACACCTCCGAGTGCAGGATGAGGCGGTAGACGTCGATGGTGCCGAAGTGGTGGTCCTTGCGTTGCTCGCTGAACTGCCTGGCCAGCGCGAGGTCGCCCGACCACATGGCCAGGTGCGCGAGCAGGCCGACCAGCTGCTGCGGCAACACCTCCCAGCCGCGAGCCGGATCGGGCTCGGCCGGAAAACGGGCGAGGGTCTCGCGCGCGGTGTGCCGGACGCGAAAGGCGTCGTCCCAGGTGAGTATCGCCGTGGTGATCTGGTCGGCCGACCCGGTATGGCGCAGCGCGGCGACGTAGTCGCGCCAGGTGGCCGAGGTCAGGCCGGCGACCGCCCAGGAGGCGGCCCGAATGCTCTTGGCCGCCAGCGGGTCTCGACTCTCGGTCTCAGCGAGTACCTCGTCGAGCAGCGCCATCGCCGCGCCGGACTGCCAGCGCGTCGACATCGTCCAGGCCAACGGAATGAGCGCGGTCGGCGCGGCATGGCGCGCACGCTGACTGTGCAGCGCCTCCTCGAGATGCGCGCGGGCAGCGGCCGGGTTGGTCCACAACTCCAGCTGGCCGAGGCGAACCAGGATGTCGTCGCGGCCCGCGGGCGCGGTGATGCGCAACGCCGCCGCCAACTGGCGCACCGCGTCGACGATCAAGTCGTGGCGCAAGCACTCCTCCGCCGCGTCCAGCAGCACCACCGTCCACCGCGCGTACCGCACGCCGACCAGATCACGGAGATAGGCCGCGACCTGTCTGGCCGAGTAGCCTGCGCTGCGCGCCTGCTCGGCGGCGGCGATTCGGATCCGGTCGGAGTCCTCGCGGCGGCCGAGCCAGCGAATCGTGTTGCCGATCAACCGATGACGGAACACCGGTGGCGTCGCCGAGGTCAAAATCCCGGAGGCGGCGAGCAATTCGCAGCGATGCTGGACCACGCCGACCGGCTCGTCACAGGCGGCGGCGAGCACCTCGATGGTCGGCGCCACATCCGACAGCACGGCGAGGGCGCGCAGCATCGCGACCCCGCGCGGGGAGTACCGGCCGAGCAGTCGGCTGATCGAGCGCGAATAGCAGCCCTCCGGTAGATATTCCGGGATACGGTCGTGGTCGCGCAGGGCGACCAGATCGGTGATCAACGCACCGGCCAGCAGCGGGATATCCGCCGTCACCTGCTGAATATCCGCGGCCAGTCCCGGCGGGCACACCGCCCCGGTCCGCCGTTCGTACAGCCCCTCGATCGCGGCAACGCTGAGCCCACTCGGCCGCAGGATCGCGACGGCGAGCGGCTCCAACCGCGCATGCAGATCGAGAATCGCGGGCTCCCAAGGGCGTTCATCCAACGCCAAGACGAGCAGCACCCGCATCCGGCGCAATCGCGGTGCCACCGCCGTCAACACGCGCGCGGAACGCTCGTCCAGATGCTCCGCACCATCCACCAACACCACCTGCAGTCCGGCCAACGAGTCCTGAATGAGCTTGGCATGCAACGCTTCTACCAGCTGAACATCGGAGTGCCGCGCCGACACCTCGGCACCGACCAGCTCCGCGATCGCCCCGAGCGGTGGCGCGCCGTCCCACGGCGGTGGCAGATCCACTCGCCGCGCATCGGGAACACGACGCGCCAACTCGTCCAGCAACTGCGTCTTCCCGAAGCCCGGCCGCCCCGAAATCACCACCAACCCACCGCTCCCCGCAGTGGCCCGCGCGGTCCACGCCGCGATCCGCGTCAACTCCTGCTCGCGTTCGAACACAAGCGGTGCTGCGGAATCGGGATGCGATACCGGTGTCAGGACGGGTGCCGATGGTGGTGTTGCTGGTGCGGTGGGTGCTGATGCGATCGTCCAGGTGGGAGCTGCGGGCGGTGTCGGCCATTGCGACATGGAGACCGGAGAGGTTGGCGTGGGCGCGACAAAGGATTCCGGCGCGAGCGCAGGTGGCAATGGTGATACGGCCACCGTCGCCGATGTCGGTGTTGGCGCTAATGCTGGCGCCGGTGCCGGTACCGGTGGTGCGGTCGGCGCTGGTAGGGCCGGTGGTGTTGACGCCGGTACTGGTGCGATCGCCCGGGTGGGGGCTTCAGACGGTGTCGGCCATTGCGACATGGAGACCGGAGAGGTTGGCGTGGGCGCGACCAGGGATTCCGGTGCGAGCGCAGGTGACAGTGGCGATGCCGCCACCGTCGCCGATGCCGATGGCGGCACTGGCGACGATGTCGATGCCGGTGCTGGTGCTGGTGCTGGTGCCGATGTCGGTGCTGGCGCTGGTGCCGGTGTCGATGTCAGTGCTGGCGCTGGTGCCGGAGCCTGTGTCAGTGCTGGCGCTGGTGCCGGTGCCGGTGCCGGTGCCGGAGCCGGTGTCAGCGCTGGCGCTGGCGCTGGCGCTGGCGCTGGTGCCGGAGCCGGTGTCGATGTCAGTGCCGGCGCTGGTGCCGGAGCCGGAATTGGCGCCGGTGCTGGTGCTGGTGCTGGTGCTGATGTCAGTGCTGGTGCTGGTGCTGGTGTCGGAGCCGGAACTGGTGTCAGTGTCGGTGTCGGTACTGGTGCCGGCCACAGCGCGGACACCATGGCGAGGCGATGTTCAGCACCCGGCGGGAGCGGTGCCGACTCCCTTACCCAGGCGGTGTCCGAAAGTAGCTGTGCGGCAGATACTTCTGCTTCCGCATCGGGCCTCGCAGGCACATCGGCAGACTCAGTCGACCGCGTAAGGTGCTGTGCGACAACGGTAACCGAGTCGACAGCCGCCTCGCTCGCACGCGGTTCGGCGACCGGTTCCGGTTGCCCCGCACTATCCGTGCGCTGCGGTGCCCGGTGCACCACGACCTCGCCGGACAGGATCTCCTTATGCAGGGCGCGAAGTTGCTCCCCCGGTTCGACGCCCAGCTGATCCACCAGCAAGGTGCGCGTCTCCCGGTAGACCTCCAGCGCCTCGGACTGACGGCCCCGGGAGTACAGCGCACGCATCAGCACCACGCGGGGGCGTTCCCGCAGTGGATGTTCGGCCGTGAAGACACGCAGCCGATCGATCACCTCATCGGAACGGCCCAGTGTCACAGCGACATCGAGGCTGTCCTCCACCACGGCGAGCCGCCGTTCGGCCAATGCCGTGCGTTGGCGTTCGGCGAACGGGCCGGGCAGTCCGGCCAGCGGTTCACCGGAGTACAGGGCGAGGGCCTGCGCGTAGCGGTCTTCGGCGCGGGCCAGATCGCCGGCTTCGCGGGCGCGGCCCGCTTCCCCGATCAACCGGTCGAACACGCCGAGATCGGTCTGCTCGTCCTCGATCCGCAGCTGATATCCGCCGTGACCCGACAGCAGCAGTGTTGGCGGCGTGCGGGGCTTGCGGTCCGGCTCGAGCACTCGGCGCAGCGCGGATACGTACGTCTGGATAACCCCGACCCCGCTGGCCGGCGGCACCCCGTCGTACAGCGCGGCGAGCAGGCTCGACGCCGACACCCATTGGCGCCGGCGGAAGGCCAGCACGCATAGCACGGTCCGCCGCTGCGGCGGGCCGAGCGGCAGGATCTGCGCGCCGCGGTGCGCCTCCACCCCGTTGAGCAGGGTCAACCGCACCGCGGGCGGCGAGCCCGCGACCGCCTGATCCATCCGTTCTCCACCGCCTCACTCCGACCTGGCCCGACCAGGGTAAGCGGACCGGCGTCCAGTGAACACGGAAAGCGGGGGCCGAGGGGAGCGGTGACCGCTGTGTTCGCCAGCTGTCGACACCGTCGGGACCGACCGCTGAGCTGGGCGTTCGGCAAGTCTCGAGCAACCGTTCAGCAGCGCCCGGCACGCTGTTCGCCGAGGCAGGCAGTGACGCACCTCGCAGCGCGAAACAGGGAGACGAGACAACCGTGCACACCGTGGTCAAGGTCGCGATCATCTATTACTCGGCAACCGGCAGCGTGTACCGCCTCGCGGCCGCTGCCGCGGCGGCCGCCGAAAAGTCCGGCGCCGAGGTCCGGCTACGCAAGGTGCGCGAGCTGGCACCGGCGCAGGCGATCGCCGCGAATCCGCTGTGGTCGGCCAATCACGCGGCCACCGAGCAGGTCCAGGAGGCCGAGATCGCCGACCTGGACTGGGCCGAGGTGATCCTGTTCGGCAGCCCCACCCGCTTCGGCTTGCCCGCCGCCCAGTGGAAGCAGTTCGTCGACACCGCGGGCGGCCTGTGGAAGCAGGGCGGCCTGGTGAACAAGGTCACCTCCGCGTTCACCTCCACCGGCACCGCGCACGGCGGTCAGGAATCGACCATCCTGGCCATGAACAACACCTTCTACCACTGGGGTTCGATCATTGTGCCGCCCGGCTACGCCGATCCGGTGCAGTTCCGTTCCGGCAATCCCTATGGGACGAGCCATGTTTCGGACAACGGACAAATACCGCCCGGCGAAACGGAGCTGGCCGCCATCGAATTCCAGACCGTCCGCGCGATAGCGATCGCCGCCGCGCTGCAACGCGGATTCGCGCAGGCGTAACGCGAATCGGCCGCGCGGCTATCCGACCGGGATCAACGCGCCGGGCGCGAACCGCGGCACCGGCGGCGGCACCGACCGAAAGCCGCGCGGCCGCGCCCGCAGAAACAGAAAGAACAGCGCGACCAGCAACACCGCCCTGCCCCACACCCCGAACTGCACGACCTTCTCCATCGTTTCCCAGGGCTGGCCGGTGCCCAGCGCGTAGAAGTACCGGAAAACGCCGATCCCGAGGGCGGCGTCGGCGACGAAGTACGCCACGATCGCCGCCCACGGCACCTCGAGCAACACCAGGAACGGCACCAGCCACAACGTGTACTGCGGCGAATGCACCTTGTGGAACAGCAGGAATCCGCACAGCATCGCGCCGCTCACGCCGACCCAGCCGAACACCCGCGTGGCGAGGTATCGCTTCCAGCCGAACCACATGGCGAGTGCGAACGCGGCGAGCACCAGGGTCGGCGAGGCGATCGAGACCACCTGCTGGAACAGCGCCTCGCTCTGCGCGTCCGGCCCGAACAGCGGCCGAAGTCCCCAATACCAGATGGAATTCGTGGTGATGTCGGCCTGCCGCAGCTGCTGGAAGGTGATCGAGGCCCGCCACCCCTCGTATCCGGCCAGCGCGAACGGCAGGTTCACCGCGATCACCGTGCCGATGGCCGCGCCCGCCGTCAACAGCGCGCCACGCACGTCGAGGCCGGTGTCGTCGCGGTCGCGTTCGACACCACCGGTCAGCACATATGCCAGCAGCGGCAACACGAAAATGCCTGGATACAGCTTCAAACAGAACCCGAGACCCAGCAGCACCGCAGCCACCATGCCTCTGGTGCGCAACGAGTATCGGGTCCATGTCGCGACCACGTACACCGCGGCGACCGCCGTGCACACCACCGGGAGTTCCCAATTGTGGAAGGCGTAGAGCACCAGCGGTGGCCCCGCCGCCCACAGCAGCGCGGCGCGGCCCGCGAGCCGGGCCAGCATCCAGGCGGTCAGCAACGCGAACGGCGCCAGCAACAGCGCGGAGTGCCGCAGGAACTCGGCATCGTTGTCCGCGCCGAGCGCACCCAGCCACATCAATACGCCGCTGAGCACCGGGTATTCGACCGCACCGCCGACCAGGGTGCCGTCGTCGGTGATGCCGCCGTGCACATAGGGAAAGACGTGCTCGTTGATGTCGCGGCCGAGCCAGAGGAACTGGATATCGGAGTAGCAGACATCCGAATCCTTGGTGACATCGAATACCGTGCTGCGACCGTCCGCCGTGAACGGCGCTCCCGCACACCGCGCCTTGTTCGCATACCCGAGCGCCAGGGTGAGCCCGCACAGCACGAGCAGCACCGCCGCCAGCGCCGTGCGCCGGGTCACCCGGCGCGCGATCAGGTCGCTGATGGCGAGTCCGGTCGGCATGAGCACCACCCTAAGCGGCGCGGTATACCAACGTCCGCGTTCCCTCGCCGACGGGATCGATTTCGGAGGTCAACGGCCTTTCATGTAGCCTTGTCGGGTTGCTGACGCAACGACCCTCCTGCCACGGAGAGCCCGTGGCCGTTTCCTAGTCCACAGGAGGTGATTGGTCCGTGCGTCATTACGAAGTGATGGTTATTCTCGATCCCAGTCTGGACGAGCGCACCGTTGGTCCGTCTCTCGAGACGATGCTCAACGTGGTTCGTACCGAGGGCGGCAAGGTCGACAAGGTCGATATCTGGGGCCGCCGCAGGCTTGCCTACGAGATCGCCAAGCAGGCCGAGGGCATCTACGCGGTGGTCGATCTGACCGCGGAGCCCGCGACCGTGAGCGAACTCGATCGCCAGCTCGGCCTGAACGAGTCGGTGCTGCGCACCAAGGTTCTGCGCCACGACAAGTAGTCCCGCAACCCTCGATTGCGTCGGTGCCGGTATCTAGGCTCTAGCGCAACTAGCGAGACGCGGACTGCACACTGAGCAGGAGGAACCACATGGCAGGCGACACGGTCATCACCGTCATCGGAAACTTGACGGCCGACCCCGAGCTTCGATTCACGCCCGCGGGAGCGGCGGTGGCTAATTTCACCGTCGCGTCGACACCCCGTGTGTTCGATCGTAATTCGAACGAATGGAAAGACGGCGAAGCGCTGTTCCTGCGCTGCAATATCTGGCGCGAAGCTGCGGAAAATGTCGCCGAAAGCCTGACCCGGGGTTCCCGAGTCATCGTCAGCGGACGACTCAAGCAGCGCTCCTACGAGACCCGCGAGGGTGAGAAGCGCACGGTCGTCGAGCTCGAGGTCGATGAGGTCGGCCCCTCGCTGCGCTACGCCACCGCGAAGGTCAACAAGACCAGTCGCGGCGGCGGTGGCGGCGGCTTCGGGTCCGGTGGCAGCGGTGGCTCCGGCGGCAACGCGCCGGCCGGCTCCGGTGGTGGCGGTGGGCGTTCCGGCGGTGCCGAGGACGACCCTTGGGGCAGTGCGCCCGCGGCAGGCTCCTTCGGGGGCAGCCGCATGGATGACGAACCGCCGTTCTGACAACGGCTCTCATAGGCCCACTTCGCGTGGACCATCAATGATTACGGAGTAAACGACCATGCCTAAAGCGCCAGCGCGCGAAAAGGTGCTCAAGAAGAAGGCTTGCGCGTTCTGCAAAGAAGCCAAGTCCGGAATCGTCAACATCGACTACAAGGACACGGCGCTGCTGCGTAAGTACGTCAGCGATCGCGGCAAGATCCGCGCCCGCCGCGTCACCGGCAACTGCGTGCAGCACCAGCGTGACATCGCGGTTGCCGTCAAGAACTCGCGTGAGGTGGCCCTGCTTCCTTACGTGTCGACGGCTCGCTGAGTAAGGGAGGCACGCAAATGAAGTTGATTCTGACTGCTGACGTGGACAACCTCGGTGCGCCCGGCGACACCGTCGAGGTCAAGGACGGCTACGGCCGCAATTTCCTGCTGCCGCGCGGACTGGCGATCGTGGCCAGCCGTGGCGCCGAAAAGCAGGTCGCGGGCATCCGCCGGGCGCAGGACGCCCGTAAGGTGCGCGACCTCGATCACGCCAACGAATTGAAGCAGGCCATCGAGAACCTCGAGTCGGTCTCGCTGTCGGTGAAGACGGCGGGCACGGGCAAGCTCTTCGGCTCGGTGACCCAGGCCGATGTGGCCTCGGCCATCAAAGCCGCCGGTGGGCCCGTGGTCGACAAGCGCAGCATCGAGCTGCCGAAGTCGCACATCAAGTCGACCGGCAAGCACAGCGTCGTGGTGCACCTGCACCCGGACGTGGTGGCCAAGTTCGACCTGACGGTCGCTGCCAGCTGATATAGCACCACATCGAAGACCACTCCCGTGTTCGGCACGGGGGTGGTCTTCGGTTGTGCGACGTCGGCCACTCTTGTTGAATAACTAGCTGTTTGCCCACTACCGGGCCCTGCCATACGGAACATTCCCGGCAAATCTTCGCTGGTCACAGGGTTCGCCTGGGTAGGCCTGTGGATTACTCAGGAAACCGACCGGTGGCAATGTGATTCAGCTCATAGCCGTCACCCGTGCTGTTAACCCAACACGCCCGGCTGTTCAACTTGGCCGACACGCCGCGACTTTATTCATCCACACGTGGATAGATCGGTAAATCGATATCTATCTGCGGGTTTCCCCTGGGCGACCTGGGTTTTCCCCAAGTAGTACACAGGGGGTGCACACAGTTAGGTGAACAGTCCCCAACTTATCCACAGCTGTGTGCACAGCAGCGTTTGGCGACCACCCTTCGGGTCGCCTAAGTTCGTCGCTATGTCGTGAACGAACGGCCCGCACGTCCGGAAATCGCGGATACCGCAACGGTAGCTGGAACCCGCAGGTGGCCCTGGTCATCAGCCGCTGCCGCTGCGCCAGCGTGTCGGAGCACCGAGAGTGGAACGAACATCAATAGCGTGGGCCCCGGTGGGTAGAGAGAGGACGGTCGAGTCTCATGGCAGTCGTCGATGACCGCGGGCACGCGAACTTCCCGCCCGAACCCCCCGGCGAGGACTTCGGGCGCCAGCCACCGCACGACATGGCGGCCGAGCAGTCCGTGCTCGGCGGCATGCTGCTGAGCAAGGACGCGATCGCCGACGTCATCGAGGTCATGCGGCCCGGCGACTTCTACCGCCCCGCACACCAGCTCATCTACGACACCATCCTCGACCTCTACGGTCGCGGCGAACCCGCCGACCCGGTCACCGTCTCGGCAGGCCTGGACCGCCGCGGCGAACTCAAGCGCATCGGCGGACCGCCCTACCTCGTCACGCTCACCCAGACCGTCCCCACCGCGGCCAACGCCAGCTACTACGCCGAGATCGTCGCCGAGAAAGCGATCCTGCGTCGCCTCGTCGAGGCAGGCACCCGCATCGTCCAGTACGGCTACGCCGGCGCCGACGGTCAAGACATCGCCGAGGTCGTCGACCGCGCTCAGGCCGAGGTCTACGAGGTCACCGAACGCCGCACCACCGAAGACTTCCTCCCCCTCGAGGAACTCCTGCAGCCCACGATGGACGAGATCGACTCCATCGCCAGCCGAGGCGGCATCTCCCTCGGCGTCCCCACCGGCTTCACCGAACTCGACGAACTCACCAACGGTCTACACCCCGGTCAGATGGTCATCGTCGCGGCCCGACCCGGCGTCGGCAAATCGACACTGGGAATGGATTTCATGCGCAGTTGCTCGATCAAGCATGGGTTGCCCAGCGTTATCTTTTCGCTGGAGATGAGTCGCACGGAAATTGTGATGCGCCTTTTGTCGGCCGAGGCGAAGATCAAGCTCGGTGATATGCGTTCCGGACGGATGAGCGACGACGACTGGACCAAACTTGCTCGTCGCATGAGTGAGATCAGCGAAGCGCCGCTGTTCGTCGACGATTCACCGAACCTCACCATGATGGAGATCCGGGCGAAGGCGCGACGCCTCAAACAACGCCACGATCTGAAACTCGTTGTGGTGGACTACCTTCAGCTGATGACCTCCGGTAAAAAGGTCGAATCCCGGCAGCAGGAAGTCTCGGACTTCTCACGAAATCTGAAGCTGCTCGCCAAGGAACTCGAGGTTCCGGTGATCGCGATCAGCCAGCTGAACCGTGGTCCGGAACAGCGAACCGACAAGCGGCCCATGGTGTCCGACCTTCGCGAGTCGGGCTCCCTGGAGCAGGACGCCGACATGGTCATCCTGCTGCACCGCCCCGACGCCATCGAACGCGACGACCCCCGCGGTGGCGAAGCCGACCTCATCGTGGGCAAACACCGTAACGGCCCGACCGCCACCATCACCGTCGCCCACCAACTGCATTTGAGTCGGTTCGTGGATATGGCGCGCGGTTAAGGTGCGTCGGGGCTGGATATGTTTCTCAGCCACGGTCGGTTCGGGTGAAACGAGGCAGCGATATCAGTCAGAGCTGTCGGATCCGCAGGGCGTTGGGCCAGGCAGTCCAAGAGTGACAGCTTCGCTTGACCACAAACGGAGGTCATCGTATTGTCGTTGATCGCCAGGGTTTGACCGGTGGGGAGGGGGATCAATGAGCGTTTCGTCAAGTCTGAGAAGAAGCTTCGCCGCTGGTTGTCTGGCATCGAGTGCGACAATGCTGGTCGCCTGTACCGAGGGCTCGACCGATCAAGGTTCCAACACCGTAGGTCCCGCGACGACATCGCCTTCGACGACCGTCTCCGTGCAAGTGAGCGTGCCTCCCGCACCGGTACAGACCGGCACCAATCCTGTTCGGTTCGATCCATGTGTGCGTGTGGGCGACGACCTGGTGACCAGGGCAGGATTCGACCCGGCGACTCGCGAAAGATACACAGCCGAAAGCGTTTCCGGTATTTTCACAGAAATCGGCTGTCAATTTTGGCGCGAGACATTGGTCGATGGCGAAAAGTACCCTACTGGCGGGACGTCTGTGACTTCGAGCGACCTGACATTGGATGATATCCGAAAGAACCCGAGCCACAGCATATTCAACTCCGACACGATCGGCGGGCGAGAGGCTGTGCTGTACCGAACCCCGCAGGTCGACGGCGGTTGTTGGGCGTCGATCAAGGCATCGGACGGGATTTTTACGGTCGGCTTGATCGTACCCCCTGGTCCGGTAATGGTGCCGCCGCCATGCGAACAGATCCGCCATCTCGCTGAGATATTCAGCGAATCCCTCGGCACCAACTAGTGCCGCTGTTCGACGAACCATCCCCGTACGCAGAACGGCCGCCGACGCAAGCCCGGCTGTGAGACAACGTTTTTCGGCTTCACTTCAGTGACAGTACAGAGTTAGGGCACTATACGAATGGCAGAAACATTCGCAGCGAACCCCAGCGAAATTGCTGGTCTGAGTAACCTTGTCTCCTCGATAGCTGGGGACGCCCTGCTGGTCTCCAGCTTCGTGGCAAAGGAGGGGCGGGCTGCGGAGTGGCTGCATGGGCCGATCATCGACACGTTGGTGACCCCTATCAACGATGCAGCAGACTGGATGTCTCGACGTCACGCGGTACTCGCGAATACCACCCTGGGCACCAGTATCGAGCTCAACAAAGCTGCCTGGATGTATCACAGCCAAGATCAGAAGACCTACGCCGAACTGAACGCACATACCGAATCGATGCTCGCAGTGGGTGACGGCACTGAAGAGATCGGCGTGACTGCGCAATACACCGGTGCCGCCACGTACTCGAAGCCTGAGTCTTTCAAACTCGAAGCGCCGGCTGCGAACAAAGAGGAGCTCGCCGGGCTCATCGCCGAAGTTTTCCCGGTGCTCGGCAATGTGAACGAGTCCATCAAAAGCATCACTCGCGCGGCGGGAACCGAATACGATCCGCTGGTCTCATGCTTGGAACCGATTCCCGGAAATTGGTCCGAGATCCGGAGGCTCGGTGAGGTTTACAAGGCAGCAGGCAACGGACTCGAGGCATGCGGCAAGAATCTCGAATCCGGAGTGAAGCGGATCGACGGTAGCACGAATAGCAAACCCAACTGGGACGGTAAAGCCTCGATAGCCTTCAGCGACTGGGCGACCAAACAGGTCGCGGCAATGCAATGGGAGGGGCCGGTCGGCCGGATCGTCAGTGATTGTGCAGGAGCGGTCTCCGATGAGATCAGGAACGGCATCAAATTCATCCTCCAAAAGCTGTGGGGGATGCTCAACAAGTATGTCGATTTCGACGATATCAAAGGCGCTCTCAAGTCGGTCGCCAACATCCTTTCGGCAGCCGTCCCGGGCCTCGGAGCTGCCCGCATCGCCAAGCTGGTCGTCGACATCGGCTATCTCATCAAAGCCGCCATCGACGTCGTATTCAAGATAAAAGAGCTTGCCGATGCGTTCAAAAAGCTGCTCGATATCATCAAAGATCCAGTTGGCCAGTTGAAGGAGAAGGCGAACCAGAAGCTGGACGAGGCCATCGCGCCGGTCACACGGAGGATTGATGATGCCACTCGTAAGGCCGCTCTCGCCAAAGACATTCAGCAAATCTCCCAGTACGGTGACACCGTGAACCGACCCACAGAGTCCTACGACGCCGGAACCGGGTCCGCACCATGGGAGAACGCGTTATGACGAGACCACAATGGGGCAGCATGCGGGAGCCCAACCTAGACCCTCAGGTGGAGGCGGTCGCCCGGAAGGTTATGGACGCGGTAGACAATCTACGTACTGCCACTATCCGACTATCCAACATCGATGTTGACGAACTCTTCGACAGTCCCACCGAAGTGTCCGAGGAATTTATCGCGATGGTCGCGGGAATGGACACCGCATCCCCGGCGCTGAAGACATACGCCGAACGTGTCAGTAACGGTGAATGCCGTTGGTGCGACATCGAAACGCTCGCTCGCCCGGTACCACGGGAGGTTGCCGAGATGAAGAACTCGCCGCTGTTCATCTGGCCGTGGACGCCGGAGCCGCCGCCGCAGCCCACCCCACCCCCGGCCCCGATGTGGCCGCCCACCCACAGTTCCACCCGTCGTCCACGACCAGGCGAAACCGTAGTCGGTCCCAGCGACTGGCCGGACGATTTCGAGGACCACCCCGATGAGCGGCGCTGGCGCTGAAATGGGTCGGTCCCGGAAGATGATCGGCCCGATGTCACTGGTGTGGACGTTGGGCGTCGCGGTAGCCGCGGTGGCCTTTATGGGGGGCGCGCTGAATCTGGGTGCCGCGATAGTTCGGTGGACCGGTTCACAGCTCGCTATGGCATTGTTTCTTCCGGTGAGCGTAGTGCTGGGCGCAGGTGCATGGATGCTCGTGCTGGCGGCAGCATGGCGGCTGCGCCGTAATTATCTGCGACACAACGGGATCGCCATGTCTGCGGTAGTCGTCGAGTCGGATCTGCGATGCAAGCAAGGACTGGGTGTACTCAACTTCGATTTGTGGCAGGTGAAAGTTGAGGCCGAGTTTCCGCACCCCGACTCGGGTGGGGATGCCCGCGTGCAAAAGCAGTTCTTCTATCCGCAATGCCGCGAGGTCAAAGCACGTGCGCTGGCTGAGCGCCTGAGCGTCGGTTCCTCGGTTCCTATTGTGGTCCGCAAGAATTACGCATTGTTCGACATTCCCAAACGGCCCGTCTGGGCCGATATCTGGTGAGCACACCCGCCCCACGCCATCAAACGAGACGAGCCGCGTGGTGGCGAAGCCGACCTCGTTGTCGGCAAGCACCATAACGGCCCGACCGCCACCATCACCGTTGCACGCCAGCTGCATTGAGTGGGGCCGTGGATGTGACGCTCGGTTAACACCGCACTGCCGCGGGTCAGGGTTGGTCCAATCTTGTTCGCTCGCGGCGGGGCCGAACAGCAGCCTCCCTGTCGTGTCGGATTTGCGTTGTGACATTCAGTGCAAGCTCGATGGCGATGATCCCGAACAGTGTCTGTTCGATGTCGAACCCGGCGGGTAGCTCGCCGTTCTCCACCACCACGGTCAGGTCCGGCCGCAACTGTTCCCGCCAGCGCGACCACACTCGGCCAGTACGGGCTCGACACCCGGTGCCTGGATCCACGAACGCGGGGAAGGCTGGGGCCTAACGGCTCAAACTCGTTGCGCTTGCAGCGCGGGATAGTCGGTGTAGCCCTCGGCGCCGCCGCCGTAGACCAGTTCGCGGGTGTAGTCGTTGAGGGGGGCTGCGGTGGCGAAGCGGGTGGGGAGGTCGGGGTTGGCGATGAAGAGGCGTCCGAACGAGAAGAGGTCGGCCAGGCCGGTTTCCAGGATTTTTTCGCCTGCGGCGCGCGTGGTCGGAGTGGGGCCGTTGAAGTTCGCGATGAGGGTGCTGGACCAGCGGGGGCGTAGATCGGCTAGGGCGGCGTATGCGCCGCGCTCGATCACGTGGAGATAGGCGAGGCCGAGCGGGTTGAGGGTGTCCAGCAGGGTGCGGTAGGTGGTCTGTGGGTCTTGTTCCGCGATCTCGTTTTCCGGGTTGTCGGGGGAGATGCGCAGGCCGACGCGTTCGGCGCCCACTTCGGCGGCGACGGCCGTCACGATGTCGACGGCGAGGCGGAGCCGGTTGTTGCGCGAGCCGCCGTAACGGTCGGTCCGCCGGTTGGTGTTCTCGGCCAGGAATTGCTGGATCAGGTAGCCGTTCGCGCCGTGGATCTCGACGCCGTCGAAGCCGGCCGCGATGGCGTTGCGCGCTTCGGCGGCGAAATCCTCGACCGTGGCGTCGACTTCGGCGGTCGTCATCGCGCGCGGCGTGACATGGTCTCGCAGCCCCTGACCGGTGAAGATCTGCGCGCCGGTGATGCGTACGGGCGAGGGTGCCAGCGGAGTCGCGCCGCCCGGCAGAATCAGCGGGTGGGTCATCCGGCCGACGTGCCACAGCTGGGCGAAGATGCGCCCGCCCGCCGCGTGCACCGCGTCGGTCACCTTGCGCCAGCCGGTCACCTGCGCGTCATCGACGAGGCCGGGTACGCCGGGGCCGGCCTTTCCGAGGATATTGGCGTAGATACCCTCGGTGACGATCAGTCCTGAGCTGGCGCGCTGCGCGTAGTAGTCGGCGGTAAGCGGATTCGGGACGCCGGTGGCGTCGTCCGCACGCCCCCTGGTCATCGGGGCCATGGCGATGCGGTTCGGCAGGTCGAGTGCGCCGCGTCGGTAAGGGCGTAGCAAAGAGCTGTCGGACATGGGATTTCCTTTCACGGCGGTGCGGGAATCAGCGAGCGAGAGCGATGACTTCCACTTCGATCTGCCAGTCGGGCTGGGCGAGGGACGACACTTCGAGCAGGGTGTCGGCCGGGTAGGGCTCGCTGAGGAACTCCTCGCGGAGCTCGATGAGCTTGTCGAGATTGGCGGCCATGTCGGTGACGAAGATGCCGACCTTCACCACGTCGTTCAGGTCGGCGTCGGCCTGCGCCAGAACTCGTTGGATGTTGGCGAACGCCTGCCGCCCTTGCGTCAGGAAGTCGTCGGAGACGGTGCGTCCCCGCTCGTCGATCCCGGTCTGCCCGGACACGTAGATGACGCCGTTCGCCTTGATCGCCTGCGAAATCTTGTACGGCTCATACCAATCGGGGGTGGTGGCGATCTTCTCGATGCGCGGCGTGGTCATGACCATCTCCTCAGTGATTGTATGTGCATGCAATAAATGTAGGTGCATGCAGATGTTGTCACTACCGGGGCTTCGCTGTCAACACCGGAAGATGCCAGGGGCTGGGTCGGCGTTCCGAGGTCCCGTTACAGTCGGCAGGCTGCCGGCGTGATCGAGGAGGATCTGCGATGCCGGCACCGCCCGCCGGTGAACCCGTCGACCGAGGTTGTTCCAGTCGCACCGTCCGAGGCACAGGCAATGGAAACTGAGACAATGAGTTTCCGGCTGGCGGCCTACGCCTTGTGTATCGAGGATGGGCAGGTATTGCTTGTCCGCCACGTGTCGCCGGAAGGCGAGAGCAACTGGACTCTCCCGGGTGGCAAAGTCGAGCACGGGGAGGATCCGCTCGATGCGGTAACCCGGGAACTCACCGAAGAAACCGGCTACCGAGGCAGCGCCGAACGCCTGCTCGGCGTGGATTCCCGGGTTATCCCCGCGTCCGCCGCCCGCGCCGGAACCGAGCACCAGAACGTTGGCGTCTTCTACCGAGTCCGCATCACCGGCGGTCGGCTTCGGCCCGAGTCGAACGGTGAAACCACCGAGCCGACATGGATTCCCAGCCTCGACGTCGAACGCCTGCGCCGATCGTCATTGGTCGACATCGGTCTCGCCCTTGCCCGAACGCTTCCGGCAACCGGTCATGTCGCTTCCGTGCCGGTGGGCGGGTTGATTCAGCACTGACCTGCTGCCCGCACTCCGGCGGCTTGCCGGGTCAGTCGAGGATGGCGTAGGCCTCTACCTCGACGAGTACGTCGGGTTCGAAGAGGTAGTCGACGCCGATTGCCGAGATGGGGGGTAGGGGTTGAGGGAGGGCGAGTTCTTGGGTGACGCGGTCGATGCCGGCTACGAAGTCGGGGTATTTGTCGGGGGTCCAGTTCGTGACGAAGAAGCGGAGGCGGACTACGTCGGCGAAGGTTGCGCCGGCGCCGGCGAGGCCGCGGGCGGTGTTGCGCATTGCTTGGGCGACTTGGCCTGTGAGGTCGCCGGTCGCGACCGGGTTGCCATCGGCGTCGCGGGCTATTTGGCCGGCTATGTGCACGTGACGGGTGCCGGTGCTGATGGAGACGTGGTGGTACGGAACGGGTGTGAACATGCCGTCGGGGGTCAGCAGTTGCACTGCCATGGGGGTGTTCCTTTCACGGTCGGGGTAGGTATCCGATGTCTACCTGGTGGCCCGAGGACACTTCAACGAGACTAGGTGTCGTGCAGGAAACCACCCTTCCCCATTCGGACAGCCAGCAACTCACCGACCAGCACCGTGAGTTGCTGGACCAGATGCTCGACAAGTGGTCGCTGCATGTCCTCGACGCGCTGTGTGGAAGCCCGTTGCGTTTCAACGAACTTCGTCGGGCGATCCCGGTGACACAGAAGTCACTCACGACCACGCTTCGGCGACTGGAGCGCAATGGGATGGTCGAACGGGTCGTGACGAATACGCGCCCGATCGCCGTGCAGTATCGGATCTCACCGCTGGGTAAGTCGTTACAAGATCTGATCGACGCCCTGCTGCGCTGGTCCACCGTCACGTTGCCCGATGTGGAGCGCGCACGGGCGCGCTTCGACGACCAGGCGGAAGCCGAGCAAGAGCGAACGCGGTGAGACAGGTCGGCGAAAGCGGCTGCGTCCCTGCGACATTTGCTGACAAGCTCTAGAAACGCCGACTATCGCGTGATCCGCACTTCGACGGTGCACATCCAGTTACCCTGAGGTGATGCGATTCCGGTTTCGTCACTATGCACTGACCGTACTCGCCGCTGCCGCGTCGACGATGCTGCTATGCACGAACTCTGCTGCGGCCCCGCCGATTCGCCCGGTCGCCGCGCCGCTGGACGGAAATTTCCTCTGGGGTGTCGCAGCCTCCGGATTCCAGTCCGAGGGTCACGCGCCGGACAGCAATTGGACGCGCTACATCCCCAAACACCCCGATTACGACGCATTGCACGATTCGGTCGACTTCTACAACCGGTACGAATCGGACATTGATGCGGCCGCCGCGCTCGGTGTGCAAGTGTTCCGGGTCGGGATCGAGTGGGCCCGGGTGCAACCCGCGCCAGGAGTCTGGGACGAAGAAGCGTTGCGCTTCTACGACGCCGTCCTCGCGGCCATCGCGCGAGCGGGAATGCGACCGATGATCACCCTCGACCACTGGGTTTACCCGGGCTGGGCGGTCGATCGCGGTGGCTGGCGCAACCCGGGCATGGTCGATGATTGGCTGGCCAATATGCGTACGGTGGTCGATCGCTACGCCTTCCGTAATCCGCTGTGGGTCGCGGTGAACGAGCCGGCCGCCTATGTCTCGCACGAGGTGCGCCGGGGCGCCGCGGAGGCCGGTGAGATGCTGGATCGGCTTGCGCAGGCGCACAACGCGATCTACGACCACATCCATCACGTGCAGCCCGGTGCCCAGGTGACCAGCAACGTCGGTTATGTCGCAGGCGCGGAGGGCGAGGTCAACGGGTCGTTCCTCGATCGCATCGGCCACCGGCTCGACTACGTCGGCATCGACTATTACTTCGGCTACGACCCGGTGCAGTCACTGCTCGGCGCCGTCACCAGAGCCACCGGATCCGCCATTCCGAGCCTGCCGGGCACGAATATCTGGGATCTGCCCTTGCGGACCGAGGGCATTTATTACGCGCTGCAACACTATTCGCGCCGCTACCCGGGTAAACCGCTCTACATCGTCGAGAACGGCATGCCGACAGAGAACGGCCGGCCAAGGGCCGACGGCTATTCCCGCAGCGATCACCTGCGCGACACCGTCTATTGGCTCCAGCGCGCCAAGGCCGACGGCATGAATGTCATCGGCTACAACTACTGGAGTATCACCGACAATTACGAATGGGGCAGCTACACACCACGATTCGGGCTCTACACCGTGGATGTGCGTACCGACCCCGCTCTCGTGCGCAGGCCCACCGACGCGGTCGGCGCCTACACGCAGCTCGTCGCCGAGGGCGGTGTGCCCGACGGCTACCGTCCCACCCGCGGCCCGGCACCCTGCTTCCTGGTCGACCCGCCGGCCAGCTGCCTGAGCCCCGTCGGGGTCCCGTAACAAGGCTTCAGTTTTCGGCGGCTCGATATCGCCGCCGGGCCGTAGCCGCCTACCGTCGAGAAGTAGTGACCCACATCACAAGAGCTATCTGTCAGGGATCGCGACGCCGTCCGGTTCAGGAGGTGTACGCAACCAGATAGGAGCTCGCCATGAAGCATCGCATTGTCGTCCTCGGAGCCGGGTACGCCGGAGCCATCACCGCCGGTCGCCTCGCCAAGCGGCTGCACCGCGACGACGTCGAGATCACGCTGGTCAACGCCGATCCCGAGTTCGTGGAGCGGGTACGTTTGCACCAGCTCGCGAGTGGCCAAGAGCTGGCGTCCCGGCCGCTGCGCGACATGTTCGCGGGCAGTGGGGTGCAGGTCCGGGTGGGCAGGGTCGACGCGGTCGACGTCGACGGCAAGACCGTCGATCTCACCGATGAGCACGGCGCCGCCACCCTCGGCTACGACAGTCTCGTGTACGCCTTGGGTAGCACCGTCGCCGACTACGGCATCCCCGGTGTCGCCGAGCACGCCCACCACGTCGCGGGTAAGCAGGCCGCGCTGCGGCTGCGCAAGCGCCTGACCGAGTTGACATCGGGTGAGACCGTGCTGGTCGTCGGCGGCGGCCTGACCGGTATCGAAGCGGCCACCGAGATCGCCGAGGCCCGCCCGGACCTCCGGGTCGCGATCGCGGCCCGTGGTGGCGTCGGCGACTGGCTCAGCGACAAGGCCCAGCGCCACCTGAGTCGAACCTTCGAACGGTTCGGCATCGCGGTCTACGAGCACGCCGATGTCGTGCGCGTGGTGGCGGACGGAGTGGTCCTCGCGGCAGCTCCGGCGGAGTCGGGCGGCGCGAACACGCGGAATGCGGCGCCGGTACGAGACACCACGAACCGGATCCCAGCCCAGCTGACCGTCTGGACAGCGGGTTTCGCGGTCCACCCGATCGCCGCCGCCACCACCCTCGAGGTGTCCAAGAGTGGCCAGATCGTCGTCGACGGCACCCTGCGCTCGGTGTCGCACCCCGACGTCTATGCGGTCGGCGATGCAGCGTTCGCGGTGGGCGTGGGCGGCCGGCCACTGCGGATGGGTTGCGCCACCGCATCTCCGATGGCCTGGCAAGCCGCCGATGCCCTGGCTGCCCGCTTGACCGGGCGCAAGGTTCCCGAGGCCCCGATCGGCTATGCCAGCCAGTGCGTCAGCCTCGGTCGCCGCGACGCCATCGTGCAGAAGGTGACGCCCGACGATCAGCCGACGTCCACCGTCCTCACCGGCCGGATCGCTGCCCGCGTCAAGGAGCTGATCTGCTCGGGTGCGGCGTGGAGCGCCGCCCACCCGACACTGGGGATGCCGAGCCGCCGCCGTCACCTCGCGGCCCGCGTGGTGGAGACCGACCTCGTCGCTCGGTGACCGGACCCGTTGTGGGGAAGCCGAAGCCACCGGTCCGCGTGCAGCGGACCGGTGGCCGAGCTTCAGTCTGCTGATCTGTAGTCGGCCGGATCTTCGGCGAATGTTTTCTGCATCTTTCGCGAGATCCATTGTCCGGCGGTGGTTACCCCGAATGTTTCGTGGGCCTCACCCGCGAACGAGCCGATCGGGTCGATCGCCGCATCATGATCAGGCAGATAGAAGAATGGAATCGACAGTCGTGACGACGTATTACCGATTTCGGGGTTGATCACCCGATGCATGGTCGATACCCAGCGGCCCGCTGTCCACAGCGCCATCAGATCGCCGATATTGACAATGAAACCGCCGGGAACAGTCGGGACGTCCTGCCATTCGCCGGTACCGTGCCGCACCTGAAGTCCGCCGATGTCGGTGTCCTGGTAAAGGATGGTCAGGCTGCCCCAGTCGGTGTGCGCGCCGCGGCGCAATTGCCCGGGTAATGGCGAATGGTGTTGCGGGAAGTAGTAGTTCACGGCCACCGAGGACACGTGGTTGTCGAATATTCGGTCGAAGAAGTGTTCCTCGAGGTCGAGTGCCAGCGCGAACAATCGCATGAGATCGCCGGCCAGCTCCGTCATGGCGGCGATGTACTCGTGCCAGGTGCTCTCGAAATTCGCGGGAACAGTCGGCCATACATTGGCCAATTTCCAGGACGCCCAGTAGTCGCCGAGGCGGTGACGTTCCGCATCGGGCAAATCGCCGGTGACATGCGCTGAGAAGACTTCGCACAGGTCGGGCGGGGTCTTCAGGTCCAGGCTGTGCGCAGTCGACCCGCCGAGACGCCGGAAGCCGGATACCCCGGGCCGGTGCGCGACAAGTTCTTTCACGGCATCGGGCATGGTGAAGAATTCTCGATTCGTCGCACACATCCGCTCGATGAGCTCGGCAGGCACCCCGTGACCCAGGATGGTGAAGAAGCCGGAGCTCGCGCAGGCTCGATTGATCGCTTCGGCAATCTTTTTGCGGCCTGCCGCATTGCCTCTGGATGACAAGTCGATCACCGGGACAAACCCGTCGACCATGGTGACGGCCTGCTGTTCCACCATCGGACACCTTTCTCGAATACGGGCGAGTTGTGTTGTGCCATCGACATTTCAGACCATGGCGCGTCGAGTATCCGCAGATCGAGCGTGCGCTGTACCCAGGAGCGAATACAGGCGCGAATTTCCGCCGCGCGCAGGGCGGACGCGTGCGAGGAAGTTCCACCTCGAACCTCTTCGATGCGCAGATCGTGCACTCGTACGCAGCACTGTGTAGCCGAACTGAACACAGTCGAGACGAGGAAACATCGATGCCCCTACTGATGGGGGCAAATGCCACTCCCCGCAGTGTTACTCGTTTGTGTTGCTCGTCGCCTCAGGAGCTCGGCTGCGTAACGATCGCCGCCCCATCCACGACGTTCCTGGTGACGCATGGCCTCGGGGGGCCCTGCCCGTCCACGTGCCGGTAATTGGAATGGGGATCAGGACATGGAATTTCGCGAGTTCTTCGCGCGACATCGAATCGCGACCGCCGTCGCGGCGCCCGCGGTGCTCGGGCTGGCGGCGGTCGTGGCCACCACGTTCGCACTGACGTCGACGCCACAGACGCGGGATACGCAGCTCACGTCGTCGGTCACCGAGTGCCACGACATGGTGAGCATCTCGGTGGCGGGCCGCGGGGACACACCCGTCGCGGGGACGACGAAACTGCTGGTCGACGCCGACGGCAAGGAGTTGCCCGCCGCGCTGTCCGGTGACCACAAGAGCGAATGGGTCGACCCGGTCGTCAACGCGCCCAACGGTGCCGTCGAACCCGGCTCCTACGCCGCGATCTACATCGCGTACCCGGCGAACATGGCGACCTACGAGGACGCCGTCAACGCAGGCGCCGCCAATACCGAGCAGGTGATGCGGGAGATCGCGAAGGCCTGTCCGGACACCAAGTTCTCCATCGTCGGCTACAGCGAGGGCGCCGACGTCGTGCGTCGGGTCGCGATGAAGGTCGGGCATCAGGAAGCCGACAAGGACGGGGCCTACGGGATCGTCGATCCGGCCAATGTCGTCGGTGTCGTCATTCTCGCCGACTCCGGTCGCGGAGCCGGTGACGGACCGTTCCCCGGCTCGAAGGATCCCTTCGGCAATCCGGACGGCTTCGACCAGAAGTATCAGAACGGGAAGAACCCGACGCCGGGCCAGGGTGCCCTGCCGGGGACCAGCGGTGATTTCGGCGCCCTGAACGGCAGGATCGCGTCGTTCTGTTCCGACGGCGATCTCACCTGTGCCGCACCGGAGAACATCTCGCTGCTGCAACTCGTGGTCAATGTCGGCAGGCAGATCAATGTCGACGCCCTCGAAAAGGACGGCCTCACACCGGCGACCGGGCAGGACGTCGCTGTCGTGCTCAGCCGCATCGCGCTGGCCGCGTTCGCCGACATCCAGTCGCAGCCGAACTGGCTGAAGAGCGACGAGACCTTCCTGCAGGTGCTGCTGAAGGTGTCGGATCCGGCCTACAAGCCGGGCCAGGCGCCGAAGACTCCGGTGAAGGCCGATGCGATCGCCGCCGACGACATGTCGCCGCTGGCCTACCTGCCGCAGAAAATCCTGAACGAGATCGTCGGCCTCATCGTGACGAACCAGAACACCATCCCGGTGGTGATGAACGATCCGTACAAGCTCACCCTCGGGCCGAACCACACCGGTCACCACTTCGACTACTGGCGCGACGCCGACCCGGCCAACGGAAAGCCGCTCACCTCCGCCGAATACGCGGCCGCCTGGATCACCCACCTGGCCAAGCAGGCGCAGGCGGGCAAGAAGGTCGACACCACCGCCAAGCCGGAAGAAGCGGACCTCGCCGCCGCGTACAAGGCGGCCGCGGCCACCTCGACGCTGCCGACCGCCACGCCGACCAAGAGCGCGACGCCGACCACCACTGCCGCGCCCACCACCAGCAGCACCGCACCCACCACGACGCCGACCACGTCGGCGTCACCGACCACCACCTCTACAGTCGTCCCGCAGTCGACCACCACACCGGCTCCGACCTCGGTCACCCCGACCGAGACCGCCAAGCCGACCACCACCGTGCCGCCCACCACCACGGAGTCCGCGGCACCGAGCACCACCAGCACGAAGTAATAGCCAGCGGACCGTCGGTCCACTGAACCGAGCACCCTGCCCGGCGCACCCACGCGCCGGGCAGGGTTTTCCGTCTGCATCGGCAGCGAGGGCAAGGCCGACGAATGAACGCTCGGCTCGGGCCGAGATCAATAATCGAGTGCCGACCACCCGGTATCGAATTAGGCTCGGGCGCATGCGTTTTCTCGTGCCGTACCACCTCGATGAACACCGTCCGGAACTGGATGCGCCGGTGACGCCGGACGAGGTGATCACGGTGGATCTGCCGGAGGTGGACGATCCATGGGCGCGAATGGCGGTGGTGTACGAGGTTGTCGCGGAAAGGGTTGCGGGGTCTGTCCGGAAGGGCGAGCGGCCGGTGGTGGCGTCGGGTGACTGCACGACCTCGTTGGGGATAGTGGCCGGACTGCAGCGGGCGGGGTTGGATCCCGCGATCGTGTGGTTCGACGCGCACGGCGATGTGCAGACCCTGGAGACCTCCGCCTCCGGGTATCTCGGTGGGATGCCGCTGCGGATGCTGACCGGGTACGGGCGGCAGCTGATCGCGGATCGAATCGGCTTGCGCGACATACCCGAAGAACGCGCTGTGCTGGTCGATGGTCGTGATCTCGATCCGCCGGAGGCGGAGTTTTTGCGCACGGCACGGATCAGGCACCGCACCGTGGCCGACCTGGGTGAGCTGCCGGACGGCCCGATCTATCTGCATCTCGACTGCGATGTGGTCGACCCCGGCGACCTGCCCGGCCTGCTCTTCCCCGCGCCGGGCGGACCGAGTTTGCCGGCGGTCTCCGGCGCGGTGCGCGCGATCGTGGACACGGGCCGGGTGGCCGCCTTCGGTCTGGCCTGCACCTGGCGCGACGACCAGGGTGCCGCCGATCGCATGCGCCCGTTGGTCGATACCGTCTGAAACCTTCGGTCGAGTACGCCGACGCCCCGACGTGCTGTAGCCGACTGGCCTGGTCCAGCCCCGAAAAGTGGATCTGTCCGATCATCGGACCTTCTGTATAAGCTCCCGTTCGATCGAAAGCGAGTGGAGCATGCCAATAACCCGTATATCTGTTCTGTGCCGAGGGATGGCCGCGTGACACGGCGCGGGTGGGCACTGTTCCTCGCGATGGGTGTGATCTGGGGCGTGCCCTACGCGATGATCCGGATTGCCGTCGAGGACTTCGATCCGGTGGTCGTCGCGTTCGCCAGGACATCGCTCGGTGCGCTGGTGCTGTTGCCTATCGCGTTGTACACCAAGGCGTTGGCTCCGGTGTTCCGGCGCTGGCGGCCGCTGCTGCTGTACACGGTGGCTGAGATCGTCGGGCCGTGGTTTTTCATCGGGTACGCGGAGACCACGCTGCACAGTTCGACCGTCGGGTTGTTGCTGGCGGCGACGCCGTTGATCGCGGTGGTCACCGTGACCACACTCGGCCACGACCGCTTCGACCGGCGCCGGTTGACCGGTCTGCTGGTCGGGTTCGCCGGGGTGGCCACGCTGATCGGCCTCGATATCGACCTGTCCAGCCCCGCCGCCCTAGGCGCGCTCGCGTTGACCACCATCGGTTACGCGGTCGGCCCGATCGTCATCAATCGGTCGCTGGCCGACCTGCCACCGCTCGGCGTGGTGACGGCGTCGCTGATCATCGCCGCCGTGGTCTACGCACCGTTCGCCGCATTGCGCAGGCCGACCAGCTATCCCGCCGACGCCACCTTGTCGGTACTCGGCCTCGCGCTGATCTGCACGGCGGCGGCGTTCCTGTTGTTCTTCGCCCTCATCTCCGAGGTGGGCCCGGCCCGCGCTACGGTGATCACCTACATCAACCCCGCGGTGGCCATCGTGCTCGGCGTCGCGGCGCTCGGCGAACCGCTCACGGCGGGCATGGCGATCGGCTTCCCGCTGGTGATCCTCGGCTCCATCCTTGGCACCGCGCAGTCGCGAAACACCGGAGGAGGCGCTGTGCAAAACACCCGCGGCGCCGGAAGCGGCGGTCCAATTACCCGAGAGGTAATCGACGGCGTCCACCGAGCGCGGCCAGAATGATGGCTCGCCGCCGCGATCGGCGGCGGCAGCGAGATCGGAGGGATCGGCCGTGTCGTCGACGACCACAACAACCACCCACGCCGTAGTAGCGGAACTGTTGCGCCGCATCGGTTCCGGCGACGCCGACGCGATCGCCGAGCTGTACGCCGACGAGGTGGACTGGAAACTGGATTGGCCGGCGGCCGAGCACGGTCGCGCCGCGACACCCTGGATCCGGCACCGCTCGACCGGCGCCGAATCCGCCGCGCACTTCCGCGCGATCGCCGAGCATCACGTGCCCGAACAGGCGGCGACCGAGATCGAACGCGTCCTCGTCGACGGCGACCACGCGGTGATGCTCGGCGAGATCCGGCAGACCGCGCGCAGCACCGGCCGCGCCTACCGCGCCCGCTTCGCGCTGCACCTGACCGTCGAGGCGGGACTGATCACCAGGCATCACGTGTACGAGGACAGCCTCGCCGTCGCGCAAGCCTTCGAGGCCGACGACTGATCCCCCGGCGCGATCTGGATGATGTTGGGGTGGCAGGAAATAGGAGCACCCCGGCAGACGTGGACAGCACCCGTGACGCATACGACGGCATCGCGGAGATCTATACGGAGTTCGTCGAGAACCACCTGGCCGGCCAGCCACACGACCGCGCCATGTTGGGAGTGTTCGCGGAACTGTTGCAGGCCAACGGTTCCGGTGCCGTCGCCGACGTCGGTTGCGGACCGGGGCGGCTCACCGCACACCTGCACACCCTCGGTGTGCCCGCCTTCGGCATCGATCTGTCGCCGGAGATGATCGGCATCGCGCGGCGCCGGTACCCGGAGCTGTCCTTCCACGAGGGCACGATGGAACAGCTGGCCCTGGCCGACGGCTCGTTGCGCGGGCTCGTCGCGTGGTACTCGATCATCCATCTTCCGCCGGAACGAGTCCCGGATGTGTTGGCTGAGTTCAATCGGGTATTAACGGTGCAAGGGCACGCGTTGCTGGCATTTTTCGCGACCGACACCCCCGACACGGTAGAAGCGTTCGACCACAAGGTGACTCGCGCCTACCGGTGGGCACCGGAGCGGCTTGCCGCACTGTTGCGGGACGCCGGGTTCACGGTGCACACCAGGATGGTCCGGGAACCGGATCCGGGCGAGCGGTTCCCACAGGGCTATTTACTGGCAGTGAAGGTTCGGTGAAGACCGGGCGGTCACCGCCCGGGCCAGGTAAGTTGGTGGTGTCGCGCAGGATTCATGGCTGCGCGCGGGCCCGCCCGACAACGTGGTCGATTCGTTTGCAACCACACCACTGTCGTCAGGGGGCGACCACACCATGGACCTCATCGCACCGATTGATGCCGTCTTCCTGCTCGCCGAATCCCGCGAACACCCGATGCACGTCGGCTCGCTGCAACTGTTCGAGGCGCCCGAAGACGCCGGGCCCGACTTCGCCAGGCTGACGCACGAGAAGTTGCTGGCGTGCAAGGACATTGACTCGACTTTCCGTAAACATCCGGCCACCCTGTTCGGCGCGCCGCAGCTGGCCTGGACCAAGGCCGACGACGTCGAACTCGAGTACCACGTCCGCCGCCTCGCGGTACCGCGCCCCGGCCGGATGGATCAGCTGGTGGAGCTCGCGTCCGGCTTGCACAGCACCCTGCTCGACCGGCACCGCCCGCTGTGGGAGATCTACCTCATCGAGGGCCTCGCCGACGGCCGCTTCGCCGTCTACTCGAAGATGCATCACGCGTTGATCGACGGCGTCTCCGCGCAACGGGTCATCCAGCGGACCTTGACCAACGATCCGAGCGCGACCGAGGCCAAGGTCCCGTGGAACCTACCGAGGACGCCGCGCGAACCCGCCGCGGAGTCGACCGGTGGGCTGCGTGGCGCGGCCCGAAACGTGTTGTCGGCGGCCGCATCCGGGCCCGCCCTGCTGCGGACCGCGCGCTCGATTCTGGTCGAGCAGCAACTGACCATGCCGTTCGAGGCGCCGCGCACCATGTTCAACGTGCCGATCGGCGGCGCCCGCCGCACCGTGGTCCGGTCCTGGCCGCTGGAGCGGATCAAGCAGGTCAAGAAGGCCACCGGGTCGACCATCAACGACGTGGTGCTGAGCATGTCCGCCGGTGCGCTGCGCGCCTACCTCGCGGAACGAGACGAGTTGCCGGACAAGCCGTTGATCGCCATGGTGCCGATGTCGTTGCGCAGCCCGGACGACGTGGAGACCAACGGCGTGAAGGTCGGTGCGGCGCTGTGCAATCTCGGCACCGACATCGCCGACCCGCTGGAACGGCTGCGGGTGGTGAGCGAGTCGATGCGCAAGAGCAAGGAGGTGTACGGCTCGCTGTCGAACCTGCAGACGATGGCGCTGTCGGCCCTGATGGTCAGCCCGATCGCGCTCAGCCTGCTGCCCGGCCTGGTGCCGCTGACCAATCCGCCGTTCAATATCGTCATCTCGAACGTGCCTGGCCCCCGCGAACCCATGTATTGGAATGGTGCTCGTCTCGACGCCACCTACCCGATGTCCATCCCGTTCGACGGCCAGGCTGTGAACATCACGCTGACCACCAACGCGGACAATCTCGACTTCGGTCTGGTGGGCTGCCGGCGCAGCGTCCCGGAACTCCCCCGCCTGCTCGACCACCTCGAAGACGCGTTGACCGCGCTGGAGGAAGCCGCCGTCTGAAAGAGGCCTGCCGAGCAAAACTAGAACGTGTTACTGTCAGATGATGGTGCACAGACCAGTCGAGGAAGCCGCGGCCGCGACACGGCGATACCCGCGGCTCGCGGCCGATTCGACGCGTCTGGGTTCGAGCGTGAGCTGACGAGCACCGCGGACAACTATGTAACTCGTTCTAGGACAAGCTGCTGCTCGTCGTTCGCGGCGGCGGAGCAGTGAGGGAGACCAGCACGCCATGCGTACCGAAATCTGCGAACGGCTCGGGATCGAATTCCCCATCTTCGCGTTCACCCACTGCCGCGACGTGGCGGCCGCGGTCAGCAATGCCGGCGGGCTCGGCGTGCTCGGTGCGGTCGGCTTCACCGCCGAGGAGCTCGAGGTCGAGCTGGCCTGGCTCGACGAACATGTGCACGGCGTGTACGGCGTCGACCTGGTGATTCCGAGCAAGTACGAGGGCCAGGGCATCGACGGCCTGACCCCCGAAGAGCTGGAAGCCAAACTGGCCGAACTGGTTCCGCACGGCCACCGGGATTTCGCCGAGAAGATCCTGGCCGACCACGGTGTGCCCGCGCTGCCCGACGGCGAGCGGCACAACCAGCTGCTCGGCTGGACCGCGACCACCGCGGCCCCGCAGGTGGAGGTGATCCTGCGGCACCCGAAGGCCAAGCTGGTCGCCAACGCACTCGGCACCCCGCCGGACGACGTGATCAAGCAGGTGCAGGACTCCGGCCGGCTCATCGGCGCGCTGTGCGGCTCGGTGAAACACGCGCTCAATCACAAGAACGCGGGCCTGGACTTCGTCGTCTGCCAGGGCACCGAGGGCGGCGGGCACTGCGGCGAGATCTCCTCGCTGGTGCTGTGGCCGCAGGTGATCGACGCCGTCGGCGACCTGCCGGTACTCGCGGCGGGCGGCATCGGCAACGGCCGCCAGGTCGCCGCCGCCATGGCGATGGGCGCGGCGGGCGCGTGGACCGGTTCGCTGTGGCTGACCGTCGAGGAGGCCAATGTGCCGCCCGCCCAGATGCAGACCTACATCGACGCGTCCAGCCACGACACCGTGCGCTCGCGGTCGTGGACCGGCAAGCCGTGCCGGATGCTGCGCAACGACTGGACCGACGCCTGGGAGCAGGCCGACACCCCCGACCCGCTGCCCATGCCGCTGCAGATGATGGTGGCGCTGGACGGCGTCAAGCGCGGGCACCGCTACCCGGAGGCGGCCAAGGACGTGAACTTCAATCCGGTCGGTCAGGTGGTCGGCATGATGACCAAGGTCGAGCGCTCCGCCGATGTGGTGAATCGGCTGATCCAGGAGTACGTCGAATCCTGCGACCGCCTCAATAAACTCAACGGCGGGCTGTAGTCACTCCAGCCAACCCTTGTCGCGCAGCACCGGGTCGGTGATGCCGCCCGCGCAGGCCAGCTGGTCGGTATCCCACCCGGCCAGCTCGGCACCGTTCGAGTAGACGGACTGGAAGAACTCGAGCGCGGCGCCGACCGGGTCGGCGGTCGCGCGGGCGGCGTCGTACGGGTAGTACGCCGAGTGGCCCGCGCCCGCGGTGATCCAGTGGGCACCCTCGGGGGTCAGCGCACGGTCAGCCAGGCCGGCGGGCTCGGGTGCGGTGTAGGAGTAGAACGTCGGCTCCGGCACCTTGTCGTCGCCGAACCAGAAACCGGAGCTGATCACCTCGCGCGAGTACGCCTCGCGGGTCACCGGATCCACCGTGTCGGGCATCTCGATGTGTCGCGGCGAGAACCGCTGCACCGCGATATCGAAGGTGTGCCAGAACAATTGGACCGGGCTGATCTTGCCGGAGAAGGTCGCGCTGAACTCCTCGAGCACCCGGCCGACCTGGCTCTGTACCTGAAAAGCGTGACGCGCCTTGTCCGGATCGTAGTCACGATGTTCGTCGTCGTCCTCGAACGGCCGGTGCGCGTCCGGCAGGTCGAACGGGTACGGGTGCGCCAGCACGACATCCACGTCCAGGTCGCGCAGGCCGTTGCGCACGGCGCCGTAGAAGGTGGCCACCGACTGGTCGACGAGATCGATCTCGACCTGGGTGCCCTGATCGGTGGCGATCCGCAGCACGTGATCGAAGAAGTCGAACGCGCAGGTGAAGACCGGCCCGTTGCGGGCGGACCCGAGCGGGACCGTGGTCCAGCCGCGGGCGGTGAGCCGGTAGGTCATGTGCCACCAGTGGTTGCGCCGGACGCCCTTGGCCAGCGCCACCTTGCCGACGATCTGGGCGAAGCGGTGCAGTGTCTCTTTGGTCGGCCGCCAGGAGTCCAGCGGAATCGCGGGCAACGGCTCGAATGGCACGGTCATGAGAAAACGGTACGCCGCCGCGACCACCGGGCCCGCCACCGTCACCCGGCAAGGCCGGCGGCGGGCCGGCGTCCAGCCGGTCACCGGCTGGTTCTTCGATGCCGAGCACGTCCGAGCGGACGACTCGGGAATCGGATCGACGGCTTGGATCAGCCAATCCCTCGGTCGCACTGTCTCAGACAGCATAAGGTAGGCGGGTGCGGCCGACACAGCGGTGGAAGAGATCGGGCACCAACGGCCGCAGACGAGTACGCCGAACTTCGGCATGACCCCGGCATCGACGGCCGCACCGTCGATCACCGCAGTAGCAGCACGAGGAGAATCCCCATGACGCCCTGGATCATCGCCGCCGCTGGCTTGTTCGCACTCGGTCTCGTCGCAGTGGCCGTGCTGATCGGGTTGCGGCGCTCGGCCAAGACCGCGATCGCCGGTGGCGGCAGCTCGCTCACGCCGGTGCGCGCCGACAAACTCCAGCGTTTCGTCGAGAACACAGCGGGCTTCGTGGTCACCACCGCACACACCTTCGACGCGTCACCGGAGCGCGTCTGGGCCGCGCTCGACACCAACGGGTTCTTCTCCTGGCTGCCGCTGATCAACGGCATGCGCTACCCCGACCAGGACCGCGGCGTCGGCGCCACCCGCGTCTTCGACGGCTTTCTGGTCGCAGGCGCGGAACAGGTCGTCGCCAGGGAGGAGGGGCATCGGCTCGCGCTGACCGCGACCACCTCCTCGGTGCCGTTCGCCGTCAAGTCGATCGCCGAGGAATATGTGCTCAGCCCAACGGATTCCGGCGCGACCACGCTCACCTGGACGCTGGCCGCACAGCCACGCCTCGGGTGGCTGCTGCCGTATCAGCTCTTCGCCCCACTGGCCCGGCCGTTCGCGCGGTGGAGCCTGCGCGGGCTCGCCAGTCGCCTCTGAGCGCTCAGGCCGCGGCGCCGTCCGCGCCGAAACCGGGCA
Organism: Nocardia sp. NPDC052316; assembly: GCF_044547795.1. Taxonomy (NCBI): domain Bacteria; kingdom Bacillati; phylum Actinomycetota; class Actinomycetes; order Mycobacteriales; family Nocardiaceae; genus Nocardia; species Nocardia sp. NPDC052316. The sequence goes on from NZ_JBIUBB010000005.1 coordinate 289,827, forward strand.
GCCAGCGCGCGACCAGCTCGACGAACGGTCCTTCCGCGTCGAGCTGGGCGCACACCCCGACGACGCCGGCGAAGACGCGTCCGAGCATAGCCAGCTCGGGAATCTCGGCGGGCGCCTTGACCGCTCTGGTGTTGGCCAGCGACACATTCTTCATGTCCAGCGCGCGAGCGGTGTGCCCCTGCAACAGTTCTCGGCTGATGTGTACGCTCTCGCCACTGATCTGCGCCACGATCGGCGCGACCAGCCGCTCGATCGGGCCGAGCTCCAGCGTGTGACCGGGCCGCACGAAGCCGTTGTCGCGCAGCACGATCGCCAACTGTGCATAGTCTTCGCGCACCGCACAGCGAGCCAGCTCACCGATCACCGCCGGAATGCCCGCGGGCAGCGCGATCGACGCGCCGAAATCGATGATCCCGAGGCGCCCGTCGTCGAGCAGCTGGAAGTTGCCCGGATGCGGATCGCAATGCAGATACCCGGCTCGCACCGGCGAGGACAGCGAGAATTCTATGAGCAGCCGCCCCGCTCGGTCGCGCTGCTCTTTGGTGCCGTCGGCGATGATCGCGGCCAGCGGGGTGGCCTGCAGCCACTCCGTGACAAGCACTTTCGGTGCGCTGGCGATCACCCTCGGCACCTGAAAGGCCGGGTCACCGGCGAAAACCTTGGCGAAGCGGCGCTGATGGTCGGCCTCGATCCGATAGTCGAGTTCGTCGGCGGTGCGGTCGATGAACTCCGCGATCAGCGCCTTGGTGTCCGCGCCCGGCATCATGAGACCGAAAGCGCCGGAGAACATCTGGAGCATCTTCAGGTCCGACATCAGTGCCGCGTCGGCGCCCGGGTACTGCACCTTCACCGCGACCGTGCGCCCGTCGCGCCAGACGGCGCGATGCACCTGCCCGATGCTGGCCGCGGCGACGGGCTTGTCGTCGAACTCGGTGCAGCGCTCGCGCCAGCGCGAGCCGAGTTGTTCGGCGAGCATGCGGTGCACGGAGCCGGTCGGCATCGGCGGCGCCTGCGACTGCAGCTTGGTGAGCGCGTCGCGGTAGCGGTCGGCGAAGCGGGGCGGAATGCTGGCCTCTGCCACGCTCAACGCCTGGCCGAGTTTCATGGCGCCGCCCTTGAGTTCGCCGAGCACAGCGAACATCTGGTCGGCGGCCTTGTCGATGAGCTCGTCATCGAGGTCGTCGCGCGACGCGCCGGTCATGATCGCGCGCCCGGTCGCGGTGACCCGGCGGGCCATGATGCTCATCGGCAGGCCTGCCAACTTCGCCGACCGCGCCAACCCGTTACGCCTGCTGCCTGCCATGGTTCCCTCGCTTCGTCGCGTTGCCCTTCAGCCTATTCTGTCTGGGACAGTGAGACAATGGGGCAATACGGTCGGATGAGTCGCAGCGACCGCGCGAAACAGCGAGGAATATCGGGGACGCGGACGCGGACGACGCCGTCAGGCGGTCGCCGCGTGCCCGTTGTCGGCTTGCTCGTGCGTCGCGCCGACCAGCTCGTCGAAGCGCAGGATCACCCGCTCGTGGTACATCCCGAACAGATCCTCGAACAGCGCGACCTGTGCGTCCGACGGCCCGGAACCGGAGTCCCACACCGCCGCGAGCGCCCGCCAGACCAGCACGTGCAGGTCCGGCGCGCCCGCGAAGAACGCCTCGACCGCCTCCGGCACCTCGAGCACCATCTCGCCGATCGAGTTCATGATGGCCCGCTGCATGGTGAGCCCGAGCGCGGTGAGCAGCCTGCGGACCAGTCCGACCTCGATGGCCAGGATCTGGCGCAGATCCGGATCGTCCTGTCGGGCAATGGCTTCCAGCTTGTCGATCTCCGCCTTGAGGACGGCCTGATCGATCGCCTGCTCGCTGCCGGTGTAGGCGAGCAGCGTCTCCATCACGATGCCGCGCTCGACATCGACGATGTCGCGGAACATCTCGGTTGCGACATCGGGCATCGGAATCGAGAACCGGAACAGCTGCCGATACACATCGACGCCGCCTGCCTCGCGGACATCGCGGATGGTGAAACCCTTGCCGCGGCGCGCCTCGACGAATCCGTTCGTCTCCAGCCGTCCCAGCGTCAGCTGCGCGGTCGCCCGGTTCATGTCGAACTCTTCGGCCACCTGCCGCACGGACGGCATGAGATCCCCCGGCTGATACTCCCCCGCGGCAACCCGGCGTGCCAACTCATCGGCAACGTCGGCGACTACCGTCTGGGATCCCATCGAAGTCACCTTTCGACTACGTTCGAATACGTCCCAGACAGTCTAAGGCCTACTGTGCCAGACTGCACGTGTGTAACACTGGTCGGCGCACAGTGTGAGGTGAGTCATGGCGATCCGGCGCAGCGGCGACAGTTCAGACGAGAGTTCAACGAGCAGGCGCTCGCGCCTTTTCGCGTCGAGGTCCGACGGCAAACCCCCAGTTCGCACCGCTGTTCGCAATGCGAAGCTCGCCGCACTGCCGTTGGCCTTCGCCGGTCGGCAGGCCGCGGGCGTTGGTAAACGCGCCCTCGGCAGATCGTCCGAAGAAGTCAATCGAGACATCCAATTGCGCACCGCCCAGCACATGTTCGAGGTACTCGGCGAGTTGAAGGGCTGCGCGGCGAAACTCGGTCAGCTGCTTGCGATTTACGAATTGGCCCTGCCGCCGGAGCTGGCCGAACCGTATCGGATCGCGCTGAGCCAGCTGCAGGACGCGGCCCCCGCCATGCTGCCGCGGACCGTGCACGAGGCCATCGCGGCCAGCATGGGTGCGGACTGGCGCGACAGCTTCCGGGAATTCGACGATCGACGGGCGGCCGCGGCCTCGCTCGGCCAGGTGCATCGCGCGGTGTGGCACGACGGCAGGGCCGTGGCGGTCAAGGTGATGTACCCCGGTGGTCGCCAGGCGGTGGAGGGTGATCTGGAGCAGCTGCGCCGGATCTCGCATCTGGCCACCGTCTTCCTGCCCGGCGCCGACGTCAAGGCGGTCACCGAGGCGATCTGTGACTGCGTCCGGGAGGAACTGGACTACGCGGCCGAGGCCGAGTATCAGCGCGCCTTCGCCGCGGCCTACGCGGACGACCCGGACTTCTACGTGCCCGAGGTGGTCGCGCAGTGCGGTGACGTGCTGATCACCGAGTGGGTCGAGGGCACTCCGCTCACCAGGATCGTGGCCACCGGTGCGCAGGCCGAGCGCGATCGGGTCGGCATGCTGATGCTTCGTTTCGTCACCTCGGGCTGGGGACGGCACGGGTTGCTCTACGCCGACCCGCATCCCGGTAACTTCCGGGTGCTGCCCGACGGGCGGCTCGGCGTGGTCGACTTCGGTGCCTGCTGTGCTTGGCCGCCCGAGGGTTTCGAGGAACTGGCGATCGACTACTGCAAGGCCTTCTTCACCGGCGGCGGGCCGGAGCAGCTGGCGGCGGCGACCCGGCGGCACGGCTTCGTCACCCTCGGCCGCGCGTTCGACAGTGACGCGCTCTTCGCCGTTGTCGAACCGTGCAGCGAGCCCTTCAAGCACGCGACCTATCGGATGACGACGCCGTGGCTGCGCAAGCAGGTGCTGCGCACCACCAATCCGCGGCTGTCGAATGTGGTGCGGGAGATGACGATGCCCGCCTACTTCACGCCGTTCGCCCGGGCCGCGCTCACGCTGGTCGGCGTGCTGAGCCAGCTGGAGACCGAGGGCCCGTACCGCGAGGAGATCCTGCGCTGGATGCCGATACTGGCCGAGGCGCTCGGCACGGTCGAGGATCCCGCCCCGGACCGGCCGGTGGACTTGGCCGCGGTGCGCGAGCAGCGCGCCGAGGCCGCGAATCGCCAGATGTCGGTCGGCTGAGCAGGCACAAACTCCCGCCGCCGCATCAAGGGGCGAGGTCAGGTAGCCAGACGATCTGTCTCAGACAGTGCTAGGGTTTGGATAACCGCCCCGCCAGCCATGCGGGAGGCCGACAGTCAGTCGGCCGAGTTCTGCCGCAGCCGTCGGCCGAGCGTCCGCACCTAGCGCCTACCGAGGAGAAGCATGGGCAGAATCATCGGCCGTCGTAAGCGCCGCAAGGCAAGCCGAACGCGGGCGGCGGGCAGTCCGCCGCAACATCCCGTCGTGCTCCCGGCACGGCCACCGGACAGCCTGCGCGCGCGGGCATTCGGACTCGGACTCGCAGGCACCGGCGCGGCGCATTTCACGGCTCCGCAGGCCTTCGATCCGCTGACCGCACGCGCCTTCCCCCGCGCCACCCGCCGCTGGACCTATCGCAACGGGCTCACCGAAGTAGTGCTGGGACTGGCGATCACCTTCCGGCGGAGCAGGCCGCTCGGGTCCGTGGGCTTCATCGCCTACCTCGCCTTCCTCGCCGCGCGTTTTTCGGGCGCCCGACCGGTCGAACAGTCCGGCACGGCCACGTGGTAACCGGCAAAACCTGAGCCGCGCGGTCGCGGGACCGCACGCGGGCCTTCCCGGCTCGACCACTCCCAACGAGCGCACCGCCCACCCGCGCACAAAACGAACACCAGCGGCGGCGGCGTGCACCGCGCAATATGATCGCGAGTGGTTCGACCGGGAGGGAGTGAGTGATGTGACAACCGAGTCGGTGGTGGAGGCGCAGGCGCGCCCGAAGCGGTTCGCGGATCTGTTCGCCCATCGGCGCTGGATCCGGCGCAGCGAGCCGTTCCCGCATGTGTACGCCCGCGACGTGTTCGTGCCGGAGTATTTCGCGCGGATGAGCGAGGACATTGCCGAGGTGCGCCGGGAAAGCCCGGACCTGTTCCGGCAGGTGGCGGCGAATTACAGCGCCGACGGCATCAGCCTGGCCAATCTGCGCGGCACCGCGTTCGATGTGTTCGCCTCCCGCGACTGGCACGACCTGGTCGCGGGGATCGTCGGCGTCACCGCGACCGGCGACGTCGAGGGGTCGGTGCATCATCACGCGCCGGGCGCTCCGTACGGGTGGCCGCACAATGATCTCAATCCCGCGTGGTTCCCCGGCGAAGCACCCGCCCCCGACGAGGTGCGGCTGCCGTCCGAGTCGGTGGACACCAAGTCCGGCAAGCGCGAAGCCGGCGTGCCGGCCCGCGAGTCGATCCGCGCGGTGGCCGTGCTGTTCTACTTCGGCAACCCTGGCTGGCAGCCGGGCGACGGCGGCGAAACCGCGCTCTACAACAACCTTTCCGAAGGCGAGAAGCTGCCGGAGCTGACACTGGTTCCGCCACTGGACAATTCGCTGATCCTGTTCGAAGTCACACCGCGCACCTGGCATACCTTCGCCGGTGGCAACATCAAGGATCGCAACAGCGTGGTGATGTGGGTGCACCGGACCAAGGACGACGCGGTGGCCCGCTGGGGAGGGGACAAGATTGTCTACTGGTGAACGCCGGGTCTGCCTGATCACGGGTGCCGGCGGCACGCTCGGCAACGTGTTCTGCCGCTCCTATTACACCGAGTACGACATCGTCGCGGTCTGCCGCAGCCGCACACCCGCGGTGCCCTCGCAGCTGGAGTCGTTCGTCGACCCGCTCGAGCCGGAAAAGCCGGTGCCGGAGAACAACTCGCGAGTCTTCGTGGTCCGCGCCGATCTCACCGTGCCCGGCGAGGTGGAGCGGGTGGTCGATCTCGCACTAGCCCGGTACGGCAAGGTGGACCTGCTGGTCAACAATGCCGCGCACGTCCAGCTGCAGCCGCGCGGCATCGTCGACGGTGACGCCTCACTCGAGCAGTTCGATCCGCATTTCACCTTGAATGTCGCTGTGCCGCTGCGGTTCGCGGCGCGGCTGGCCCAGCGCAGCTGGCTGCACGCCGGCGCCGAGAATCGCGCGGCGAACCGCAACATCGTCAACGTCTCCAGCATCTCCGGCTCGGAGGTGTATCCGGGGCAGACGCTGTACTCCGCGTCGAAAGCGGCGCTCAATCAGCTGACCCGGAATATCGCCGACGAGTTCGCGGAGTTCGGGGTGCGCGCCAATGCCATCGCGCCGACCACTTTTCCCGCGCTGGTACCCACCGAACAGGTCGCGCAGGCGATCGTCGAACTCGACGGCGGCAGCTTCACCGGCGGGGTGTTCGGCGTCGGCGCGGAGCCGAGCGGGCCGGACGGTGCGCCCGCCCAGCTCGCCGCGGCCGAACAGTAGCCACTACCGGGACGCGCCGGTGACCCGCTCGGACATCTCCCACAGCTGCTGTGCCAGCGCGTGATCGACCGCCTGCTTGTTGCTCGGCGGCTCCAGCTTGAATCGGTGGAAGTAGTGCCCGTTGATGTCGTCGGCGGTGGTTGCCAAGTGCACCAACGGTTCCGACCCCTTCTTCGGCTGAATGAAGAACGGCTTGGCCAGCGGGGACCGGATGAGCAGGCCGAGGCCGAGCGGGGCGTTGTCGTACACGTGGGTGGCCACCGCGCCGGGATGGAACGCCGCGGTGACCAGGCCGGTGCCCGCGGTCCGGCGCGCCAACTCGCGGGTGAACACGATGTTCGCCAGCTTCGACGCGGCGTAGGCGCCCATCTGGTTGAACGACCCGGTGGTCGCGTTGACGGTGTCGAGGTTCAGCTTGGCCATCCGGTAGGTCATGCTCGCGGTGTTGATCACCCGCGCCTGCGACTGCACGAGCCGGTCCAGTAGCAGGCTGGTCAGCAGGAACGGGGACAGGTGATTGACCTGGAAGGTCAGTTCGTTGCCGTCGTCGGTGGCGGTGCGCTTCGGCCAGGAACCGCCCGCGTTGTTGGCCAGCACGTCGATGCGTGGATAGCGGTCGAGCAACTGGTCGGCGAGTTTGCGCACCTCGTCGAACCGGGCGAAGTCGGCGAGGAAGGGTTCGGCCCCCGCCTTCGCCGCCACCTCGGCCGTCCGCTCCGGTGACCGGCCGACCACCGCGACGGTGGCGCCGCGCGCGGCCAGTGTCGCCGCAGCCTCCGCGCCGATGCCGGAGCTCGCACCGGTCACCACCACCGTCTTACCCGTCAGATCCTGGTCCTGCACAGCCATTCCTGCCTCCTGAACATCGGCCAAACGCGAGCAGCCGGACGTAGTCGATCCCCGGCCCGGTCCGGCCGCGGGTACGCCTAACTGACCTGATCGTCTTCGGCCTGCGCGGATTCGGCAAGGGGTGACGCGCCCGCGAAGTGCGCGGCGATGTCGTCGGTGGTGGTCGACCACACGCCGGGATGGTTCACCACATACTCCAGTGCCTGATCCAGATACTTGGCCCGGAACGCCTGCCCGATGACGAAGGGGTGCAGCGCGAGCGCCATGACCCGGCCGCTGTCGGCCGACTCCGCGTAGAGCTGATCGAGTTGGTCCCGCACGATCTGCACGAAGTCGGGGCCGCTGGTCCCCTTGCCGAGGAACAGGGTGTTGTCGTTCAGCTCGACCGTGTACGGAACGCTGAGCATCCCCGGCACATTCAGCCGATAGGGCTGATCGTCGTTGGTCCAGTCGAGCACGTAACTCAGGCCGAGCTCGGACAGCAGCGCCGGGGTGTGAAAGGTCTCGGTGAGCGCCGGGCCCATCCAGCCGCGCGGCCTGCGCCCGGTCGCCCGCTCGATCGTCTCGACCACCTCGGTGAGATAGTCGCGCTCCTCCTCGAGCGTCATATCGGCCTGGAAGATCGAGTTGTTCTTCCCATGCGCCAGCCAGGCCCAGTCCCTGGCCAAGCCCGCCGTGATGATCTGCGGGTTGTGCTCGACCACATCGGAATTGAGCAGCACGCTGGCGCGGATGCGGTGCCGGTCCAGGATCTCGGTCAACCGCCAGATGCCCACTCGCGGGCCGTAGTCGCGCCAGCCGTAGTTCAGCGGGTCGGGGGCCAGGGCGGCGGTACCGGGGAAGATGCTCGTGGAGGGCCGATCCACCTGATAGTGCTCGACGTTGAGGCCGACGTAGAAGGCGACGCGAGCGCCGTCGGGCCAGTGGATCGGGGCGCGGTCGGTGATCGGGCTGTAGTCGTAGAGCTCGTTGTCCATGCGTCGATTCTTGAATCTGACACTGATGTCAGGTTCAATCCTCCCGCGGCGTGAGATACGGCACAGGCCGACGGATCGGCGGCGATTCGGGCCGGGCAGTCGCGCCGCGGCGGTGTGTATTCTCCCCGGCGGACCTAAGAACTGATTTCGTCGCTACACGGGTAACTCGCCGGGTAAGCCCAGAACTCAGCATGCCGTGCACAGCCGGGCCGCGACGGTACGTTGAGCGCACCGAACGACCGGCAAGAGACGCGGAGAGGCGGAGGAGCTCATGCGAGTCGACGGGCGGGAAATCCCGGTAACGGGCAACCTCCTACAACCGCTGATGCGGCGAACGAGCGACATCATTCGCGTGGTCCTCGCGGCGACGTGGGTGGCGATCGTCATCGCGGCCTCGGTGATCACCCGGCCGGAATGGCTTGCGCTGGAACGTTCCGTCTCCAATATCGTCGGATTCTTGAACCCGGACCAATCCAATCTGGTGTATCTCGTCTACGGCATGGCGATTCTGGCGCTGCCGTTCGCCATCCTGATCGAATTGATCATCGGCAGGCAGTGGAAACTGCTCGCGGGCTACGCGGCGGCGGGGCTCACCGCCGGGCTGCTGCTCTCGATCACCGGAACGGGCCTCTCGGCGCCGAAATGGCATCTGCAGGTGCCGGATCGACTCGACACCTTCCTGTCGCAGTTCCTGGACGATCCGCGCTGGATCGCGATGCTTGCGGCCGTGCTCACGGTGTCCAGCCCGTGGCTGCCCAACCGCCCACGGCGGTATCTGTGGTTCCTGCTGCTGGCGTTCGCACCGATCCACCTGGTGGTCAGCACCGTGGTGCCCGCGCGGGCGATGTTCGGCCTGGCCGTCGGCTGGCTGGTCGGCGCGGTCATCGTGCTCGTCGTCGGCACACCCGCGCTCGAGGTGCCGCTCGACGCCGCGGTGCGGGTGCTGGCCAAACGCGGGCACACGGTCACCAGATTCACCGTGGTGCATCCGGCAGGCCGCGGCCCGCTGGTGCTGGCCGCCGCCATCGACGGGCCCGAACGCGGACTCGTCGTCGAGATGTACGGCAAGAACCAGCGCAGCTTCGGCGCGCTGCGCCAGCTCTGGCGCTGGCTCACCTTCCGCAACAGCGAAACCGCGGCGATGCACGGCTCCATGCACCGCGCCGTCGAGCATCGCGCGCTGATGACCATCGCCGTCGGCGACCTCGGCCTGGCGAGCAGCACACCGGTCGCCGTCGCGGCGCTGGACCGCGGCTGGATGCTGCACGCGCACACCATGCCCAAGGGCACCCGGATCAGCGAAGCGTCCGTCGAACAGCTGGCCGGGGTCTGGAAATCGCTCGGCGCCCTGCACCAGGGCCAGATCTCGCACGGCGACCTGCGCCCGACCGAGATCCGAATCGACAACGGCACCACGCTGTTCGGCGGTTTCGCCAACGCCGAGTACGGCGCCTCGGACAAGCAGCAACAGTCCGACATCGCCCAGCTGCTGGTGTCCACCACCGCGATCTTCGGCAAGGAACCTGCGGTCGGCGCGGCCATCGAGTCGCTGGGCAAGGAGCCGGTCATCGCCGCGGCGAGCCGACTCGCCAAGTCCGCCATGCCCGCCGGGCTGCGCAAGTCGGTGCCCGGCTGGAAGGACGCGCTGGCCGCCGCGCGCGAGGAGGTGCGCAAGCAGACCGGCCAGGACAAGATCGAGGCCGAACAGATCACCCGGTTCACCCGCAACCAGATCATCCAGCTGGTGCTGCTTATCGGGCTCGTCTATGTCGCCTACCCGTTCATCAGCGCGGTGCCGACGTTCTTCACCCAGCTCAAGACGGCCAACTGGTGGTGGGCGCTGCTCGGGCTCGCCGTCTCCAGTCTCACCTATGTCGGTGCGGCGGCGGCACTGTGGGCCTGCGCGTCCGGCGCGGTGAGCCTGAAGAACCTGGTGATCATGCAGATCGCCAACACCTTCGCCGCGACGACCACCCCGGCCAGGGTCGGTGGCCTCGCCCTCAGCGTCCGGTTCCTGCAGAAGGGCGGCGTCGGCACCGTGCGCGCCACCGCGGCGGTGGCGCTGCAGCAGGCGGTCCAGGTGATCACGCACCTGTGCCTGCTCGCCGTGTTCAGCGTCGCGGCGGGCACCTCCGCGGATCTTTCGCACTTCGTCCCCGATGCCACGGTGCTGTATCTGATCGCCGGTGTCGGCGTCGGCATCATCGGTACCTTCATGTTCGTGCCGAAATTGCGCCGCTGGCTGAATAATTCGGTGCGCCCGCAATTGCAGGAGGTGCTCGGCGAGCTCGCCGAACTGGCGCGCGATCCCAAGCGTTTCTCGGTGATCATTCTCGGCTGCGCCGCGATCACCCTCGGCATGGCCGGTGCGCTGTGGGCCAGCGTGGAAGCCTTCGGCGGCGGCACCACCTTCATCACCGTCACCATCGTCACCATGATCGGCGGCACGCTGGCCTCGGCGGCGCCGACACCCGGCGGCGTCGGCGCCGTCGAGGCGGCCCTGATCGGTGGTCTCGGCGCCTTCAACGTGCCGCTGGACATCGCGGTGCCCTCGGTGCTGCTCTACCGCGTGCTCACCTGCTGGCTGCCGGTGCTGTGCGGCTGGTTCACCATGCGCTGGCTGGCGTCGAAGGACATGATCTAGGCCTTGGTGGCCAGCAGAACTCCCGTCGCGGGCCGGACCGCGTGGAAGGTCACGGTGGCGAATCCGGCCGTAGTCAGCAGGTCTCGATAGCGGCGAATATCCACCGCCGCCAACGGATCCGAGTGGTGATCGGATCCGATCTCGTCATGCGTGCGGCGCGCGGCGGCGCGCGCCATAACCCGGACCACCGCAGGCAATACCCGCCCGGTCGGATGGGTATCGGCCAGCAGCAGCGTGCCGCCGGGCCGCAGTATCCGGAACATGTGCGCGACGGCCGCCGCGCGGTGCGCCTCCGGGATATGGTGCATGGCGAAGGTCGAGGTGACCACGTCGCAGGAAGCGTCCGGCAGCGGCAACGTCTGTGCGGCACCGAGTTCGAATCGGCAATTCGGCACCGCACGGGAATGCCGGTTCGCGAACTCGATCATTTCCACAGCCGGATCGATGCCGACGACACTGCCGTCGCGGCCGATTCGCGCGGCCAGCGCGCGGACGAGATCACCTGGCCCGCAACCGATATCGGCGACCGCATCGCCGGGAGCCGCACCGCTGAGTACGACCAGCCTGGCGTTGAGGCGGTTACCGCGACCGAGTAGAAATAGAGCCTTGAATATGCGGTAACGCCGCGGCTCGGTAAGCAGAACACCGGTTTCGGTGTCATGGTGGCCCTGTCGAATGGAAGACTGGGGTGCGTTTTTGGTCATGTGTTCATGGTCGGGAGGGGCCGCCACTTCGACCAGAGGCAAAACCACGGAAACGTCCCATTCGGGACGGATTCGCGACATTTGTACGGGAGGCACATTGTCGTCGGAAGTGAAAAGACTGACGGGCAGCACGGATCGCCGCGTACGGCGGACCAAAAGCCTGCTGCATCGGGCGTTGATCGAACTCATGCTGGAGCGCGGTTACGACCGAATCTCGGTGCGCGACATCTTGCACCGGGCCGATGTCGGACGGTCCACGTTCTACGCGCACTTCCGCGACAAGGACGACCTGCTGCTGCTGAGCAGCACCGACTACCTGCGGGCCGCGGTGACCGCGCCCGGCGCCGACGCGGCTGCGGAGGCCGCGACGCCGCTGGCACCGGTGCACACGCTGTTTCAGCTGGCCGCGGCGAATCCTGAGGTGTACCAAGCACTGCTCGGCCGCAAGAGTGGCGCGCTGCTGCTGCGGACGACGCGGGAGATGGTCGCCGAGATCCTCGCCGAACGCCTCGCCGAGCAGCTCGACATGGACGAGGACGAGTTCGCCGCGACCGTGACGTTCCTGTCCTGGGGCGTGGTCGGGGTGCTCGGCGCGATCGCCGACGCCGACCCGCCACTCTCGCCCACCGAGGCGTACCGGCGCCTCGTACAACTGATCGGACCCGGCCTGTCCGGCCGGGTCCGATCAGGCTGAGCAGAGGTTCAGACGACCACGTCGGCGAGCCGGGCGGTGATCAGCGCCTCGGCCTCGCTGACCATGCGGCTGATGAGCTCCGCGCAGGTCGGGATGTCGTGGATGAGGCCCTGCACCTGACCGGCGCTCCAGATGCCCGCGTCGAGGTCGCCCTCCTCGAAGACGCGGCGGCCCCGCGCGCCGGCGACCAGGTCGCGCACGTCGTCGAAAGTGCCGCCCGCCTTCTCGATCTCGACGACCTTGCGGCTGATCTCGTTGTCGGCGACCCGGGCGGTGTTGTGCATGGTGCGGAAGATCAGCTGGGTGTCGCGTTCGGTGTGCGCGACGATCTGCTCCTTGACCTTCTGGTGCACCGCGGACTCCTGCGTGCACAGGAAGCGGGTGCCCATGTTGACGCCGTCCGCACCGAGGGCGAGCGCGGCGACCAGGCCGCTGGCGTCGGCGAAACCGCCGGACGCGATCATCGGAATGTCGAGCACCCGAGCGGCGGCCGGGATCAGGATCAGGCCGGGCACGTCGTCCTCGCCGGGGTGGCCCGCGCATTCGAAACCGTCGATACTGACACCGTCGACGCCGATCCGCTGCGCCTTCAGCGCGTGCCGCACGCTGGTGCACTTGTGCAGCACCTTGATGCCCGCGTCCTTGTAGTACGGCAGGAACGGTTCCGGGTTGCTGCCCGCGGTCTCGACGATCTTGACGCCGCTGTCGATGATCGCCTGCACGTACTCGGCGTAGGGCGGCGGGTTGATCGACGGCAGGATGGTGACGTTCACGCCGAACGGCTTGTCGGTCAGCTCCCTGGTGCGGGCGATCTCGCGGCGCAGATCCGCCGGTGTCGGCTGGGTGAGTGCGGTGATGAAGCCGAGCCCGCCCGCGTTCGCGACGGCCGCGACGAGCTCGGCGCGGCCGACCCACATCATGCCGCCCTGCACGATCGGGTGTTCGACGCCGAAGGTCTCGGTGAACCTGGTCCGCAGCATTGCGCTCTCCTCTGCCTCGCGCGGGCGTGCCAGTTCGCCCGAAGACCTGAATGGTGACACGAGGATCCGCTCGGGTTCAACCCATAAGTGAGCCAGCGTTCGCATCTGTACGCCAGACTTGAGCCTTTGACGATCGGCTCAGACGGGCGGAAGTTCAGGGAAACTGCCAGTTGAACCGCCGTTTTCTGGATCGAACCTCACATCGGCCGAATTAACGGCGATTCATTACTTGATCTCTTGCCGCTGCGCTAAGTTACTTGTTATTCTGCTCGCAGTTCAGCCCGTCACAGTTGTCGGCCACCCCGGCGGACGCAGGTGACGGTCCGAGAGGAGTTCGTGGCATGACCACCGGTGCGCAGGCGCTCGACGAGCCGCTCAGGTCGCGGCGCAACCACTGGAACAACCAGGTCGCCGGGCACGCGCAGATGCGGCCCGACGCGGTCGCGCTGCGCTTCCGAGGCGCGGACACCACCTGGCGGCAGTTGCACGAGCGTTCGCAGAAGTTCGCCGACGCGCTCGCCCGCCGCGGTGTCGGCTTCGGCGATCGGGTGCTGATCCTCGCGCTGAACTACCCCGAGTACATCGAGGCCGTGTTCGGCATCAACGCAATCGGCGCCATCGCGGTTCCGGTCAACTTTCGGCTCACCCCGCCCGAGGTCGCCTACATCGTCAGCGACAGCGGCGCGAAGGCGATCGTCACCGACACCGTGCTGCAACCGCTGGCCACCGCCGTGCAGGCGCAATCCGCCACGCTGGAGACGTGTTTCGTGATCGGCGGGTCGACCGCGGACGGCGTGTTCGGCTTCGATGATGTGCTCGCCGAGGGCGGTACGCCGCACACCCCGCTCGACATTCCCGAAGACACCCCGTCGCTGATCATGTACACCTCGGGGACCACCGGCAGCCCCAAGGGCGCGATCCTGTCCTACGCGAACATGAATGCCCAAGCGCTGACGGTCATTCGGGCCCTCGCGACCGAGCAGAGCTCCATCAACTTCTGCACCTCGCCGCTGTTCCACATCGCCGGACTCGGCAGCCTCGCACCATGTTTCCTGCTCGGCGCGAAGACCGTGCTGCATCCGCTCGGCGCGTTCGACCCCACCGAATTTCTCGACGCGATCGAGCAGGAGCAGGCGACGAGCGCGTTCTGCGTGCCCGCGCAGTGGCAGGCCATCTGCGCCGAGCCGACGGTGAAGGAGCGGAAACTGGCGCTCACCGCGCTCAGCTGGGGTGCCGCACCCGCCTCGGACACGGTGCTGAAAGCGATGGCCGAGTGCTTTCCGAACGCGTTCAACGTGGCGGTCTTCGGCCAGACCGAGATGTCACCGATCACCTGCGTGCTGGAGGGCAAGGACGCGCTGCGCAAGCTCGGCTCGGTCGGCAAGCCCATCCCGACCATCCAGGCCAGGATCGTCGACGACGAGATGAACGACGTCGCGCCCGGCGAGGTCGGTGAAATCGTCTATCGCGGACCGACGCTCATGCAGGGCTACTGGAACAAGCCCGAGGCGACGGCGGAGGCGTTCGCGGGCGGCTGGTTCCACTCCGGCGACCTGGTCAGCCAGGACGAGGAGGGGTTCATCTGGGTGGTGGACCGCAAGAAGGACATGATCATCTCCGGCGGCGAGAACATCTACTGCGCCGAGGTGGAGAACGTGCTCTTCGCCCACCCCAAGATCCGCGAGGCCGCGGTGATCGGCCGGGCGCACGAGAAGTGGGGCGAGGTGCCGGTCGCCGTCGTCGCGCTCAACAACGCGGAGGACGAACTCACCCTCGACGAGCTGACCGCGTTCCTCAATGAGAACCTGGCCCGCTACAAGCACCCCAAGGACCTGGTACTGGTGCAGGAACTGCCGCGCAATGCCAGCGGCAAGGTCGTGAAAGTTCAACTGCGCAAAGATTATTCATCCTGACACTGGGCGACTGAGTATGGTCGTGGGATGGCGAACCCTCGTATCCGCGCGGCCGTACTCGCCCTGCACTGGCAGGTGAATGTCATCGAGCCCGATGGCTTTTTCGGGCCGATGCTCGCGGCGCCGGTGGCGGCCAGCGGGGTCGTCGCGCGTGCGGTGGAGTTTCACGACGCCGCCGCCGCGCGCAAGATTCCGCTGGTCTTCACCCGGTTCACCATTCCGGTGGGCGAGGGAGAACTGGTGCGCAATACCGGATTCATGCGCTCGGTAGGCGCGGCGCAAACCGAGTTCCGGCCGGATTCGCCGGGCAGCAGGCTCATTCCGGAGATGGCGGCGCAGGCGACCGAGGTCTTCGACAACCAGAAGTTGTCCGGTCTGGCGGGCAGCACCCTGCCGGAGTGGCTCGCCGATCGGGGCATCGATACCCTGTTCATCACCGGTGTCGCGACCAACTTGACGGTGGAGCAAACCGCAAGGCACGCCACCGATCTGGGCTTCACCGTGCACGTGCTGGCCGACTGCACGGCCGCTGTCGACGTGGCAGCACACGAGGCCTCGCTGGCCAACCTGGAACTCGTCACCGCGGGTTCACTGCTCGCGGCACAGGCACTGGATCTGACCAGCCGCCACTGATCGGTATGGCGCAGCACCGTGCTTGAATGTTCCGGCAACATGACAGCTACGGTCGAATGCTGCTGGACCATCGCCGCTTCGGCCGCTCCGCCCACCAGATCAGGAGCCAGCTCGGTGAAACCCACTCACCTCGCGGTCTTCGCCGCGACCGCCCTCGCGGTAGCAGCCTGCTCGACCGGCTGCGGCACCGACGAACAAGACCATTCCGCCCACGCGACCTCGACTATCGCCACCCCGTCGGCGGCCGCGACCACGCCTACCGCCGACATCGTCGAGGACGTCGACTGCGGCCCCGTCACCGATGCGGGCGGCGGCACCCGCACCGTCATCGCGGTCGGCGGCACGGCGGGCCGCGTCGGCTGCACCGAAGCGATCACCGTGGCAACGAAATACGTGACAACGATCAGCAACACCGACACGCAAACCGTCGACGGTTGGGTATGCGGCGCTCAGCCCGACCCCACCACCCCGTCCAGCTGCGCGAAGGACGGTCTCGTCATCGCCCTGCGCGCCAACTGATGCCGGCACCACCGCCGGACCCGAGTCAGGTTCCGGCGGCACCGCCGACGAGTCCGCACCGGCGCGCGTCAGGCCCGGGCCAGGACGGCGTCGTAGTCGTGGCTGGCGATGACCTGGATGTCGGGCGGAAGCGCGTGCAGGCGTTGGATGGTGCGGAAGGCGGCGTCGCGGTCCGCGTCGAAGAGGTTGCCCGGCATGGGGGCTTTCTCGCGGATCAGTTTGATCTGCAGGGTGTTCCAGACGGCGTCGCCGGCGAGCAGGACACGGGTGCCGTCCTCGACCGCCAGCAGCACGCCGATGCTGCCGGGGGTGTGCCCGGCCAGGTCGACGAGAATGACGGCGCCGTCGCCGAATACGTCCTGGCTGCGGGGGAAGGTGAGGACCGGTGGGCCGTCCAACTCCACCGGGGCGATGGCTTGGCCGCGCAGGGGTTCGCGGATGACGCCGATCGGGGCCTCGGCGCCGTGCATCGCCCAGTCGTATTCCACCGCGGGGACCCGGAGTTCGAGCGAGTCCGGCAGTTCGAGCAGGCCCGCGACATGGTCCCAGTGCAGATGGGTGGCGAGGGTGAAGTCGATGTCGGTGGGTGCGAGATCGCGGGCGGCGAGCGCGTTGCTCAGTCCGAGGACCGGCTTGTCGGGCGACACCAGCTTGCCCACCGGGAAAGGGTGACCGGGCAGGACGCGCTCGTGCACGTCGGAGCAGATGGCAGGGTCGACCAGGAACCTGGCCTGCGGATGCTCGATCAGGAAGGCGCCCATCGACATCGGCAACTCGCGCAGGCTGCGCACCCCCTCGGCGACGATGATGGTGGGCGCGGCCATCTTCGCCTGCGGCAGCGCGGTCAGCCGGACCGTCGCGGTGGCCTTGGGGGCTGGCGTGTCCGCCAGGCTTGCCAGAAACGCCGCGTCGGGCTGCCGAGGGCGGAGCAGCCGACCGGGTGTCGCGGCCAGCGCGGCGCAGCAGCGGGCCAGCGTGCGGAGGGTTCCGGGGCGGCCATCGGCCAGGCGTGCGGAGTTTTCGCTCACCTCGCCACGGTAGGTGATGGGTCCGCGCGGCGCATGCCGCACAAGAGACTCTTCTCCACGGTCCGATATCTCGGCATAATCGCGGGGGGTACCTGGGCGGTCGAGACGAGCCGCCGTTGCGGGGGTAAGTACGTCTCGGGATGGATCGGAGCTCGATGGTACGCAGTCGTGCGGCGCTCACCACCACGGCGGTCACGGCCGTGGCGGAGCTGCTCGGCGTCGACGCGACCGCCGTCTGCACCGACGCGCCGTTCTCCGATCTCGGCTTGAACTCCACCCAATTGGCGCGATTGACGGCACGCCTCGAGGACGCGATGGGGGTGGAGGTTTCGCTCGCCGCGATGTACGACTACCCCGACATAGACCGGCTGGTCGAGTATCTCGCGATGCGATGACGGGGTCCGGCGTATCCATCATCGGGATCGGGTGCCGCGCGCCGGGAGCCGAGGGCGGCGAACTCCGGCGACTGCTGGGGCCCGACGCCACCGGTCCGGACGGGGGCTATCCGGACGACGCCGAATGGTTCGACAGCGAATGGTTCACCATCCCCGACCAGGCGGCGGCGATGATGGATCCGCGGCAGCGCACGGCCATGGAGGTCGCGGTCGAGGCCATCGATGACGCCGGCATCGGATATCGCACCAGGGCCTCGGGGGCGGCGGTGCTCTTCGGCTACGACCACACCGCGGTGCTCGGCCGGGACGGATTCGACGCACCGCACGCAGGCACCGGCCCCGCGCTCAGCGGCGTCGCCACTCGGCTGTCCGCTGTGCTGGATCTGCACGGACCGAGCCTGGTGGTGGACAGCGCGGGTTCGTCGTTGGTGGCCGTCGACTTGGCGGTTCGGTTGCTCGTCGACGAGGCGGTGCCGTTCGCCATCGTGGGCGGAGTCGAGCTGCCGCTGGCCGCATCGAACGAGCTGGCGGAGAGCGGATTCCGGGCGCCGGACCGCGTTGCCGAGCCCGTGGACGGCCAGGCACGCCTTGCCGCCTGTGCCGTGGTGATCATGCAGCGCACCGACGATGCGGTGCGCGAAGGTAATCGGGCATACGCGGAGCTCGTCGCGGCGACCGGCGCGTCAGACGACACCGTTGTCGTACAGAGTCTTTTGCCTGCCGTACCGACCCGCAACGGCGCGACAGCCGCCGATGGCGTGTATCTGACGCCCGGCGATGGCGTGTACCTGACGCCCGGCGTGGGCCTGATCGGGCTGATCGAGGCGGCACTGTCCATTCACGACGGAGCAGGCGCGGCTACGGTCGGTGTGCGAAGTCCACAGGTGTCCACGTCTGCCGACCGGACCGATGAACGCTTGTGGACCGTAGGCGCATTCGCCGTCGGCACAAGGCGCCAGGTACTGCGCCGCATCGAGACACCGCAGGCGGTCCGCGGCGACGAACCTCCGGTATTGATCCCCGTCACCGGACGCGACGCCGACGAACTGCGCGCCCAGGCGCTGCGGTTCGCCGACCGACTCGAATCGAACGCCGAGCCGTTGCGCGAATTCGCGTCCGCTGCCTCGAGATTGCTGCCGGAGCAGATGCGGGCGTGCGTACTGGCGCGGGACCGTGGCGACGCGGTGCAGCGCCTGCGCGCGCTGGCGGGCGACGATCCGAGCGCAGCGGTGATCGGCGCGTCGGCGACCCGACGGCCGGGTGGCCTGTTGTTCTTGTTCACCGGCCCAGGCGTACAGCATCTCGCCATGGGTCGGGCCCTCGCCGCCCGGCACAACGTGTTCGCGGCCGCGGTGACCAGGGTCGTCGACGCGATTGTGCGGGCGGGTGGGCCGCGGGTCTGGACGCCACGGCACGGCTTCGCCATCGGTTCAGCGAGCAATGGAAACGGCTCCCGCGCCGCGACATTCGCCCATCCCGCGATTTTCGCGTTCCAGCTGGCGATGGCGGAATTGCTGGCGTCGTGGGGTATCCGGCCGGACGCGGTGGTGGGGCACGGTCTCGGCGAGGTCGCCGCGGCCGTGGTCGGCGGCGCACTGTCGCTGTCCGACGCGGCTCGGGTCGTGCTGCGGCGCGGCGCGATCCTGTCCGCATCCGTGGGCGGTGACGCGACAGCCCTGCTGCTGGCGCCGTCGCACGAGGTGGTGAAACTGGTGGAGCCGATGCGCGCGCAGGTCGCCGTCGCGGCGATCAACGGCCCGCGGTCGGTGGTCGTCTCCGGCACGCCGCGCTACATCGATACGCTGGTGCGGCGGGCCAAGCGCCGCGACATGCCCGCGCTGCGGATCACCGACGAGTCCGCCGCGTACCCGCGCCTCGCCACCGTGCCCGCGGCGTTCATCGAATCGCTGGCCGACTTGGCACCGACGGCACCGCACACTCCCCTGTACTCCACCACCCGCCGCGGCGAATTGATCACGACAGCAGCGACCGACGGTAAGTATTGGTCCGAGAATGCCGCGGGGACAGTACATTTCGCCGCCGCCCTGGAACGGGCAGCCGCAGCAGGGCTCTCGACGGTGCTGGAGATCACCCCGGACCCCTGGCTGCTCACCACCATCCGGGAGTACCCCGAATTCCGCGACGCCGCCCACCCGGTAGCGAGTCGCGACGACGAGGCCGGTGCCTTCCTGGCCTGCTTGGCTCGACTCCATCTCGAGGGACGACCGGTCGACTGGTCCGCGCAGGGCACGTTCCGTACCACCCCGCGACGGGTGTGGCGCAAACGCAGGCTCCCCCTGCCTGCGAACACACCGGCGGCTGCCGAAACCGCCTGCGCCCCTGATGACTTCGCCGACCACGTGATCGACGGCGTGCCGACCGTGCCCGCGACCTGCTGGCTGCTCGGGCTGCTGCGGCTGTCCCGCACCGGCTCCGCCGCGGCGACCATGCTCACCGACTTCGTGGTGCACGAGCGGCTCGATCCCGCGGCACTGCCCACGGTCCGTTATCGCAGGCAGGGCGACGGAAGTGTACGGGCGGAGGTCACGGCGGCCGCAGCGCTGGCATCGGCGCGGCCCGGCGGCGACCCCACACCCGCGGATATCGTCGCATGGATGCGAGTGGTGGATGCCAACCGGGCTGGGCGGCACCGCATGCGGGCCATCGCACCTGCCGCCGGCTACGACGCACTGCGCGTGGCGTACGGGCCGCGCTTGCACGTGCTGCGCGGCATTGTGACGGGCTCCGACCGGGCGATCGGCGTGTTCGACGCCGCCGAAACGCGCAGTGCCGCAACGCTGAGTGGCTGCCTGCAGGTGCTCGGCGCGATCGTCCTCGACGAGATGCCCACGGCGGCTGGTCCGCCGACGATCGAGATCGACTCCGTGTGGCTGTCGGCCGAATCGAATCGAGCGGTGCTCGAGGCGCACGCGTTGCTCCGCGAGCGCACCGACACCGCGTTCAGCGGTGACGTGATCGGCACCGACCAGCACGGTGTGCCGTGTCTGGCAATGTCCGGCGTGCGTATCCGGTTCGCGGAATCCGGCACTCCGGCAATCACTTCCACGCTCTTGCGAGGTACCGAGCGGCGGTCACCCTTGCGCGAGGAGACGTGGGAGTCGCGCGAACCCGAGCTCTTCGTCCTGGCGAGCTCCGGCTCCGATGAGCCGATTGCCCTGCGTGCCTTGGTAATCGGCGATTCGGTTCTCGCCATCCGATTGTCCGACGCGCTCGCTGCCACCCTGCCGACCGAGCGGGTGGCACGCGAACCCGATGCCTCAGGGCCTCTGATCACCGCCTTGCCGATGCCGCGCACCGGTAGCGCACATACCGCGGTCATTCTCGTCTGGCCTGCCGAAACAGCCTCGACGGAAACGCTGTCCGACCCCATCGGCCCCGGCCGGAATGCCGCCGCGACCACCTGCCGGGTCCTCGATCTGCTGCAGCGTGTGCATACCGACGAGGGCACCGCCTCCCTGACGGTCGTGCTGCCCGCACCCGCCGAACAAACCGCATCGTCCGGGCTTCGGACCTCTGATCCCGATGCCTTGGCTGCGCCGCAGGCTATCGCCGGCCTGGTTCGCTCTTTGCAACTCGAATCCGACCTTCCGGCGCGCCTGATCTGGACCGATGCGGACCCCCGCAACGTCGCGCCGCTGGCTCGATTCGTAACCAAGGGACCGATCCACTCGACCGAGTTCCCCGACGAATTGCTGCTCCGGGCAGGCACTTTCGCTGTCCGGCGCTTCACCCCCGCGCGGCTCCGCCCTACCCCGATCGCCACCGTCGACGCCACCGGCACCTACGTGGTCACCGGCGGTCTTGGTGCGGTCGGCGCGGTCGCGGTGCGCTGGCTGCTCGACGCCGGGGCACGCGACGTGGTGGTGCTCACCCGCGCGCCTCGTCCGGTACCCGCACTGCTGGACGGACTGGAGGACCGGATCGTCATCGTCCGCTGTGATGCCGCAGATCGCCGCGACCTGGCCAACGCGCTCAACGATATTCGCGAGTGCGGCTCGATCATCCGTGGTGTCGTGCATGCGGCAGGCACAGCGGCCGAGGCGCCCTTCGATGCGACCACCCCGGGACAGCTGGCCGCGGTATTTTCGCCCAAGCTGACCGCGGCAGGCAATCTGATCGAACTCACCGCGGCCGACCCGACCGATTTCATCGTGCTGTTCTCCACGGCCACCGGCGCACTCGGCGCACCGGGCCGGGCGGCCGAAGCCGCTGCCAACGCCGCGATGGATTCCCTCGCGCGGGCGCATCCCGGGCGGGGCGTGCTCAGCATCGGCTGGGGTGCGTGGGCGACCGATTCGGCGGTACCGCCGCGGCAGGCGGGCGTGGGTGCCCTCGATCCCCGCGGCGCGACCGCGCTGCTGTCCGAGGCACTACGGTTCGCCGGGGGATACCTGTTGGCCGTCGACTACACCCCGTCCGCCGACACCTCGCCTGCGGCGCTGCGGTTGTCGAATCTGCTTGCTCCCCTGGCGGCTTCGTCCGAGAACACAGCCGAACTCCACCCACCCGACGCCCTCGGCCGGCTGGTCGAGCCACAACTCGGCGAGGCCCTATGACCGCCTGCAACAGCCTCGCCGCACGGATGTCCGAGTGGGCCGCATGCCGACCGGACACGGTGGCCTGCACCGAGCTGCGCTATCGGATACACGAGCGGCTGCCCGTCAGCGTGACCTACGCCCGCTTGCACGCCGCCGCGGGCGAACTCGCCGAACGCATCCGAGACGGTAGCGCGCCCGGCGACCGGGTTGCCATTCTCTGCGCCCACGGACTCGACTATGCCGTCGCGTTTCTCGCCTGCCTGTACAGCAATCGCATTGCGGTGCCACTGTTTCCAGCGGCCGGTACCCGCAACAAGGAGCGGCTGCTCGCGGTACTCGCCGATGCGCGGCCCACGCTCGCGCTGCTCTCCCATGGCGACTCGACCAGTTCCGCCGTGCTCGGGCCCATGCTCGGCCAGGTGCTCGAACTCCCGTCGGACGTCAATGCGGCATCGGCGGATTCGGCCGAACCCGTCATCGATCCGATCCGCACCGAACTGGCCTACCTGCAATACACCTCGGGCTCCACCCAGTCGCCCGCCGGCGTGCGGGTCACCCACGCGAACATGACGACGGCACTGGAACAACTCTGTCAGGCGCTGGAACCCTCGCCGGACAAACCCATCCTCACCTGGCTGCCGTTCTTCCATGACATGGGTCTCATCCTCGGCATGGCGCTGCCGCTCTATTGTGGCGTGCTCGGTGTGACGATGTCCCCCTCGGAGTTCGTGAAGCGCCCGATCCGGTGGCTGCGCGCCGTCAGCGACTACCGTGCTGGGATCACGGGTGTGCCGAATTTCGGCTTGGCCCTCGCGGTTTCGGCGACGACCCCACAGGAGCGGGCCGGGCTGGACCTGTCCTGCCTCGACATGCTGCTCAACGGCTCCGAACCCATCCGGGCCGAGGCCCTCGCCGAGTTCACCGCGACGTTCGCCGAGTACGGCTTCCGGCCGCAGGCCCACACGCCCGGCTTCGGCCTGGCCGAGGCGACACTGACCGTGACCGTCGGCGACTGGCGAGAGCCGCCGGTGGCCCAGCATTTCGACCGCGGTGCGCTCGCCGAGGGCCGGGCGGTGCCGCATGCCGCCGAGCCGCCACCGCGCGGCGGTGCGCCGCTGGTCGGCTGCGGCGCCCCGATCGGTCAGGACGTGCGCATCGTGCACCCGGTGTCCTGCGTCGAGCTGCCCGCGGGCCGGGTCGGCGAGATCTGGGTCGCGGGGGCCAATGTGTGCGATGGCTACCACGGCAGACCCGACGCCACCGCCGAGACCTTCCATGCCACCCTGCGCGGCAGCGACGCCCGCTGGCTGCGCACCGGGGACCTCGGCTTCTGGTTCGACGGTCAGCTCTATATCGCGGGTCGTCGCAAGGATGTCATCGTGGTCGACGGCCGCAATCACTTTCCGGTCGATATCGAGGCGACGGTCGAGAACTGCGCCGCCGCGATCCGGCCCGGCCATGTGACGGCGTTCGGGCACGACGACGGGCGCCGCGAGGATCTGGTGATCGTCGCCGAACTCGCCTCCGTCGAGGCCATCGATCCCGCCGAACTCTCGGCGCTGGCCCGCCGGATCCGCGCGGAGGTCTCGGCCGCGCACGAGGTGATCCCCGGAGCCGTGATGCTGGTCGAGCCGGGAAGCATACCCAAGACGACCAGTGGGAAGCTGCGCCGCGGTGAGTGCAGGGCCCGCTATATCGCCGGTCAGCTCGAGCCGGTGGCGATGATCTGAGCGCGGCCGAAACGCCGGAGAGATCCCGGCGATCCGGCCGGTCGACCGCGAGGATGTGGCCTATGGCGACCGAGATCATCTCCGTGCGGTGGAAAGACGTCCCCGAGGAGCACGACTATCCCGCGGCCGCCGACTATCTGGAGTTGCTGGCCGGACCGAAGGTCGTCAGCGCGGTGGTGGACGATCTGCGGGCGGCGCCGATCGTGCACAAGAAGGCCAAGGACATTCTTCGTGCCGCGCGGCTCGAGCTGCTGCCGCCGGAGAACCTGCACGTCCGCCGCGATCTGATCAAGATCCACAACGGCAAAGCACTGTCGCCGATCCTGTTGGTGCGCGGCGACTTTCGCACCGGCACGCCGATGGTGATCGCCGACGGTTATCACCGGGTCTGCGCGATCCACTGGGCCGACGAGAACATCGCCATTCCGGCGAAACTCGCCGCCATGCCGTGAGAGTGCCCGCGCCGGCGCGTTCATCGTTGCTGTCTCGGGGAGTCACCCAGCCGCGCGGGCTTCGATCAACGATCAGTCTTCCCTGCGGCCGAGGAGCCGGTCCGTCTCGCGCCGCTCGCGTTTGGTGGGCCGACCGGAGCCACGGTCGCGGCGCGGTAAAGCGGCGAGGAGTTCACGCGGCGGGGGCGGCGGGCTGCGGTCGATCAGGCATTGGGCGGCGATGGGGGCACCGACGCGCTTGGTGACGATCTGTTCCACGATCACGATGCGCTCGACGCCGCTGACGCGGATACGCACCTCGTCGCCGGGTTTGACCGGCTGGGCGGGTTTGGCCGCGATGCCGTTGACGCGGACGTGACCGCCCCGGCAAGCGGCAGCGGCCGCAGATCTTGTTTTGAACAGGCGCACGGCCCAAGTCCATGAATCGACTCGGGCCTGCGTCGCAGTGCTCTTGTTTCCGTTCGCACGGATGCCGTTATCGGCGGGGGTCACTCTTAAACGATACGGCGTGCGGTGACGACGTCGCCGGGGCGGAGCGGGGTGTAGGAGACAGGCGAGCCGGACTGGACGGCGTTGAGCAGCTTGCCGTCGCCCGCGTAGATGCCGACGTGGTTACCACCGTTGGTGATGACGATGTCGCCGGGCTGCAGGTTCTGGAAGGCCACCGGAGCGCCGACGTGCGACTGCTCGAAGCTGGTGCGGGGGAGCTCGACTCCGGCCTGCCGGTAGGCCCACTGGACCAGACCCGAGCAGTCGAAGTTGGAGGGGCCTGCGGCACCCCAGGAGTACATCGCGCCGACCTTGGTCTTGGCGGCGTCGAGCGCGATATCGCTGGCACTGGGGGCGGGGTTGAACATGCCCGGCATGTTCGGGGCGAAGTTGGGGACACCGGGCGCCGCTTGCTGCGGTGCGCCGGGCAGCTGCGCGTTCGGCATGGCCGAGACCGCCTGCTGGATCTGCTGGTTCAGTTGCTGGACCGGCGCCTCGTATTCCTGCGGAACAGGAACATCGAAGTTGCCGAGGCCGGGAATGCTGACGGTCGCCGCCATCGCGGGAATCGCCGGCATGGCACCGGTTGTCGCGGCCACCGCGCCCATCACGAGGGCACCCTTGACGGAATTCGGCAAGCGAGAATCCCGCTGCATGCTGTGTTTACCCACCGAGCTACGTCTCCGATCTTCGTGCTTTCCCGCCGACCGGGCTAGCTGACCAGAAAATGGCCGCAAGGCATCACCCGAATGAACCCTGTGGGTGATCCCGGCACGACAGCCGGGAAGATGGCCCCGACGGCCGCTAAGGCGGTAACTGTGTGGCGCCGCTTCTCTTTCGAAGCGACAGGACTCCACTAAGTCACGAAGAGATTACGATGCCGACGCGGTGTTGTCCAGCGCACAGACCTGCGAGTTTTTCACTCTCGCCAAACCCGCTGGACGAACGCCCGGAATCACGACACGCCCACAAGGTCACGACACGATATCGGCGCCGCGGTGCCCGTTACCGATCGGCGGCAAATGTCCGAATCGTCCGCTGGGAATTCAGGATTCGCGGCCGTTGGCGGACTCGTCGTCGCGTTCGGCGATGGCTCGTTCGAGTTCGACGATCCGGCGCTTCGCGTCGGCGAGCCCGACTTCCAGCTGACCCAACGCCATCACCAACGGCCCGACCGCCAGGTCCGCCACCAGCTGCGGATCGTCATAGCCGCGCTCTATCGCCACCAGGATGTTGGAGCGGATGCGCCGCGCCACGGTGGCACCCGCTGGAACGTTCCAGGATTCGACCACCTCGGCCGTGGTGGGGGTGGGTTCGTCGGACATGGCCCTCCGATACTCGCCGGAAACGCCACCAGCGTAGTGAGTTCCGGGCCTATAGCAATAGTGCGAGTGCCATCGTGCAATACCTTCCGCTAAGCGTATCTAGGACACGCCGTAGATACGGGCAGATTCTGCGGACCGAACGGGCTACGGTGTTAGGGCATGGACCCCGTGCGGAATCCGTATGCTCCCGGAGCCGGACAGCGCCCACCCGAATTAGCCGGGCGCGACAAGCAACTCACCGCCTTCGACATCGTGCTGGAGCGCGTCGCCCGCGGCCGCCCGGAACGCAGCGTCATGCTCACCGGACTGCGCGGCGTCGGAAAGACGGTGCTGCTCAATCAACTTCGCTCCGCCGCCATCTCCCGCGGCTGGGGCACCGGCAAGATCGAGGCCAGGCCGGACCAGGAGCTACGCCGCCCGCTGTCCTCGGCGCTGCACATGGCCGTCCGCGCGATCGCCATGGCACACCGCAATCCGGAGCGGGTCGACGACTTCCTCGGCATCCTCAAGGCCTTCGCGCTGCGCGCCACCGCGGACAAGGGCATGCGGGAACGCTGGCAGCCCGGCATCGACGTGCCCGCCGTGACCGGGCGCGCGGACTCCGGCGACATCGAGATCGACCTGGTCGAGTTGCTGGTCGAGGCAGCCGCGCTGGCCAGCGAGATCGGCGTCGGCATCGCGATTTTCATCGACGAGATGCAGGACCTCGGCCCGGCCGACGTCTCCGCGATCTGCGGGGCCTGCCACGAATTGAGCCAGGACGCCGCGCCGCTCATCGTGGTCGGGGCAGGCCTGCCACATCTGCCCGCCGTGCTGTCCGCCTCGAAGAGCTACTCCGAGCGACTGTTCAGTTATCACCGGATCGATCGGCTCGACCGGGAATCCGCGGACCTCGCGTTGATCGCGCCCGCCGAGCGCGAGGAGGTGAAGTTCACCGACGAGGCGCTGGATGCGCTGTACCACAAGGCCGATGGTTATCCGTACTTTGTGCAGGCCTACGGCAAGGCAGCCTGGGACCAGGCGCCGGAGAGCCCGATCACGGCCGAGGACGTCGAGGTGGCCTCACCGACCGCGGAAGAGGAGCTGGCGGTCGGCTTCTTCGGCTCCCGCTACGAACGGGCAACACCGGCCGAGCGCGAATACATGCGCGCCATGGCGGATCTGGCCGGCGACGACGGTCCGGTGGCGACCGCCGCGGTGGCCAGCGAACTCGGCCGCAAACCCGCCTCGCTCTCGCCCGCGCGCGACGGCCTCATCAAGAAGGGCCTGATCTACTCGGCCGAGCGCGGCACCATCGGATTCACCGTTCCGCACTTCGGCCGCTACCTGCGCAGCGTCTGACGTTCCGCCGAGCGAACGATCGGATAGCCTCGAATTAGCCCGTCTACCAAGATCATTAGAGATCGGTAGAAATCAATCGACCCGCAGCCCTACCGGCCGGTAACTAAAGTTCTTACACTCGAATGTGATCCTGATCACGTCCGAGGAGGACATCATGGCGACAGCCGCGAAAGTCGACGCCACCGAAGAACAGGCCCGCGCACTGGTCGAGGAGTCCCGCGAAACCAGCTGGGCCAAACCATCGTTCGCGAAGGAGATGTTCCTCGGGCGGTTCCGGCTCGATCTGATCCACCCCTACCCACAGCCGAGCCAGGAGGACGCCGCCCGCACCGAGGCATACCTCGCCAGGCTGCGGCCGTTCTGCGAGTCCATCGACGGCGGGGTGATCGAGGCGGAGGGCCGGATCCCGGACGAGTACGTCAAGGGGCTCGCCGAGCTCGGCTGCTTCGGCCTGAAGATTCCGGAATCCTATGGCGGACAGGGGCTCTCCCAGTTCGGCTACAACCGGGCGTTGATGCTGGTCGGCTCCGCCCACCCCAGCCTCGGCGTGCTGCTCTCGGCGCACCAGTCCATCGGCGTGCCCGAGCCGTTGAAACTGGCGGGCACCGCGGAGCAGAAGGCGGAGTTCCTGCCCCGGTGCGCCGCGGGCGCGGTGAGTGCCTTCCTGCTCACCGAGCCCGACGTCGGCTCCGACCCGGCCAGGATGGCGAGCACCGCCACCCCGGTCGACGACGGGACGGCCTATGAGCTCAACGGCGTCAAGCTGTGGACCACCAACGGTGTGGTGGCCGAGCTGCTGGTGGTGATGGCCAGGGTGCCCAAGAGCGAGGGCCATCGCGGCGGCATCTCCGCGTTCGTGGTCGAGGCCGATTCGCCGGGCATCACGGTCGAGCGGCGCAACGCGTTCATGGGCCTGCGCGGCATCGAGAACGGCGTCACCAGGATGCACAACGTGCGGGTGCCGAGGGCCAACCTCATCGGCCGCGAAGGCGACGGGCTGAAGATCGCGCTCACCACCCTCAACGCGGGCAGACTTGCCATCCCGGCGCTGTGTACCGCGTCGGCGAAGTGGTCGCTGAAGATCGCCAGGGAGTGGAGCACCGAGCGGGTCCAGTGGGGCAGGCCGGTCGGCGAGCACGAGGCGGTCGGCCAGAAGATCTCCTTCATCGCCGCGACCACCTACGCGCTGGAGGCCGCGCTCGATCTGTCGGCCGCCATGTGCGACGAGGCGCGCAACGACATCCGGATCGAGGCGGCGCTGGCCAAACTGTGGGCCAGCGAGATGAGCTGCACCATCGCCGACGAACTCGTGCAGATCCGCGGCGGCCGCGGCTACGAGACGGCGGCCTCGCTCGCGGCCCGCGGTGAACGCGCCGTCGGCACCGAACAGCTGGTCCGCGATCTGCGCATCAACCGGATCTTCGAGGGCTCCAGCGAGATCATGCGACTGCTGATCGCCAGGGAGATGGCCGACGCGCACATGGCGGCCGCCGGCGCGCTGGTGGACCGCAACGCCGAGTTGAAGGACAAGGCCAAGGCGGCGGTCGGCGCCACCGGCTTCTATGCCAAGTGGTTCCCGCAACTCGCGGTCGGTTCGGGCACCGTGCCCGCGACCTATACCGAATTCGGCTCCCTGGCAAAGCATCTGCGCTTCGTCGAGCGCAGCTCGCGCAAACAGGCCAGGTCGCTGATGTACGCGATGGGGCGCTGGCAGGCGAAGCTGGAGTATAAGCAGAACTTCCTCGGCCGGATCGTCGATATCGGCGCCGAGTTGTTCGCCATGTCGGCGGCCTGCGTGCGGGCGCAGGCGCTGCATGCCGCGGTCGCACCGGAGGCGACCGCCGCCGCCGAGCTCGCCGATGCCTTCTGCAAGCAGGCCAGGGTCCGGGTGCGCAGCCTGTTCGACCAACTCTGGGACAACACCGACGACGACGATCGCGCGCTGACCCGCGGCGTGCTCACCGGTCGCTACACCTGGCTCGAAGAGGGTGTGTTCGACCCCAGCGAAGGCACCGGTCCGTGGATCGCCGACTGGCAGGTGGGTCCATCGACCGAGGAAAACCTGCTGCGCCCCTTCCTCCCGTCCACCCGCAGCACCGCCACCCCGTAAGCGGTCGGCCGCTCACCGGGCGTCACGTTCGATAACGCTGTGCCACGAACGTGACGTCCGGCGGGTGCCTCATCCAGCGAATATCCGCCCATATGGGCAAATCGCTAGACGGACATAGATTTTCATGACGATGGCGAGGTGGCCGCTCCGTAACCAAATCTAGAGAAGTCTAGGGAATTCGATCGAGAGGCCGATATCGGGCAAGCAACGGATGATCATGACTCTCTACCGGAATCTACCGTTTGACCTAGCGATTCCTAGATTGCCCGATAGGGCAGCGGGGATTGGGCGGTAACTACATTCCCGGCCTCAGTTGGACAACTTGTCCATAACGCCAGGTATGACCTGCTAACGCGGCGGAAATGTATATCGACAACCGGGCAAGAACGCTCCGCGAGGATGCACCCTCCCCAGGAGGACGTCATGTCCATGATCATCGCCCGCTGCGCCGCCGACTATGACGGTCACCGTGTCACGGTGTCGGCCGAAGACGGCGTTCCACTGTCGGTCCGCGTGTTCGGCACCGACACCGCACCTGTCACCGTGGTGTTCGCCCACGGCCACTGCTTACGCACCGAGTCGTGGCGCTTCCTGCGCGACCAACTGCTGCGGCAGTGGGGGGCCGAGACCAGGATGGTGTTCTACGACCACCGCGGTCACGGCGAATCCGGGCAGGCGCACCCGTCGACCTACACCATCGACCAGCTCGGCCACGATCTCGACGCCGTGCTGCGCACGGTCGCGCCGACCGGGCCGGTGATCCTGATCGGGCATTCGATGGGCGCGATGGTCGTGCTCGCCTACGCCAGGCTGTTCCCGGAGATGATCGGCACCCGCGTCGTCGGCGTCGGCCTGATCGCGGGCGCCGCCAACGGCATCACCGAGGTCGGCCTCGGGCGGTTCCTCAAGCGGCGCGCGGTGAACTCGCTGCAGGTGGCCGTGGTTCGCGCGCCGCGCGTCATGCAGGGCTCGAAGCGGCTGTCCCGCCGGATCTTCGAGCCGATCATCCGGGTGGCGAACTCCGGCACCAGGAAGGTGAACCCGCGGATGGTCGCGGTCGCCACCGCCATGCTGAACGACACGCCACTGCTGACCATGTCCAGCTTCCTCGCCTCGCTGATCACCTTCGACGAAACCGCGACCCTGCACCGCCTCGGCACCATCCCGGCGCTGGTGCTGGCAGGCACGGCGGACATCGTGGTGCCGTTCGCGCATTCGGTGGCGCTCGCCTCGCAGCTGGCGGGCTCGCAGCTGGTTCCGCTGGAGGGGGCGGGGCACAGCGTGATCTTCGAGCGAGCCGAGGAGGTCGCGCTGTCGATCGTCGGACTGGTCGATCGGGTGGTCGCGAGCATGCGTGGGCAGGGGCCGGAGTACGCCGTCGCCGGGTGAGTGCCGAGCGGGCCGGGATCGCCGAAAATGACCCACCGTCGGTTCACACAAAGCGCGATGCCGACGGCTGAGCAACAATTGGGCGAACTGCCGAAGATTCGCAGCTGACGAGCCAGATCCAGAATCTTTCTGTACTGTGTTAAAGATCACGTTGTGTGGTGAGTCACACGGCTTGGTGCAGCGCGCTTCCAGGCAGGACACGGAAGTACCCGTTACCCACCGAGTTCGCATGTCTGCCCGGAACACAGGAGGTATCGATGACACGCAGCGAAATCGCGGAACTCCGCTACACGGTCGGCCAGCTCCGGCAATCCATCGGCGCACTGCGGGCCCACTACGGTGACGCCAACATGGTGCGACGGCTGGAGAACGATCTCGAGCGGCTCGTCATCGACGCCGACGAGCTCGAGCAGTCGCCGCCGCCGGAGGTCCGCCGCCGCCCGCAGGACACCATCTACGTCCCGGACAGCAAGTCCGACGAGGCGGCCTGGATGGGCGCGCAGGACGAAGGGCTCGGTTTCCACTCCCGCCCGCGGACCGAGTAGCGCACGAGGCGAACAACTTCGCGCGTCCACCCCCGGTGCGGTCAGGCCCGATGGCGGCCGAACCGCCGGGCCGGCCGGGCACCGTGGAATCGGGCACCGCGCGGCGTCTCGCTGACCGGGGCGGCCGTGGCCGATTCGAATAGCGCGGCGATGCCGTGGTCGTGGCCGAGGGCGATCGCCTCCAGACCGTAGGTGCCGCCGGTGCGGGCGAGTTCGTGCAGCATCGTGGTCATGATCCGCAGGCCGGTGGCGCCCACCGGGTGACCGAGCGCGATGGCCGAGCCGTTCACGTTCAGCCGATCCCGCGGATCGAGATCCCACTCCCGCGCCAGCGCAAGCACTTCCACCGCGAAACCCTCGTTGACCTCGACCAGATCGAGCTCGTCCAGCCCGATGCCGGTGCGGCCGAGCACCTTGGCCACGGCCGGTGCGGCACCGAGAGTCGCCGTCGCCGAGGCACATCCGGCCGCGGCCCAGCCGGCCAGATACGCCATCGGTGTCAGGCCGAGTTCGTCCAGTCGCTCCTCGGCGACCACGAGACATGCCGACGCGCCGTGCCGGTGCGCGGTCATATTGCCCGAGGTCACCACGCCGTTGGAGAACAAAGGGCGCAACGCGGCCAAGGTGTAGGTGGAGACGTCGTCGCGCACACCTTCGTCACGCAAGATCCGATGCCCTCCGGTGCCTTCGACGTCCGCATCGGACCAGCCCGGCTCGCCGACCACGCCGACCGGAATCACCTCGGCGGCGAAGGTGCCCTGCCGCCAGGCGCGGGCGGCCTTGCGGTGGCTGGCCGCCGCGAACTCGTCGGCTTCGGCCCGGCTGATGCCGTAGCGGCGGGCCAGTTCCTCGGCATTGCGCAGATCGGCGACCCGCGCCGAGTCACCTTGGCGGGCAGTGGCATCCGCCGCACACTCGACGCCGCCCGCCACCACCACATCGGCGGCGCCGGTCTGCACCATCATGGCCGCGGTGATCACCGCTTGCAGGCCACTGCCGCAGCGCCGATCGGTGCGAAAGCCGGGAACGGCGAACGGTAGTCCGGCGCCGCGCGCGGCCAGCCTGCTCAACTCCGGCCCGTTGGCCAGACCCCCGTCGGCACAGGCCATCGCGACATCCTCGATGCGCGTCGGGTCGACCCCGGAGCGCTCGATCACCGCGGAAAGCACCGTCGAGGCCAGCCATTCCGGTGGCATTCCCGACAGCGCGCCCCCTTCGACGCCACTGGGCGTACGGACCGGCGCGACGATCGCGGCTCTTCGCATCATGGTCTTCCTTCCCCCGGCCTGGCGCCATGTCCGATCTGCGGCGCTCGCGGGCCCTGGTGGTCGAGCAGCCTGCCGATACCGGTCGCCACGCGAACCGCGCGGACATCAGCGCACGTCAGCGGGCACATCTCGGAAAAAGAGGACCACAGATATGTTGCCGCCGTATGACGCTGGGCGCGTCGGCATTTCGACCCCAGGTTTCCTTTACGCGGACGTGTCTCGAATCGTGTTCTGTTTTAGTCGAGTTCGAAGAGTTTGCGGTCCGTTCACCGCCGGACACGCTCTGTTGAAGCGACATCGAATGTGGCGCAAATCACGGGCATCCCGGCGGGTCTGGAATGCCGGGACCCCGCTCGAGCGATAGCCGAGGTGTCGTATGGTGCTGGGCATCACATTCGATTGCGGAGGTAACGATGACCACCCGCACAGCAGATCAGCGAGGCATCCACCAGTGAGTGAGCGCAGCGATCGAACCGAAAACACCGCGCCCTCGGCATTCACGACGGTGCCGAGCGTCCGCGAGGCGCGGTCGTGAGTACCGCACCGACCACCACCTCGGAGACGGGGACCGGCGTATTCAGTAGGACCAGGGCCCGAATCTCCGAACGCACGCTACGGACCGATCGTTGGTGGATTCCGCCGGCGATCACGGTGCTCGGCCTCGCCGCGTTCGTCATCTACGCGACGATCAGATCCTATGCGCGCGAACACTATTGGGTCGCCGACTACCACTATCTGACGCCGTTCTACTCACCGTGCCTCAGCACCGCCTGCGTCGAGGGTTCCAGCCACTTCGGCACACCGTTCGGCGACCTGCCCGCGATCCTGCCGCTCGGCTTCGTGGTGCTGCCGTTCCTGCTCGGCTTCCGGCTGACCTGCTACTACTATCGCAAGGCCTATTACCGCGCGGTGTGGTTCTCCCCGCCCGCCTGCGCGGTCGCCGAGCCGCACGCCAAATACACCGGCGAGACCAAGCTGCCGCTGATCATCCAGAACGCGCACCGCTACTTCTTCTATGTGGCCGTGGTGGTTTCGGTGATCAATACCTACGACGCGGCCGTGGCGTTCCACGGTGCGGACGGCGGCTTCGGCTTCGGTCTCGGCAATATCGTCCTGTGGGTCAACGTGATCCTGCTGTGGGCATACACGCTGTCCTGCCATTCCTGCCGGCATATCGCGGGCGGCCGACTCAAACACTTCTCCGCCCATCCGGTGCGCTACTGGTTCTGGACCCAGGTCTCGAAGTTGAACACCCGGCACATGGCACTGGCCTGGACCACCCTCGGCACCCTGGTGCTGACCGACTTCTACGTCATGTTGGTTGCCAGCGAGAAGATTTCGGACTTGCGGTTCATCAACTGACCCGCCCCAACCCCAGGAGTATTCGCGGCCATGCCAGAAGTGGAACGGCACAAGTACGACGTCGTCGTCATCGGGGCCGGTGGCGCAGGATTGCGCGCGGTGATCGAGGCCAGAGAGCACGGCCACTCCGTCGCGGTGGTGTGCAAATCCTTGTTCGGCAAGGCACACACCGTGATGGCCGAAGGCGGCTGCGCCGCGTCGATGGGCAATGCCAACGAAAAGGACAACTGGCAAACGCATTTCAAGGACACCATGCGTGGTGGCAAGTTCCTCAACAACTGGCGCATGGCCGAACTGCATGCCCAGGAGGCACCCGACCGGGTGTGGGAGCTGGAAACCTATGGGGCGCTGTTCGATCGGACGGCGGACGGCCGGATCAGCCAGCGCAACTTCGGTGGCCACACCTACCCGCGCCTGGCGCACGTCGGTGACCGCACCGGCCTGGAAATCATCCGCACCATGCAGCAGAAGATCGTCTCGCTGCAGCAGGAGGATTACGCGGCGACCGGCGACTACGAGGCGCGCATCAAGGTTTTCTCCGAATGCACCATTACCGAGTTGCTCAAGGACGGCGACCGGATTTCCGGTGCGTTCGGCTATTGGCGTGAATCCGGCCGCTTCGTGCTCTTCGAAACTCCCGCAGTGGTTCTCGCGACCGGTGGCATCGGCAAGTCGTACAAGGTGACCTCGAATTCGTGGGAGTACACCGGTGACGGTCACGCACTCGCACTGCGGGCCGGCGCGACGCTGATCAACATGGAGTTCTTGCAGTTCCACCCGACCGGCATGGTCTGGCCGCCCAGTGTCAAGGGCATCCTGGTCACCGAGGGTGTGCGCGGTGACGGTGGCGTGCTGAAGAACACCGAGGGCAAGCGGTTCATGTTCGACTACATTCCGCCGGTCTTCAAGGGGCAGTACGCCGAGACCGAGGAGGAGGCCGATCAGTGGTTGCGCGACAACGATTCCGCGCGCCGAACCCCTGACCTGCTGCCTCGCGACGAGGTCGCGCGCGCGATCAACGAGGAGGTCAAGGCCGGTCGCGGCACCCCGCACGGCGGGGTCTACCTCGATATCGCCTCACGCATGCCTGCCGAGGAGATCAAGCGCCGTCTGCCGTCCATGCACCACCAGTTCAAAGAGCTTGCCGACGTGGATATCACGGCGGAGCCGATGGAGGTGGGCCCGACCTGTCACTACGTGATGGGCGGCATCGAGGTCGACCCCGACACCGGGGCGGCGACGGTGCCCGGATTGTTCGCCGCGGGTGAATGCTCCGGCGGCATGCACGGCTCCAACCGACTCGGCGGCAACTCGCTGTCGGACCTGCTGGTCTTCGGCCGCCGGGCCGGGCTCGGCGCCGCCGCGTATGTCGAACAGCTCGCGCAGCGGCCCTCGATCACCGACGCCGACATCACCGCCGCCGCGAAAGTCGCGCTGGCGCCGTTCGATCCGCCCTCCGATGGCAAGGGCGAGAACCCGTATACCCTGCACACCGATCTGCAGCAGACGATGAACGACCTGGTCGGCATCATCCGCAAGGAACACGAGGTGCGCGAGGCGCTCACCAAACTCGAAGAGCTGCGGGCCCGGTTCAAGCAGGTCACCGTCGAGGGGCACCGGCAGTTCAACCCGGGCTGGCACCTCGCGCTCGACCTGGAGAACATGCTGCTGGTCAGCGAGTGCGTCGCGAAGGCGGCGTTGTTGCGCACCGAGAGTCGCGGCGGGCACACGCGCGACGATCATCCGTCGATGGATCCCGACTGGCGGCACAAGCTGCTGGTGTGTGCCGTGGATCCGAGCACGGCGGGGGAGACCATCCCGGACGTCACTGTGACGCCCAAGGAGCAGACCCCGATGCGACCGGAACTGCTCGCCCTTTTCGAACTCGGCGAGCTCGAAAAGTACTACACCCCCGACGAAATCGCCGGGCATCCGGCGGCGGCCGGAAAATCGACAGAGCGAGAGGCGTAGCGATGGGTTACGACGCCAAATTCCGCGTATGGCGCGGCGACCTCGACGGTGGTGAGTTGCACGATTTCACCGTGGCGGTGAACGAGGGTGAGGTGGTGCTGGACATCATCCACCGGCTGCAGGCCACGCAGGCGCCCGATCTGGCGGTGCGCTGGAACTGCAAGGCGGGCAAGTGTGGTTCGTGCTCCGCCGAGATCAACGGCCGACCGCGCCTGCTCTGCATGACCCGGATGTCCACCTTCACCGAGGCCGAGGTCATCACGGTCACCCCGATGCGTACCTTCCCGGTGATCAAGGATCTGGTCACCGACGTGTCCTTCAATTACCAGAAGGCCAGGGAGATACCGTCGTTCACGCCGCCCGCGGATCTCAAGCCGGGTGACTACCGGATGAAGCAGGTCGACGTCGAGCGCTCGCAGGAGTTCCGCAAGTGCATCGAGTGCTTCCTGTGCCAGGACACCTGCCATGTGGTGCGTGACCACGAGGAGAACAAGACCTCGTTCGCCGGGCCGCGATTCCTGATGCGGATCGCGGAATTGGAGATGCACCCGCTGGATGTCGGCGATCGGCGTGGTCTGGCGCAGGACGAGCAGGGCCTCGGGCTCTGCAATATCACCAAGTGCTGCACCGAGGTCTGCCCGGAGCACATCAAGATCACCGACAATGCGTTGATCCCGATGAAGGAACGCGTGGCGGATCAGAAATACGATCCGCTGGTGTGGCTGGGCAACAAGCTGTTTCGTCGTTGACGAAGGTGCCCGTCGGCCGGAATCATCCTCGGTCGGCGGGCACACCTATCTCACAGCATGGCTACGACACCGACGGCGACAACTCCCACGAGTAGGCCGATGAACAGCGATGACATCAGTGAGCCGGTGAGGATGAACAGACCGATCGACGTCACCGCGAACAGCAACGCGACGATCAACCATTCCACCCAGTCCCCAGGTCGCAATTTCTTGTACCGGGAGTGGGAACCTTTCAGCCCACGATCCACAAATAATTAACTACCCGAAAAATCCTGGCGGGAAACCCGTTTTGTTGCCCGATTTGCGCCATTTCGTGATCTTGCTGACCAGCTCGGTACCGCAATGAAGCCCGGCGCGCGTTCGGACGCGGCCGGGCTCCGCTGGCTACGCGCCGGGTCGGTCGAACTCGCCGTCGTGCACGCCCGCGGTGAACGCGGCCCACTCGCTCGGGGTGAAGACCAGGACGGGGCCGTCCGGGTTCTTGCCGTCACGTAGGCCTACGTGACCGTCCGCCAGCATGGCTACCTCGACGCTGTCGTTGCCCGCGCCCGCGCCGGCCTTACGCCAGGTCGCGCCGTCCAGATCGACATTCGCGCCGTTATTGACACTCATGACTCCGCCTCACTGCCCTACGGCTGCGTCGAAAAGCAGCCCGCTGTCTATGGATTCGTGCCCGCACGGCCGAACTTTCGCACCTACCGAACCCGCGTTCACGCCCGCGCGAATTCGCCGTCCGCCACACCGGCCGTGAACGTGTCCCATTCCGTGGGAGTGAAAACCAGGGCAGGGCCGCCGGGATTCTTGCTGTCGCGCACACCGACATGTCCGCCGCCGAGGAAGGCTACTTCGACACAATCCTTGCTGCCGCTGCGGGCGCTGGTAAACCACTGCGCCCCAATAAGATCGATACTCATGCCGCAAACTCCTTCGCTATCTGCCGAAGCAGATGTCTACTCGTTTGGATATCCAGCGCGGCGCGCTGGAGGCACTCGTGTGCCCGATGGTACCGCTGCACATCGACCGGTCTTTCCAAGTAGAGATCTCCGGTGAAACCTTCCACATACACAACCGGTGGTTCTACCGGTTGCCCTTTGCTATCGGTACCGAACTCCAGAACAGTGAACGGTCCCGTTGAATCCCCGAGCGGAATACCGGCCGCGAACGGCAGAATACGCACCGCGACATTGTCATTGGTACTCAAATCCGCAAGATGTCTTAGCTGCGCCGCCATCACTTTCGCGCCACCCACCACCCGGCGCAGCACCGACTCGTGCAACACCACAGCAACGGTCGCGGGCGAGGCCTTCCTGGTGATCAGGGCCTGCCGCTGCAACCGGAGCTGGACCCGCCGTTCGAGCTCGGCCTCGGAATCGTCCGGATAGCCGAGACGATGCAGAGCCCTGGCGTAGTCCGCGGTCTGCAGCAGCCCGAGTACCAATTCGGACTGATAGGAACTGAGTTGCTGGGCCGAAGCTTCCAGACCGACATATACGTCGAAGTTCTCCGGGATCAGGTCACCGTAGGCGTGCCACCAGCTCTTGACCGCGGCCTGCTGGGCCAGGCCCTTGAGGCCGTCGGCGAGCTCGTCGGGGATGCCGTAGATGCGGCACAGTTCCTGAATGTCGATGGTGCGGATGCGATCGGCCTGGCCTTTTTCCAGGCGTTGCAAAGTGCTTGCGCCCCACTCCATCAGCCGCGAGGCCTCCGCGATGGTCAGGCCGGCCTGGGTGCGCCAGTCGCGTAGATACCTGCCCAGCTGCCTGCGCGGTAGGGTGGAGGAGACACCCTCGGTACCGGTCGGTCTGTCGGACCCCCCGGACGCTCGCTCCGAACTCGCTGACAGTCTTGCCGAACTCGCTGACACAGCACGCTCCGTTCTGTGTTCGGCTGCTCACCCGGGATTTTTCGGGGGCAACCAGCAAGCTCGGTCCCCCGTCACTTCGCTTGGGCAGCGGGCGCTTTCGTCCACTATGGAGAATCCTCCCCTCCCGCCTGGTTTTCGTGCTGGGAATTCGCGCGAAATCTTTGGATATCCATCGCGGGCGTTGTTTCGCGCCCCCGTCAATGGTGTGCTGGAAGTATGCCCGGAGGGATCGAACGCCATCCTCGGCGCTCCGCCACGAAACCTCCGAGCACTCAGCAGGAGTCGCCCGCAGGAACGAGGAGTCATGGCTGTACATGTCATTGCGTCGTCCTTGATGACCAGCGATCTCACCGCGCATCGCGCGCGCAGCGTCGGACACGGGAGCTGGGTGGTTTCCTATCTGCCCGGCCGCACCCTGACGTGTGCGCAAGCCGTCGCCGCGCTGCGGGTTGCCGAGGTGGTGCCGACCCTGCTCGATCTCGTCGGTGAACTCGCCGACGAGGTCGGGTTGACCGCGCTGGAGGCGGTGGGCATGGCCGTGCGGCAATCCTCCTGGCCGGAGGACCGTCCCGCGCCCACCCGACATCGATGGACCGCCGGCGCACACGGGGCGGGTGTCTCCTGATGCAGTTGACCAACCTGAACATGCATGTGGCCGCCCTGCTGGCCTGCGGTGCCGACCCGGGGATCATGACCGTCGAACAAGCCCATGCCGCAATGCAATTGCACCTCGATTGCACGGTCGACCGGTGCCGGGTGCGGCGGCGCGCGCGCACGACGCTGGTCGAGGCGGGTAAATGCGTGCTCGACGAGCGCGCGCTCCCGTCCTGAGGAAACGCCACATCCACCGGCGTCGGGCCCGATCCGTTACCGTTCTCTGCGCGACGAGGTTTGTGATCGTGTGAGAGGCGAGTCTGGTGTTGGTGCGGTTGTTCCGGCGTTCGGTGGCGGTGGTGGCGGTGTCGGTACTCGCCGCCGTGCCGGTCAACAGCAATGCCGAGCCCGGCGGTGGCGCGCAGCCGGTCGGCCTGGACCGGTTCTATCGCCAGCAGCTGCAATGGCACCCGTGCGAGCTGGCGAATTTGGACAAGGCGGGCGGGCAGTGCGCCGACGTACTGGTGCCGCTCGACTACGGACGGCTGGACGGCCGGACCATGACCGTGGCGATCTCCCGGGTCCCGGCCACGGATCCGGCTCGCCGCCAAGGGATCCTGCTGGCCAACCCGGGCGGGCCCGGCGGCGAGGGACTGGACAGTATTGATCTGCTCGGCGACGTGCTGACGCCGGAGGTCCTCGCGACGCGCGACCTGATCGGGATGGACCCGCGCGGGGTCGGCGAGTCGGGGCGTAGTCCGCGCTGCGGCTGGCCGGTCGGCGAGATGATCCGATCGGCGGGTCTGGATCCGCTCGGCTTCGCGCACGACACGGTGCAGTCGGCGGGCATGGCCGCGGGCTGCCTGATCCATGACCCGGAGAAGATGCGGCAGTTCACCACCCGCAATACCGCCCGGGATATCGACATCGTGCGCGGCGTGCTGGGCGAGCAGACGATCGACTACTTCGGACTGTCGTACGGCACCTATCTCGGCGCGGTGTTCACCCAGATGTTCCCGGAGCGCAGCGGCCGGATCGTGCTGGACAGCGCGATCGATCCGGACCGGTATTGGGAAGGGCTGGTGCAGGATTGGGGACCGGCCGACGAGCTCGCGCTCGACGACTGGGCGACCTGGGCCGCGACCGAGGACGACACCTATCACTTCGGCGCGACGCCGCAGCAGGTGCGCGGCACGGTCGAGGGGCTCGTTCGGACCGTGGCGCGGCAACCGATCGTCGTCGACGGCTTCGCGGTCGACGACCACTGGCTGCCGTTCGTCCTGCACGGGATGCTGATGAACTTCCGGCTGAACGCGCCGCTGGCGGACACTCTCCGAGAACTCGCCGATGCCGCGGGCGGGCCGCCGACAACGGCGAAATCGCCTCGCCTGAAGGCGATTGTGACCGCGCTGCGGGACGGCGAGAACTCGACGTTGGCGCAGATCGCCTGCGGTGACGCCGGGGCGCCCCGGGATCCGGGCTGGTACTGGCGCAATATCGAACAGACCAGGGCCAGTCAACCGGTGTTCGGGGCGATGGCGAGCAATATCCAACCGTGCGCGTTCTGGCCGGGGCCGGTGGAGCCCGCGACCGTCGTGCGCAACGCGGTGCCCGCACTGATCGTGAACTCCACCGGCGATCCGCGCACTCCGTACTCCCACGCCGTCCAGTTGCATCAGGACATGGCCGGGTCGCGGTTGGTCACCCTGCAGGATGTGCGCATTCACCTGACCTTTCGGCCGAAGCTGAGTACCTGTGTGAACGACGCGATCAACACCTACTTCGGCGAAGGCACGCTGCCCGCCGAGGACGCGACCTGCTACGCCGACGCGGCACCCCAGTAGCAGCCGATCAGCGCACACCAGTCGGACCGCCGGCATCGGGCCAGTTGCGATCGTCCGTGCGGTGCACCGAGATCGGCTGAGGCCGCCCGGGTCGAGGCCGGACGGCCGGTGCCGATCTCGTCATCCGGGGCACGTGACGATCAGGCGGCGACCGTCGCCGGGTCGTCGGCGAACTGGGTGCGGTACAGCTCCGCGTAGCGTCCGTCGGCGGTCAGCAGTTGGGTGTGCGTGCCGCGCTCCACGATCCGGCCGTCCTCCATCACCAGGATCTGGTCCGCCGCGCGGATCGTGGACAGTCGGTGGGCGATCACCAGGGCGGTCCGGCCGGCCAGTGCTTCGGACAGTGCCTCCTGCACCGCGGCTTCGGAGGTCGAGTCCAGCGAGGCCGTCGCCTCGTCCAGGATCACCACGCGCGGCTGCTTGAGCAGCAGGCGTGCGATGGTGAGGCGCTGACGCTCACCGCCGGACAGGCGGTAGCCGCGTTCGCCGACCACGGTGTCCAGACCGTCCGACAGCGACTCGACCAGGTCGCGTAACCTGGCCCGCTGCAACGCGTCCCAGAGCTCCGACTCCTGCGCCTCCG
Organism: Nocardia sp. NPDC052316; assembly: GCF_044547795.1. Lineage (NCBI taxonomy): Bacteria > Bacillati > Actinomycetota > Actinomycetes > Mycobacteriales > Nocardiaceae > Nocardia > Nocardia sp. NPDC052316. The sequence continues at coordinate 331,438 of NZ_JBIUBB010000005.1, forward strand.
GCCGGGCGAGCAGCAGGTTCGCGCGGATGGTGTCGTGGAACAGGTGCCCGTCCTGGGTGACCAGGCCGACCGCCGCCCGGATCGACTCGGTGGTCAGCTCGCGCACGTCGGTGCCGTTGAGTCGCACCGCGCCGCTGTCCACGTCGTACAGCCGGGAAACCAGCTGCGCCACCGTGGATTTGCCTGCCCCCGACGAACCGACCAACGCGATGAGCTGGCCGGGCTCGGCCCGCAGCGACACCTCGTGTAGCACGTCGACACCGCCGCGGGTGTCCAGGGTCGCGACGTCCTCGAGCGAGGCCAGCGACACCTTGTCGGCGGACGGGTAGCCGAACGTCACGTTGTCCAGCTCGACCGCGACCGGCCCGTCCGGCACCGGCACCGCGCCGGGGGCATCCTCGATCAGCGGCTTCAGGTCGAGCACCTCGAAGACCCGCTCGAAGCTCACCAGCGCGGCCATGATCTCCATCCGGGCACTGGCCAGCGCGGTCAACGGGGTGTAGAGCCTGGTCAGCAGCAGCGACAGGGCGACAACCGCGCCCGCGTCCAGCTGTCCGCGCAGGGCATACCAGCCGCCGAGTCCGTAGACCAACGCGATCGCCAGCGCCGACACCAGGGTGAGCGAGGTGACGAAGACGGTCTGCAGCATCGAGGTCCGCACACCGATGTCGCGCACCCGGCGGGCACGCAGCTCGAACTCGACGGATTCCTGGTGCGGACGGCCGAAGAGCTTCACCAGCGTCGCGCCGGGCGCGGAGAATCGCTCGGTCATCTGAGTGCTCATGGCGGCGTTGAGTTTGGCGGCCTCGCGCTGCATGTCCGCGAGCCGGTTGCCCATGCGCCGGGCCGGCAGCACGAACACCGGCAGCAGGAGCAGGGCGAGCAGGGTGATCTGCCAGGAGATGCTGAGCATCACGGCGAGGGTGAGCGCGAGGGTGACCAGGTTGGCGACCACGCCGGACAGGGTGTCGCTGAACGCGCGCTGCGCGCCGATCACGTCGTTGTTCAACCGGCTGACCAGCGCACCGGTCCTGGTCCTTGTGAAGAACGCGATCGGCATCTTCTGCACGTGATCGAAGACCGCGGTGCGCAGATCCAGGATCAAGCCCTCACCGATGCGCGAGGACAACCAGCGGATGACCACGCCGAGCGCGGCATCGAAGACCGCGAGCAGGCCGATGATCAGCGCGAGGGTGACCACGATCCGTGGCGCCGCGCCGCCGACGATGTTGTTGACCACCCGACCGGCCAGCACCGGCGTCGCCACCGCCAACAGCGCGGATACCACGCTGAACAGCAAGAACACACCGATCCGGCGCCGGTGTGGCGCGGCGAAGCGGAGAATGCGCCGCGCGGTGGCCATGCTGAACGGCCGCTGCTCCTTGGGCGCGTTCGCCTGCCGGTACATCTGGCTCCAGGCCACCGATTCGATACTCACGTTTGCTTGTCCTCTCGCTCCCCACCCATCAAAGCCGTCGGCACCGACACTAAGACCTCAACAAAGGTTCAGAGCAAGTCGATGCCGTGGAATGCCGATTCCGCGCACAGCGAAATTCCGGCTGATCTCGAATGCTTTCATCGACCGGCATTCGGGACCGCAACCCGCGTACCCGGTCATTCCGGAGCAGTCGGGGATCGAGCCGCGCCTAGGCTGGCGTGGTGACCAAGGACCGAGTGGTAGCGGCGCTGGGGAGCAGGCTCAGCGGTGAGGTCGACGCGTCCGAACGCCGGCGGGCGGAGTACTCCTCGGACGCGTCCAACTACCGGGTGCCGCCACGAGCCGTCGTTTTTCCGCGCACCGACCAGGACGTGGCCGTCGCGCTGGAGTTCGCCGAGAACAACGGACTGTCGGTGACCGCGCGCGGGGGCGGGACGTCGGTCGCGGGCAATGCGATCGGGCCGGGACTGGTCCTGGACTTCAGCAGGCACATGAACGCCATCCTGGAACTGGATGCGCAGGCCAGGGTGGCCCGGGTGCAACCCGGTGTCGTGCTGTCGGAACTGCAGAAGGCGGCCCGGCCCCATGGGCTGCGGTTCGGGCCGGATCCGTCGACGCAGAACCGGTGCACCCTGGGCGGCATGATCGGCAACAATGCCTGCGGCCCGCGCGCGGTCGCCTGGGGTCGCACCTCGGACACGGTGCGGGAACTGCGGATTCTCGACGGCACGGGTGTCGAGCGGACCCTCGCGCACGACCTGTCGGTGTTGCCGGGGCTCGCCGAGTTCACCCGGGCGCATCTCGCGGTGCTGCGCACCGACCTGGGTCGTTTCGAACGCCAGGCCTCCGGTTACGGGCTGGAACATCTGCTGCCCGAACGTGGTTCGTCGGTGGCGAAGGCGTTCGTCGGGTCCGAGGGCACCTGCGGTCTGCTGCTCGACGCGACCGTCGACCTGGTTCCGCTCCCGAAGGCCGCCGTATTGACGGTGCTCGGCTACCCCGACATCGCCACCGCCGCCGACGATGTGGCCGCGGTAATGGCATGCAAGCCCACTGCGGTCGAGGGTATCGACGCGCGACTGGTCGATGCGGTCCGTGCCCATCGCGGCACCGTGCCCGAACTGCCGCGCGGCGGTGGCTGGCTGTTCGTGGAGACCACCGGCGACACACCCGCCGAGGCGCTGGCAGGCGCCGCACAGCTGCGCCGGTCGGTCGACGCGCTCGACTCCCGCATTGTCACCGATCCCGCTGCCGCGGCGGCACTCTGGCATATCCGCGCGGACGGCGCAGGCCTGGCCGGGCGCACGCCGGACGGGCAGCCTGCCTGGCCGGGCTGGGAGGACGCGGCGGTGCCGCCGGAACGGCTCGGCGCTTATCTGCGCGACTTCGCCGACCTGACGCGCGCACACGGCGTGGACGGCTTGCTGTACGGCCACATCGGTGACGGCTGTATCCATGTACGGCTCGATCTGCCGATCGCCGATGCGCCGCAACGGTTTCGGCGCTTCCTGTTCGATGCGGCGGAACTGGTTGTGCGGCACGGTGGTTCGCTCTCCGGTGAGCACGGGGACGGGCGGGCTCGCTCGGAGTTGCTCGCGCTCATGTACTCCCGGCCAGTGCTGGACGTATTCGCCGGGTACAAGGCGCTTTTCGATCCGAAGGAGGTGCTGAACGCCGGGGTGCTCGTCGCACCGCGACCGATCGACGCCGACCTGCGGCTGGCCGGATTGCCGCTGCTACCAGCGGCGGGCGGCTTCGCCTTTCCGCACGACAACGGTGATCTGAGTACGGCGGTGCACCGCTGTGTCGGCGTCGGCAAGTGTCGTGCCGATACCAGCGCCGCCGGTGGTTTCATGTGCCCGTCCTATCTGGCCACCAGGGACGAGAAGGACAGCACCCGCGGCCGGGCCAGGGTGTTGCAGGAGGTGGCTCGTGGCGCGCTGCCGTGGTCGTCGGCCGCCGTCGCGGAGTCGCTCGAGCTGTGCCTGTCCTGCAAGGCATGTCGTTCCGACTGCCCGGCCGGCGTCGATGTCGCCACCTACAAGGCCGAGGCGTTGTATCGCCGATACCGGCACCGTCCGCGACCGCTCGATCACTACTCGCTCGGCTGGTTGCCGCGCTGGCTGGCGGTGGCGACCCGGCTGCCGCGCGCGGCCAACGCGCTGGCGGATGTCTCGGTGTTACGCCGAATCGGATTGCGTGCGGCGGGTATTGATCCGCGCCGCGAGGTGCCGCGACTCGCGGACCGCAGCTTTCGCCGGATGTGGCGAGACCTCGGCGGCGTAGTTCCACCGCAGGTGCGGCCGCATCAACCGAGGGGCACCGTTGAGACGACCGAGACCCAGCGTCCGGGAGCCGACCGGCCCGAGGTGATGCTGTGGATCGACACCTTCACCGACGCCTTCGACCCCGAGATAGCCCTGGCGGCAGCGCAATTGGTGCAGTCGCTCGGCTATCGGGTGCGCATTCCCGCACGCCGCGTGTGCTGCGGACTCACCTGGATCAGCACCGGTCAGCTCGACGGTGCCCGTGCGCGGCTGCGCGGCACGCTGGACGCGCTGGCCGAGCACGTGCGCGCCGGCGGCATCGTGGTCGGACTGGAGCCGTCCTGCACCGCGGTGCTGCGGTCTGATCTGCCCGAACTGCTTCCGGAGGATCCGCGTGCGGCGGCGACGGCGCAGGCCGTGCGCACGCTTGCGGAGTTCCTGAGCGAACAACCGGACTGGCGGCCACCGCAATTGGCCGGACGATCGGTGGTAGTTCAGCCGCATTGTCACCATCATGCGACGCTCGGCTTTGCAGCCGATCGCCAGTTGTTAGCCACAATAGGAATGAATGTGACTGAAGTCACCGGATGTTGCGGTCTCGCGGGAAACTTCGGAATGCAGCTCGACCATTACGACATTTCGGTTGCGGTGGCCGAGCACGGTCTGCTGCCCGCGCTGCGGGCCGCCGAGGAGACCACCGTTTTTCTGGCGGACGGCTTCTCCTGCCGCACTCAAGCGGCGCAATTGGCAGGTCGCCGGAGCCGCCATCTGGCCCAATTCCTATTGGAGCAGTGAGACTTTGGCGCACTCGCCGGGCGCGCGGTCCCGGCGAGTGCGCCTGCCGGGTCAGCTACCGAAAGGCAGCGTGCCAGGTGGAATTTGATAACCCGAACTACCTGCGGAGACACCGCCCCAGGCGGCGAGCAACCAGTTGAGCAAGTTGGTGATCATTCGATACCTCCATGTGGCGACTGCCAGCTGTTTGCCGATCGGAACCAATATCGCCACGTCCATTCTTCGTGTTACAAAATACCGGGGACCTGCGGTCATGCGCATTCGGTATCGAATAGCGGTGAATTCCGTTGTCCGCGAGGAACTTCTCGACCGACCGTGGACTGGCCCGCATTCCACCCGATGCCATCGGGCAGAATGAGCCGATGCGTAACGCGATGGTCGAGCCGGTAGGTGATCCGACCGGTCTGACCAGAACCGTGACGTCCGACCGCCCGATCGACCTGGCGTGCACGATCGCGCCGCTGCGCCGCGGCGCGGGCGATCCGTGCCACCAGACCACCCGCGACGGCGCGCACTGGCACGCCTCCCGCATGTCGTCCGGCCCGGTCACCTACCGGTTGACCCAGGCGGGGCCGTGCGCGGTGCAGGGCAACGCCTGGGGGCCCGGTGCCGAGGAGTTCCTCGACGGGCTCGACCACATGCTGTGCCTGGACGAGGACCTGGACGGCTTCGTCCCGGACCATCCGAAGCTGGTCGAGGCGCATCGCCGGTTCCCCGGGTTACGGATGCTGCGCACCGGCCTGGTGTTCGAGGCGCTGGTTCCCGCGGTGCTGGAGCAGAAGGTGCACACCATCTCGGCGCGCGGTTCGTGGCGAAAGCTGGTGCGGCAGTTCGGCGATCCGGCGCCGGGGCCGGCGCCGGAGGGCCTGCGACTGCCGCCCGATGCCGATACCTGGCGGCGGGTGCCGTCCTGGGCTTTCCATCGGGCCAATGTCGGTCCGCAGCGGGCGCAGACGATCGTGCGGGCCGCGCGGGTGGCGAGCTCACTGGAGCGCGCGGCGGGTGTCGACCCGGCCGAGGCCGCCCGCAGACTCCGGACGATCGGCGGGATCGGTGCGTGGACCGCCGCCGAGACCGCACAGCGCGCGTTCGGTGACGCGGACGCGCTGTCGGTCGGCGACTTCCACCTCGCGGCCATCATCGGCTGGACGCTGCTCGGCCACCCGATCGACGACGACACGATGGTCGAGTACCTGGAACCGCTTCGGCCACACCGGTATCGGGCGGTCCGGCTGCTGGAGATCAGCGGCCAGGCGCACAAGCCGAAGTTCGGACCGCGCACGCCGCTCACCGATCACACCTGGCACTGAGCGAGTCGCGCTCGTTTTCAGCCGCGGCGGGCGTCGAGCCCGTCCAGCAGGCGGTCCAAGCCGTAGCGGAACTTGCGATCGCGGCGCTCGCGTGGGTCCGCGTCCCAATTCTCCTGCTGCGTCCGGGGATAGTTCCTGGCCGCCGCCTCGGCCGCGGGTCGCAGCGCGGCGACGAACTCCTGCTCCGTCTGCCCGGAACGGACGAGTAGCGCCAGCCAGGCCGCCTCGCTGATGCCCATCCCGACGACGTAGCTCGTCACCGCGCTGAGCGCCTCGTCGGTCTCCGCCGACGGAAACCCGCCCACCTCGAACAGTCCGACCAGGCCGTCGTTGAGCCGCATGACATTCGGGCCGAGGTAAGACAGCCCCACCTGGCCGAGCGTCGACGCCATCCACGGATGCCGCAGGATCATTCCGCGCAGGCTTTGCGCCACCTCCTCGGTGGCCGCGCGCCATGCCGTCGGGTCGGTGATCTCGGGGACCCTGATCTCGCCGTAGACCTCGTCGACGACCAGTTCGATGAGCTCGTCACGATTGGCGACGTGCCGGTACAGCGAGGTGGCACCGGCGTTCAACCGCGCCCCGAGCTGACGCATGGTGAGTGCCTCCATACCCTCGGCGTCCAGCAGGGCGACCGCCTCGGCCACGATCTGTTCCCTGGTCAGGGCCGGCTGCTCCCTGCCCTTGCGTGGACGGGTCCACACCGATCCGACCTGCTGTTTCTCGACGGCCACGTCGACTCCTTCCGTTGCCCCCAGCCTAGCGCACGATGTTCGCTCTTGCGAACGCAAGAACGTTGTGCGTACATTGTTCGCAACAGCAGAACGTTGTACGCAACGCCGTGAGAAGAGAGCTTCCGATGAATCCGATCGAGACCCGCAATCCGAAGCGCTGGTGGATTCTGGTCGTGCTGTGCCTCAGCACGCTGGTCCTGGTCATCGACAATTTCGTGCTGGCCGTCGCGGTGCCGCCGCTGGCCGAGGACCTGAATGCGAGCGCACAGGACATCCAGTGGATCCTGGACTCCTACATCCTGGTCTTCGCCGGCCTGCTGCTCACCTCGGGCAGCCTGGCCGACCGGTTCGGCAGGCGCCGGGTGATGATCATCGGCCTTGTCTTGTTCGGACTTGCCTCACTCGGCGCGACGCTGGCGTCGAGTCCGATCGAGATGATCGTGGCCCGCACCGTCATGGGTGTCGGTGGCGCACTGGTACTTCCGAGCACGTTGTCGATCCTGATCACCGTGTTCGACGATGCGGAGCGCCGCAAGGCGATGAGCTTCTGGAGCGCCGCCTCGGTACTCGGACTGGTCGGCGGGCCGGTGCTCGGCGGCGTGCTGATCGCGCACTTCTGGTGGGGCGCCGCGTTTTTGATCAACATTCCGGTAGCGATCGTGGCCATCATCGCCGCGGTGGTGCTGATGCCGGAGTCCAAGGGGCCGTGGACCGCGCCCGACGTGCCCGGTGCGGTGCTGTCCATGGTCGGCATGACCGCGCTGGTATGGACCATCATCGAATTCCCCAAGGGCGGTTTCGATCACGCCTCCACGCTGAGCACGCTGGCCATCGCGATCGTCAGCCTGGCCGCATTCATCGTGTGGGAGAAGCGCGTCGAGCACCCGATGGTCCCGCTCGACCTCTTCCGCAACCGTGACTTCACCGGCGGCAGCCTGTCGCTGACCCTGGTCCAGGTCGCCAACGGTGGTCTGCTGCTTGTGCTCACCCAGTACCTGCAGTTCGTGCTCGGCTACTCGCCGACCAAGGCCGGGCTGGCCTTCATTCCGATGATGGTGGCCTCCATCGCGTTCAACGGACTCGGCGCGAGTCTCGGCAGCAAGGTCGGCAACCGGACACTCGCCGTCACCGGCATGCTCGTCTCCGCGGTCGGCCTCGGCCTGCTGGCCGGCCTGTCGGCGGACAGCGGTTTCGGGATGCTCGCACTGGCCCTCGTGATCCTCGGCGCCGGTGCGGGATTGGCGCAGCCCGCCGCCATCGCCGCACTGATGGGCGCGGTGCCGCAGGAGCAGGCCGGGGTCGGGTCCGCGCTGAACGACACAATTCAGCAGGCGGGTGCCGCGCTCGGCATCGCGGTGCTCGGCAGCATCCTGTCCAGCACCTACACCAGCGCCATGCCGGACTCGGTACCCGAGGCCGCCAGGCATTCGATCGGTGACGCGCTGGCGCTGGCCGCGCGCACCGGCGACACCGCCTTGTTCGGCACCGCGCGGGAGGCGTTCAGCGACGCCATGTCGGTCAGCTTCCTGGCGGGTGGTGCGGGCATCCTGGCCGGCGCGGTCATTGCGCTGGTCGTCATGCGCAACAAGAAGAACGCCACGGTGGAGGCGTTGGACGAGGCCGCACTCGTCGAGTAGGACAACGAAAAGACCGGCTCGACTACTCGTCGAACCGGTCTTTTCGCATGAATTGCGTTCTATCCGTTCAGAATTCGCCGAGGACGTTGAACACGGTTCGCCCGCTGTGCCCGCCGTGCTGAATGGCGTGCAGCACCTCGGTGGCGTCGGTGATGGCGGCGAAGTGGGTGAGCGACGAAAGGTGTTGCGGACGCAGCTCGTTCGCGAGACGGCCCCACAGCTCGCGGCGCTGCTCGATCGGCAGGAAGACGGAGTCGATGCCGAGCAGGCTGACACCGCGCAGGATGAACGGCAGCACCGTGGTGGGCAGACCCGATCCGCCGGTCAGCCCGCTGACCGCGACCGCGCCGCCGTAACCGGTGGCGCTGAGCACGTAGGCGAGCGACTTGCCGCCGACGCTGTCGATCGCGGCCGCCCAGCGGGCCTTGTTCAGCGGTCGCGGCTTCGCGTCGGGGTCCTCGGGCAGCCGGCCGATCACCTCGTTGGCGCCGATCTCGGCGAGCAGTTCACCCGCGTCGGTCTTGCCGGTGGAGGCGATGATCTCGTAGCCGAGGCCGGACAGGATGTCGATGCTCACGCTACCGACGCCGCCGGTCGCGCCGGTGACCAGCACCGCGCCCGTCTCCGGGGTGATGCCGTGATCGAGCAGCGCCTGCACGCTCAGACCGGCGGTGAAGCCCGCGGTGCCGAGCGCGGCGGCGTCGCGCGGACTCAGGCCGTCGAGCTTCACCACCCAATCGGCGGGGACCCTGGCGTACTCGGCGAACCCGCCGTTGTGGGAGACGCCGATGTCGTAACCGTGCGCCACCACCAGGTCGCCCGGCGCGAAATCGTCGTCCTCGGAGGACACCACCTCGCCGGTGATGTCGATGCCGGGGATGATCGGATACTTGCGCACCACCCCGCCACCGGGCGTGATCGCCAGCCCGTCCTTATAGTTCGCGCTGGAGAAATGCACCTTGATCGTCACCTCACCGGGGCCGAGGAAATCCTCCCCGACCTCCTGCTTGGTCAGCACGATCCCGCTGTCCGCTTCATGCGCCACCATCGCCCAGAACTCCATGCGACGAGCATACGAGCGTCGGCCCGCGTCCGCGCGGCTCCCGTGCGTCCGCGCCGGGAGCCGACGAGCTACTCCGGCACGAGTTCGAGGCGGACGCCGAGCAGGCGGATCGGGCGGTCGAGCGGGAAGCGGTCGATGATGCGCAGGGCGGTGTCGGTGATCTCGGCGGGGTCGATGGTGGGCGTGGGGAGTTTCGCCTGCTTGCTGCGGGTGTAGAAGGTGTTGGTGCGGACGGTGACCGAGACCCGGGTGCCGACGCGGCCCGCTTCGGCCATCTCCTCGGCCACCTCGGTGGCGAGGCGGGCTACCTGGGCGCGGATCTCGGCGGGGTCGGTGAGGTCGCGGGGGAAGGTCTCGGATTTGCTGCGACCCACCGGGACTCTTGGCTCGGTGGTGACATCGGTGTCGCCTTTGCCGTGGCCGAGGACCCAGAGGTAAGGGCCGGTGGTCGGGCCGAATTCGGCGGCGAGGCGCTGCCGGTCGGCGGCCATCAGGTCGGCGACGGTGTGGATGCCGAGGTCGGCGAGCCGGGCGGCGATCCGAGTGCCGATGCCCCACAGGGCATTCGTCGGGCGGTGCGCCATGACCTCGGTCCAGTTCGCGGCGGTGAGGCGGAAAATGCCTGCGGCCGCGCCCGGGTCGGTGGCCGGTCCGGCGGCGGACTTGCCCGTCGATTTGGCGAAGCCGGTGGCCAGTTTGGCGGTGAGCTTGTTGTCGCCGATACCGATCGCGCAGGTCAGCTCCAATTGCTCGATGGCACTGCGGATTTCGCGGGCGAGGGCCTCGGGCTCGGCGGTGTCGGTGGCGAGGAAGGCCTCGTCCCAGCCCCACACCTCGACGCGGCCGGGAAAGGTCCGCAGCAGCGACATGACCTCCTCCGACGCCTCCTCGTAGCTGGCCATGTCCAACGGCAGGAACACGCCCTCCGGACACTTGCGCTGGGCGCTGCGCAGCGCCATCCCGGCCCGCACGCCGAACGCGCGCGCCGGATAGGACGCGCAGGTCACCACCTTGCGCGGCTCGGCGGGATCGCCGTTGCCGCCGACGATGACCGGCAGGCCGCGCAGCTCCGGGTGCCTGCGGAACTCCACCGCTGCCTGGAACTGATCGAGATCGACATGCAGCAGCCACCTGGCCATATGTCCGTCTTACCGCACGGGGGTGACAGACAGCCGGACTTCCGGCCCGATCGGCGTTGACGGCGGCGTCTCGCGCGCCACCAGGCCGTACGATTCGGGGAGAACCACCAAAGGGGGAGCACTCCTATGACCGATCCGCAGGACGAGCCCACCGCGCTGCCCGAGGTTCGCGTCGGCCACGCCGACCGGGAGATCGCCGCTCGGCAGCTGCACCTCGCGGTCGAGGAGGGTCGGCTGGATCTGCTGGAGCTGGATCGGCGACTCGTCACCGTCTACTCGGCGCGGACCACCGATGAGCTGGTGGCCGTCACGGCGGATCTGCCCGCGACCGCGGCGGCCCGCGAACCGATCGAGCTCAGTGTCGGCAGCGGGACGCGCAAGAAGGGCGGGCAGTGGATCGTGCCCGCCGAGATCACCGCCGAGTGCAGCTCCGGCACCATCGCCATCGACTTCACCCAGGCCTTCTGCCCGCATCGCGAGGTGGCGCTGCACGCGTCGGTCGGCTCCGGCACCCTCGAACTGATCGTGCCGCGTGGGTGGATGGTCGACGTGGACCGGGTGCGGGCCAAGAGCGGTGATGTGCGCAGCAAGGTCACCGAGTCGGTTCGGCCCGGCGCGCCGCTGTTGCGGGTGGATGGTCGGGTCGGTTCCGGCACGCTCCTCGCGCGCTATCCGCGGCGACCCCGCCGCACCTTCCTGGCCTGGTTGCTGGGTAAGCCGCGCCCGGCCTGACTCGACCGTATTGCCGATCGGGCCATTGCGCGGTCCGAAAAACAGAACTAAATTCTGGTTATGAAGATTCGAGATCGGTTGCTGTTAGCGGCCGAGCGCCAGTTCGCGGAGCAGGGGGCGCTGGAGGCGACACTGGCCCAGATCCGCGACGCGGCGGGTGCCAGCGTCGGCGCTCTCTACCACCACTTTCCGGACAAGGCGGACCTGTATCGGCAGGTGTGGGCCAACGCGCTCGTCGACTACCAGCAGCACTTCTGGGCGGCGGTCGGCGACAGCGCCGATGCCAGGGCGGGGATCACGGCGGGGGTACGGGAACACCTGCGCTGGGTGGCCGAGAACCAATACCGGGCAAAAGTTCTCACCTCTGCCCGGCCGCCGGGGGTGCGGGAAAGTGACAGCAATCGCGAGTTCCTGCGCAATGTCCTGCGCTGGTGGCGCACGCACGCCGGATACGGGGCGGTGCGCGATCTGTCGTTCGATCTGGTCTACGCGCTGTGGCTCGGGCCCGCGCAGGAATACAGCCGACAGTGGCTCGGCGGCGACATGCTCGTCGCGCCGACCGACGTCGCGGACGACCTCGCCGACGCGGCGTGGCTCGCATTGCGAACCCCCTGACCGTTGAAAACCGCTTCGCCCCAACGACTATCGCGCCCCGACACGTGAACGAAGGACAGCTGATGACCGCGACCATCGATATCGACCTCGCCAAGAAGGTCCTCGCCGCACAACCCTTCGCCGAGCTGGTCGGCACCGAGATCGCCGAATTCGGCGACGGCACCGTCACTCTGGTGATCCCCATCCGCCCCGAACTCGGCCAGCAGTTCGGCTTCGTGCACGGCGGCGTGCTGTCCTACGCGGCCGACAACGCGCTCACCTTCGCCGCGGGCACCGCCCTCGGCCCCAACGTGCTGACCGGCGGCTTCACCATCACCTACCTGCGCCCCGCCGCCGGCCTGCGGCTACGGGCCGTCGCCACCGTCACCGACGCCACCCGCCGCCAAGCCGTGGTCCGCTGCGAGATCTTCGCCGAGGATGCCGACACCGAGCCGGTGCTGTGCGCGGTCGCGCAGGGCACCACACGGTCGGTCGAGCGCGAACTGGTGAGCAACACCTGACAACTCACCGCGAGGCAATCGAACGGCCCTGCACCGCATAGGAAAGGGCCGGGTACCTCGTGAGGTACCCGGCCCTTCCTTTTCGCCGTCAGGCGGTGGCCGCGAAGGCCCGCCCGTCCAAGGCCGGTTCGGCGACCGGCTCGATGGCGTAGGCCAGGATGTCGGCCACGTCAGCGACGGGGCGGACATCCAGTGCGGCAAGCACTTCGGCCGGGACGTCGTCCAGGTCCGGCTCGTTGCGGGCCGGGATGAACACCGTCTTCAGGCCGGCCCGCTGCGCGGCGAGCAGCTTCTGCTTGACGCCGCCGATCGGCAGCACCCGCCCGTTCAGCGTGACCTCACCGGTCATGCCGACATCGGCGCGCACCTGCCTGCCGAGCGCCAGCGACACCAAGGCGGTGACCATGGTGACACCCGCCGACGGCCCGTCCTTGGGGACCGCGCCCGCCGGGAAGTGCACGTGGATATTGCGATCCAGCACCGAGGGCTCGATGCCGATCTCTTCCAGGTGTGAGCGCACGTAGGTCAGCGCGATCTGCGCGGACTCCTTCATCACGTCGCCGAGCTGGCCGGTCAGGGTCAGCGAGCGTTCGCCCTCCGCGGCGTTGGCCTCGATGTAGAGGACGTCGCCGCCGAGACCGGTGACCGCGAGTCCGGTCGCCACACCCGGCACCGCAGTGCGTTCCACCGAGTCCGGGGTGAACCGCGGACGGCCCAGGTACTCCTTCAGATCGTCCAGGTCGATCAACAGCGCCTGCTTCGCCGGACTGTCGGACTGCACCAGTGCGTCGTAGCCCAGTTCGGCGTCGTAACCCAGCTCGGCTGTGCCCGAGTCGGTGCCGACCTCGGACAGGCGCGTCGCGGCCTTACGCAACGCCTTGGCGATCAACCGTTCCATCTGCCGCACCCCGGCTTCCCGGGTGTAGTTGGCGGCGATCTCGCGCAGCGCCGCGTCGGTGACGGTCACCTCGTCGGTGGTCAGCGCGTTGCGCTCCAGCTGCCTCGGCACCAGGAAGTCGCGGGCGATGTCGACCTTGTCGTCCTCGGTGTAGCCGTCCACCGTGATCAGCTCCATCCGGTCCAGCAGCGGGCCGGGAATGGTCTCCATGACGTTGGCGGTGGCGATGAACAGCACGTCGGACAGGTCGAGATCCAGGTCGAGGTAGTGATCGCGGAACGTGTGGTTCTGCGCCGGATCCAGCACCTCGAGCAGCGCGGCAGCCGGGTCGCCCCGGAAGTCCGAGCCCACCTTGTCGATCTCGTCCAGCAGGACAACGGGGTTCATCGAACCCGCCTCCTTGATGGCGCGGACGATCCGGCCGGGCAGCGCGCCGACATAGGTGCGCCGGTGGCCACGGATCTCGGCCTCGTCGCGCACGCCGCCGAGGGCGACCCGGACGAACTTGCGACCCATCGCGCGGGCCACGGATTCCCCGAGCGAGGTCTTGCCGACGCCGGGCGGGCCGACCAGCGCGAGCACCGCGCCGGAGCCGCGTCCGCCGACGACCTCCAGTCCACGTGCGGCGCGCCGGGAACGCACGGCCAGGTACTCGACCATCCGGTCCTTGACCTCGTCCAGGCCGTGGTGATCGGCGTCCAGCACCGCGCGGGCGGTCGAGACGTCGGTGCTGTCGGTGGTGCGCACCGTCCACGGCAACTCGAGCACGGTGTCGAGCCAGGTCCGGATCCAACCGGACTCCGGGCTCTGGTCGCTGGCGCGCTCCAGCCTGCCGACCTCGCGCAGGGCCTCGGCGCGGACATTGTCCGGCAGGTCGGCCTGCTCGACCCTGGTGCGGTAGTCGTCGGCGCCGTCCGGCTCGTCCTCGCCGAGCTCCTTGCGGATCGCGTTGAGCTGCTGGCGCAGCAGGAACTCGCGCTGGCTCTTCTCCAAACCCTCGCGCACGTCGTCGCTGATCTTCTCGGTGACCTCGGCCTCGGCGATGTGGGCCTTGGTCCACTCGATCAGCGTCTTCAAACGCTGTGTGACATCGGGGGTTTCGAGCAGTTCACGCTTCTGATCGTCGGTCAGGTACGGCGCGTAGCCCGCGGTGTCGGCGATCGCCGACGGGTCACTCAGCTGATTGACCGCGTCGATGATCTGCCAGGCCTCGCGCCGCTGCAGCACCGAGACGACCAGCTTCTTGTACTCGGCGGCCAGCTCTTTCGTCCGGCCGTCCGGGGTGGGCACCTCGACCGGTTCCGCCTCGACCCACAGCGCGGCACCCGGCCCGGTCACCCCGTGCCCGATCTTGGCCCGCCGTTCGGCCTTCAACACGGCAGCGGGCGCGCCACCGCGCATCCGGCCGACCTGTTCGATGGTGGCGACCACGCCGTAAGAGGCGTAGCCCTCGGTCAGCCGCGGCGCGAGCAGCACGGCATCGGTCTTGGCGGCGCGCGCGGCGTCGATGGCGGCCTGCGCCGATTCGTCCAGTTCGATGGGCACGACCATGCCCGGCAGCACGATCGGATCGGTCAGGAACAGCACCGGCAGGTTCTGTGGTGTAGTCACGTGTTCGACCCTTCCAAAAGTTGAGCGATACCAACTCAACCCCACCCCCCACCACTTTGTTCCGAACTTTTCCCACGTTCGCTCTGGGCGAAGAACTACTCCACGACCGTTAGTCGTCGTAGTGGCTTCCCACCTGCACAACGACAATCTCGGTATCGCTGACGTAGTAGACCAACCGGTGCTCCTGGCTGATCCGGCGCGACCAGTGCCCGGCGAGCTGATGCCGCAGCGGCTCGGGTTTGCCGATCCCGGCGAACGGATCGGCAAGCACGGCGTTGATCATCTTGTTCGCCGCCTTCAGTACCGCGCGATCCCTGGCCAGCCAGGATGCATAGCTACGCCACCCCTGAGCGGTGAATGTCAGCTTTCGATCGGGCACGCCATCAGGCCTTCCGTCGGCGTGGATGCGCGGACCGATGGCTCGTGGTCGTGCCGTCCGGCTCGGCTACCCACACCGACACCAATTCGTCTGACGCGGCGACGCGATCCAACTCGTCCATAAAGCGCTTGAAGCGATCTGCGGAATCGGTGCGCCCTGCGTTGTCACCCCAGAACTTCTCAGCGAGTGCCCACAGCTTCGCGGCGGGCGCGACCGCGTATCGCTGCGCTCCCTCGGCATGAAGTTCGGTCGGAACGTCGTCGGCTTCCGGTTCGTCGCGGAACGCCTTGGGCTCGACCACCCAGACCACGTCACCGCGGCGCAGCGTGAAAGCCCGAGTCGGCCGTTCGGCCGAGGTCTCCTCGTCCGGGTCGATGAGGGCATGAGCCTCCGTGTGCCCTTCGCGTGCGTCTCGGGCCGAGGCCAGCAGTTGCGCACCGCCGTGGGTCTGGAGCACGTACAACGTCTCCATGATCGAGTTCCAATCAGACTCGGCCATGAGCACGGCGTTCTCACCGGTCTTGGTAACCACGGTCACTTGATCGTGGTCTTCATTGACCTTCTTCACCAGCCCGAACAGGTCCTGACGAACGGTCGAGATCGGTAGTGCTGACATCGGCAATCCCCCTTCAAAGTCGTACGACATATCGTACATCCTTTTCGTACAACATGTCGTACTACTTATGACGGCGGCCGAAACTTCGCTGCCAGGGTCCGTCGCTGTCCCCTGCTCTCAGGCACCCTTCGGGGCGTAGTGGAGCGCGGTGATACCGCACTCGAAGGGGGTAGCGGCGACGGTTCGGAGGGGTTGGTAGGTACCGGGGGCGAAGACGGGGAGGCCGGTGCCGATGGCGGTGGGGTTGACGAAGAGGTGGAGTTCGTCGATGAGTTCGGCGGCGATCAGGGCGGCGGCGAGGGTGGCGCCGCCGTAGACGATGAGGTCGCCGCCGGGCTGGTTCTTGAGGTCGGTGACGGTTTTGGTGAGGTCACCGTTGGCGATGGTGGCGTTGGGCCAGGGGATTCGGTGAGGGTGTTGGAGAAGACGATCTTGGGGGTGTTGTTCATCCAGTCGATGGTTTCCTGGTCCTCGCCGTCGGCCTCGGTGCGGTTGGCCCAGACCGGGATGAAACCCTCGGCGAGGTTGCGGCCGAGGACGATGGTGTCGACCGAGGCCATCAGGTTGTTGATGTAGGCGCCGACGTCGTCGGTCCAGGGGAAGGTCATCCAGTCCATTTCGCCGTTCGGGCCGCCCATGTAGCCGTCGGCGCTGGTCTGGACCTGGAGCTTGAGCTTGCGCATGAGGTGCTTCCTTTCGTGGGGCGAATCCTTTTGCGAACCCGCCGTGCTGGTGTGTCCCTACTGTGCTCGGACCGGTTTACGGATTGTTTACGGTCCGCTGCGGATCTACCCGAACTGGGCATTCGAGACGGCCCGGTTCCCGAGGAATCGACCCGAACTGGCTTACCGTGGAGGCGACTGCACCGCTGGTCGGCGGCAGTTTCTCGCCTAGAGCGCGCCATCGAGTGAGAACGCCGAGGGGAGCACATGAGCCAGCCGATCCGCACCGGCAACGACTGGAAGCAGGCGGGGCTGGTGCTCGCGGTGGTCGCGGCGCTGCTCGTCATCCCCGCGGTCGTCGCCGCACTCGTGCCGGTCAGGGAGACCGCGGTCGCCCCGGACAGTGTGATCGAATTGACCGCGCCGGGAACGGAGCCGGACACCGTCGCCTTCGGCGGAGTAGGCGGCTGGCACCGCAGACCGACGGGCGACCAGACGACCGCCGTGCTCATCGCGCCGGATGGTTCGCGACTCGCGGTGAGTGTGATCGACGGTGTCACGGACTTCCCCGAAGCCGTCGAGTGGCGACGAAAAGTACTCGACGTCCAGGGTTTCGACGCCTACTTCGACGGCGGCGAGGTCAAGACACCGAACGGCTTCAGCGGGCCGACCTGCCGCGGCACCGACCGGGCGGGGGTCTGCGCCATTCTCGGCAACGACAATCTGGCGGTCACACTGGTGCTCATCGGCGACGACGCCACGTTGCCCGAACTGGCACCGGTACTCGACTCGCTGACGGTGCGCCGATGAGCTGGCTCCAGCCGAAGTCGGCCCTGTGGTGGGTGTACTGCCTGACCTCGCTGCTCGGCCTGGTCGGCCTCGCACTCCAGCTGGCCCCGGTCGCCGCGCTGACCTGGCGCGACATTCTGGTCGGCCTGCCGTTCACGCTGGCGACCCTGGTCGTATTCGGCTGGCTGATCCTGCATTTGGATCGGCTCCGCGCGCACCGGCGGATCAGGACACCGCTCGTCATGGGCTTTGCCTGGGGCGCGATGGCCGGCCCAGGCATCGCCCTGTTCGCCAACGACCACAACATGCGCATCATCCAGAACCTGGCCGGTGACGCGTTCGCGATGGATTGGCAGGCCCCGATCTCCGCCGCGATCGTGGAGGAGGCGATCAAGGGGATCGGCGTCTTCACCGTCGCGTGGCTCGGCAGGCCGCTGCTGAATCGGCCGATCCATGGACTGCTGCTCGGCGGCTGCACCGGCCTCGGCTTCCAGGTCGTCGAGAACATCACCTACTCGGCCAACGCAGGATTGCTTTCGGCGCAAGACGATCCCGCGAACGCGATGCTGGTCGGCTTCGTGCGGCTGCTCACCGGAATCACCTCCCACTGGATGCTCACCGCCCTGGCGGGTATCGGCATCGTGCTCGCGGTGGCCCGCGCGGACTGGCCGGGCAGGCGGCGCGCACAGGTCTTGGTCCAGTTCTATCTGCTCGGTGCCGCACTGCATTTCGGCTGGGACGCGCCGAGCCCGGCGAGCGTCCCGGTCGGCTCGATCGCGGCGCGCACGGTCCTGTACATCCTGATCTTCGCCGTCGTCTACACCTGGGTGCTGCGCACCGAACGCCACTGGTTCCGCGCGGTGGTCGGCTGGGCGGTGACCAGGGGGATCGCACCGGCCGGCGAGCTGAGCACCTTGATCTCCCGGCAGAGCAGGCGTCGGGCCCGCAACGCCGAACGGCTGAGCGGTCGATACAACCGTCGCGACCTGCTGCGCAGGCAACGTACGCTGCTCGACTGGGTTCAGGAGACCGGCGCGCGATCCGGTATCCGCGTGCCATGACGCGACTACCCGCGTTTGGTGATCACCACCGGTTTCACCGCGGTGGGGATATCGCCGAAGGCCGCGACCGGCACCCCGAACGCGGCGGCGAGTATCTCGCGCGGCAGCGAATTCACCGTGGCCACGATGCCGATGTCGTCGTTGGGTTCCTGGGCGCTGGTATTGAAGACCACCAGCACCTGCAGGGGTTGCTCGGTGCTCGAGTTGGCGAAGTAGTGGAAGAAGCCCTGCGGCACGAACACCAGATCGCCCTGCTTCGCCTCGAAGGCGTCGCTGCGGTAGGTGCCGTCGGGGTGGGTGCCGAGAATCGTCCAGTCGGCCTTGCCGGAGATGATGTAGTTGAGCTCCCACGCCGTCGGATGCCAGTGCGGCTCGCGGAGGCCGCCGATCTCGAGTTCGACGTAGTACACCGACGCCTGCTGGCCCGTCAGCACCGGGAAGGTGCCCTCGTGTGCGCCGCGCAGGGTGCCGCCGTCGTATCGGTTCGGCTCGGCCGAGGTGAGCCGGAACAGGTGCGCCTCGGTGTCGAGTTTCGCATTCGCGTCCGACGCGGGCGTCGCGCTGCCGTGCTCGGCCCTGGCCGCGCCGCCCGCCGTCGCGGCGAGCGCCCCGCCGAGCGCCGCGCCACCGAGGGCGGCGCCGGTCCCGATCACCCGGCGCCTGCTCAACCGGGCCTCGTCAGCATCGGCGGGTAGGTCTTCGGGCACTGGCTTTTCGGACACGCGACCTCCTGCGACGTCGGCGGTCCGCGACCGCGCGAAGGGGATGTCAGGCTCACGCCCAGGTCCAGCTCGGGCGCGCTCATGGTAGCCCCGCGATGCGATCGCAACCCCTATCCCGCGCCGCGTTGACACTCGCTCCGGCGCAATGACAATGTTGGGGCCTTGATACCTCATACCGGCGGTTCCGCCGGTTCGGCCTAGGGAGATCCATCGATGAGTTCACTCGCCGCAGGCGTGTTCATCGATTGGGAGGATCTGACGGGCCAGTCCAAGTTCGTGGTCGATCTGGTGACGTTCCCGATCTTCAGCGCGCTGGCGGGCTGGCTGACCAACTGGACCGGCGTGCTGATGTTGTTCTGGCCGGAACGATTTCGCGGCGTCCGCATTCCAGGACTGCACCTGCTGTACCCGTACTTCCCGCGCCGGGTGCAGGTGCTGCCGACGTTCTCCGGCGACGGACGCCGACTCGGCTTCCAGGGGTTCATCCCGGCACGGGCCGAGAAGATGGCCAGCATCTGCGTCGACAAGGCGCTGATGCGGATCGGCAGCCCGCGCGACTTCATCCACGAACTCGACCTGGACGGCATCGCCGACTATGTCGCGGTGCTCGCCCGTAAGCAGGTGCAGCCGCTGGTCGACGAGCTGATGAACCGGGAGAACCCCGAGCTGTGGCGTTCGGTGCCGCGCGCCGCGAAACAGGTCATCTACCAGCGGGTGGATCGGGAGATGCCCGCACTGTCGCGGCGCGCGTTCGAATCATTGGGCGACAACGTCGATCAGCTCATCGACATCAAGAGCTTCGTCATCCGGTACCTGCAGGACAACCCCGGCATTCTGAAGGATCTGACCACCACGATCGCGGCGCCGGAGCTGCGCTTCATGGTCCGGATCGGGCTGCTCGGCGCGCCGTTCGGCCTGCTGCTCGCGCTGTATCTGCATGTACACCACCGCATTCCGGTGTTCGGCTGGGTGCCGGGTTGGGTGATCGTGCTGCTCGCCTCGGCGGCGATCGGCGTGATCGTCAATGTCATCGCGGTCAAGATGGTGTTCGAGCCGGGCGACCCGCAGCCCTGGTACAGGTACCTGTGGCGGCAGGCGCTGCTGGCAAAACGGCAGCCGCAGGCGGCGACCGACCTCGCCCACATCCTCGCCTACCAGGTGCTCACGCTGCCGAACCTGTCGAAGGAACTGCTGGACGGACCCAACGGCGACAAGACCCGGCAGCTGCTGGAGCGGCTGATCTCCGACGAGATCCACCGGCAGCTCGGCCCGACCACCTCGTTCGTCCGCGCGGCTCTCGGGCGCCGCCAGTTCGACAATCTCAAGGCGGGTGCGGCCGGGGCGGCCGTCGGGCTCGCGCCGAGTCTGGTGGAGGACGAGGAGTTCACCAGGGAGCAGGCCAAGACCATCGACGTGTTCGCGGCGCGCAAGCTGCGTCAGCTGACGCCGGGGGAGTTCATGGAGATGTTCTATGCCTCGGTCGAGCAGGACGCGTGGCTGCTCTATCTGCACGGCGCGGTGCTCGGGCTGGTCGTCGGTGCCTCGCATCTGATCGTTTTCGGCTGGTAGACAGCGCTTCTGGGGCCTCATCAGAAATACAAGCACGCGTGCTTGCATTTTTCTGTACCCACTGCGATGCTGGACCGCGACAGCACACGAGGTGGTGTGCGTGCACAGGCGTGCGTGAAGCTCGGCGGCGACAACCCGCACGGGTCCGTGCACCCCGCGATGAGGCAGGGAACAGATGGCTGACCTGGAAGCGCTGCTCAACGACTTCGCCGACGAGTGCGCGGAGCTGGAAGGAATCCTCACCCCGCTGGCGGCGGCCGACTGGGCCCGCGCGACCCCGGCCCCCGGCTGGACCATCGCCCATCAGATCGGCCATCTCGCCTGGACCGACGAGGTCGCGACGCTCGCCGCCGCCGATGCCGACCGCTTCCAGCAACTGGTACTCGAGGCCGCGCCGAAGGCCTCGACCTTCGTCGACGAGGCCGCCGAGGAAGCCTCGACCGCGCCGCCCGCGGAGTTGCTGGACCGGTGGCATCGCGGCCGGAAGTCGCTCACCGATGCCCTGCGCGCCGTTCCGGCCGGCCGCAAGCTGCCCTGGTTCGGCCCGCCGATGAGCACGGCCTCCATGATCAGCGCCCGCATCATGGAAACCTGGGCGCACGGCCAGGACGTGGCCGACACCCTCGGCGTCGTTCGCACCCCGACCGCGCGGCTGCGCACCGTCGCTCACATCGGCGTGCGAACCAGGAACTTCGCCTACACCGTGCACGGAAAGACACCGCCCACCGAGGAATTCCGGGTCGAGCTCACCGCGCCCGACGGCACGATCTGGTCGTGGGGCCCCGCGGACGCCGCGCAACGCGTGTCGGGGCCCGCCCTCGACTTCTGTCTGCTGGTGACTCAGCGCCGCCACCGGGACGATCTGGCGATCGAGGCGGTCGGCGCGGACGCGACGGTGTGGCTCACCCTCGCACAGGCCTTCGCCGGACCGACCGGAACGGGGCGGACCGCAGGCCAATTCGCCTGACCTGGCGGCAGCGGCCGGATGCGAACATCCGGCCGCTGCCAGCACCCGACCCGATCCATGAGATGGGGGAGCGGGCGAGCGCCACACTTGGGTGCGCCGTTCGTGTCGGCCGGACGCCATTGGCCGGGTGTCTCGATGTGGCAGTCGAGGATGACGCTCGCCAGCAAAGTCTATTTACCCCCGCTCGAGGTGCTGGAAACATAAAGCACCCCGCGGATCGGCCGACTGGTCGCCGGCGGCCCGTGCTGTGGACTGTGATTCTGGTCTCCCCGAGGCGATACCCCCGAGGGCCGCGCCGTAACCTGGACCACCGTACGGCTTTCAACGATGCGGGCCGGCTGCCAGGGGGAGCAGGGGCACAGGAAGGACCGCATCGTGACAAGAAACAAGCATGCCCAGATCGCCCGGCACGCCGCGATCGTTCTCGCGGGTGCCGCCAGTCTCAGCCTCACCGTGGTCGCGGGCACCTACATCGTCCACCAGATGGCCGACATCGACCGGCCCGGCGGCGCCCTCGCCGCACCACCCGTGCAGGCCGTCGAGGATGCGACGAACGATCCCGAATGGGTGGACACCGTGCTGACCGGCGGCAGCTTCGAACTGCCCCCGAGTTACAGCCGGCACTCGCACGACGTGGCCGTTCCAGCACCGAAAGCGGCTGAATCACAAACTTATTCGTTGCCCGCGCCGCGTCGGGCCACCGTCGGCGGCACCCTGCTGCTCGGCGACGCCTACCTCGACGCCCAGGTCACCGCCGCACCCGCCGACACGATCGCCATCACCCTCGGCACCAACGCCCGCACCGTGCTGACCGGCCGACCGAACCAGGAACGGCTCGATGATCGCGCGGACATCACCGAGTTGCGCACCGAATTCGACACCCGCAGTGGTGCGGTGGTGCTGATGCTGACCGACCCGTCACTCGGCGACCACGACCTGCGGTTCGAGCGCAACCCGGCACCGAAGTCCGCGATCCCCGCGCCCGGCACCGACTCGCCAACGACGCCGGCGAAGCAGACACCCCGCGCGAGCACCCAGCGCGGCCCGGAACCTTCGGTCTCGGTATAACTCTCGGCCTACTGTTCTCGTATGCCGAACAGCACCTACGACTTCTGCGTGATCGGCGGCGGCATCGTCGGGGTGGCCACGGCGCATCGACTGCTACAGCGACATCCAGGGGCGACCCTGGTCCTGTTGGAGAAGGCCGCCGCGCTGGCCACCCACCAGACCGGGCACAACAGCGGCGTCATCCATTCCGGCATCTACTATCCGCCGGACAGCCTGAAGGCTCGACTGTGCCGCCGCGGCGCCCGCTGGACCAAGGAATTCGCTGCGGCACAGGCGATTCCGTTCCAGGTCTGCGGCAAGCTGCTGGTCGCCACCGATGCGGCCGAGCGGCAGCGGATGCTGGCGTTGCACGAGCGTTCGGTCAGCAACGGTGTCGCGGTCGAGCTGCTCGACGCCGCCGAACTGCATCGGCGCGAGCCGAGGGTGACCGGGGTCGGCGCGCTGTTCGTGCCGGACACCGGCATCGTCGACTACACCGCGATCACCGCGGCGTTGGCCGATGAGGTCCGCCGGGCGGGCGGGCAGCTGGTCCTCGGCGCCGAGATCACCTCGCTCGCCGAGACCGACGCCGCGGTGACCGCGGCGGGACCGACCGGCTCGTGGACGGCACGCACCCTCGTGGTCTGCGCGGGCCTGCAGGCCGATCGAATGGCCCGAATGGCGGGCCTGCGCAACGACTTCCGAATCGTGCCGTTCCGCGGCGAGTACTACCAGTTGCCGCCGGAGCGGGCCGGGTTGGTGCGGACGCTGATCTACCCGATCCCCGATCCGGCGCTGCCGTTCCTCGGCGTGCATCTGAGCCCGACCATCGACGGCGCGCTGACCGTCGGCCCGAACGCGGTGCTCGGCCTGGCCAGGGAGGGTTATCGCAAAGGCAGCTTCGACGCCAGGGACGCGCGGGCGGTGCTCGGCTTTCCCGGTGTGCACCGGGTTGCCGCGGCGAATGTCCGCACCGGGCTGCGCGAACTGCGCAACTCGCTGTTCAAGCGCGGCTATCTGGCCGAGTGCCGTCGGTACTGCCCCGAGCTGACCCTCGCCGATCTGCGGCCACGCGAGGCGGGCATCCGCGCACAGGCGGTGTTGCGCGACGGCACCCTGGTGCACGACTTCATGATCGAGCGCACCGCGCGCTCGGTGCACGTGCTCAACGCGCCGTCGCCGGCGGCCACCTCCGCGATGCCGATCGCCGAGTACATCGTCGACCAGCTGGACAACGACTAGAACACGACCGACCGGTCCGATCAGCGCTCTGACCAGCGCAGAGTAACCGAGCAACCGGCCGGTCGCACTGTGAAAAACCGCCGCACCGAATACCGCGCAACCCTCCAATAAAGAGGAGATCTGTAGTACTTTTAACGCCAGTCGTGGAACCGGGAGGGCCTCATGGGCCGTATCAAGTACGCGAGTGACGTCGGAGCGCCTGTCGAGGTCGCCTTCACCTATACGGACAACCATCTGTTCGTGCCGGATTGGATGTTCGCGGTCGCCGACTTCGAACCGACCGGCGAGCTCGACTCCGGCCTCGGCGCGATGTACGCGACCACCGCACGGCTGATGGTGTGGCGGCCGACGATGACATGCGAGGTCACCGAATATCGTCGCAACGTGGTGATCGGGTATACGCTGCGTGGGCGTTTGTCCGGGACCCTGACGCTGCGCTTCGATCCGCTCGGATACGGGCGGTCGGTGCTGACGTCCGAGGCGGAGTACAGCCCCCCGCGCGGCATGGTGGGGCGACTCTGTACCGGTCTGGTGGATTCCGCCGTCAAATCGGCGCTCCGCCGCACCGAGTCCCAATTGCGAAGGGAGATAGAAGAATTCCACGGTACCGATCTTGTCGGTCGGATTGCGTAGGGTGCCAGCCATGATCATCGTGAGCACCGACGGATCCTGCCTCCGCAACCCCGGCGGCGCCATCGGCTGGGCTTGGGTCAATCATCAGGGCTCCGCGCTGAGTGGTGGTGCCGCGTCCGGCACCAACCAGGTCGCGGAGCTACGCGCGGTGCTGGAGGCGATTCTCGCCCATCCCGGCTCCGAACCCCTACTGATCGAAAGCGATTCGCTCTACGCGATCAAGTGCGCGTCGGAGTGGATCTCCAGTTGGCGACTCAACGGCTGGCGCACCTCGAGCGGCGGTGCCGTGAAGAACGTCGAACTCATCCGGCAGATCGACAAAGCGATCGCAAGCAGGCCAGGGCCGGTCCGGTTCCGTTGGGTCCGTGGACATGTCGGCAACTACTTCAACGAGCAGGCCGACGCGCTTGCCGGAGAAGCGGCTCGGAAGGCCGCCGCGACAGCGGCCGTCGCCGAGGCGAACACCGCGGAAATCCCCGCGGTGATTGTGGAAGAAACGCCGGCGGCGCCGGAAGCGCCACGAGAGCAGGCCGCGGGGAAGGCGGCCGCGCCGTCGGCGCCGCAGACACTGACGCTGTTCTGATCGGTCCGCGACCAGATCGAACAGTCTCCGGCGGTGGTGTCACCCCACCGCCGGAGGCGTTCGTCAGACTTGCGACAGCAGGCTAGTTGCCCGGCTGCGGGGCAGGCTGCCCACTCGGCGCAGGCGCAGGCGCGGGGGCCTCGCCCGGTACCGGGGCACCCGGAGCGCCGGGCAGACCGGTGCCCGCACCCTTCAGCATCGGCGAATCGAGCTTCTCGACCAGCCACTTGTCCCCGGACTTGGTCAGCTGCGCGATCACCACGACGAACTGCCGCTCCGGGTTCGACTGGGTGAAATTGGTCCGGTACTGGGTGAGCGTGACGAGCACCTTGGCCTCGGTCTTGTCACCGGACTGGTAACCGCACTGCACGTCATCGACCCAGGACTTGACCTGCGCCTGCACCATGGCGTCCTTGAGCGCCTTGGTCGCGTCGTCGAACTCCTTGAGGAACTCGCCGCTCGCCCCGGACTTCACCTTGGTGAAGTAGTCGTCGAGGTTCTTGGTGTAGTCGTAGACCGAGACGTCCTTGCCGAAGGTGCAGGCGGCCTGCGTGGAATCGCGGATCGCGTCGAGCTTCTCGCCGCGATCCTTGCCCTGCAGGAAGAACACCACCACCGCGGTGATCGCGGCCACCGCCAGTACACCCGCCGCGAACGCGGCGATCAGCGGCAGCGACGCGGACCGCTTCGCACCGGCCGAACTCGCGGTCGCACCGGCATCGCCCGCCGACGCCGCCGCGGCCTTCTTGTCGGCCGCAGGCTTCTTGACGGCCGCCACCTTCTTCTCGGTCGCTGCCGTTTCTGTCTCGGCCAGCTCGGGCTTCGCCGCCGCGGCGGACTTCTCGGTCGCAGCGTCCTCGGTCACCGCATCCTCGGCGTCCTTGTTGGTGTCAGCGTCATCGGTGGACATCGATACAAACCTGCACTTTCCCGGCGCGCGGGCGCACCGATCGACTGACGGGCCCGCATCGCGGGCGAACCGTACGCGTTCTCTCGGCGAGTATGCCCGGACCCACGGGTTTACCGCGGGACCGGGTACAACTCACTTGATCGGGGGCAGGGTCCGTTCGTTCGGATCTACACCCGGCGGCATGTGCGCGCCGTTGTTCGGCACATTGGGGCGCGGCGCGTTGGCCGCGCCACGGATCTCCTGGCCGGGCGGCGGATTCTCACAGTAGTTCCACTTGGGAATCGAGCCGTCCTGGATGACCTCGTTGCGCATCTGCGGCGTGTTGTAGGTACAGAACGGCCGCGGCCAGATGTCGAGGATGGCGTGGAACTCGCCGTCGTGGGCGGGCACACCCAGCGCGTCCGCACCCAGCGCGAGCGAGGGGAACAGCGCGCGCAGGGCGGGCAGCCGCAACTGCGCGGCCTTGGTCATCGCCGCGAAGTTGGTGGCCAGGCTGGTGATCGGATCACTGGTCTTGTCCAGCACCGCGCCGAGACTGGCCAACTGCCCCGGTGCCCGCTCGAGGATGCCCTGCAGTTCGGCGTTGGCGTTGTTGAACTGGTTGAACAGCGCGCCGGAATTGCGGGTGAGGGTGCCGAGGTCGGGCTGGGCGTTGGAGGTGGTGTTCGCGATGGTGCGCAGGTTGGCGATCAGGTTCGTGGTCTGCGGCAGCAGATTGTCGAAGCCTGCCATGGCCAGGCTGATGCCGTTGACCATGCCGCGCAACTGATCCGGGCCGCCACTGAGCGCGATGTCGAGCTCGTGCAGGATGACACCGAACTTGTCCGGATCGACCTGCGCGATCAGCGCGCTGGCGTTGTCGAGGACCGACCAGACCGGGGTCGGCGTCTTGATCTTGGCCGCATCGTATTTGATCACCGCGCCGTCGCCGAGGAACGGCGACTGCTCGCTGGCCGGGCGGAAGTCGATGTACTGCTCGCCCGCGCCGGAGAGCGCCTGCACCGAGATCGCGGTGTCCACCGGGATCTTGTACTTGCTCTCGATCTCCGCCGCCGCGGCGATGGCCTGGCCGCGGTCGGTCAGCTTGATCGAGGTGACCTTGCCGACCCGATAGCCGCGCAGCGTCACGTCGTTGCCCGGTTGCAGACCGCCGGAGCGATCCAGGTTCACCGTGACGGTGTACGTGGACTTCAACGGGTTCACCCGCATGATGCTGATCATCAGGTAGCTGGCGCCGATCACGAACACCAGCACCAGGCCGATGGTCGACAGCACCAGCTTGTGCTGCATCAATTTCGCGATCATCGGTGGCCACCCTCCACCCGGTTCTGCACTATCTGCAGCACCTGGATCAGGCTGCCCGCCAGATCCTGTACGTCGCGCAGGTCGTGCAGGCCGCCGTGCTGCGGGTCGGTCACCGCGCTGAGGTCGAGGTTGGTCAGGGTGGCGTAGACGGCGAAGCTCTTGCCCTTGAAGGTCGCGTCGACCTTCGGCCGGATCTCGCGTGCCCGATCGAGCAGGATGCCGAGGTTGTCGCCGGTCGCGGACAGCGCGTCCATCAACTGGCGGGTGTTGTCGAGCAGGCTGCCGAGCTGCTGGCCGGAGGTGTCGGCGTAGTCGCCGAGCGCCGCGCTGGTGGTCGACACCTTGGTCAGCAGATCGCCGATGGCCCTGTTGTTCTCGGCGATGGCGCCGATCATCTGCGGCAGCGTGTCGGCCACCTGGCCCAGCTCGGCGCGGCGGGTCTCGATGGTGGTCGCCAGCGCGCTGAATTCGTTCAGCACGCTGTCGACCTTCGCCGAGTTGGCGTTCAAACTGCCGACCACACCGGTCATTTCGGTGATCAGATGGGCAAGCTGACCGCCGCGACCACCCACGATCGAGTCGAGCTCCGAGGTGAGCCTGGCGAGGCTGGCGACGCCACCGCCGTTGAACAGCATCGAGATCGAGATCAGCAGCTGCTCGACGGTGGCGCCCGCCGAGGTCTTGTCGAGCCCGAGCGTGTCGCCGTTGCGCAGCATCTCCGCGCCCGGCTCGGTCTTCGGCTTGGACACCGCGATGAACACGTCACCCAGTGGCGTGGCCTGACGCAGCTCGGCGGTGCTGTTCTTGGGCAGCTCGATGTCTTTGCTGATCGTCAGGTCGACGACGGCCTGGAAGTTCTTGGTCTTGATGTTGGAGACAACGCCGACATCCGAGCCGCCGATCTTCACCTTCGCCTGGTCCGGCAGATTGAGCGCGTTCTCGAAAACGGCGTGCACGGTATAGGTTTCGCCGGATACACCGGGCTTGGGCAGCGGCAGCTTCTCCACCGTGAGACCACACCCGGAGGTGATGCCCACACCCGCCACCGCCGCGACCGCGATCAGTGCGCGGCGTGCCTTGATCGTCATTCGGTACGTCATTTCGTCAGTCCGAGCAGCGCTGCGGTCAGGCCGTAATCGGGCCCGAAGTCCTGCATGTTTCCGGTGCGGCAACCGTCCGCCTTCATCTGGATCCGCTCGCAGAACACGCTCACCATCTCACCGGACAGTGCCGTGCCGATGATCGCGTGCAGCCGGACGTAGCGCCCCTCGCGGTTCACGATCCGGTCGATGTTCTGGAACACCATCGGCGCCACGTCGACGACTTCGGTGATGCCGTAAGCATTCTCGCGCAGCTGGGCAGTGACGTTGGTCAGGCCGGCCAGTGCACTCGCCAGCTGATCCTGGTACTGGCCGAGCGTGCCGCTGGTGTTGGCCAGGAAGTCGTTGATCTGATCGAGCGTCGCCTGCAGACCGGGGGCCTGCTCGGCGAGCAGCCCGGTCATCTGGGTCATCCGGTTGCTGAAGTCGCGCACCGACTGGTCGTTGTCGGCCAGCATCGTGGTGAGCTCGTTCAGCTTGATGATGATGTTGGACACCGCATCCTTGTTGTCCACACCGACTTTCAGCGCGCCGGACAACGCGTTGAGCGTGTCGCGCATCTTCTCGCCGTTGCCGTTCACCATCGGATACAGCACCCGACCGGAGAGCGGGCCGATGCCCTCGGTGCCCGGCTCCGGCTTGAGTGCGGCGGCGAACTGATCGATGGTCTTGATCATCGTGTCGAGTTCGACCGGTGTCTTGGTCTTGGCCAGCGGCAGATGCGCACCGTCGGTGAGGGTGTCGCCCTTGGTGTAGACCGGGGTGAGCTCGACGTGCCGGTCGGTGACGATGGACGGCGAAATGATCGCGGCCATCGCGTCTTTCGGAATCTTCACGTCGTTGTTGATCGACATGTGCACCTCGACGAGGGTGCCCTTCGGCACGATCTTGTCGACCTTGCCGACGTCGAGCCCGAGCACGGTGATCGGGTTGCCCTCGTAGATGCCCGCGATGTTCTCGAAGTCGGCGGTGACCCGAATGGTCCGGCCGAGTGCGTCGTTCACCGAGCTCGGCACCAGCGAGCAGCTGCCGACGGTCAGCGCGGCGGCGCCGACGACGAGCGTCTTGGCCACTCTGCGCAGGTTCTGCGTCGTCCAGGTCATCACTGGCACCCCTCGATCACGTTGGCGCGGCACAACCAGTTGTCCGGGAAGATCCACGGCAGCCCGACCGAGCCGTACGGCCCGTTGCCGCCCCAGGAGTTCGCCAGGTAGCGCACCGTCGGCGGCATCAGCGACAACAGCCGGTCCAGATTTTCCTTGTTCTTCTGCAGGCCCTCGGACATGGTGTTCAGCTGCACGATGGTCGGGCCGAGCTGATTGTCGTTCTGCGCGCCGATCTCCTGCAGCTGCCTGGTGAGCTCGGCGATGTTGTCGAGCAGCTGGCGCAGCAGACCCTGGCGTTCCATCACCCGGTTCGCGATGGCCTCACCCTGGGTGATCACCAGCAGCACGCTGTTGCGGTTGTCGGCGAGGATCTGGGTGACCCGGTTCAGATCCTTGAGCAGGCTGTTGACCTCGTCCTTGCGGGCATCCATCACCTTGGCCAGCGCGCCGACACTGTCGAGCGCCTGCGCCACCAGCTCCGGCGAATCGCCCATCTGCTGGTTGATCAGGTTCAGCGACTCCGACAGCTTCTTGGTGTCGAGCGCCTCGAACTTCGGCGTGCCTTCCTGCACCACGTCGGCCAGGTTGTACGGAACGGCGGTGTTGGACAACGGGATCCGGCCGCCCTTCAGGCCGGAGCCGTCGCCGGGATCCAGGTCCACATACCTGGCGCCGAGCAGCGTGGCCATCTTGATCGACGCGCGCGCGTCGGGGCCGAGCTTCACGCCGTTCTTGACGCTCAGCGTCAGCAGCACATGGTCGCCCTCGAGCTTCGCACCGTCCACCCGGCCGCTGGTCACGCCCGCGACGTTGACCCGATCGCCGACCTTGATGCCCGCGGCCTGGACGAACTCGGCTTTCACCGTCTGCTCGCCGACACCGAGCAACTTGACCGCGCTGGAGGCCAGCAGCAGCACCACGATGAGCGCACCGCCGAGGATGCCGAGCCAGAAGTAGCGGTTGTTGTCGAACCTTGCCTTCATCTTCGAGATCATGGGCGGCACACCGCCGACTGGGCCTTGCCACCGATGCCGAGGTTGTGGATGAACCCGCGCGGGAACAGCACCCCGTAGAGCGAGATATCCAAGCCACAGAGGTAGGCGTTGGCGTAGCCGCCCTCGGCCGTGTGCTTGCCCGCGATCGAGATGATGTTGGGCAGGTCGATCGCCATCTGATCGAGCTTGGCGCCGTTGTCCAGCAGCAACGTCAGCGCCGCGCTCGTCGAATTCTGGGCGGTCTGCAGCTTGGGCTGGATGTGGCCGACCATGTCCACCAGCGAGCTGGTCGCGTTGGCGATCTGCACGGTCGAGGTCTGCAGCGACTGGCCCTGCTCGTACAACCCACCGATCAAGGCCCGGGTCTGGGTCACCAGGGTCTCCAATTCATCACCTCGTTTGGCCAACCCCGCCATCACACCGGAGAGGTTGGTGATCACATCGGCCAGGATCGCGTCCCGCCGCTGGAAGTCGGTGGCCAGCTGCGCGGCCTGCATGATGAACGCGCTCAACGAGACTCCGTCACCCTGCAGTGCCTGGATGAAGGTCTCGGAGAGGCGGTTCACCTGCTCGGGCTGTAACGCCTGGAACAGCGGCTGAAAACCGTTGAGCAGACCGGAGACGTCGAACGACGGCTCGGTCCGCTCCAGCGGAATCGACGCGTTGTCCGGCAGCGGTGCCGGACCGGACGCCTTGCCCGGCGCCAAGGCCACGTACCGCTGGCCGATCAAGTTCTGGTAGCGGACAAGGGCTTTAGTGTCGTCGTAGAGCGTTTGATCGCGCTGAACGACGAAGCTCACCTTCGCCACCTGCTTGCGCAGCTTCTGATCACGGACCAGCTCGATCTTCTCGATCTTGCCGACCCGCACGCCCGCCATCCGCACGTCGTCACCCTCGTGCAGGCCGAGCACGTCGGTGAAGGTCGCCGAGTAGGTGCGGGTGTCGCCATCGACGATGCGCGCCAGCGTATTCCAGACGACGACGGTGACCAGGATCGACACCAGCGCGAAGATGCCGAAGCCGATCAGTGGTTTACGAATACTCATCGGCCCACCCCGGTGTCGGCCACATGCATGGTCCCGCCCTTCAGAATCGAGCTCAGCAGCAGATATTCGGCGGTGGTCGGCTTGCGGCCGAGCAGCTTGGTGATGGCCGCGTCACCCTGGTAGGAGATCTCGCCCGCCGCGGGGACGGGCGCGGGCGCGGCCTGCGGTTGCGGCGCCGGTTGCGGAGCGGCCGGGGCCGGTTGTCCGAACAGGCCGGGCAACATCGGGAACAGACCCTCGAGCGGGGTGCCCGCGAACGGCGCACCGGGCACGCCGGCCTGGACCGGCTGCGGAGCAGGCGTGGTGACACCGGGGATCAGCGGCAGCCCCGGCATCGGCACCACCGGCGGCAGTCCGGCCGCGGACTCGAGCGCCCTCGGCTTCAATTTGTCGGGCAGCGGCGGCAATTCGTTCACCGCGGGCGCGGTGAAGCAACTCGGGCCCGCCAGCTCGCCGTAGCGCGGGCAGTCGGCCACGGTGTACGGCTTGTACGGCGTCAGCGTGACACCCGCGTTCCACATCTGCTGCTTCTGCGGGCCCCAGGTGAACGTGGTGTCGAACTTACGGACCGTCTCGCTGAGATTCAGGATCGTCTGGGTGATCGCGTTGGGATCCGCGGCCACCGCACCGAACATATCGCTGATGCCCTCGGTGACCTGCTTGCCGACGTCACCGTTGCGGGCGAACAGCCCGTTGACGCTGTCGACCGTGCTGCCCGTCCCGGTGATCAGGGCGACCAGCTCGCTGCGCCGGTCGGCGATGGTCCGCGCGGTCTCCACCGAGGTGCCGAGCACGTCGAGCAGTTCCGGCGACGACTCGTTCAACGCGTGGAACGAGCTGGAGAAGTCGCCGAGCATCACGCCGAGATCGGGGATCGAGTCGTCCACCGACTGCAGCCAGCGGTCGAACCGCTCGACGGTCGAGCCGGGCATCCGGCCGCTGCCGTCGAGCGCTTGGGACAGCGTGCCGAGTACGCGACCGAACTCCATCGGATCGATCCGGTCCAGGATGTTGCGAACCGTGGTGAGCGTGTCCTGCAGGGCGAGCGTGCCTTTGCTGCGATCCTCCTCGATCACCGAGCCCTCGCGCAGGTACTGGTCGGCCGGGCCGTTGAAGACCAACTCGACCGAGGTGACCGCGAACAGGTTGCTCGGCACCACCCTGGCAGTGACGTTGGCGGGCACGCCGGCGGCGAACTCCGGCTTCACCTCGATCTTCACCTTCTGCAGCTCGCCCTTGGCCGCGACCTCGACCTCCTTGACCGCGCCGACGAGCACGCCGCGGAACTTGACGTCGGCGTCCGACGGCAGCCCGTCACCGGTGGTGGTGAGGTTCGCGGTGACGTTCACCTTCTCGACGAAGTAGCCCTGGTATCGGGCCATCAGGAAGCCGAGCACCAGCGCGAGGACGACCAAGCCGCCGACGCCCGCGAGCAGCAACTGACGCATCGTGGGTCCACGCCCACTGGGATCGATGATCATCTGGTGCTACCCCGAGATCCTGATGCCGGGGTTGACTCCCCAGATCGCCAATGTCATGAACAGGTTCGCGAAGACGACCGCGATGATGCACACCTTGATCGCCCGGCCGGCCGCGACGCCGACCCCCTCCGGTCCGCCGGAGGCGAAAAAGCCGTAGTAGCACTGGATGAACGTGGTGATCGCGACGAACAGGATCGCCTTGAGCAAGGAGTAGATCACGTCCGTCGGTACCAGGAATTGGTAGAAGTAGTGCTGGTAGGTACCGCCCGGCGTGCCGCCGATCAGCTGCACGGTCAGCGAGCAGGACAGGTAGGCCATGGCAAGGCCGAGGCAGTACAGCGGGATGATGGCGACCATCGCCGCGAACATCCTGGTGCTGATCAGGTAGGGCAGCGGCCGGATCGCGATGGACTCCAGCGCGTCGATCTCCTCGGAGATGCGCATGGCGCCCAGCTGTGCGGTGAACCGGCAGCCCGCCTGCGCGGCGAAGGCGATCGTCGCGAGCAGCGGGCCGAGTTCGCGGGTGGTGGCGAACGCGGAGACCGCGCCGGTGATCGGGCTCAGGCCGAGCAGGTTCAGCGAGTTGTACCCCTGGATGCCGACGGTCATCCCGCCGAACGCGCTGAGGATGACCACGACGCCGATGGTGCCGCCGCCGACCACCAGATTGCCGTTGCCCCAGGAGACGTCGGAGAGCAGCCGCCACACTTCCTTGGGATAGTGCTTGAGCGCCAACGGGATCGAGCCGATCGAGCGCAGCAGGAAGAACACCTGGTGGCCCAGCTTGGCGAGCAGATCGACCGGCGCCTGCGCGCCCTTGCGAAACTGCTGGAACGGCCGCAGTAGCGGCGGAACATATGTCGACGACACTCAGACCACCTGTGACGGGAGCAGTGCGTTGTACACCTGGGTGATGATGAGGTTCACCCCGAACAACATGATGGCGGAACTCACCACCGCGGAATTCACCGCGTTGGCGACGCCGCCGGGACCACCGCGCGCATTCAATCCGTTATCGCACGCGATGATCGCGGCGAGCAGACCGAAAATCAGCGATTTGATCAGTGCGACAAGAAGATCGCGGGTTACCGCGAACGAGGAGAAGGTGCCGATGTAGGAACCCGGCGTACCACCCTGAGCGAAAATATTGAAGATGTAACCGGTCAGGAAGCCGACGAAGACGACGAAGCCGCACAGCAGCACACTGACCAGCATCGCCGCGCCGAGCCGGGGGGCGACCAGCCTGCGCATCGGGTCGACGCCCATCACCTTCATGGCGTCGATCTCTTCGCGGATGGTGCGCGAGCCGAGATCGGCGCATACCGCGGAGCCGACGGCGCCTGCGATCATCAGCGAGGTGACGAGGGGAGCGCCCTGCTGGATGATGCCGAGGCCGTTGGCCGCGCCGATGAAGGAGGTGGCACCCACCTGGCCTGCGATCGAGCCGACCTGGATGGAGACGATGACGCCGATCGGGATGGCGACCAGCAGCGTCGGGGCCGCGGAGACGCTGGCCATGAACGCGCACTGGCGGATGAACTCGTTGAACGGAAAGCGGCGCCGGAAGATGGCGACGAACAGTTCGGCGACCGCGGCGATCCCCATGGTGATCTGGCGACCGAAGGTCTCCAGCGAAGCCTTCGGATGGTCTGCCCAGTAACCCTTGGTCCAATCGACCGCATCACTCATCCGTGATCCTGTTGGCGGACTCTCGGTCGACTGCACTGGCTAACCCCTCTCGACGCCGGTTGGCTGCCCCGACGACTTGTTTGCTTGACGCACCTTACTACGTAGTAAGCCAGAACACACCACCCTCCTGTGATTGCAGTCATAGACGATCGTCACTGTGGTCGAAACGCTATGGCGGCCGCCACCGATATTGGGTCACAGCCCAAAACGAAGGGTGGATTCTCTGGAACAAGTTACAGGTCAACCGGGCGAATCGACCGCCCAGACACCATCATCGCGGCAATTTATTCGGATAGAATTCATGCAAAATGACATTTGATTCCGGAACCGAACAGAACGGGCTGTACTACAGTTCGAGGACAAACTCGAAACGGACATCGCCCCTTTTGATAGCTTGTCGCTATTATGGATAATAAGAGACATAATTAAGCTTATGTCGAAAAAGGGGTTGAGGCTCGCCCGCCGTGGACACCCCGTAGTAGATGACGCGCCCGGACCCGAATACTGACACGATGGGTGCGACAAATTGATATCGTGCGGGCTTCCGACGTCTGGAGGGACATGTTCAGCAAACTCGCCAAGGTGGCCAACGCCGCCTTCGCCGTAGCCCTCGGTGCGGCGCTACTCGGGACGGGCGCGGGGGCCGCTCAGGCCGAGCCGGGTCCGCCGGTTGTGGGCGGCGGCTCCGGCATCATCATCGACAACCAATTCGAGTGCACCGTCACCACCGTCGGCCACGACAACGCGGGCCGGCTCGTCGGTCTCACCGCCGGCCACTGCGGCGACCCCGGTGCCGAGGTGTACGCGGAGGTCAACCGCGGCGCCGGTGTGATCGGCCGGTTCGTCTACTCCAACCATGATCTCGACTACGCCGTCATCGAGTTCGCGCCGGGCGCGATCATCCCGGTGAACCGGATCGGCAACGTCACCATCACCGGGCTCGGCGCACCGCCGCAGTTCCCGATGATCGTGTGCAAGGAAGGCCGCACCACCGGCAACACCTGTGGCATCAGCTATGGCGACGTGTTCGCGTCGAACATGGAGACCTGGAGCCAGATGTGCGTGGTGGAGGGTGACTCCGGTGCGCCGGTCGTCATCGGCTCCACCCTCGTCGGCATGGTGAACGCCTACCTCGCCCTGGCCTGCTTCGGCCCCGAGGTCGGCACCAACATGAGCACCATCATGGGCGACATCAACGCCCGCGGCGGCGTAGGCGCAGGCTTCACGCCGATTTAAGAAGTCTCCACCAGACAAGAGAAGTGAGCGGGCGCGCGGTTGAGAAACCGTCTGCGCCCGCTCATTTCTCGTTGGTAGCAGGTGCTTCCGAGCCATGCGGCGCGACCGCGGGTCCGGCCACCCCGCACTGCGGCAGGCAGTCGACGCTGTCCAGGGTGGCGGGGTGCCTCGGCTGCCGCAGCAGCAGCGCCGCGAGCACCGCACCCGCCACCAGCAGCCCGACGCAGATCCACAGGGCGGTGCCGAAGCCGTGATGGAAGGCGACGGGATCGCCTAAGGCACCCGAGATGCCGGCCAGGCCGGGCAGCGCGGCGACGGCGAGCAACTGCGCGGTCCGGGCGACGGCATTGTTCACACCCGAGGCGATGCCCGCCTCGCTGGACGGCACGGCACCGAGCACGGCGCCGGTGAGCGGGGCGACGAGGGCCGAGAGACCGAAGCCGAACACGACAACGCCGGGCAGCACATCGGTGAGATAGACGGTGTCCGGGCCGATGCGCAGCAACAGCACCAGCCCACCCGCGGCGAGCAGCGGCCCGATCGTCATCGGGATGCGCGGGCCGTGCACCTGCGCCCAGCGCCCGGCCGGAGCCGACAGCACCAGCATGATCAGCGTGATCGGCACGGTGGCCACACCCGACATCAGCGGTGAATAGCCCGCCACCAGCTGCAACTCCAGCACCAGCAGGAAGAAGACGCCACCGAGCGCCGCGTAGACCGCCAGGGTGACCAGGTTCGCCGCGGTGAACACCCGCGACGCGAACAGCGCCGGTGGCACCAGCGGGTGGTCGCTGCGCAGCTCGATCACCACGAACGCCGCGAGCAGCAGCACCCCCGACACCAGCAGCAGCGGCATGGTCTCGATCAGGCCGAAGGTCAGCGCGCCGAGCGCGACCGCGACCACCAGGGCGCCCGGCACGTCCAACTGCGACTTGGCGTTCGGATCATGGCTCTCCGGCACATGTTTGAGCGCGACGAGCACCACGACGAGGGTGAGCGGCACATTGATGAAGAAGATGGAGCGCCACCCGGCCAGCTCGATCAGCCAGCCGCCGAGGAACGGCCCGAGCGCGCCCGCGACCCCGCCGAAGCCCGACCACAACCCGATCGCCGCGCCCTGGTCGCGCCGGTCGATGGACGAGGAGATCAGCGCGAGGCTGCCCGGCGTCAGCATGGCACCGGCCACACCCTGCAGGATGCGGGCGAACACCAGCATCTCGATATTCATCGCGGCACCGCACAGCACCGACGCGATCGCGAAACCGATGGTGCCCCAGACGAACACCTTGCGCCTGCCGAGCCGGTCACCGAGCGAGCCGCCGAGCAGGATGAACGAGGCCAGCGTCAGCGTGTACCCGTTCAAGGTCCACTGCAGCCCGGCGACATCGGTGTGCAGCGACTCCCCGATGCGGGGCAGCGCGATGTTCACCACCGTGGCATCGAGCGAGGCCACCGACGAACCGAGGATGGTGGCCAGCAGGATCCAGCGGCCGGTGGACGACTTCAGCCGGGGAAGATCAATCGTGCTCACCGAGACAACTTAGCTGCCCGATGTCCGAATCCTCGGGAGTTCACCGCTGCGCGAAAGTGTCAGAGCTCCTGCACGCAGACGACGAACCGGCGCTCCTCGTAGACGTAGCCGGTGCCACTGCCGCAGACACTCACGTCGTCGGCGCCGTCCACCCGCTTGACCACCTTGACGCCCTTGGTCGGGGCGGTGCCGGTGCAGTCGATCCGCTTGGGGTCGTCACCGCCGACATCCATGCAGCCGCCGACGACCCAGTCGATGTCGAGGCAGTACGCGCCCTGCTCGATGCCGTTGAGGGTCTCGGCGTAGTAGTTGTCGGCGTCGCTCACGCACTGGGTGCTCTTGGGCGCCTTGCCGATCACCTTGTAGTTGGCCGCGCGACTGCCGCAGGACGCCTTCGCGATGGTGGCGTTCGAGGTGGTGCCGCCGAGCGTGACGCAGTCGCCCTCGCTGGCCTCGAAATCGGTGTTGCCGCCCTTGGTGGTCGGCGTCGGCCTGCCGGTGGTCGGTTTGCCCGAGGGTTTCGGCGTGCTGGTGATCGACACGGCGTTGATGGTGCCGTTGTCCACCGCGGGCTGCGCGCGGCCGCTGATGGTCGAGCTACAGCCCACCACGGCTAGGGCGGCCACCGCGACAAACGCCGCGAACGCGACACGACCCCAGGCCAGTTGACCAGACACGTAACAGTCCTCCCGAGCTGTAACGCTCCGAACTCAAACCCCCGTAAGAATCCGAAGTACACAAAATATAGCTGAGCTTGAAATACACGCCATGCATACACCATCGAGCGCGCACACGTCGACTCGACCGTGGAATCGGGGTTCCAGCAACCCATCTGGGTATGGTGGACTTCAGCGTTGGAGAGGAGTTACCCGTGAAGCTGATCAGCATGATCGTCTGCTCGGCCGCCGCGGTGATCACCTCTCTGGTGTGGCCTGCGGTGGCCTCAGCAACCGATGTGCATTGCACCTCGGAAAACGGCACCGACATCACGGTCATCGACGGCCGCACCGCCTGCCGCGCCGCCACCGACCTGCTCGGCCAGGCGAAATCTCTGGGAATCGACGGTGTCGGCTACGCGAACGCGACCCTGGGTGCCAGGGCGATCGGCATCGGCATGGCCGGTGGCGTCGGTGCCAGCGATGGGGCGGGCGGGATTCCGATCGCACTCGGCATCGGCCAGGACGCGATCGCACGCAGTTCCATTGACGGCGCTGCGAATTCTGACAGCGCAGTGGATTCACCTGCGGGCGCACCGCTTATCGCCGCGTCGGTCGCCCTCGACGGTTCGCGCGCGGCCGTGCAAACCGCCGAGAACACCGTGGTGTGCCTCGGCACCGGTGCCTTCGCCTGGAATTCCCATACCGGCGACGCCTGTTTCAGCACGCCCTTCGGCCGCTGGCAGACCCCGGCGCACCAGCTACCCTGAGTAACGGTCCGATGATCGGTGGTCAGGAGGTGACCCCATGGTTTCGGCAACGGCGGGCGACTTCGGCGCCGCCGATCCCGCGGCGGGCAAGCTGGCCGCCCCCAAAGAGATGCTGGTCGACCCGCGCTTCATCCGGTTGGCCGACCAATTCTTCGGCATGTTCACCCAACCGAGCCGCGGCGGCGGCGCGCTGACCATCTACCTCGACGGCGCCCCGGTCGTGGACATCTGGGCAGGCTGGGCCGGTAAGGACCGGCGCTGGAACGGCAGCACCGTCGCGCTGACCTTCTCCACCGGCAAGGGCGTCGCCGCCACCGTGCTGCACCGGCTGGCCGAGCGCGGCCTGGTCGACTATGCCGCACCGGTCGCCACGTACTGGCCCGAGTTCGGTGCGCACGGCAAGGACGACATCACCGTGCGCGACGTGCTCGCGCACCGCGCGGGCCTGCACCGGGTGCGCGGCCTGGTCCCCGGCCGGGAAGGCATCCTCGACTACGACGCCGTGATCCGGGCGCTGGCCGACAGCCCGCCCGACCCGCGCCGCATCCGCACCTCCGGCTACCACGCGATCACCTTCGGCTGGCTGGTCGCCGAGATCGTGCAGCGCGTCACGGGGGACCCGTTCACCGAAGTGCTGCGCCGCGAGATCGCCGGGCCACTCGGCCTCGACGAATTCTGGTTCCGGGTACCGGAATCCGAGCGCTACCGGATCGCCAAGATCTTTCCGCACCTCAGCCCGCCGGGGATCCGCTGGAACACCGCCTCGTCGGTGCTGTCCTGGGTGCGCCCGATCCGCGGGCTCGCCGAGGCGGGTATGCCGGAGAGCTTCGACGAACTGGTGCGCGACCCGCGCGTGCACGACGCGGTGATGCCCGGCTGGAACGGCGTCTTCTCCGCCCGCGCGCTGGCCAGGATGTACGGGGCACTGGCCAACAACGGCGAGGTCTTCGCGGCGCACCGGGGTGGCGGTGCGACCGTGCGGCTGCTGCGGCCGGAGACGATCGAGACCATCAACCAGGCGCAGCCCGCCGAGAGCCGCGACTACGTGCTCGGGCTGCCGCTGCGCTTCACCCTCGGATACCACCGGCCGGTGCTGATGTCCAAGCAGCAGCCGCGAAAAGCGTTCGGTCACTACGGCGTCGGCGGATCGGGCGCCTACGCCGATCCGGAG
The DNA here is from genome assembly GCF_044547795.1 of Nocardia sp. NPDC052316. Classification (NCBI taxonomy): domain Bacteria; kingdom Bacillati; phylum Actinomycetota; class Actinomycetes; order Mycobacteriales; family Nocardiaceae; genus Nocardia; species Nocardia sp. NPDC052316. The sequence continues at coordinate 371,443 of NZ_JBIUBB010000005.1, forward strand.
TTGGGTATGTCGGTCGCGTTCGTCACCAACCGGCTCGGCAACGCGGTGACCGCGCTCGGGGACGCCAGGATGGCGCGGCTGGCGGCGACCGCGCGCAATACCGTCCGCAGGATCAAACCCTCCGTGGTCGTCGACGAAACAGCTGGCTAACGGTTCCAGCCCGCCGTTCGGCGTCTGGGCCGCGGCCCAGACTTACCACTGGGTCGCGGCGGAAACTTCGCGCGGGCCGTAGCTGAAACTTCGGCGCCAGCACCGGTTGCAACTGCGCGGCCGCGTCGAACCCAACTGCGGGTGAGTTCGTACCTATAGATATGGAAGTGGGCACAGCCGGGTCCGGCGCGGGCAAGTCGCGTGCTGTCGCCGTGCCGAAAGCACCTCGGCTGATGATGCTGCACGCGCTGGCCGCGGGCCTGGACTTCGACAGGTACTTCCGCTGGCGCCGAACGCGCGAGGGTGATCCGTTCTTCGTGCGCTTCCCCGGCTTCGGGTCGGCGCTGTTCACCGGCACCGCCGAGGGTGCGCGCGAGCTGTTCCGCGCGCCGGTCGACGCGACCGCTCCGCCGCGACCGAATCCGATCGAGCCACTGGTCGGCACCGCCTCGCTGATCCTCACCGCGGGCGAGCGGCATCGCCGCGACCGCGCGCTGCTCGCCCCGGCCTTCCACGGTGCGCGGATCCGCGAATACGGGGCAATCATCCAGGATTCGGTGCACCAGGAACTGGCGGGAGACACCGGCCGGGCATGGCGGCCCGGCACCCGCATCGATGCGCGGGCGGCCACCAGGGCGATCACGCTGCGGGTGATCCTGACCGCGGTGTTCGGCGTCGACAGCCCGGCGCGGCGGGCCGAATACACCGATGCTGTCGGCGAATTCCTCGCCACTTTCTCCGGGCCGCTCATGCTGGTGCCGGTGCTGCGGCACGGACTGTTCGGCCACGCGCCATGGGATCGGTTCGTCGCGGCCAGGGCTCGGCTGGATCGGCTGATCCTCGACGACATCGCCCGGCGCAAGGCAGGCCCGCCGACCACCGACATCCTCGGCACGTTGCTGAGCACCCACTACGACGACGGCACCCCGATCACCGACGACGACCTGTGCGACCAACTGCGCACCCTGCTGGTCGCCGGGCACGAAACCACCGCGACGACGCTGGTCTGGGCCCTGTTCCAGCTGCACCGCGCACCGGACACCCTGGCCCGGCTGCGCGCGGAGTTGCGCGCGGCCGGCCCGGACGCGGCCCCGGTCGAGCTGGCGGCGCTGCCCTACCTCGACGCCGTGTGCCAGGAGACGCTGCGGCTGCATCCACCGGTACCCATCGTGGTGCGCAGACTGAACGCGCCGTTCACGCTGCGCGGGGTGGCGCTGGCGCCGGGGGACACGATGGGGGTCGCGGTGCCGTTGCTGCACTCGGACCCGCAGGTGTGGTCCGAGCCGGAGCGCTTCCGGCCGGAGCGGTTCATCGAGCGCAAGTATCGGCCGTTCGAATTCGCCCCGTTCGGCGGCGGCCATCGGCGCTGTGTCGGGGCGGCGCTGGCGGACTACGAACTGCGAATCGCGTTGGCTACCATCGTGAACCGCGTGCGGCTCCGCTTGGCGCCACGGTATGCGAACGGCCGTACGCCGATGTCGGTGCCGCACAACATAGCAACCGGTCCGCATCGCCCGATTCCGTTCGACGTGCTGAGTGATTTACGTCACGAAGGCGTTTGGTAGACCCCACACGGCGACCCACCAGCGGCGTCGAACCGTATGCCGGACTCGCCGACGTGACCGGTACCTTTCACCGAACCGGCCAGCGGCTACCCGGTTGTGTGACCGCTGCCACACCGAACGGTCGGAACGAATCACTGTGAACCGCAACTGGCTTCGGGCCGCATCGGGACGGTAGGAAGGATGCAGGGTCGGGCCGTCAATACCCGTGGGGCAGCCCTGCCTGCTTCACGCCGATGAGAGATCTCGAGACACGCGTGCGCCTGTGCGCGTGCGCCGAGAGATGGAATGGACGAGAAACCTATGCATGCCGCTTCGCACACCGGGTCGCTACCTGCCCACCGCCGGGGAGCACAGCTGACCCGCAGGCTGCGGGCGGGCGCCCTGTTGTCCGCGACGATCGCGGCGGGCGTTCTGCTCGTCGCGCCCGCCGACGCTGAACCGTTCCCCGGACTCGGCTCCGGATCGGCCGGTTCGGCGCAGGACCCGGCGCCACAGCAGCCCAACTTCGCGCCGCCGTCGATCAACATCGCCGACGGCGAGGTGGTCGGGGTGGCCCAGCCGATCATCATCAACTTCAAGGAGCCGGTGGCCGATCAGGCCGCCGCCGAGAAGTTCATCAAGGTCACCTCCTCGAAGAACGCACCGGGCCACTTCTACTGGCGCGGTGACAAGCAGGTGCGCTGGCGGCCCAACGACTTCTGGCCGGACAACACCGACGTGCAGGTCGAGGCGGGCGGGACGCGCAGCTCCTTCAAGATCGGCGACGCGTTCGTCAGCACGGCCGACGACAACACCAAGACCATCACCATCACCCGCAACGGTGAGGTGGTGAAGACGATGCCGACCTCGATGGGCAAGACCAAGCACGAGACGCCGAACGGCACCTACATCGTCGGCGAGCAGCTGCGCAAGATGATCATGGATTCGTCCACCTACGGTGTGCCGACCACCGACCCCGAGGGCTACAAGCTCGAGGTCGAGTACGCGACCCGCATCTCCAACAGCGGCATCTTCGTGCACGCGGCCCCGTGGTCGGTCGGCCAGCAGGGCAACTCCAACGTCAGCCACGGCTGCCTCAACGTGAGCACCGAGAACGCCAAGTGGTTCATGGAGAACTCCCGCAAGGGTGACCCGGTCATCATCGAGAACACCAAGGGTGGCTCGATCGGCACCAGCGACGGCCTCGCCGGCGACTGGAACTAAGGCGCTCCCGCACAACTGAAGACACGTCACGAAGCCGAACATTACGATCAATTAAGCAAATTGCCGATCGTGATGTTCGGCTTCTTGATTCACTGGGCGCGTGCTCGAGAAGTTCAGTGCCCCGCCGGACAGCGTTAACCGACTGTTTGCTCCTGTCCGTAGAGTGCGCGGCGTGCGAGCGAAGCCGGAACGTGTACTCCCCCCACCGCGCGGACGCGGTATGCGGAACCGGCCCTGGTCGGACTACGCCCTGTTCCTGGTGCTTGTGGTACCGAATCTCGCGCTGCTCACGCTGTTCGTCTATCGGCCGTTGCTCGACAACATCCGGCTCTCGTTCTACGACTGGAACATCTCCGACCCGGTGGCCACCTTCATCGGGGTAGCGAACTACCGCGAGTGGTGGGGCCGCTCGGACTCCTGGGAGATCGTCAGCAACACAGTGGTTTTCACCCTGGCGGCGGTGGTCGGCAGCATGGTGCTCGGCCTCGCGCTCGCCCTGCTGCTGGACCGGAAGCTGTTCGGCCGCAATGTGGTCCGCTCGGCGATCTTCGCGCCGTTCGTGATCTCCGGCGCCGCCATCGGCGTGGCCTTCCAGTTCATCTTCGATCCGAGCTTCGGCCTGGTCCAGGATGTGTTGCACCGCTTCGGCGTCGCCACCGTGCCTGACTTCTACCAGAACCCGAACTGGGCGCTGTTCATGGTGACGGTGACCTACATCTGGAAGAACCTCGGCTACAGCTTCGTCATCTATCTGGCCGCGCTGCAAGGGGTTCGGGCCGAGCTGATGGAGGCCGCCGAGATGGACGGCGCCAGCCGGTGGACCACGTTCACCAAGGTGCTGCTGCCGCAGCTGCGGCCGACCACCTTCTTTTTGTCGATCACGGTGCTACTGAATTCGTTGCAGGTCTTCGACATCATCAACGTGATGACTCGCGGCGGGCCGCTCGGCACCGGCACCACCACCATGGTCTACCAGGTGTACGAAGAGTCCTTCCGTAACTTCCGCGCCGGCTACGGCGCGACCGTGGCCACCATCATGTTCCTGGTGCTGTTGGTCGTCACGCTGGTGCAGGTTCGCGTCATGGATCGGAATGAGCAGTGAAAAGCGCAGGCGCCGAGACAGATTCCTACCGACGCCGCCAGCGCGGGGTGCTGCTGCTCGGCTACGCCGCCATGGTGTGCGTGCTGATCATCGTCGGCGTACCGCTGTTCTGGATCGTGATCACCTCGTTCAAGGCGCGCCCGGACATCTACGTGCAGCCCGCGGTCTACTGGCCGCACAGCTGGCATCCGGAGAACTATCGGGACGCCACCACCAAGCTGCCGTTCTGGACCTTCTTCGGCAACTCGCTGATCGTCACGGCGGTCGTCTCCGCGGTGAAGTTCGTGCTCGGCGTGTTCAGCGCGTACGGGTTGGTGTTCCTGCGGTTCCCCGGTAAATCGGTGGTGTTCCTGGTGATCATCTCGGCGCTCATGGTGCCCAACCAGATCACCGTGATCTCCAACTACGCGCTGGTCTCGCAACTCGGCTGGCGAAATACCCTGGTGGGCATCATCGTTCCGCTCTGCGGCGTCGCGTTCGGAACATTCCTGATGCGCAACCATTTCCTGTCGCTGCCCTCGGAAGTGATCGAGGCGGCCAGGATGGACGGCGCCAACTGGTGGCGGCTGCTGACCAGGGTGGTGCTGCCGATGTCCGGGCCGACCATGGTCGCCTTCGCGGTGGTCACGCTGGTCAACGAGTGGAACGAATACCTCTGGCCGTTCCTGATGGCCGACGGCCCCGAGGTGGCCACGCTGCCGGTCGGCCTGACCCTCTTGCAGAACACCGAGAACCCGAGCGTAACCAACTGGGGCCCGGTGATGTCGGGCACGTTGCTGACCATGCTGCCGATTCTCATCGTGTTCCTGCTGCTGCAGCGCCACATGATCAAAGGCCTCACCTCGGGTGCGGTCAAGGGTTAGATACAGGAGAAATCACGTGTCCACTTCTCAGTTCCCCGCGCTGTCCCGGCGCGGATTCATCGGGCTGGCCGGCGCCGTCGCCGCGGGCGCCGCGCTCACCGCATGCGCGGGCACCGGCGGTGGCGCCAAGCAGTCCGGCGAGGCGAACACCATCAACTTCTGGTCCAACCACCCCGGCAGCTCGAAGGATCAGGAAAACGAGCTGATCAAGCGCTTCCACGAGAAGTTCCCCGACCTGAAGGTCAACCTGATCGACGCGGGCAAGAACTACGAGGAGGTGTCGCAGAAGTTCAACGCGGCCCTGTCCGGCGGCGAGCTGCCCGATGTCGTTGTGCTGTCCGATGTCTGGTGGTTCAACTACGCCCTCAACGGCTCCATCGAACCGCTGGACCAGCACTTCGCGCACGCGGGCGTCGAGCTGGACGACTACGTGGACTCGCTGGCCGCGGACTACCTGTTCAACGGCAAGCACTACGCGCTGCCGTACTCCCGGTCGACGCCGCTGTTCTACTACAACAAGGACATCTGGGCGAAAGCCGGTCTGCCGGACCGTGGTCCGAACAGCTGGCCGGAGTTCGACGAGTGGGGCCCGAAGATCCAGGCGGTCGTCGGCGACGGCAAACTCGCGCACGGCTGGGGCAACGCCGAAAACTACCTGGCCTGGACCTTCCAGGGGCCGAACTGGACCTTCGGCGGCGCCTACTCCGATCAATGGCAGCTGAAGTTCAACGATCCGGGCACCATCGCGGCGGGTCAATTCCTGCGCGACATGATCCACACCAAGAAGTACGCGGGCATCAAGCCGCAGATCGCGGTCGATTTCGGCACCGGCGTCATCGCCTCCACCATCGCCTCCACCGGTGACCTCAAGGGCATCAAGCAGAACGCGGAGGGCAAGCTGCAGTTCGGCACCGCGTTCCTGCCGCACCCGAACGGGCCGGGCGTCACCACCGGCGGCGCCGGTCTGGCCATCCCGGCGCGCATCTCCGATGAGCGGAAGCTGAACGCGCTCAAGTTCATCGAGTTCATCACCAACCCGGCGAACACCGCGTACTTCTCGCAGACCACCGGGTACATGCCGGTGCGCAAGTCGGCGATCGCCGACCCGAGCGAGCAGGACTTCCTCGCGAAGAACCCGAACGCCAAGGTCGCCATCGACCAGCTGCCGCTGACCAAGTCGCAGGACTACGCCCGGGTGTTCGTGCCGGGTGGCGACAAGATCATCGGCACCGGACTGGAGCAGATCGGCTTGCAGAACGCCGACCCGGCGACGGTTTTCGCCAATGTCACCAACGAGCTGCAGGCCATCATCGACCGGCAGATCACGCCGAAGCTGCCCAAGTAATTACCGCACCTCGGTGGCGGTCACCTCGGGTGGCCGCCACCGTGAGTTCACACGAGGAGATCGACGCCCATGGCCACAGTGCAGTTCGACGGTGTGACGCACCTGTATCCCGGTGCGCCGACACCCGCCGTCGACAGCCTGGAGATCGACATCGCCGATGGGGAGTTCATCGTGCTCGTCGGCCCATCGGGCTGCGGCAAGTCGACCAGCCTGCGCATGCTGGCCGGGCTGGAATCGGTGGAGGCGGGCCGAATCCTGATCGGCGGCAAGGACGTCACCGGGCTGCCGCCGCGCGCCAGGGATGTGGCGATGGTGTTCCAGAGCTACGCGCTGTACCCGAACATGACCGTCGCGCAGAACATGGGCTTCGCCCTGCGCAACGCGGGCATGAACAAGGCCGACACCCTGTTCCGGGTGCAGGAGGCGGCCAAGATGCTGGAACTCGAGCACCTGCTCGACCGCAAACCGGCCAAACTGTCCGGCGGACAACGGCAACGGGTCGCGATGGGCCGGGCGATCGTGCGCAGGCCGCAGGTGTTCTGCATGGACGAGCCGCTGTCCAACCTGGACGCGAAGCTGCGCGTCAGCACCCGGTCGCAGATCGCCGCGCTGCAGAAGCGGCTCGGCACCACCACGGTGTACGTCACCCACGATCAGGTCGAGGCGATGACCATGGGCGACCGGGTCGCGGTGCTGCTCGACGGCAAGCTGCAGCAGATCGCCGCGCCGCGTGAGCTGTACGACAATCCGGTGAACACCTTCGTCGCGGGCTTCATCGGTTCACCGGGGATGAACCTGCTGGAGGCACCGGTGCGCGACGGCGCGGCGATCCTCGATGAGCTGCGTATCCCGTTGCCGCGCACCGCGAAAACCGGCGACCGGGTGGTGGTCGGCATCCGCCCGGAGTCGTGGGAGGTGACCACCGACGAGGACGGTCTCACGGTCGCCGCCGAGCTGCTCGAGGAGCTGGGCGCGGAGTCGTTCGTCTACAGCCACGGCATCGCGGAAGACTGGAACAGCCGCTCCGGCAAGGTAGTTGCCCGGGTGGACCGCCGCTTCCAGGTGGCGCTCGGCGATCAGTTGCGGCTGCGACCCAAGCTGGACGATGTGTTCTTCTTCGACGCGGAAACCGAGGAACGCCTGCGTTGACGGCGTGCCCCGGCTCCCGTTGCACCTCAGCGAAAGGCGCGAACACTACCTGCTCGGTAAATGCTCGCGCCTACCGCGACTACCAGATCTTGACGCGCTGTGCCGGATCCAGGTAAAGAGCGTCGCCGGGCTGCACATCGAAGGCTTCGTGGAAGCTGTCGATATTGCGGACCACCGCGTTGCAGCGGAATTCCGGCGGCGAGTGCGGGTCGACGGTGAGCCTGCGGATGGCCTCCTCGGCCCGAACCTTGGTGCGCCAGACCTGCGCCCAGCCGAAGAAGACGCGTTGCAGACCGGTGAGGCCGTCGATCTCCGGGGGCTCGGCGCCGTCGAGGGAGATCTGGTAGGCCTGCAGCGCGATGGACAGGCCGCCGAGGTCGCCGATGTTCTCACCGATGGTGAATTCACCGTTGACGGTGTGCTCGTCGGGCAGGTCCTTCGGCGAGAGCACGTTGTACTGGTCGACCAATGCCTTGGTGCGCTTGCCGAACTCGGTGCGGTCGTCATCGGTCCACCAGTCGACCATGTTGCCGTCGCCGTCGTATTTGGCGCCCTGATCGTCGAATCCGTGACCGATCTCGTGGCCGATCACCGCGCCGATGCCGCCGTAATTGGCGGCGTCGTCGGCGTTCATGTCGAACATCGGCGGCTGCAGAATGGCGGCGGGGAAGACGATTTCGTTCATGCCCGGGTTGTAGTAGGCATTCACGGTCTGCGGGGTCATGAACCATTCGTCGTGGTCGACCGGGCCACCGAGCTTGCGCAGGTCGCGGTCGTGATCGGCGGCATAACCGTTGCGGTAATTGCCGACCAGGTCAGCAGGGTCGATCAGCACGTCCGAATAGTCGCGCCACTTGTCCGGGTAGCCGATCTTCGGGGTGAACTTCTCCAGCTTGGCCAGCGCCGCCGCCCTGGTATCGGGTCCCATCCAGTCCAGCTGGGCGATATTGCGGCGGTAGGCCTCCTGCAGATTGCCGACCAGTTCGATCATCTTGGCCTTGGCCGTCGGCGGAAAGTGCTCGGCCACATACAGTTTGCCGACCGCCTCGCCGAGCAGGTCCTGCACCAGGGAGACCCCGCGCTTCCAGCGTTCCCGATTCTCCTGAGCGCCGGTCAGCGTGCGGCCGTAGAAACCGAAGTTCTCCTCGACCACCGCATCGGTGAGATACGGTGCGCGCGAACGCAGCAGCCGCCAGGCGGCCCACGCCTGCCAGTCGGCCAGCGACTCCTCGGCCCACACCTGGGCGAAGGTGCGCAGGTAATCAGGCTGCCGGACAACGACTTCGGCGAACAGCTCGGGGCCGGGCCGCTCGACCCCTGCCGCGAGCGCCGACGTCCACGCGGCCCAGTCGAAGGCGGGGTAGTCGGCGACCAGCGCGTCGTAGGTGGTCAGGTTGTAGCTGAGTACCGCGTCGCGGCGGCGGACCACATCCCAGTGTCCGGCGGCGAGCTTGCGCTCCAGCTCGAACACCCGCTGCCCGACCGTGTCCAGCTCCTGCGGCAGCAGCGCGGCAATGCGGGGATCGGCGGCGGCCAACGCGAACATGCGACCGATATGCGCGATGTACTCCGCGCGGATCTCGGCGGATTCGTCCTGGCGGTAGTACGACTCGTCGGGCAGTCCGATGCCGGATTGGGTGGCGTGCACGATATAGCGGGTGGAGTTCTTGTCGTCGGTGTCGACGTAGTAGCCGATCGCCCCGCCGACGCCGGTCCGCTGCAACGAGCCGAGCAACGCTGCGAACGCGCTCCGGTCGGTGACCTCGTTGATCGCAGCGAGCTCCGCTGAGATCGGCGCGAGGCCGGCCGCGGCCACCGTCTCGGTGTCCATGAAGCTGGTGAACAGATCGCCGATCTTGCGCGCATCGCTGCCCGGCTCCGCCTGCTCGGCGGCCGCGTTCTGGATGATCACCTGGACGTCGCGCTCGGCCTTGTCGTACAGGGTACGCAGAGCGCCGTCCACCGCGCGATCGGCCGGTATCTCGTGGTTGGCCAGCCATTCGCCGTTGACATGCGCGAACAGGTCGTCCTGCGCCCGCACGCCCTGGTCGAGATAGGACAGGTCAATACCGGAAGGACTGGTCAGCTCGGAAGTCACGATCTCCAGTATGCCGACCGTGCGCGATGTCGGCCCCCTGCCGCGAACGACCGGGGGTGAAGGTCCATTGTTCGTGGAGGTCTCAGACGGTGAGTGCGGTGCGGTCGAACTCGCCGTCGCGCACGCCGAGCAGGAAGGCGTCCCACTCTGGTGGGGTGTAGCGCAGAACGGTGGTGCCGTGCCGGAGCGTGGTGTGCCCGTCGGCGGCGGTGGCCGCGGTCAGCGCGCCGGGCGAAGGTTGCGACGCGCGGAGGGCATCCAGGAACGCGGACCATTCGCGCGCGCTGACGGTGATGATGGGCTCGTCGGCGGGGCGGTGTGCCGGATCGCGCCGGTACTTGCTGTCACGGATGAGCACCGCGTCACCATCGAAGCGGACCTCGACACATTGATTGCCGTTGTTGGATCGGGTCGACCGGAACCAGTCAGTGAAAACCGACCGGGGAGTAGCGGTGGTGGCCATGGCAGGATTTTACCTCCGGGCATACGCCCTGATCAGGGTCGATGACTCGTCATGCGGCAGCGATTGTTCCTGTGCGCGCACGTAGGCGAAGCTCAGATCGCGCACCAGTTCCGGGTCGTCGACCGCCCCGCCGAAGACGGCGCTCTCCGCCCAGCCGAAGGTCGGTAACTGCTCGCCGGCGAAGTCGATCAGATGGAAGCTGGATCCGCCGAGTACCGCACCCGCGGTGGCGGTGAACGGGATGACCCGCACCTCGACGGTGTCGAGTTCGTCGATCAGCTCGGCCAGGTGGATCAGTTGCCCGCGCAGCACATCGGGTCCGCCGGTCTGTTGCAGCAGGGTGCCCTCGCCGATCACGGCCGTCAGCTCGACCGGCTCGCTGCCGCGCAGTCGCTGCTGTCGGCGCATCCGAATGGCGACCAGCTGCTCGACCTGGACCGGCCGGATCATCACATCGGCACTGATCAGCGCCCTGGCGTAGGCCTCGGTCTGCAACAGACCCGGCACGATGAGGCTGTCGTAACTGCGGATGCTCTGCGCGCCGTATTCCATGCCGTACAACCGCTGTAGCTCGGGCCCGATCAGCGCCGACGACTTGGTCCACCAGCCGCGCTGCTTACTGGCGTCCAGCAGGGCGAGCAGCTCCGCGCGTTCCTCGGCCCCCACCTCGAGCAGCTCGAGCACCGGACCGATGGTGTTGGTGGTGAGTACGCGTCGGCCTTTTTCCACGTGCGACCAGTTGGCCGGGGTGAAGCCGACCAGCTTGGCGAAGCCCGCGGAGTCGAAGCCGCGCTGTTCGCGCAGCTCCCGCAGCCGCAGCACCAGCTCCCAACGGGCAACGGCGGGCGAGACGGGTGCCATGACTGGCGATGGTACCGGCGCGCGACCCCGGCACCGGCGTGTGACTATTGTCAACCCACTTGCGCGGCATTAGGGTCTGGGCTCAGCGGTCGATTCTCACCCAGTTCACGCGATCCACCCGCATCGAGGCGAGGTTCGTCATGAGTTTGTCCCGCACTGAAGCAGGCAGTTATCCGGCGTCCTCCGGCTACGCGACGATGCAGGACGCCCTCGCCCGCTGTCGCAGCTACCGCAAGGACCACGGCCTCTACGGCGTCGTCGACCCCGCCCTCGGCCGAATCATGTTGGAGGTAGGCGCGGTTGGTGCGGTAGTCATGCCCGCCGCACTGGGCCGCCGGGTGCGTGCGCGGCTGATCGCGGCCACCCCCGAGGATCGGCCGGGCCCGATCATCGCGCATCCGCGCTCGGACCGGTGGACCTTCCTGACCGGCCCGACCGACAACTCGTATCTGGACACCGAACTGTTCGCCGACCTGTTCCGGGTCTGCGCCGCGGTCGCACTGCCAGGCAGCCACATCGTGCTGCCCTCGCCCACCGACGAGGGCACCGGCTACCGCAAGTGGATCGCCGCGCCGGAGCGCGACTTTCGCCACGAGCTCGGCGACGTCTTGGCTGCCACCCGCGCCTGCGCCGCGCTCAGCGCGGGGTAGACCCGAGGTCAGCGAGGCGTGGGGACGGGCGGCGGCGTCAGCGTGACGCTGAACTTGTCCTCGAGCCGCTGGTTCCATTCGCTCTCGCACGCGTCGATCTTGGATTGATCGCCGCCCGCCTTGTTCACGCAGTCGACGAAGTCCTTGCCGCCGCTGTTGACGAAGAAGCTGTAGCCGACGACGGTGACCACGACGGCGCCGATCAAGCCGAGTACGCCGAGGATCAGGCCGGTGATCGCCATCCCCGTACCACCCGCGCGACCCGACCGCGCCTTCACCAGCGCGACCACACCGAAGATGACGGCGAAGGCGCCGAACAGATAGCCGCCGACCAGCGTCCAGAAGCTGAGCAAGGCGAGGATGCCGAGCACCAGCGCGGTGATCGCCAGGCCCTTACCCTTCGGCGACTCCTGCCAGTACGCGGGCTGCCCGGGTTGCTGGCCGGGCGGCGGCGGGTACCCGGGCGGCGGGGGGTACTGGCCGGGAGGCGGGTATTGCGACATGGATTTCCTCTCCGTCGGTGCCTCGCGCTGCTCGATCCGGACCGGTTGCCCCGGTGGGTACGCGAGGATCGCCTACTGATCGCATGCGCTACGAGCGGATGTTAATGCGAGGTATGCCCATTTTGTCGCAGCCCAGCGGAGTCCGCTTCCTCGGCGCGCGGGCAGCCACCTCGAATTCGTCGACAGGTCTACTGAGCGCCCAACCGCGCGTGCATCTCCCACACCAGAATTTCCGACGGCCGGTGCGCGATCACCCGTTGGCCGCCGCTTCTGGTGAGCCGGACCGCGTCGCCCTCGTCCAGGGTGCCGACGCCCTCCATCTCCACCTCGCCGCGAGCGACGAAGACATGCAGATAGGGAGCGTCCGGCAGATCGATGGCGACATCAGGCGCGCCGGTCATCCTGGCCACATGGAACGCCGCGTGGCTGCTGTTGATGGCGATGGCAGTGCGATCGCGGTAGCGCGGCAGGCCCGCGGCCACGGTGACCAGGCCACCCGCCGCCAGCGCGTCATCGATCTCGAGCTGCTGGTACCCGGGCGTCAGGCCGGGCTCGTCGGGAACCACCCACATCTGCACGAAATGCACCGGCTCGTCGTGCTCGGCGCCGTCGAGCCGCCACGCGTCGTTCTTCTCCGAGTGCAGGATGCCGGTGCCCGCGCTCATCCGCTGGGCCAGCCCCGGGTAGATGATGCCGCTGTGGCCGAGCGAGTCCTGATGTACCAGGCTGCCGCCGAGCACCCAGGTGACGATCTCCATGTCCCGATGCGGATGCGTGTCGAAGCCCTGACCGGGCGAGACCACATCCTCGTTGTTCACGAGCAGCAAGCCGTGGTGGGTGTTATCGGGATCGTAGTGCTCCCCGAACGAGAACGAATGCTTCGAATCCAGCCAGGAAACCCGCGTCTTCATCCGGTCGCCTGCTCGATGGACGTCGATGTGTGGTGTCATGAGCGAACGAAGTGAGGCAGTCATGTCGCTGTGTGCGGCGCGCACGCCGAGGCCGGGCGCCGACGAGGCGCGGGCGTGAGTGTGGACATCGTGGTCCTCCTCTCGGGACCGTGCACCGATCACCATTCAGGGTAGGAGCACATCCGTGGCGGTACTCCACATTCCTAGTAAATTGTCCTGCACTCGGCATTTTACGCGAGCGACCAGCGGGTGAACGTCAGGCGATGAAGCACCTACCGGTCCACCGAACCGGTAGGCGACCTCGCCGGTAGGCAAGACATCGGCCGGTGCCACACTCATGCGTGATTCGTAACACGATGCGCCACAACGCAACCGGAGGTGACGACGAGATGCGACCCGAGACGCTCACCCGCATCGAGCGACAACTTCGCAGCGAGGCCCACCGCGACGGCATCGCCCATTTCGTCGTCGGCGTCGCGGTGTTCCGTGACCGCAAACTCCTGGTGGTGCGCCGGGTCCCGGACGACTATCACGGCGGCATGTACGAACTACCCGGCGGTGGGGTCGAATCCGGCGAAACGTTCGCCGAATGCGTCGCCCGTGAGCTGTTCGAGGAGACCGGCCTGCGGGTGCGCCGCATCACCGACTTCCTCGGCGGCATCGACTACGCCACCCGGACCAAGGCCAGGGTCCGCAAGTACAGCTTCGTGGTGGACGTCGAACCGGGCGAGGTGGCCCTGGAACCCGGTGAACACGACGCGTTCGCCTGGATCGACGCCGACGCCCTCGACCGGCTGCCGATGGCACCGGACATGCGCGAGGCGGTCAGCGCGCTGGTCGCCGACTCGCACTGATTCTGCGTGTCTACCTCGAACCCAGTAGCCTCACCGCGTGTCCACCACGGGTTGCTCGGAGAGCTCCATTAATTCGGACGAGCGGCCGCAGCCGCTGTGGACCGCGCTGCGGGAAAGCCCCGGCGTGCTGCGCCTGGCCCTCGTGCGATTCACCGGCCAGTTCGGCGACGGCATGTTCCAGGCGGCGCTGTCGGGGGCGATTCTGTTCAATCCCGAGCGCCAGACCGATCCGCTGGCCATCGCCGCCGGTTTCGCGGTGCTGTTGTTGCCGTACTCGCTGATCGGGCCGTATGCCGGGGCGCTGCTGGACCGGTGGGATCGACGCGCGGTACTGCTGGTGGCGAACGTGGCGCGGGCGGTGTTGATCGGGCTGGTGTGCGCGGGGTTGCTCGCGGGCGTCGGGGAGACGCCGCTGCTGTTGCTCGCGCTGGCCGTGGTCGGCATCAGCCGGTTCGTGCTGTCGGGGGTGTCGGCGGCGTTGCCGAGGGTGCTCGACCAGCACTGGCTGGTGCCGATGAACTCGGTGCTCGCCACGGTGGCCTCGGGCTGTGCCGGGGTCGGCGCCGCCACCTCGGTGGCGGTGATCGGGTTGATCGGGGCAGGCGACTTCGCGTCGGCGGTCGCGGTCGCGGTGAGCAGCCTCGGACCGATGACCAGCGCACTGCTGGCGGCCGGGTTCGCGCCTCGAGTGCTCGGGCCGGACGCCGACCGTGCCGCCGGCGCGAGCACGCTGCACGCCATCGCCACCGGACTGCGCACCGGCGCGACGGCGGTGTGGGAGTCGGCGCAGGTGACCACCGCGATGCTGGGCATCGGCACGCACCGCATCGTGTTCGGCATCAACACCCTGGTCATGGTGCTGGTGCTGCGTCAGGCGCCTGCCGAAGGTTCGGCGTTGGACAGCGGGCTGCTCGGTTTCGGCGTGGCCATCGCCGCCATCGCCGCGGGCATGCTGGTGGCGGCCGTGGTCGCGCCGCTGTTGATCCCGCGTCTCGGGCGGTCGAAGACCGTGGTGGCCGGCCTGGTGACGGCGACGATGGTGCAACTGACACTGGTCACGCCGATCGCCCTCGCCGAGGCGGGCTCGGCGGTGCCGCGCGCACATCAGCTGCTACTGGTCGGGGCGTTCCTGCTCGGGCTGGCCGGGCAGACGATCAAACTGACCGGAGACGCGGTCATGCAGGTCGATATCGACGACGCGCGCCGTGGACAGGTATTCGCGTTGCAGGACACGGTTTTCAATATCGCGTTCATCCTGGCGATTGCCGCTGCGGCACTGGTTATCCCGGATGACGGGCGGTCGTTGCCCGTGATTCTGACGGGTGCCGGAATTTATTGCGCGGGTATTGCCGCCATCGCGGTCAATGCGCGGCGGCGGTCGAAGAATATCGGTGATGTCGAAGTCAAGTAATGATCGGATCGTCGTCCAGGTAGCGGCCGGTGGGATTCATTCGCTGGGCGAGGTAGTCGGGTAGGTCGACCGGATTGCCTTGCGGCGGTAGCTCGTTTGCTGTCGCTGCGGAATTATCAGCTCCAGGTAGCTCGTCTGCTGTTGCTGCGGGGTGATCGGTTCCCCGTGGCTCGTCCGTCGTCTTGGCCGGATGATCCGTTCCCGGTAGCTGGTCCGTCGTCGTGGTCGGGTGGTCGACCTGCGGTAGTTCTTCCGCGTCGACACTGGGCGGCGCGGATAGCCGATCCGGCTGCGCGGCACCGGCGTCGGCCGGGACGGCGTGCTGTTCGGCATCGACGTGATCTGTCCGCACGATCCAGTCCAGCGGTTCGCTGACGGCGTCGACCGCGGAGCCGGTGATGTGGTGATTCCAGGTGCCGAGGCCGGTCGGGTCGGTATAGAAGTGGTCGAGGACACCGTCGTCGTCCAGATCGAGGGCCGCCACGTCGGCGATGCCGGATCCGGCGGTGTCCCACATGGCGTCGTCGGCGAGACCGTCGCCGTCGAAGTCCAGTCGCACCGCGTCGGCGGTGCCCGACCGGGCCAGGTCCAGATCGGCTTCGCTGGACCAGACGTGTACCGGGCCGTCGCCCGTGCCGAACACGTACTCGATCTCGTTCATAGCTGTTTGGACGCGCGCGACCGACATTCGGTTCCCTATTTCACACAGATGATTCCGGTAGGTTTTCTTTCGCTTCGGCCCGATTCGACAGGAGTCTGCCAGACATGCGATTTCCGGCGCGGAATCTCGATGCAACCAACCGATTCGGCCGCAAATCCTCTTGTGCGCCTGCCTTCTTCGGCGCTGTGCTCGGCGGGCTGTTGACGATGCCGGGACCGATCGCTCAGGCGACCCCGCTGCCGTGGGAGCCGCGACCGGTGAACAGTTGCGGCGAGGTCGGTTTCGACCCACGCCAACTCGACCGCGAGCCCGCACTGCCGGACCGGATCGTGATTCCGGTGCCGGTCCCGCAACTCACCCCGATAACGGTGCCGGGGCCCGCCCAGGACAACACCAGGATCGACGCGGGACCGCTGCCCGTCGATCCATGCCAGAACCCGTGCCCCGAGGTGCGCGACATCTCGAAACCGCCTGAGGTGGACCCCGATCCGAGCCCGGCCCCGGACACCGGCGCCCGGCCGAGTGCGGCAGGCGGGCCGATCAAGGTGCCGCGCATCGAGATCGAACCCGAGATCGAACCCATCCCGATACCGGTGCCCGGCGGCACCGGCGACGCACCGCAGCCCGCGCCGCCGCCGGTGGTGCACCCCGCCGAACCCGGCCCGCTCGCCCCGGCGGTGGCCGAGCCGCGCGTCGGATCGGTGGAGTTGGCGGGTCAAATCACCGGGCACGGTTCCCCGAACCGCACCGACCTGCGCTGGCAGGTGGACGGCACCGACCTCGGGGTGATGTGGGAGACCAAGCCGGGTGAGGTCGCCGTCGCGTTCGGCGACACCTTCGGCGAAGGGTGGCAGGTCGGTGGCGCGGGGGAGGACCACCAGGACTGGCGCAGCAACGTCCTGGGTTACAGCACCGATCGCGAACTGTCCGACGGCCTTTCGCTGGACAGCATGGTGCAGGACAGCCGGTGCCACGCCGCCGAGATCCTGAGCAGCCGCAAACTCAAGAACTGGGAGACCACCACCATTCCGACCTCCGGATTCGCCCTCGACGGCCGCCAGTATCTGAGTTATATGTCGGTGAATCGGTGGAGTCGCATCCCCGGCATGTGGGCGAGCAATTACGGCGGTCTCGCCTACTCCGACGACAACGGCCGCACCTGGACCAAAGATCAGCACGCCAGGTGGGACAACATCTTCGGGGTCGGTCGCTTCCAGGTCGCGGCGATGGTGCCGCACGGTGCGCATGTCTATATGTTCGGCACACCCAATGGCCGCCTCGGGGTGGTCGGGCTGGCCCGGGTACCGAAAGCCGAGGTGCTCAACAAGTCGGCCTACCAGTACTGGGTGAACGGCAGCTGGGCACCGGCGGCGGAGAATCAGGCCACCCCACTGTTTCTCGGCCTGGCCAGCGAGTTGTCGGTGCGCTACGACCGGGACAACGCGCAGTGGCAGATGGTGTATCTCGACTCGGGCCGCGGTTCGATCGTGCTGCGCAACGCCGCCGAACCGCAAGGCAGCTGGACCGAGCCGGTGTCGCTCGTCTCCACCGCCGACTATCCGAAGTCCTACGGCGGCTTCATCCATCCCTGGTCGACCGGCACGGACGTGTACTTCACCCTCTCGTCCTGGGACAGCTACAACGTGTATCTCATGCACGCGCAGCTGGATTCACCGAATTGACCTAGGCCGAGTCCCGCTGCGCGACGAACCGGACGAAGCCGCCCGCGTGGATCAGCGAGGGTGGATCGCGGCCGACGTCCCACATCCGCAGGTCGGTGGTTCCGATGAGGTGCCAGCCGCCGGGCGTGCTGCGCGGGTACACCGCGGTGTAACCGCCGGCCAGCGCGACCGCGCCGGCCGGAATGGTGGTGCGGGCCTGCGGGCGCCGCGGCACGGTCAACCGACCGTCGGGTGACTCCAGATAGCCGAAGCCAGGGGCGAATCCGACGAACGCGCACCGCCAGACCGTCCCGGTATGCGCGGCGACCACCTCGGCTTGGCCGATCCCGAGCAGCCGCGCGACCTCGGCGAGATCGGCGCCGTCGTAGCGCACCGGGATGACCAATGGCTGCTCCGGAGAGTCGTTGTCCGACAGTGTTCCACGGGAAACAATGTCCGAATCATGCTCTGCCGCAGGCTGTCGCACCGTGCGTAACAACGCTGCGAGCTGGCGGCGGACGGACTCCGCGTGCTCCGGCGAAAGCAGGGTCACGAGAACGGTTTCCGCGGCGGGCAGCACGTCGCAGACCCCGTCGGGCAGGCGGGCACGCAGGGCCGCAGCGAGTTTCACCACATCGTCGTGCCGGTTCGGGGTGATGAGCAACGCGCCGTCGCCTGCCGCCCGGATCAGCCGGTCCGGGTCGAGCTCGTCCTGGTCCGTCATCGCAGCGCGCCTCACGTCCGAAAGATCATGCTCAGACGAATGGCTCGACCGGGACCCCGACCTCGTCCAGGGCGGTGCGGATGCGCCGGGCCATCTCGACCGCGGCGGGCGTATCGCCGTGCACGCAGAGGCTGGCCGCCTGCACCGCGACCTCACCGGACCCGTCGACTGTGCGCGCGGAGCCCGACATCGCGATCGAAACCGCCTGCGCGACCGCGGCATCGGTGTCCAGCACGGCTCCGGGCAAGCCACGCTTGGCCAGCGTGCCTGCCTGCGTGTACGCGCGATCGGCGAAGCCCTCACCGACGAAGCGCACCTTCGCCGCCTCGGCCGCGTGCGCCAACTCGCTGCCCGCCGGGCCGAGCAGTGCGAGCTCCGGATCGTAGTCGAGCATCGCGGCCAGCACCGCGTCCGCGAACCGCCGCTCGCGCGCGGCCGAATGGTAGAGCGCGCCATGGGGTTTCACGTACCGCACCCGGTCGCCCGCGGCCTTGGCGAACGCGCCGAGACCGCCGATCTGATACAGCACCTCGTCCCGCAGTTCCGCGGGGTCCATGGTGATCTCGCGGCGGCCGAATCCGGCCAGGTCGCGGTAGCCGACGTGGGCGCCGATCCGTACCCCCTTCGCGACGGCGAGCTCGCAGGTCCGGCGCATGATCGAGGGGTCACCCGCGTGGAACCCGCAGGCGATGTTGGCGCTGGTGACGATGTCCAGCATCACCGCGTCGTCGCCCATCTGCCACGGACCGAAGCCCTCGCCGAGATCACTGTTGAGATCCAGCGGCATATGCACCCTTTCCGTGGCGGTGTGTCGTAGACGGCATGTCGATTCTCCTCGGCGCGGTGTTCCACAAGCAAGAACGCCTGCTCAGCGGGTACCACTCCAGGGCAGGCGCGACCTGGGTCACAGCACGATGGTCGAGTCCGGCGTCGGCCAGTACGCTCGGATCAATCATGGCCACGTATTTCGATCCGAAGTCCTGGTCGCCGTTGCGGGCCGTCGATCTCGGCAAACGCCTGTTCGAGCAGTCCTGGCTGGAGCAATGGATCGCCGTCACCACCTCCTGGGTGGACGCGGGCGCCGACCTCGGCGCAGGCACCGTCACGGCGCTGATGCCGGACGCCCTGATGACCGTGCTCAGCGAGGGCATCCTCAGCCGATTCGGTGGGCAGGAGGTCAGCGCGACCCTGCTCGGGCACGATCTGCACGCCACTCTGCAAGTACTGAAGGTCCGCAGGCGCGGCGCGCACTTCCAGACCAAGACGGTGCTGTCCCGGCTGCGCTGGGACGACCATCCGATCGAGGCCGTGACGGTGATCGCGCACGGCGTCCGGCTGATCCCCGGCGTGCCGACCAGGGTGCGGGCCGCGCGACTCGACCTCGACGGCACGGTCACCACGGCGGCCCTGGTCGGCTGGATCAACAGCCAGCCGCTGGACTGGGTGCTCGCCGTCGACGCCAGTGGCCTGATCCGCGCGAAGCATCGGCATCGGCGGCTGACCGCGCTGGTGGACGCCTCGGTGACCGACAACCGGGTCACCGTGGAACTCCATCGAGCCAACTGGCTGGGCCTGCGGATACCGCGCCGGATGATCGGCGCGCCCGCGCTGCTGCTGGAACAACTGCCGAATCAGGCGCGCATCGTGCACGCCACCCGCGACGGCGACCTGGTGCGCTTCCGGATCGAACTGCCCGAGATCAGCGGGTCCTTCGATCTGGCGCAGATCCGGTCCGCCATCGTCGCCGGAACCACGCTGATCATCTTCTAGACACGTCGGCACCGGGCCTAGCCCTGGGCTTTCCACCACTCTTTCAATGCCGCCTCCGCCTCGTCGCGAGTCATCGGCCCGCGATCGAGCCGCAGCTCCTTCAGGAATCGCCACGCCTTACCGACCTCGGGACCCGGTGGCAGGCCGAGCAATTCCATGATCGCGTTGCCGTCCAGATCGGGCCGGACCTTCGCCAGATCCTCCTGCTCGCGCAACTTCGCGATCCGTGACTCCAGCTCGTCATAGGTACTGCGCAACGCCGCGGCCCTGCGCTTGTTACGGGTGGTGCAGTCGGCGCGGACCAGTTTGTGCAGGCGGGGGAGCAGATCGTCGGCGTCGGTCACGTAGCGGCGCACCGCGGAATCGGTCCACTGCCCCTTGCCGTAACCGTGGAAACGCAAGTGCAGGAACACCAGCCGAGCCACGTCCTCGGTGAACTGCTTCGGATACTTCAGCGCCCGCATCCGCTTGCGCACCATCTTCGCGCCGACCACCTCGTGGTGGTGGAAGCTGACGCCGCCGCCCGGCTCGTTGCGCTTGGTGTCCGGCTTGCCGATGTCGTGCAGCAGCGCCGCCCAGCGCAGCACCAGGTCCGGGTCGCCGTCCTCCAGATCGATGGCCTGCTGCAGCACGGTGAGCGAGTGCCAGTAGACGTCCTTGTGCTGGTGGTGCTCGTCGATCTCCAGCTTCATCGCGGGCACCTCCGGCAGCACCCGCTGGGCCAGGCCGGTCTCGCACATGATGTTGATGCCGTCGATCGGGTGCGCGCCACCGATCAGCTTGTCCAGCTCCACCCGGACCCGTTCCGCGGTGATCCGATCGATCTGCTCGGCCATCGCGGTGATCGCCGTGTGCACCCGCGGCTGTAGTTCGAAGCCCAGCTGGGCGACGAACCTGGCCGCGCGCAGCATGCGCAGCGGGTCGTCGTTGAACGAATCCTCGGGCGCCGCAGGAGTATCCAGCACACCCGCGAGCAGCGCGTCCATCCCGCCGAGCGGGTCGACGAAGTCGAGCGAGCCGTCCGCGCCGATGCGCACCGCCATCGCGTTCACGGTGAAGTCGCGGCGCACCAGGTCGTCCTCGAGATTGTCGCCGAAGGTGACCTCGGGATTGCGCGAAACCCGGTCGTAGTTGTCGCTGCGGAAGGTGGTGATCTCCAGCTGCTGGCCGCTCTTCGACCCGCTCACCGTGCCGAACGCCAAACCACCGGTGTCCCACAGATGATCGGCCCAGCCGCGCAGCAGCTCCTGCACCTGCTCCGGGCGCGCGTCGGTGGTGAAGTCCAGATCCGTGCCGAGCCGGCCGAGCACCGCGTCGCGGACACTGCCGCCGACCAGATACAACTCGTGCCCCCGCGCCGCGAACATCGCGCCGAGCGGTTCCAGCACATCGGAGAGCCTGCCCAACGTCACCGCCGCCGCTGCCAGCAATCGGGTACGTCTATCCAGCTCTGCGTCCTCGGACTCGGTCGAAACCACGAATCAGCAGCTTACCGAGTGTCATTTGCCGCGCCCGCGGCGCTGCTGGTTCGCGGCCGGATAGAGCAGCATCGGACCGCGATTCGATGCGGGGTGGTGCTCGGGCGGCGGGACGGCGAGTTCAGCGCCGTGCCGAAGGTTTGGCAAATGCGCACAGTAGGATGTTTTGGTGTCTCCGGCCGATCGTGCGAACAGTCGACGCCGCCAGCCTCGGCGCCGCGGTTCGGCCGCCAACGCGGCGAAACCACGCATGCGTACGGTGCGGGAAACCTCAGCTGGCGGGCTTGTCGTCGACGGGTTGGACGGCCCGAGGGAGAAGCGAAGCGCGGCCCTGATCGGGCGAACGGACCGGCGCGGACGGCTGCTGTGGTCGCTGCCGAAGGGGCATATCGAAGAGGGGGAGACCTCCGAGCAAACCGCGATCCGTGAGGTGGCCGAGGAGACCGGCATCAACGGCGTGGTGGTGGCGGAGCTGGGCAGCATCGATTACTGGTTCGTCACCGATGGTCGGCGGGTACACAAAACGGTGCATCATTATCTACTGCGTTCCACCGGCGGCGAATTGTCCGACGCCGACGTGGAAGTCACCCAGGTGGCGTGGGTGCCGTTGAGCGAGTTGAATTCTCGACTGGCCTACGCGGACGAA
Organism: Nocardia sp. NPDC052316; assembly: GCF_044547795.1. NCBI lineage: Bacteria > Bacillati > Actinomycetota > Actinomycetes > Mycobacteriales > Nocardiaceae > Nocardia > Nocardia sp. NPDC052316. The sequence goes on from NZ_JBIUBB010000005.1 coordinate 393,511, forward strand.
CGCCGCCTGGCCGAAGTGGCGAACAAGCTGATCGACCGGATGGAGACCGGCAAGCGATGACCCCAGACGTTTCGGCATCGCACAGCGATTCCGTGGGGGGCGGTGGCCGGGCGGCAGGTACGCCGCGCCCCGGGCGACGGGCCCGTGGCGCACGGTCGGCACTGTTGCGGATCATCGTGGCGGCCCTGACCATCCTGGGCTCGGCGTCGACGCTGCCGATGCTGGCGCCTGCCGACGCGCAAGCCCAGCCCACCGGGTCCGGCTCCGGCTCGACGACCAAATCCTTCCTGAAGCTGTCGCTGGATTCGGTGACGCCGACCGCGGTGACCACCACCAGCGACCGGACCATCACGGTCTCGGGCACCGTCACCAACATCGGCGATCGCATGGTCTCCGGCGTCACCGTCCGGGTGCAGCGGGCCGCCGCGGTCGCGACGCCGGGCGATCTGCGCGCCACCCTGCAGCAGGATCAGATCAATTACGACGTGTTCGGCGACTTCGAAGAGGTCGCCGCGCAGCTCGACAAGGGCGAACGCACCAAATTCACCGTGACCATCCCGCTGCGGCCGGACGGAACCGGCGCACCGACGCTGCGCATCAGCGAACCGGGTGTGTACCCGCTGCTGTTGAACGTCAACGGCAAACCCGACTACGGCAATCCGGCCCGGCTCGACGACGCCAGGTTCCTGCTGCCGGTGCTCGGCGTGCCGCCCGCCGCGAAAGACGGCGATGCGGCGGAGGCGGTCACCGCGCCGACCGACGCGCCGGTCGCGACGACGCTGCTGTGGCCGCTGGCCGACCGGCCGCGCATGGTGGCCGGCATCCCCGGATCGCCGGACCGCAAGGTCGAGCTCACCGACGACGAACTGGCCGCCTCGCTCGCCAAGGGCGGCCGCCTGGACCAGCTGCTCGGCGCGTTGGAGACGGTGTTCGACACCTCGCCCCTGCGCGACCGCGCGCTAGCGGCCTCGGTGTGCCTGGCGGTCGACCCCGATCTGCTGGTCACCGTGCAGGCGATGACCAGGGGCTACCGGGTGCTGGCCAGCCCGTCCGATCCGGACGGCGCGACCCGGCCCGGCACCGGCGCGGCGCAGGCGCAGACCTGGCTGGACCGGTTGCGCGCGCTCGCTGGGTCGATGTGCACCGTGGCGCTGCCGTTCGCGCAGGTGGATCTCGCCGCGCTGGCGGCGGTCAACGATCCGGATCTCTCGGCGCGGGCGATGAACGCGCCCGCCGAGATCGTCGACACGATCCTGGCCACCAAGTCGGTGCGCGGAGTGAGCCTGCCGGACGCGGGCACCATCGATGACGGCGCGGGAGTCCTGTTACGCGGTCACGGTTTCAGCACCGCGGTACTCGCCGACACCGCCGTCGCGGCGGAGGGCACGGCGGGCACGTCCGAGCTGACCAGATCGACCATCAGCCGCGGCGACAGCAAGAGCAGGTCCACCGCGCTGCAGAGCACGGGGAGCCTGACCACGCCGCCCGCCGGCCCGGATGTGGTGCGACTGCCCCAGGTCACCGCGGCCGTGCCACCGGCACCGCCCGCCGCGGCCACCCCGCCCGCCGCGGACCCGCCGCCGAACGGGAATCCGCCTGCCCCGGCCGTCGATCCGTCGCTGCACGTGGCGACCTTCGACATCTGGTCCGCCACCGCGCTCGCCGCGGTGGGCTCGAATCCGCCGACACCGTCGTTCACCCCCGCCAAGGTCCGCTACGAGGTCACCAACGACTCCCGCGTCGCGCGGTTGCAGGACGCACTCGGCGCGATCTCCTGGACCGCCCTCAACCCACAGCCGGATCAGCCGCGTTCCCTGCTGCTCGTGCCGCCGCAACAGTGGAGCGCGAGCAAGGACGAGGGCACCGCACTGCTGCGCCAGCTCGAGCTGCTGGTGCGCGGCAACCTCGCCACGCCGCGCCCGTTCCAGACGCTGGTCGCGCAACCGGCCGACCCGCGACCCTATGAGCTGGACTATCTGCCGCAGGCCGCCGAGGACGCGGTGCCGGACCGGTTCCTGGCACCGGTGCGCGACCAGGGACATCGGATCAGCGAGCTGATGCGCGCGCTGGTCGAGGTGCCGGAGTCCGAGCCGACGCCGCGTCAGTTCCTCGATCCGTTGCGCGACGACCTGATCCGGGTGCTGAGCCTGTCCGACCGGCGGACCGGCGACGCCACTCAGGCCGATACCTTCGCGCAGCGGCGGATCGATCAGACGACGCGGGCGATGGACAAAATCTATAGCTCGGTGACCGTGCTACCGCCGGGTGGCGTGTACACCCTCGCCTCGGAACAGAGTCCATTGCTGCTGGTCGCGCGCAACGATCTGCCGGTGTCGGTCCGGATCAAATTCCGCATCGAGGCCCCCGCCGAGACGAAGATCACCGACATCGACGAGCAACAGCTGCCGCCGAAGGGGACACGCTCGTTCCAAATCCCGACCGAGGTGAGCGACAGCCGTAACCTGGTGATTCCGATATCCCTTACCACACCCGACGGCATTCCGCTGGGGAATGCCACCTCTGTTTCGGTTCGTTCGAACGCCTATGGTCAGGCCCTGGCCATAATTACCGCATGTGCCGGAATACTGCTGCTCCTGTTGGCCGGACGCCGCCTGTGGCGCCGGTTCCGCGGTCAGCCGGATCCGGCCGACGAAGGTTTCGACCCGAGCACCCGGCGTCGAGTCAATCGGTACCGGCGCGCCAAGCAACGAGTCATCCAGCAGGAGCATCAGGAGGCACAGTGAGGGACGGTGAGCTAGCGCCCCCTGTTGTGTCCCGTTCGATCGCTCGACCCGGCTCGGCCCGGCGAACAGCGGTCTCGGCTACCGGATTTGGACGTCCGACAAACCGCAGTGGCAGAGTGGAGGACAATCGCGGAAAGCTCGCACCGGCGCAGGGGTGGTGCGAGTGATGGGCATTACCAGGAGGAACGGTGAGCGATTCAGCGTGGACGCCGCTCGCCGAGCCGACCGGGATGCACCGTCGCGCCGGGCGCAGGAGGCATGATGAGCGACGATGACTCATCGGCGCATCGGCCTGGTTCCGATCGGCGCGACGGCCCACCGGCCCGTCGGGCGCCCGTTGCCCCGTGGGAACGGCTACCGCCACAGGCGGAGGCCGAGGACCCGGACATGAACGCCGGGCCGTATGAACCACCCCCGCCCCGCGTCCCCAAGATCAGCAGGCCGTCGGGGCCGCCGCAGCCGTGGCAGGGCCAGCGCATGCCACCGGGACCGCCGCAACGTCCACCGGCGCCCCCGCAACGTCCGGCGCCCGCACCGGCACCGGCCCAACGGCCCGCACCCGCACCGCATCCCGGGCAGCGGCAATACCCGGCGCCGCCCCAGCAGCCCCGCCCGATCCCGCCCGGTCAGCGTCCCGGGCCGCCGCCGGGACAGTCCGGCGCGATTCCCGCCAGCCCGCCGCGCCCCGGCCAATCCGGCGCGATTCCGGCCAGCGACCCACGTCAGGCACGACCGGCACCCGGTCAATCCGGTGCGATTCCGGTCAGCGACCCACGCGCGGCGCGACCCGCACCCGGCCAGCCCGGCGCGATTCCCGGCAACGACCCACGCCCAGCGCGACCCGCTTCCGGTCAGCCCGGCGCAACCCCGGTCGGCGACCCACGCCCAGCGCGACCCGCGCCCGGTCAATCCGGTGCGATCCCGGTCAGCGACCCACGCCAGGCACGCCCCGCACCAGGCCAGCCCGGCGCAACCCCGGCCGGCGACCCACGCCCAGCGCGACCCGCGGCCGGTCAGCCCGGCGCAAGCCCGGCCGGTGACGCACGCCAGGCGCGACCGGCGCCCGGTCAATCCGGACCGATCCCGACCGGTGCGCCGCGACCAGGACAGCCCGCCCCGAAACCCGCGGGTCCGCCGCAGTCCAGCCGGATGCCACCGCCGCGGTACGCCCCGCCGCAAGCGCGGCCCGAGCCGTACCCGCCGCCGCGCCGCAGGGCACCCGCGCCCGCCGTCGCCGAGCCCGCCGAGGTCGGTAACCGGCCACGGACCAAGGAGTGGCCCGCCGCCACCAAGGCTGCGGAGCAGAAGCCGAGTGCGAGTTCCCGACTGCTCAGCGACTCCGGGTCGATCGCGTTCGCGACCCTGATCAGCCGAGTGACCGGTTTCGGTAAACAGCTGCTGCTGCTCACCGTGCTCGGCCCGGCCATCGCCAGCGCGTTCACCGTGGCCAGCCAGATCCCGAACATGATCGCCGAACTCGTGCTCGGCGCGGTGCTCACCGCGATCGTGGTGCCGACCCTGGTGCGCGCGGAACAGGAGGACCCCGACAACGGGGCCGCCTTCGTCCGACGACTCGTTACCGCCGCCTTCGTCGTGCTCGCCACGGCCGCGCTGCTGGCCACCGCGGCCGCCCCGCTGCTGACCACGTACGTGTTCCTGTCCGACGACGGCAAGGTCAACACCGGGCTCACCACGGCCCTGGCATTCCTGCTGTTGCCGGCGATCCTGTTCTACGGCATGTCCGCCTTGCTGACGGCCATCCTGAACACCCGCCAGCAGTTCAAACCCGGTGCGTGGGCACCGGTGCTCAACAACCTGGTCGTGCTCACGGTGCTCGGGCTCTACGTGCTGATGCCGGGCGAGATCAGCCTGAACCCGGTGCGGATGGGCGAGCCGAAACTGCTGGTTCTCGGCGTCGGCGTCACGCTCGGCGTGGTGGTACAGGCGATCAGCCTGGTGCCCGCGATCCGGCGTGAGCACATCGATCTGCGGCCGCTCTGGGGTGTCGACGACCGGCTCAAGCAGTTCGGCGGGATGGGCGCGGCCATCATCCTGTACGTCCTGATCAGTCAGGCCGGCTTCGTCTTCGCCACCCGAATCTCCTCGCACGCCGACGCGGCGGGCCCGGCGATCTACAACAACGCGTGGCTGCTGCTGCAGTTGCCCTACGGCGTCCTCGGCGTCACCGTGCTCACGGCGATCATGCCGCGGCTGAGCCGCAACGCCGCCGCCGACGACACCCCCGCGGTGGTGGACGACCTGTCCGCCGCGACCCGATTGACCATGATCGCCCTGCTTCCGGTGGTCACCTTCCTGACGCTGGCTGGACCACAGGTCGGGCAGGCCCTGTACGGATACGGCAACTTCGGCAGCGACGACGCCTCGCGCCTCGGCCTCGCGGTCAGCTGGTCGGCGTTCTCGCTGATTCCCTATGCGCTGGTGCTGATTCATCTGCGGGTGTTCTACGCCAGGGAGCAGGCGTGGATCCCGACCTGGATCATCCTCGGCATCACCGCCGCCAAGATCGTCTTCTCGGCGATCGCCCCGATGGTCACCGACGCCGAGCACGTGGTGATCGCGCTTGGCGTCGCCAACGGCCTCGGGTTCGCGGTCGGCGCGGTGGTCGGCGGGTGGCTGCTGCACCGCAGCCTCGGCGACCTGCGCATGTCGAACGTCAGCCGGACCATTACCCGGGTCCTGTTCGCGTCGGTGGCCGGTGGGGCCGTCATGTGGATCGTGGACCGGGTACTCGGCCTGGACCGTCTGACGGCATCCTTCGGTGGACCGGGTTCGTTGATTCGGGTGGCCATCACGGCGATCGTCATGTTCGCGGTCGCCTTCGGCCTGATGCGCTTGGCCGGGGTGCCGGAGATCGTCGCGATCACCGTCGCGATCTCGCGCCGCCTCGGCTGGACGCCGCCCGCGCCGGATCTCGATCTCGACGGCCCCGTCGACGATCAGTACGCAACTCAGGTATTGCGCAGGCCAGATCCGTATTTGGCCTACCCTGGGTACGACCCGTACATGGATGCTCAGACCATGGTCTTGCCCGTGATCCGAGCCGATGCCGTTGACATCACCGGCATGGGCGAGTTCCCGTACCCTGTTCGGCAGAGAAGCACAAGTGGCGAAATCGCCGGAACCTCGACATACCAGGGCGAAGGAGGACCGAGGGTGAGCGACGACGCGGTGGGCGGCGTCCCAGCCGCTGATTCTTCTGCGACCACGGCAGGCGGGCTTTCGACGGACGCTCCGCCACCCGGGGGAGAGCCGTCGGATCCCGCGTACGCGAACCGCGAGATCGGCACCGGCTCGCCCGATTACGACGCTCGGGATCACGACGGGACCACACCGGAGCACGACGCATCGCAGGAACACGACGCGGTGCCACACGATCGCCAGGGCCAGATACCGGCGCGCGATCCGATGTACGACACCGGGATGATCCCGATCGGTTCGCCGGAGATGCCGCCGCTCGGCGGCGGTGCCCGGCGTACGCCGCGCGGCCCCAAGCTGATTCCCGGCGCGTCGGTGGCGGGCGGCCGGTACCGCCTGCTCGCCGGGCACGGCGGCGCACGCGGCCTCAAGTTCTGGCAGGCGCTCGATATCAAGCTCGACCGCGAGGTCGCGCTGACCTTCGTCGACGCCGACCAGAAGGCCAGCGAGAACTCCGGGCACGACGGTCCGCAGGCCATTCTGTCCCGCACGCTGCGGCTCGGGCGGATCAACTCACCCGGCCTGGCCCGGGTACTCGATGTGGTGCGCGGTAGTTCCGGCGGCATCGTGGTGGCCGAGTGGACGCCGGGTCGCTCGCTGCGCGAGATGGCCGAGACGGTGCCCTCACCGATCGGTGCCGCCCGCGCGATCCGTGCCCTGGCCTCCGCTGCCGAACTGGCCCATCGCGGTGGCGGCTCGCTGTCCATCGATCACCCGGACCGGGTGCGGATCAGTGCGACCGGCGACGCGGTGCTCGCCTTCCCGGGCACCCTCGCCGACTCGGACGCGCAGTCCGATGTCCGCGGCCTCGGCGCCATGCTCTACGCGCTGATCACCGCCCGCTGGCCGATCCGCTCCGGCGGCGTCACCGGCACCGCCGCGACCGTCGGAGGGTTGCGGCTCGCCGACTTCGGCCCGGACGGCACACCGGTGGAGCCACGCCAGATAAGACCCGAGGTGCCCTTCGAGATCTCAGCGGTCGCGGTGCGGTCGCTGGAGTCGAACAAGGGCGTACGCACCGCCGCGACCGTGCAGCACGTGCTCGAGCAGGCGTCGGTGGTGGATCAGAAGACCGATTTCATCCCGGTGTTACGGCTCGGCCAGCGGGCCACGCCTGCCGCACCCGACGAATCGCTCGCCGACCCGGACCTGCTCGCGGCCGAACGCGAGAGATCCCAGCGGATGATGTGGATCATGGTCGGCCTCGGCATCCTGGCCGCGCTGGTGGTCGGCATCGTGATCTGGTGGATGGTCAGCGTGTTCGCGCCGGGCGCCTCCGACGCACCGCTCAACGAGCAACGCAATATCGGTCTCACCACCAACAGTGCGCCACCAACGACCCCCGCGGCCGCCGGACCGACCACCGGCTCGGGCGGGGTGCCGATTCCGGTGACCGGCGTGACGGTGTTCTCGCCGGAGGGCACCCCGGACGGGGTCGGCAACGTCAACGCGGTGCTCGACCAGGACCCCGCAACCCTGTGGCGCACGGATCAGTACTTCCAGCAATTCCCCGCGCTCAAGAAGGGGGTCGGGTTGCTATCGACGCTGCCGAGCCCGGCGAAGTTGACGAGCGTCTCGATCAACTCGCCGAGCCCGGGAACCACGGTTGAGATCCGCACCTCGCCCACCGCGCAGCCGACCTTGGACCAGACCCAGCTCATCGGCACGGCCAAGCTGGGTGAGGGAACCACCGACATCCCGGTACGGGCCGATCAAGCCGCCCGCTATGTGCTCGTCTGGATCACCGGACTGGGAAACTCCGGTGGTCAGTTCCAAACTTCGATCGCTGATATACGTTTCGACGCTGCCGCTTGAGCTGTCCCCGCAGTGCGGCCGGCGACTGACGACTGGTGAATCGACCCGGTCAGTCCGAATCCGGCGGGTTACCCCCGGTGCTCGCGAAATCATGTGGCGCCCTGCCCGCTCCGCAGGATGTCTGCCACCGCATCCCCCGTTTAGTTGCTGACGAATCGCGACGAACGATATGATCTCCTGGCGCTCTCAGCAGGGGAGCTTCCCGGGTTCTGGTGTTTCGATCCTGGATGCTGCGAAATTTCGGTGATGGTCAGCCATGTCCGTCGCCACCGTGAGCGCTGTCCAAGGGGTTAGCATTTTGTCGTCGGAACTGAACGAGGACTTCCGCGGGGGGACATCGCGGTCTGTCGCGTACCGCGAACGCTCGTTCGTGGGCGCCGACTACACCGATGTCGAGCTGCTACAGGCGCATGTCGGCGGCCAGCGGCACGCCTTCGCCGAGCTGCTACGCAGGCACAACGATCATCTGTGGCAAACCGCCCTGCGCACTTCCTATACGCGCGAGGACGCGGCGGATTCGCTGCAGGACGCGTTGCTCTCGGCCCACCGCACCGCCGCCTCGTTCCGCGCCGAGGCCGAGGTGCGCAGCTGGCTGCACGCGATCGTGGTGAACGCCTGTCTGGACCGGATCCGGCGCAACAAGATCCGCAAGGCCGTCTCCCTCGATCCCGAGACGATGCCCGAACCCCGCGACGACCGGGACGCGGTGGCCGAGATGGAGATGTCGCTGGTGGTCGACCAGGCGCTGTTCGCGCTGCCGCCGGACCAGCGCACCGCTCTGGTTGCCATCGATCTCGAGGGGTATAGCGTGGCCGAAGCCGCCGCTATGCTCGGTGTTCCGGAGGGGACGATCAAGAGCCGCTGCGCCCGCGGTCGGCAACGTCTCCAAGAACGACTGGAATTTCTACGTGATCCGGGGAACCGGAAGTAGTTGAGCTGCGTCATTAATAGTGACGAACCCGTAGACGATGTCCATGTAGTTCCCCACCCTCGAGGGGACCCCCGCGATGTCAGATGAGAATACTGGAGGTGCGATGGCAACCCGGTCCGTGCCGCAGCCTCCGTTCTCGGCCGAGCTGCTCGCCGACCTGCACGCCGACAATGTGACACCCGAGTTGCGCGAGCAGCTGTGGCCCGCCGTCCGGCAGGACGGGGAGGCGTTGCGTTTCGTGCACGCGCTCGATGAGGTCAGCGCCGAGTTGCGCGCCCTCGGGCGCAGCGACCGCATCATCCACCGCATGCCCGCCGACCTCGCCGCCGAGCTGGAACAGTTCGTAGAAGGCTTCGACCTGCACGAGGAGCCCACCGAAGCGGGCGCGACCATCTATCGGCTGCCGTTCTCGACCCCGCCGGAAAACGCGGCACTGCAGGAAAATTCAGCACCACGAGACGGCGCAGCACCACTCGAAAGCACCGCAACGCCTGCGCTTTCCACTCCGCCCGCCGCGCCGATCTCCCTCGATGACCGTCGTCGCAGCAGGCTGCGCTGGCTCACCGCCGCGGCGGCCGCGGTGGCGGTCGTCGCCTGCGCCTCGATCGCGCTCACCGCGGTGCGCGGCAACGACGCACCGCCCATCGCGCAGCCGACCTCCGACGTCGCCCACCTCGGCGAGGATCTCAGTGCGCCTGCGATGCTCAGCGCCCTCGGCCGCAACGACGCCACCGGCCTGCTCGGCAGCGCGGCCGCCAGGGAGCGCTGCATGCGCGCCAACGGTCTGGACCGCACCATTCTGGGCTCGAACAACATGCGCTTTCACGGCAAAGACGCGGTGCTCATCCTGCTCACCGGCCCGCGTACCCCCAAAATCACCGCGCTGGTCGTCGGAACCGGTTGCACCACAGGCGATCCCCAGCAGTTGACCGTGCAAGACATCGGCTGAGTGACGCACCCGACAATCGTTGCCCCGGGTGCCTCAGCGCTCCCCACACGGCACTGAGCCGAACCTCACGTGGTAGCCGACCGGTGCAGGAACAATAGCCATTACCCTGTTGTTGACCGAGACGTCCATTGATTTCTCCCCCGGAAGGGCCTCATGAGTGCGCCAGTTCGCGACCTGATCATCGTCGGCTCCGGACCGGCCGGCTACACGGCCGCCGTGTACGCGGCCCGGGCCGAGCTCCAGCCGCTGGTCTTCGAAGGCACCCAATTCGGTGGTGCGCTGATGACGACCACCGAAGTAGAGAACTTCCCCGGCTTCCGCGCGGGCATCATGGGCCCGGACCTGATGGAGGAGATGCGCGAGCAGGCCAAGCGCTTCGGGGCCGACATCCGCACCGAGGACGTGGACGCGCTCGACCTCAGCGGCCCGATCAAGACCGTCACCGTCGGCGACGAGACCTACCAGGCCTACGCCGTGATCCTCGCCATGGGTTCGGCCGCCCGCTACCTCAACGTGCCCGGTGAGCAGCGGCTGCTCGGCCGAGGCGTGAGCGCCTGCGCCACCTGTGACGGCTTCTTCTTCAAGAACCAGGACATCGTCGTGGTCGGCGGCGGCGACTCCGCGATGGAGGAGGCCACCTTCCTGACCAAGTTCGCCAGCAGCGTGACCATCGTGCACCGCCGCGAGGAGTTCCGGGCTTCCCGGATCATGCTCGAGCGGGCCAAGGCCAACGAGAAGATCAAGTTCTTGCTCAACGCCGAGGTCGCCGAGGTCAAGGGTGACACCAGCGTGACGAGCCTGGTGTTGCGCGACACCCGCACGGGGGAGACCTCGGAGCTGGCCGCGACCGGCCTGTTCGTCGCGATCGGCCACGATCCGCGTAGCGAACTGGTCCGCGAGCAGGTGGAGCTGGACGACGAGGGCTACGTCCAGGTGGTGCACCCGTCGACCGCGACGAAGGTGCCCGGCGTGTTCGCCGCGGGCGACCTGGTCGACCACACCTACCGTCAGGCGATCACCGCAGCGGGCACCGGCTGTCGCGCGGCCATCGACGCCGAGCGCTGGCTCGCCGAGCAGGGCGACATCAGCTCCAACACCCTGGATCACGCCGGCCACAACGTCGCCGTACCCGCCAACTGACCCTCTGCGGCCCCGTCGCCCGGTAACGGAGCGACGGGGCCCTAAAGCGGGAGCTTCCCCGGCCACGAACGCCCACGGGTGCACCGCATTCAGCAAGGAGAAACCCATGTCCGATAGTGCCAAGACCACCGTTGGTGACAAGAAGACGATCACCGTCACCGACGCCTCGTTCGCCGACGACGTGCTGCTCAGTGAGAAGCCCGTACTCGTCGATTTCTGGGCCACCTGGTGCGGTCCGTGCAAGATGATCGCTCCGGTGCTGGAGGAGATCGCGGGCACGCACGCGGACAAACTCACCATCGCGAAATTGGACGTCGACGCGAACCCGGGCACTGCCCGCGATTACAAGATCCTGTCGCTGCCAACTATGATGCTTTTCCGCGGCGGTAAGCCGGTGAAACAGATCGTCGGAGCGAAGGGCAAAGCCGCCCTTTTGCGCGAACTCGACGGCGAAATCTGACACCTGTCGCGCTGATGCCATAGGCACCAAAGGTCGTCGAGATCGATCGACGCGCCGTAGGATGCCTGGACCCGGGAATGCCGAATTCCCGTCCGGGTCTGAGACAATCGACCGACGCCGGTCGTGCGAAGATGTATCCCATCGCATGAGTGGGTACCCGGATTGACGGAAGGAAAGGGCTCTCACGCATGCACCGACTTCGTCACGGCGATAGCGGTCCAGCCGTAGCAGAGGTTCGGAGCACCCTGGCAAGTCTCGGGTTCTTACACGCGCACGTCGATACCGAAAACGCCGACGCCCGCGAGTACTGGAAAGACACCGAGGCCTCCTTCGATCATCGTCTCGACTCGGCGGTCCGCGCGTTCCAGCAGCATCGCGGACTGCTCGTCGACGGTGTCGTCGGCCCGGCCACCTATCGGGCGCTGAAAGAGGCGTCCTATCGGCTCGGTGCCCGCACGCTGATCTATCAGCTCTCCGCTCCGCTATACGGCGACGATGTCGCGACGCTGCAGCGCAAGCTGCAGGATCTGGGTTTCTACGTGCACCGGGTGGACGGCTACTTCGGCCCGCACACGCATGAGGGACTGTCCTCCTTCCAGCGTGAGATCGGGCTGGCCGCCGACGGGATCTGCGGGCCGGATACGTTGCGCTCGCTCGACCTGCTCGGCGCTCGCGTCACCGGCGGTAATCCGCATCGGATCGCCGAGGAGGAAGTAGTGCACCGGGCCGGGCCGCAGCTCACCGGCAAGCGGATCATCATCGATCCCGGTCTCGGCGGGCCCGACAAGGGGCATCCGGTACCGACCGAGTTCGGCGACGTGTACGAGTCGGAGATCCTGTGGGACTTGGCAAGTCGGCTCGAAGGCCGGATGGCGGCCACCGGGATGGAGACCTTCCTTTCGCGGTCCTGGGGCAAGAACCCGACCGACGCGGAACGCGCCGAGATCTCGAACACCTTCGACGCCGACCTGATGATCTCGCTGCGCTGCGCGACCAACCCGAGTCCGCTGGCCAACGGTGTCGCCGGCTTCTACTTCGGCAACTCGCACGGCTCAGTGTCGATGATCGGGCAGGTGCTGGCCGGCTTCATCCAGCGTGAGGTCGTCGCGCGCACCTCGCTGCAGGACTGCCGGACGCACGCAAGAACCTGGGATCTGTTGCGGCTCACCAAGATGCCGACCGTGCAGGTCGATATCGGTTATCTGACAAACGAATACGACGCCACCGTGCTCACCAATCCGCGTATGCGTGACGTGATCGCCGAGGCCATCCTGATCTCGGTCAAGCGGCTGTACCTGCTGGGGCAGGACGACCAGCCAACGGGCACATACACTTTCGCGGAACTGCTGGCGGAGGAACTCGCCGCCGCCGACCGTATGTAGTCAGTCGAAGCACAGAGCCCCTGCCGATCGGATCGGCAGGGGCTCTGTTTTGTCCTCGTCCAGCGAGTGTCAGCGAACGCCCACTCGGGCCGGGGGCGTCATCGCCGCGGCGGCGAGCAGCTGATCGAGCGCGCGCTCCACGTCTTCCTTCCAATAGTGATCGGAGTCGAGTTCCAGGCGCAGTCGCGGGAAACGGTGGTGTGGCGCGACCACTTTGAAGCCGACCTCCTCCAGGAAGTCCGCCTCGATCATGCAGGTCTCCGGCGAGCACTCGGTCTTCGAACCCGGCGCGTTCGCCCCGGAACCCTTGATCGGCGAGATGATTCGCTCCATCAGCGTCATCGAGCCGAAGCGCTCCGACAGCGCCTGCGAGGGCGGATCGGAACGAATCCCGAACGCCTCAAGCGCGCGCACGCCGCGGCGCACCAGATCGGCCACCACAGCCTGCATCAACTGGTGGGCAACCTCCGCGTCCTGATAGGGAAATTCGGCCTGCAGCGTGGTCAGCAGGACCGCGTCCGGGCTTACCGGCGACGTGGGGAAGAGGGTGGCTCGCGGCACGGCGCTAGGGGGCGAATACAGCGCACACCCCGCCACATTGCCGTCGACGTTCGCCACCTGCCCGCAGGAGCCCCACTCGAGTAGCACGGTGGACAGCCAAGCCTCCTTCTCGAAGACCGGGTCGCTGAAGCCGCGCGAGTCCTCGGCGACGGCGGGATCCATCTCCCAGAACACGCAGCGCCGGGAGTGCGCGGGGAGCTTGTCGAGCCCGCCGAGGGTTAGGGCCGTGACGCTGGTCGACACTGCTCTGCTCAGCCTCCAGCTGTCCGATTCGTCCACACTCATGTCGCCGCCTCGCTTGCGCTCGGCCCCAGTGCGCGCGGGGCACACTGACACGCGGTTCGTTCACTCACACCGCACCACTATTTTCTTGCCAGCAAGAATAAGCGATCAAGAGAACCCGCCTCATTCCACGTCGCTGTGCTGTTGGTCAAGAACTTGTGCTGGTCCGTTCGGGCGGTTCGTGTGCTTCGCTAACTCACGAAAGCGTCTGCGTCACAGTGACGTTTCAGCTCCGGCCTCGTACCCGTCGCATTCACAAGTCTATTTTGGTCACTTCTGTCACAAATCGCGCTTGCTCTGCTCCATTAAGCTGACGATCCGCTCGAGGTCGTCGACCGAGCCGAACTCGACGACGATCCGACCTTTTCGCTTGCCCATGCTCACGATGACGCGGGTGTCGAACGAACCGGACAACCGGTCGGCCACATCCTGCAAACCCGGCATGTGAATCGGCTTGCGCTGCGGGGTAGGCGGCGCCGCCGGGTCCGGAGCGGGCGTCGTCTCCTGGTTCGCCAGGATGACCGCCTCCTCGGTGCTCCGCACGGAGAGCCCCTCGGCGACAACGCGCTTGGCTAGCTCCTCCTGCGCGTCCGCTCCGGCGGTCAGCCCGAGTAGGGCACGCGCGTGTCCGGCCGATAGCACGCCCGCCGCGACCCGACGCTGCACCGAGATCGGCAGCTTCAACAGGCGGATCATATTGGTCACGGCAGAGCGGGAACGGCCGATGCGATCGGCCAGCACCTCATGGGTGACGCCGAACTCCTCGAGCAGCTGCTGATAAGCCGCCGCCTCTTCCAGCGGGTTGAGCTGCACCCGGTGGATGTTCTCCAGCAAGGCGTCGCGCAGCATCGACTCGTCGGCGGTATCCCGGACGATCGCCGGGATCGCGGCCAGACCCGCAACTTGCGAAGCGCGCCACCGGCGTTCGCCCATGACGAGCTGATACTTGTCGACACCCGGCTCGACCCGACGCACCACGATCGGCTGCATCAAGCCGAATTCCTTGATCGAGTGCACCAGCTCGTCGAGCGCCTCCGCCTCGAACACTTGGCGCGGCTGCTTCGGGTTGGGCTCGATCTGTTCCGGCGGAATCTCGCGGTAGGTCGCGCCGCCCGGGGAGAGGTCGTCCTCCGCCGGGTCCGGGACCCGATGCAGATAGGCCGAGGCAGGCTGCGGCCCGATCGGATCCAGACCGATGACGCTGGCCGCTTGACTGCTGAGCCCCGGCGCCGCCGCCGGTCCCGTCGGGATCAACGCGGCGAGACCGCGCCCTAGCCCACCCTTCTTCGCCTGACTCATCGGTCTACAGACCCCTTCCTCGTTCCGCCACCAAACCGGGTCTTGCCGACCCGGCTCTCATCCAGCCAGCTCACTCCGCGGCTTCGGCCACGGCATGCGCCAACGCCGTCGCCTTGGCCGCCATTTCGCGTCCGGCATCGAGGTAGCTCATCGCGCCTCGGGAGCCTGGATCATAATCGAGCACCGTCATTCCGTAGCCCGGCGCCTCGGACACCTTCACACTGCGCGGAATCACCGACCGCAGCACCACGTCACCGAAGTGCCCGCGCACCTCCTCGGCGACCTGGTCGGCCAGCTTGGTCCGGCCGTCGTACATCGTGAGGATCACGGTCGACACGTGTAAATCGGGATTCAGGTGCGCCTGCACCAGCCCGATATTGCGGAGCAACTGCCCGACACCCTCCAGCGCGTAGTACTCGCACTGGATCGGGATCAGCACCTCCTTGGCCGCGACCATCGCATTGACGGTCAGCAGGCCGAGCGACGGCGGGCAGTCGATCATCACATAGTCGATGTCGTAGCCCGCGATGTTCGCCTCCTGGATGGCGGCCTTGAGCCTGCCCTCCCTGGCCACCATCGACACCAGTTCGATCTCCGCGCCCGCCAGATCAATGGTCGCCGGGATGCACAGCAGTCGCTCGTTGTGCGGACTCTGCTGGATCGCGTCCCTGACCGACACCTCGCCGATGAGCAACTCGTAGCTGGACGGCACACCCGAATGGTGCTCGATGCCGAGGGCGGTGCTGGCGTTGCCCTGCGGGTCCAGATCGATCACGAGGACGGTCATCCCCTGATGCGCCAGGGCGGCCGCGAGATTCACCGCGGTGGTGGTCTTGCCGACGCCGCCCTTCTGATTGGCGATGGTGATGATGCGTTGCTCGTGCGGTTTCGGCACTGTCACCTTTCCTGGATGGAGAATCTGGCTGGCGCGTTGTGCTTCGGCCGCGATCGGGGTCTCGCTAGGGGAGATGTTCCCAAACGGTGTGCTTCCGAATGTCTCCGTGTCGAAATTGCTGGAGTCCAGCATTCCCGGCACGCGCGACGTAGTTTCCCGTGAAACATTCGCCGGACCGCTCGACATAGACAGCTCCTAACCCGAGAACTTCAGATCACGCTTCCGACGAGCGTCGGCGCCGTGTCATCAAACAGCTGTGTCGGTTCGAACATGATGCTCAACCGGGTTCGCGGCGCCCGATCGACCGAGCGGAGCTCTCGTCGCGACACCAATTCCTCCGTGGCACCTACGCTCACGCCCGACGCCCACTAGCTTGCCAGCCGCGAGCGGGATAGGAAAGCTGAATCGCGGCAATGTACCCAGGACACGCCAATCTGTCCCCATTCGGCCACCGATCTCCGATGTTTCACATGAAACACGGGTCCGCCAAGGGGTTGCCTGGTCCAATCGCCGCGGGGAAGTCCGGGGTGAGGCTCGACTCGGCACCCACTGGACAGCTCGCCTCGGCCGAACTTGGCGATGAAGCGACTCGCGCGTCGGCTCGTTGTTTCATGTGAAACCGACTCCTCCAATCACGAGGCTGGTGGCCGTACGGGAGGCAACGGCAGTCTGCGTTTCCTGTGAAACATCCACAAGTTGCTTCGGACGTTCGAGTCGACTGCCTGGATACATCCACATCGGTAAGGCGCATCCGCACCCATTGTTCGGCCCGCGTCGCCGAAGGAGCGGCTCACCGCCTCCCGCACAGCAATGCGTCACGTGACCCCGCATCCCAGGAGTCCTGAGGCTCGCGGCTCCATCTCATCATCATCGGATCCGGAACCCCGACGTTCCCTGTTTCATGTGAAACAAGGAGAGGGGCCGGCTCGAAACGCGAAAAGCCCCGCATGCTTCATGTGAAACCGCCGTGCCGATATTCGGCGCAGCGAAAGGACTAGCGGCCGCCCACCACAGACATTTACTCACGCGCCAGTCCACAACCAACGGCACTGCAGTACCGATGGCTCGATGGCCCGTAGGCATATGGGCATGTATGCCCGATAGACCCGTGACTCGCGGATCCGTAGGACCGGCGGCCCCGTGTCCCGATGGCCCGATGGCCCGGCGCCCCGACTATCCGATGGCCCGGCGGCCCGGCGGCCCGGCGGCCCGGCGGCCCGGCGGCCCGGCGGCCCGGCGGCCCGGCGGCCCGATGACTCGCGGAGGCCGAACACGCCGCCAAAGTCATGCCCGGCAGCGGATCCGTGGACCCGTTGGCCAGTTGGCCAGTTGGCTGGAGGCTCCGTGGCTACGGACCCGCGGACCCGCGGACCCGTAGGCCCGTGGACCCGATGACTCGTGAGCCCGCAAGCCCGCGGACCCGCGGAGGCCGAACGCGCCGACGAAGTCACGTCCGGCAGCGGACCCGATGGCTCCGATGGCCCGTGACCCGATGACTCGTGGACCCGCAAGCCCGCGAGCCCGCGGACCCGCGGAAGGCCGAACGCGCCACCGACGTCGTGTGTCCGGCCGCGGCCCTGCGGCCCCGCGGCCCTGCGGCCCCGTAGGCCCGCCCGTGAACCCGATAACCCGCAAGCCCGCAAGCCCGCGCACCCGCGGAGGCCGAACGCGCCGCCGCAGTCGCGTCCGGCAGCGGACCCATAGGCCCATAGGCCCGTAGGCCCGTAGGCCCGTAGGCCCGTGGACCCGATAGCTCGTGAACCCGCAAGCCCGCGCACCTGTGGAGGCCGAACGCGCCGCCGCAGTCGCGTCCGGCAGCGGCCCCTTGGGCCCGTAGGCCCGTAAGCCTGTAGGCCCGCGGACCCGCGGAGGCCGAACGCGCCGCCGCAGTCGTATCCGCAGCGGACTTTTGGACTCGTTGGCCCGTTGGCCCGATGCCCGTTGGACTGCGGGCCTAGTCCATCCGCTGATGTTTGGATGCCTTCGGCCAATGGCCGAGGACGACGGTCGTACCTCAGCACACCGATCCGCATCAACCTCGTTCGCGAACCCTTCGGCACTCCTGGGACAGCGGTCGGGCCACGCACGACCTACGGATCCCATCACCGCATGGGCGCACAAACTGCTTACCGAGAACGCACTAATATCCAGCCCCGGTAAACCGACGAGCCTGAACCAACCCAGGCGCGCGCTCGCGCAGCAACGCCACTCCCCAACAAACAGTTCGGCGGACCCGCGCAGCCGATCGATTCCGGCGCCGACGCTCCGGGTGCGCGCCAGTCGGTCCTTCTGTCCGCTGGTTCGAGAACCGAGCCAGCAAACGACCCGTGCGGCTGCTCCGCCATCGCGGGGAGGCTCTGCGGAAACTGTCCGTGCTGTTAGCGATGACGATGCAGTAGCGAACTCCTCAGGTCGGCCCTCGCAGACCTTCGGCATACCGAGACCCGAGTCCGGCCAAGGCGCATCGCGTGGGCTCAGAGAAACCGTTCCCGACGAATGGCGGCCGCGAGATCCGCGCAATGGGCATCTTGCCGCCGCTCTTCTGATCGGCGAATGGGCTCTTTCCGCCGCCACTCTTCCGATCGGCGATGGGTTCGCCTCCGACCGGTGAGGGGGATGGGCGATGCACTCGCGGATCCGGCACGCCTGCGGACTATCGAACGTGCGGGCGCACCCGGCCACGCGCGGTGATACCGATCAGGTCATACACCGGCAGGAACCGCGGGAGCGCACGCGGCAGACACCTTCGCTGCGGGGAGCAGTAACTCCCAACGCTTCACGTGAAACCGACCGAGCCAGACGACTCACACGCGAATCGCAACGCCCGACTTCCTACTTCGCCTTCCGGATCCGACCCACGGCAGGCTTGTCAGCGCGCTTCGCCGCCCTGGCCTCTCGGCGCGCGGTCGCCTTCTCGCTCCGTGGTCGATGCGTCCGCTCGGCGCGGGGGAGTCGTTCGGCGCTGATGATCAGGGTGGGGGTGGCGACGATGCCGGTGCCGCATTCGACGACCATCGTGTTGCCTGCACCGGCTCGGGTGAGTGCCTCGCCGTCGCGCTCGAGTTCCTCGGCGGCGCTGACTCCTTTGAGGGCGAGCATCCGGCCGTGGTCGCGGAGCAGGGGGAGGGACCACTGGGCGAGCTTGCCGAGGGGGGCGACGGCGCGGGAGGTGACGACGTCGGCGCCGCCTGCTTCTTTCATGACGCCGGACTGCTCGGCTCGGCCGCGCACCACGGTGACGTCGAGGCCGGCCGCCTCGATGAACTCGCTCAGGAAGATGGTGCGGCGCAGCAGCGGTTCGACCAGGGTGATGCGGAGGTCCGGGCGGGCGATGGCCAGCGGGATGCCGGGCAGGCCGGCGCCGCTGCCGATGTCGACCACGGAAGAACCTTCGGCGATCAGTTCGCCGATCACCGCGCAGTTGAGGATGTGCCGATCCCAGAGACGGGGTACCTCGCGGGGGCCGATGAGCCCGCGCTCGACGCCTGCGGTCGCGAGGGCCGCGCAGTACTGGCGTGCGAGATCGAGTCGGTCGCCGAACACCGCGGCAGCCGCGGCTGGCGGTTCCAGCTCGGCAGGCAACGCGGTGGTTCCACCGAGATCTCGTTCCACGTGAAACATCCTTCCGAACTCGAATCGATCAACGGCGACAAACGGACAATCAGGTGCCGGACACGAACAAGGCCCCCGATCCGAAGACCAGAGGCCCTATCCAACCACTATCCGTCAGGGTGACGAAATGCGCCGTGCCCTAACGTGTCCGGCGCTCAGGCCGGAACGACCACCACATGCCGGTTCGGCTCGACGCCCTCGCTCTCGCTGTTGACGCCGTCGATCACCGCCACCGCGTCGTGCACGATCTTGCGTTCGAACGGCGTCATCGGAGCCAGCGACTCCGGCGCCCCCGACTCCAGCACTCGCTGTGCGGCGGCGGTGCCGAGCGCACTCAGGTCTTCGCGGCGCTTGGCGCGCCAACCCGCCACGTCCAGCATCAGCCTGCTGCGCACACCGGTCGCCTGCTGCACCGCCAGCCGGGTCAACTCCTGTAGCGCGTCGAGCGTTTCACCGTTGCGGCCCACCAGCTTTGACAGATCCCGGCCACCGTCGATGCTCACGATGGCACGGTCGCCCTCCACGTCGAGGTCGATGTCGCCGTCGAAGTCGAGCACGTCGAGCAACTGCTCCAGGTAGTCGCCCGCGATTTCGCCCTCTTCGATCAGGGCTTCCTCGGCATCGTTCACGACATCGTCGGCGTCCGTTTCCGCGTTCACCATCGTCGTCGCCACTGTGGCGTCCCCTCCGTCGGTCTCAACTGTCATTTGATTTCCTTCATCTGCTCATCACGCTCGCCGTGCGCTCGCCGCCGGACGGTGCGCGATCAAGGGGTTGCTCAGCGTGGTGGCCCGCCGGCCACCGAGATGCGATCAGCGTCGGCGTTTTTGGTTCGCTCGGCCTCGGTTGCCCGGTCGCTTCTGGCCACCCGGCCTGCGCTGTCCCGCGGCCTTGCCGGTGGACTTGCCGGTCCCGTTGGTGGAGGGGGCGGCGTCGACCGCGTCCACAGCGTCGATGGCGTCCTCGACGGCGTCGGTCGCCGTCTTCTTCCGGGTATTGACCGGCTTGGCGCCTGGCTTCGGCGCGTTCTGCGCCCGCTGCTCGATCTTGGCCTGCTTCTTGGCCTCTTCTTCCTTCTCCATCTTGCCGAAGACGAGGTGTTGCTGGCCGTAGGTCCAGATGTTGTTGGAGACCCAGTACAGGAGGATGGCGATCGGCAGGAACGGACCACCGACCATCACGCCGAGCGGGAACACCCAGAGCGCAAGCTTGTTCATCATCGCGGCCTGCGGGTTGGCGGCCGCTTCCGGCGTCTGCCTGGCGACCGAGGCGCGCGCGTTGAAGTGGGTGGCCAGACCGGCGATGATCATCAGCGGGATCGCCACGGCGGCGATGGCCACCTTGCTCGGGACGCCGCCGTCGATGGCGAAGGCCTGCAGCTCGGAGTTCGGGATGGTGATGAAGGCCGAGATCGGCGCGCCGAAGATACGGGCGCTCAGGAAGGACTGGACGTCGGCCGCGTTGAAGACGTAGTTCGGCGTGTTCGCGTTCTCGGTGATCGAGAGACCGAGCTGGCCGAAGCCGTGGCCGGTGCGGTTGAACGAGCGCAGCACATGGAACAGGCCGAGGAACACCGGCACCTGCGCCAGGATCGGCAGGCAGCCCATCAGCGGGTTGAAGCCGTGGTCCTTCTGCAGCTTCTGCATCTCGACCGCCATCTTCTGGCGGTCGTTCTTGTATTTCTTCTGCAGCTCCTTGATCTGGGGCTGCAGCTCCTGCATCTGCTTGGTGGTGCGCACCTGCTTCACGAACGGCTTGTAGAGCAGCACTCGGAGGGTGAACACCAGGAACACGACGGCAAGCGCCCAGGCAAGACCGCTGTCTTTACCGAGGCCGGGCACTGCGGCAAAAACCCGGTGCCAGAACCACAAGATCCAGGACACCGGATAATAAATGAAGTCGAGCACGGCTCTATGCACTCCCGTCGTTCGTATCGCCGATCACCGCGCGCGGTGATCCTTTCCAAGCGTTCGGCTCCGACACCGGATCGGCCTGCAGGCTGGTTTCCTGCGGCGCCGGCTCGGTGGCTGCCACGGTCCCTGGTGCGGTGCGAACGGTGCTTCGCTTCCGCTCCGGAACGGGGTCCCACCCACCAGGGTGCCAGGGCGCACATTTGGCCAGTCGCACGGCTGCCAATATGAGGCCGACGAACAGCCCGCGCGTCCGCAAGGCGGTGACCGCGTACTCGCTGCAGGTCGGGGTGAATCGGCACACCGGCATGCGGGTGGGGGAGACGTAGGTCCGATACAACTCGATCAGAAAGATCAGTGCGTTCGCCGGTAACCGGCCGATCTTCGCGGGCAGGCTCATACCGGACCGGTCCCTGCCGAGCCGACACCGAGCTTGCGCACGGCGCCGCGCAGCTGACGCAGCAGCTCCTCGGCGGAGGCGTCGGCCGCTCCGGGCAGCGCCCGAATCACGATATCGGTGTCGGCGGGCAGCTCCGGAATCATCTGACCGCACATATGACGCAGGCGGCGGGCCACACGGTGTCGAATCACCGCGTTGCCCACCGCCTTGCTGACGATCAGCCCGAAGCGCGGCCCGCCTACGCGGACCAGCGCACCGGCTGGATCACCCTGTCGTCCATGTACGTCCACGACTCCGTCATACCCGTGCGTGAGCACGTGCACGACCAGATCGCGCCTCCCGATTCGCTGGCCGCGGCGCACCGTCCGGGAGAAGTCGGCACGATGATGCAACCGATACGACTCAGGCAACACCCGAGCGTCCGCGAGCGAGGATCAGGCAGTGAGTTCGGCGCGGCCCTTGCGGCGGCGCGCCGAAACGATGGCGCGACCCGCACGGGTACGCATCCGGAGACGGAAGCCGTGGACGCGCGCCCGACGACGGTTGTTCGGCTGGAACGTCCGCTTGCCCTTGGCCACGGTCAACACTCCTCGAGTCAGTGGGCATCAGTTGATGCCCGAAGCTTTTTCGGTGAAACAGGTATTCGCGATGAATCGCAGGTCTGGTCATCATCGGCGCGTCGGTCTTGGCGCACAGTCGGTCGATCACGACCCACACGCGGTCAGCACAAGACCGCCACCGCACCAAAGGGTGACTGTACGAGGGTACTGATCGCCCAGGAACGGGTCAAACTCGCCCCACCCGGCCTGCCCCGATCGCCCGACCAGCAGGAACCGCGGGGCGACACTCCAAGGCTGTGCATATCACTGTCCCGCCCTGTGAGTATTACCGTGAGTTCGTCCACACCCCTAGCCACGCCCGACCGCATCGGCAACCTGCTTTGCCGAAGGGTTGCTACACAACCGCAGGTCAGAGCGTTATGAACAGGGCGCGCAGCCGCATTTCACAACTCCCCAGGGTTCTCCACATCTGTGGATAATTGTGTGGAAAGACCCCTGGAGTGGCATATTCGTAGGGCCGACGGTGCCACGCCGCGGCCCGGAATGGGGATCCGGGCGGCGTCCGGACCGGTTACGGACGTATGCGGGATCACGGTACCGATCGAGCATGGTCGTCACCACCACCTCCCCGCGTGCCCCGACCGTCTGCTCCTATCGACCTACTTCCGGGGAGGAAACTGCATGGACGACGAGCAGGACGTGTTGGCCACGGTGTGGCCCGAGGTAGTTGCCGAGCTGACCACCGGCTCATCCGACGGTGCCATTCCGCCGGTGACCCGAGCGCAGCAGGCCTGGCTGAAACTGGTCAAGCCGCTGACGGTGGCGCAGGGGTTCGCCCTGCTCTCGGTGCCTTCCTCGTTGGCTCAAGAGGCCATCGAACGCGATCTGCGCGAGCCGATCCTGCGGTCACTGGCCCGGCGCCTCGGCCCCCAGGTGGAAGGGCTCGGCGTGCGCATCGCCGCGCCTGCCGCCCAGAGCACCGAGCGGGCGGGCAACAACCCTAGGCACGCCAGGATGACGAGCACGCCCGAGCGCTCCAGGGACAACGGGCACCGCGACAGCGGTCCTCGCGATACCGGACAGCGCGATAGCGGGCCGAGGGACAACGGCCATCGGGACCACGGCTCCCGCGACAGTGGACCTCGCGACAACGGACGTGGCGACAACGGCCGCGGCCAGGCCGGTTACCCCGGCGGCGAATACCAAGGCCACGACGACTACCAGCAGCCGCGCTACGCCCAGACCAATGAATACGCACAAACCCCCAGCTACAACAGCGGTTCCGAGTACGCGGACACCGAGTACGCGCCGGAGTACGCGTCCGCGGGCGAGTACGACCGGCAGGACTACGGCCACGACGAATACCCGGTCCGCGACGAATACGCCCCGCAAGTCGACCTGCAGCCCGCGCAGCGCCACGAACCCACCCCCGCGCAGCGACGCGAACAGGGCCTGCCCCCGCGCCGCGAATCGATCCCGCCCGGCCAGGAGTCCTTGTTCACACCCGATCCAGGCCCCGCCGCGGTACGCGGTCCGGTCCGGGCGCCGGTGCGCGAGGCCCAATCCGACGATCCCGGATTGGCGGCCGCGCACGAGTCGGTCCGTGAGTCCGAGAACCCACGCGCCGACCGCGACGACGAGCCCGTGGTCAACGCCCGTAATTCCTGGCCGACCTACTTCACCAAGTCGCAGGAGAGCTCGGCGCCGTCGAGTTCTTCGGCCAGCCTGAATGCGAAGTACACCTTCGAGACGTTCGTCATCGGCGCGTCCAACCGCTTCGCGCACGCCGCGGCGGTCGCCATCGCGGAGGCGCCCGCGCGCGCCTACAACCCGTTATTCGTCTGGGGCGCTTCGGGTTTGGGCAAGACGCACCTACTACACGCGGCCGGCCACTACGCCCAGCGGCTGTTTCCCGGCATGCGGGTGAAGTACGTCTCGACCGAAGAGTTCACCAACGACTTCATCAACAGCCTGCGGGACGACCGCAAGGTGGCGTTCAAGCGCCGCTACCGCGAGACCGACATCCTGCTGGTCGACGACATCCAGTTCATCGAGGGCAAGGAAGGTATCCAGGAAGAGTTCTTCCACACCTTCAACACCCTGCACAACGCCAACAAGCAGATCGTCGTCTCCTCGGACCGCCCGCCCAAGCAGCTGGCAACGCTGGAGGAGCGGCTGCGGACTCGGTTCGAGTGGGGCCTGATCACCGACGTGCAGCCGCCCGAGCTGGAGACCCGCATCGCCATCCTGCGTAAGAAGGCCAGGATGGACCGCCTCGACGTGCCGCACGACGTGATGGAGCTGATCGCCACCCGGGTCGAGCGCAACATCCGCGAGTTGGAGGGCGCGCTGATCCGGGTGACCGCGTTCGCCTCGCTGAACGGGCAACCGCTGGACCTGCCGCTGGCCGAGGTCGTGCTGCGCGACTTGATGCCCGATACCGCGGCGCTGGAGATCAACGCGGCGACGATCATGGCGGTCACCGCCGAGTACTTCAACACCACTCTCGAGGAGCTGACCGGCCCGGGCAAGGCGCGGCCGCTGGCGCAGGCCCGCCAGATCGCCATGTACCTGTGCCGCGAGCTCACCGATCTGTCCCTGCCGAAGATCGGTCAGGCGTTCGGCCGCGACCACACCACGGTGATGTACGCGGAGAAGAAGATCCGCAAGGAGATGACCGAGCGGCGCCGGGTGTACGACCAGGTCCAAGAACTAACAGCCCGCATCAAACAGCGCTCGCGCTGAGCTTTACTAACAACCGAGCACCGCCCTGACCTGGGGCGGTGCTTTTTTTGGCCTGTGGATTCCTCGAGGAATCCTTGTGGAGTCCTCGAGGAATCCACCGGTTTGTGCACCGATTGGCTAACAGGTGTGGGGATGGACCGTGCCGCCTCCGCTAACAGGCCTTCATCCCCAGCATCCCCAGCCCGGCTTGCGCACAGGCGGTGACCAGCGCGGTGTTCGGTCACGGGGTTGGGGAATCCTCGAGGACTCCATGTGGAGTCCTCGAGGATTCCTCGAGTTGTCCACGCATCGGTACACACGTGTGAACAACCGGGTGAATTCGGTGGAACAACTCGAGGAGCGCTCGAGGATGAATCTGGGACAACTTCAGAACTCCACAGACGCCCCTCGTTCATCCTCGAGACACCCTCTGCTCATCCCCACGGCACCACGCCCGCTGACCAGCGGATACGGCGTCAGTGCACAGATTCCACAGTGCCTACTACTACTTCAGTTCTTCTTCTAGAAGAACTCTCTTGAAAACAGGTGTGTGGAAAGTCGGTCGAAGAGGGTCACGTCTCGAGGGAGTCCTGTCCCCAGGCAAGGAGAAGAACCGGAGTGGATCCGCACGCGATCCTCGATGCGTCGGTCGCGCACACCCATCGATCGCAGCGGACTCGATCCATGACTCACTGATGGTCTCGTCGCCACCCGGCTCCGCACCGGATCACCGACAACCCATCTCCTGCCACGGAACCGGGCCCCGTCCTCTCCATGCCCGGCCCGAAGACTCGCCAGCCATGTAGCGGGTCGGGCTAGGCCATAGCTCCAGTCGCGGGTACGGTTTGTTGTCGGTCGCCTGTGCCACACTTTTGATGGCGGCCGATCCAGCACCCTTCGCGAACAACCAATGTTGAACGAGCCGACAGGCTTGGAGGACGAATGTCCGGCCACCGCATAACAGCTCACGGAACTGGGAGAGGACAGATCGGGCGATGGAGCTTGCAAGCATGAAGTTTCGGGTCGCCCGAGAGGACTTCGCGGAATCCGTTGCCTGGGTGGCGCGCAGCCTCCCGTCCCGGCCTCCCGTGCCGGTGCTCGGCGGTGTGCTGCTGGTAGCCGACGACAGCGGGCTCACCGTCTCCGGCTTCGACTACGAGGTCTCCGCGCAGATGCGCGTCGCCGCCGAGGTCGCCGGGCCCGGCGAGGTGCTCGTCTCCGGCAGGCTGCTCGCCGACATCACCAAGGCGCTGTCGAACAAGCCGGTCGACGTGTCCGTCGACGGCACGCGCGTGTTGATCAGTTGTGGCAGTGCGAAGTTCTCCCTGCCGACCATGCCGGTCGAGGACTATCCCCAGCTTCCCGAGGTACCGCAGCAGTCCGGCGAGTTGAGCGTCGACGTGTTCGCCAACGCGGTGGGCCAGGTCGCCGTCGCGGCGGGCCGGGACGACACGCTGCCGATGCTCACCGGTATCCGCGTCGAGATCGAGGGCTCGAAGGTGGTGCTCGCGGCCACCGACCGGTTCCGGCTCGCGGTCCGGCACATCGAATGGTCGCCCGCCGACGCGAATATCGAGACCGCGGTGCTCATCCCGGCCAGGACCCTGTCCGAGGCCGCCAAGACACTGGGCACCTCCGATGCCCCTGTGCAGCTTTCGCTCGGCACCGGTGCCGGCTCGGACGGCCTGCTCGGCATCGTGAACGCGGGCCGCCGGACCACCACCCGGCTGCTCGATGCCGAATTCCCGAAGTTCCGCCAGCTGCTGCCGAAGGAACACACCTCCATTGCCACCCTCCAGGTGTCGGTGCTGACCGAGGCCATCAAGCGCGTCGCCCTGGTCGCCGAGCGTGGCGCCCAGGTGCGCCTGGAGTTCTCCACCGAGGGCCTGCAGCTGTCCGCCGGTGGGGACGACGCCGGTCGCGCCGAGGAGTGGCTGGAGGCCGACTTCCGCGGCGAATCGCTGACCATCGCGTTCAACCCTGGCTACCTGATCGACGGCCTGTCCGCGCTGCACGCCGAGCGGGTCACCTTCGGGTTCACCACGCCGAGCCGACCCGCCGTGCTGCTGCCCGCGGTCGACGAGGAGCCGAAGGTGCTCGAGTCGGGCGCGTTCGCCGCGCTGGACAGTCCGTACACCTACCTGTTGATGCCGGTCCGGCTGCCGGGCTGATCCCCGGTGCACGACCGCGTTCCGAGCTCGATTCCTGCCTCGGCCGCTGCGAAACCAGTAGCGCCGCTGTGGGATTCGGCGGCAAGTCGGTCGAGGCGGACACCATTCATGCACAGGTCTTCCACACGCTGTGGGTGGGCTTCGGCGCCGGTGTCGAAGGGGTGTGCACAACATCTCCAGACCGAATTCGTGCAGGTAGGGGCCTGGTAGCGGATGTTCATCCGAACACTGTCACTGCGTGACTTCCGCTCCTGGGAACACGCCGAACTCGAATTGTCCCCAGGCCGAACGGTTTTCCTCGGCTCGAACGGCAACGGCAAGACCAACCTGCTCGAGGCGATCGGATATCTGGCCACCCTCGGCTCGCATCGGGTCGCGGCCGACGCCCCGCTGATCAGGCTGGGTGCGGACAAGGCACGAGTCGGCGCGTCCGTGGTCAACAGCGGCCGCGAACTGCGCATCGACATCGAGCTGAACCAGGGCGCCGCCAACCGAGCCCAGATCAATCGGTCGCCGGCCCGTAGGCCACGGGAGATCCTCGGCATCCTGCAGACGGTGCTGTTCGCTCCGGAAGATCTCGCGCTGGTGCGCGGCGATCCGGGGGAGCGGCGCCGGTTCATGGACGAGTTGTGCACAGCCCGCCTGCCCAGGCTCGCCGCCGTCCGCAGCGACTACGACCGGGTGCTTCGGCAGCGCTCGGCGCTGCTGAAATCCGCTGGGCGGCAAGCCAGGTCGAAGGCGGACCTCGGCACCCTCGACGTGTGGGACGGCCACCTGGCCACGCACGCCTCGGTGCTGCTGACCTACCGGCTGCGCCTGGTGCACGATCTGTACCCGTACCTCGCGCAGTCCTACGCCGCCATCGCGCCCGAATCCCGGCCTGCCGCAATCGCTTACCGCAGCGCCACGCTGCCGCCCGAATTCCTGGACCCCGCACGGGAACCCCAGCCGGACGACACCGAAGCCCTGGAAGCCGTCATGCTGCGCGAGCTCGCCGCTGCCCGGCCGAAGGAGCTGGAACGCGGCGTCTGCCTGGTGGGTCCGCACCGCGACGAGCTCGAGCTGAACCTCGGTGACGCACCGGCCAAGGGATTCGCCAGCCACGGTGAATCCTGGTCGTTCGCTCTTGCGCTGCGCCTCGGTGCGTTCGAACTGCTGCGCGTCACCGGCTCCGAACCCGTGCTGCTGCTCGATGACGTCTTCGCCGAACTCGACCGCCGCCGCCGCACCGCCCTCGCGGCCGTGGCGGCGGGCGCGGAACAGGTCCTGATCACCGCGGCGGTGCCCGAAGACGTCCCGGCCGAACTCGCCGCCGTGCCCCTGCGGGTGGAGACCAGCGGCGGACCGGACGGCCGAACCTCCAGGATCGCCGAGCCAGCCGCACCGTCACCGTGACGATCGCGTTCGCACTATGACGTATGCACAGAAAAGCATGGTTATCAACAGGTCCTGTTGATAACCGGTGCCTCGGGGCGGCTGCCGCTGCCCCTGAATTGTCGTTGACCTGTCGTACAGTGACCAGGTCGAGAACCTTCGCTGTACGACCTGACGTCAGCTGGCGAGACACGTGACAACTGATTTCGTAAGTACATCGGTACCTCACCGGGTACGCCCAAAAGTCGAGTAGGCACCGACCGCCGCCCCTGTGAGCGGCGTACGGGGCACCCGACTTGTATGGCCTGAGTACTCGGAGGGGTGGAGGAGCGAGGAGCCTGGTGACCGATCAACATGGCGCCGAACCGGCAGGTAAAGAGCCGGAGTTGCGCGGTATCGACCTGGCAAGGCGGGCGCTGGAAGAGGCCCGCGCGGCGGCGAAGGCGAGTGGCAAGTCGGTCGGGCAGGGGCGATCCTCGCCCCAGCGGAAGCTGCGGACCGGCGCGCGCAGGCGCACCGGCTGGTCGGGGGCAGGGCCGGACTCCCGGGATCCGCAGCCGTTCGGGAAGCTGACCGGTTCGCTGGCCAAGAATCGCGGCTGGTCCACCAAGGTCGCCGAGGGGATGGTGTTCGGCCGCTGGGCAGGCGTCGTCGGCGAGGACATCGCG
This sequence comes from Nocardia sp. NPDC052316, assembly GCF_044547795.1. NCBI lineage: Bacteria > Bacillati > Actinomycetota > Actinomycetes > Mycobacteriales > Nocardiaceae > Nocardia > Nocardia sp. NPDC052316. The sequence continues at coordinate 422,604 of NZ_JBIUBB010000005.1, forward strand.
TCCCATGCCACGCCGTTGACCTTGAAAGACAACGTGCTGAGCATCGCCGCCGAATCCACCGCGTGGGCAACCCAATTGCGCATGCTGCAGAGTCAGATCCTGGCGAAGATCAACGCCGCGGTCGGACCGGGTGTCGTGACGTCGCTCAAGATCACCGGCCCTGCCGCACCCAGCTGGCGCAAGGGTGAGCGTCACGTCAAAGGTCGCGGACCCCGCGATACCTACGGATAGACCGAAGGGCGTTCCACGTGAAACCGCGTCGCGGTATCGCTCGCTGCGCCAAGGGCTTTCGCCCGAGCGGTCAGTAGCTGGATTGTGCCGACAGCAGCCCAGCGCCCCCGCAGCCGGCCACGTTCGTACTCTGTGCAACCCGGCCCCACCGCGGGTGGTTGATCTCCCGCCCTGCTCGCAGCCTGTTCCCCGCTGGGGAGCGGGCACCGCACAGCACTTGGCGAGCCGCGCGAGTAACTCCTCGGCTACGCCCGCGGGTCGTGAAATACGGGCATTCCGCCCCATCGCCGTGTGCGGTGCCGGTGACCCTTCGGCACGCACCGCCCGAATCCTCCCAGAGGCGAGTGAAAGCCTCGGAGGGCGGAACAGACTCGCCGCAATCCGATTTCTCGCATTCACGGAGCTGTCAGGGGTGTCGTAGGTGCGCTGTAGGTTGGGTGTACCAGTAGGATGGTGACGTAACTAGCGGCGATCACCTTCGGCGCGTTCCGTACAGCCCGCGTGGCCCTGTATTTCTCGAGCAGTCATGGCCAGGGACCAACGCGTGCTGTGCAGTGCCCCGCCAGGAGGATCAGCAAGTAAGGAGAGCTACCGACCAGTGGCTGCCAACGACTCCAACGCATCGGGCTCGACCAACGCTTCCTCGGGCAAGGCGGATTACGGTGCCTCGTCCATCACGGTTCTCGAGGGACTCGAGGCGGTCCGCAAGCGTCCCGGCATGTACATCGGTTCCACCGGTGAGCGTGGCCTGCACCACCTGATCTGGGAGGTCGTCGACAACTCCGTCGACGAGGCGATGGCCGGGTACGCCACCCGGGTCGATGTCACGCTGCTCGCCGACGGCGGCGTCGAGGTGGTCGACGACGGACGCGGCATTCCGGTGGCCATGCACGCGCAGGGTGTCCCGACCATCGAGGTGGTCATGACGCAGCTGCACGCGGGCGGCAAGTTCGACTCCGACTCCTACGCGGTGTCCGGTGGTCTGCACGGCGTCGGTATCTCCGTGGTGAACGCGCTGTCCTCCCAGTTGGAGGCGGAGATCCACCGCGACGGATACCACTGGACCCAGACCTACAAGGATTCGGTTCCCGGCAAGCTGCTCCAGGGCGATCCGTCCAAGAAGACCGGCACCACGATCCGGTTCTGGGCCGATCCGAACATTTTCGAGACGACCACCTACAACTTCGAGACCGTGGCCCGCAGGCTGCAGGAGATGGCGTTCTTGAACAAGGGACTGACCATCACCCTGACCGACGAGCGCGTCACCGACGCCGAGGTCACCGACGAGGTGGTCAGCGAGACGGCCGACGCGCCGAAGCACGCGGAGGCCGAAGACGCCGGCGCGCCAGTCGAACACAAGGTGAAGCAGCGTATCTACCACTACCCGGGGGGCCTGGAGGACTTCGTCCGCCACATCAACCGGACCAAGCAGCCGATCCACAACTCCGTCGTCGGGTTCACCGGCAAGGGCACCGGCCACGAGCTCGAGGTCGCCATGCAGTGGAACTCGGGCTACTCCGAGTCGGTGCACACCTTCGCCAACACCATCAACACCCACGAGGGTGGTACCCACGAGGAAGGCTTCCGTGCGGCGCTGACCACGGTGGTCAACAAGTACGCCAAAGACAAGAAGCTGCTCAAGGAGAAAGACGGCAACCTCACCGGTGACGACATCCGCGAGGGCTTGGCCGCCATCGTGAGTGTGAAGGTCTCCGAACCGCAGTTCGAAGGCCAGACCAAGACCAAGCTCGGCAACACCGAGGTCAAGTCGTTCGTGCAGAAGGCGTGCAACGAGCACCTTTCGCACTGGTTCGAAGCCAACCCGGCCGACGCGAAGACCATTGTGAACAAAGCGGTCTCGTCGGCGCAGGCGCGGGTCGCCGCCCGTAAGGCCCGGGAGTTGGTGCGCCGCAAGAGCGCAACCGACCTGGGTGGTCTGCCGGGCAAGCTGGCCGATTGCCGGTCCAAGGATCCGAGCAAGTCCGAGATCTACATCGTCGAGGGTGACTCCGCCGGTGGTTCGGCCAAGTCCGGGCGTGACTCGATGTATCAGGCGATCCTGCCGTTGCGCGGAAAGATCATCAATGTCGAGAAGGCCCGTATCGATCGGGTGTTGAAGAACAACGAAGTCCAGTCGATCATCACTGCCTTCGGTACCGGTATCCATGACGAGTTCGATATCGCCAAGTTGCGCTATCACAAGATCGTGTTGATGGCCGACGCCGACGTCGACGGTCAGCACATCGCGACGTTGCTGTTGACGTTGTTGTTCCGGTTCATGCGTCCGCTGGTCGAGCAGGGGCATGTGTATCTGGCGCAGCCGCCGCTGTACAAGCTCAAGTGGCAGCGCAGCGATCCGGAGTTCGCCTACTCCGACCGCGAACGCGACGGTCTGCTCGAAGCCGGCCTCGCGGCGGGCAAGAAGATCAACAAGGAAGACGGCGTCCAGCGCTACAAGGGTCTCGGCGAAATGAACGCCAAGGAACTGTGGGAGACCACCATGGACCCGTCGGTGCGCGTGCTCAAGCTGGTCACCCTGGACGACGCCGCCGCGGCTGACGAGCTGTTCAGCGTGCTGATGGGTGAGGACGTAGAGGCCCGCCGCAGCTTCATCACCCGTAATGCCAAGGACGTTCGCTTCCTCGACGTATAAGCCGGTGCGCGTGCCCCGTCACCGCAACCGCACCAGGCCCGCTAAGGAGACTTCATGACCGACACGACGCTGCCTCCGTACGGAGGCACCGGCGGCGACCGGATCGATCCGGTCGACATCCAGCAGGAAATGCAGAACAGCTACATCGATTACGCGATGAGCGTGATCGTCGGCCGCGCGCTGCCCGAGGTGCGCGACGGCCTCAAGCCGGTGCACCGGCGCGTGCTGTACGCCATGTACGACAACGGGTATCGGCCCGACCGCGGCTATGTGAAGTCCGCGCGCCCGGTCGCCGAGACCATGGGTAACTACCACCCGCACGGTGACAGCTCGATCTACGACACCCTGGTGCGCATGGCTCAGCCGTGGTCGCTGCGCTACCCGCTGGTCGACGGCCAGGGCAACTTCGGTTCCCGCGGCAACGACGGCGCGGCCGCCATGCGATACACCGAGTGCAGGCTGACCCCGCTCGCGATGGAGATGCTGCGCGAGATCGACCACGAGACGGTCGATTTCATCCCGAACTACGACGGTCGCTCGCAGGAGCCGACCGTGCTGCCCAGCCGGGTGCCCGCGCTGCTGATGAACGGCAGCAACGGCATCGCGGTCGGCATGGCGACCAACATTCCGCCGCACAACCTGCGCGAGCTGGCCGAGGCGATCTACTGGGCGCTGGACAATTACGATGCCGACGAAGAGTCCACCCTGGCCGCCTGCATGGAGCGGGTCAAGGGCCCGGACTTCCCGACCTACGGTCTGATCGTCGGCAGCCAGGGCATCCACGATGCCTACACCACCGGCCGCGGCTCGGTCCGGATGCGCGGTGTGGTCGAGATCGAGGAGGACAACAAGGGTCGCACCACCCTCGTCATCACCGAGCTGCCGTACCAGGTCAACACCGACAACTTCATCAACTCGATCGCCGAGCAGGTGCGCGACGGCAAGATCGCGGGCATCTCCGACATCCACGACGAGTCCTCGGACCGCGCTGGCATGCGGATCGTCGTCACCGTCAAGCGGGACGCCGTCGCCAAGGTCGTGCTGAACAACCTGTACAAGCACACCCAGCTGCAGACCAGCTTCGGCTGCAACATGCTGTCCATCGTCGACGGTGTGCCGCGCACGCTGCGCCTGGACCAGATGATCCGGTACTACGTCAAGCACCAGTTGGACGTCATCGTCCGGCGCACCAAGTACTTGCTGCGCAAGGCCGAGGAGCGGGCCCACATCCTGCGCGGCCTGGTCAAGGCGCTCGACGCGCTCGATGAGGTCATCGCGTTGATCCGGCGTTCGGCCAACACCGACACCGCGCGCACCGGCCTGATGCAGATGTTGGACATCGACGAGATCCAGGCCACCGCGATCCTCGACATGCAGCTGCGCCGCCTCTCGGCGTTGGAGCGGCAGAAGATCATCGACGAGTTGGCCAAGATCGAACTCGAGATCGCCGACCTGAAGGACATTCTCGCCAAGCCGGAGCGCCAGCGCGCCATCGTGCGCGACGAGCTGGCCGAGATCGTCGAGAAGTACGGCGACGACCGGCGCACCAGGATCATCGCCGCAGACGGTGACGTGGCCGACGAGGACCTGATCGCCCGCGAGGACGTGGTCGTCACGATCACCGAGACCGGCTACGCCAAGCGCACCAAGACCGACCTCTACCGCAGCCAGAAGCGCGGCGGCAAGGGCGTACAGGGCGCCGGGCTGAAGCAGGACGACCTGGTCAAGCACTTCTTCATCTCCTCGACGCACGACTGGCTGCTGTTCTTCACGAACAAGGGCCGGGTCTACCGCGCCAAGGCCTATGAGCTGCCGGAGGCCAGCCGCACCGCACGCGGCCAGCACGTGGCGAACCTGCTCGCCTTCCAGCCGGACGAGAAGATCGCCCAGATCATCCAGCTCAAGTCCTACGAGGACTCGCCGTACCTGGTGCTCGCCACCAAGAACGGCCTGGTGAAGAAGTCGAAGCTGACCGATTTCGACTCCAACCGCACCGGCGGCATCGTCGCGGTGAACCTGCGCGACGAGGACGAACTGGTCGGCGCCGTGCTGTGCTCCTCCGACGACGACCTGCTGCTGGTCTCGGCGCTCGGCCAGTCCATCCGGTTCTCCGCGACCGACGAGGCGCTGCGTCCGATGGGCCGCGCGACCTCCGGTGTGCAGGGCATGCGGTTCAACGCCTCGGATGAACTCTTGTCGCTCAACGTTGTGCGGCCGGATACATATCTGCTGGTGGCCACCGCGGGCGGTTACGCTAAGCGGACTGCGATCGAGGAGTACACGGCGCAGGGTCGGGGTGGTAAAGGCGTATTGACCATCCAGTACGACCCCAAGCGTGGCACCCTGGTCGGTGCACTCATCGTCGAGGACGAGGATGAGTTGTATGCGATCACGTCCGGTGGTGGTGTCATCCGGACGGTGGCCAAGCAGGTTCGCAAGGCTGGACGACAGACCAAGGGCGTGCGATTGATGAACCTCGGTGAGGGCGATACGTTGCTTGCTATCGCGCGCAATGCCGATGAGCCCGATCCCGATCTGCTCGCCGGCGAGAACAGCGACACCGGTTCCTCTGAGTAGTAACCCAACAGCGGCGGCAACGAACGGATCTAAGGATTCCCATTGACCACTCCGAATCAGCCGAATGACGAGCGGCACCCGACGAACGGTGTGACCGAGCGGATCGCACCGTCACCGATTCCGCCGCGGCCGATCCCCCGGCCGAACTCGTCGGCCGAGAACGGCCAACCGGGTGGCGGGCAGCCGGGTGGCGGCCAGCCGAACGGTGGCCAACCGGGTGGTGGGCAGTCCGCCGCTGGCCAGCAGGGCGGGCAGCAACACGGCAGCCAGCCCCAGCACGGCGGCCCGCAGGGCGGTGGCCAGCAAGGTGGCGACCGATCCGGCGGGCCGCAGGGCGGACAGCAACGCGAAAAGCAGGACCAGCAAGGCGATTTCGCGGGCAAGCAATCGGGGGCGGAGCAGGCTCCCGGTCACGGCGGCCAAGATCCGTTCGATCAGACTGTCCGCATGAACAACTCAGAGCCCGGTGCGCCCGAGTCGGGGGATCAGTCCGGTGGCAACGGCGGTGGCCAATCGCCGTTCCAGGACGGCTGGGCGCAGCTGCCGCAGCGGGAACCACAGTCCAACCTGTACCGGCCGGGCCAGGCGCCGGTCACCGGACGGCCGAGCGGCTCAGGGGGCCAAAGCGGTTCGGGCGGCGGCGGTCTCGGCGGCGGTGTCACCAACGCGCGCACCACCGCCGACCTCGCCGCCAAGGCGGCCCGCAAGGAAGCGGCGATGGTGAAGTCCGTCGGCATCGACGGACCGACCCGCAGCATCGCGCGCCCCGAGCTGATCAAGGACATGCCGGACCTGTCCGAGATCAGGCACCCGCTGCCGCCGTCGGCCGAACACCACACCGGGCAGCAGCCGCCCATCTCACCCGCGGTGCCGGTCGCGGTCGCCGCGGCCGTCGCCACCGGCGAGCCGCTGCGGGCCACCGTGCAGATCCGCCGCATCGACCCCTGGTCCACCCTGAAGATCTCGCTGGTGATCAGCGTGGCCATGTTCTTCGTGTGGATGCTCGCGGTCGGCCTGCTGTACATCGTGCTCGAGGGCATGGGCGTCTGGGAACGGTTGAACAACACCTTCACCGACATGGTTTCCCAGGACAGCGGGTCGGTCGGGCTCATCGACGCGGGCACGGTCTTCGGCTACGCGGGCGTCATCGGGCTGATCAACGTGGTGCTGTTCACCGCGCTCGGCACCGTCGGCACGTTCATCTACAACCAGTGCTGTGATCTGGTCGGCGGCATCCAGGTGACGCTCGCCGATCCCGACTAGCATGTCGAACACCCAGCGGCCGGTGCCGTCCCCCACCCGGGACGGCACCGGCCGTTTTCATTGATCTGCACCCCTGCTACCAGCCGTTTTGGTCGTTCACGGGCAAGTCGGGTAATCTCTAGCCTCGGCTCAGGTGGAAGAACACAAGAGTCATACGGGCCTATAGCTCAGGCGGTTAGAGCGCTTCGCTGATAACGAAGAGGTCGGAGGTTCAAGTCCTCCTAGGCCCACTCCCGAACATCACAGTAGGGTGGGAACCATGAAGTTTCTTGTCACGGTAGGCGCCGTGGTCGCGGTTCTCATCGGCATCTCCAAGCTGCGCCAGCGCACCGACGCCGACCTGTGGCACGAAGTCACCACCCGCTGACTCGGGGCCTTAGCTCAATTGGCAGAGCACTGCCTTTGCAAGGCAGGGGTTAGGGGTTCGATTCCCCTAGGCTCCACAGATACCAGGCCCATGCCCACGGAGGGCGTGGGCCTTTTCTGTTCCGCGTGTTTTGTGGGGGCGGAGCCCCCACGCCCCGCGGGGGGGGGGGGGGGCCCCCCCCCCCCCCCCCCCCCGGGCGGGGGGGGGGGGGGGGGGGGGGGGGGGGGGGGGGGGGGGGCCCCCCCCCCCACGCCCCGCCCGGCGGGGCTTCGCCCCCCGGACCCCCCTTCTCAGGTGCGCCTTTTCGGGGTTGTGTGCTGGCTTGGTGTTTTCGGGGCTCCGCCCCGGACCCCTTCGTGTGGTCGCGTACCTGAGATAGCTTCCTTGCCTTGCTGACGCTTAGGTCGCTTGTATTCAGCGACACGGCTGTGGTGCTGGGCGGTTCTTTGTTTCACGAGAATGAAGCCGGTATGTAGGCGGCAGTCTCGAGCCATTTGGCAGGCGACCGTTTTCCGCTGGGCCCCTACCTGTTACTGAACCTTTCAGGGCGGCACGCGGTTACGTGCCGCCCGCGTTCGGAGCTCAGTGCGGTACTGCGGCGGCCTCCAGGCGGGCGAGGGTTTCGGGGTTCGGCCAGTGGCGGATTTCGTAGCGGCGGGGGGACATGCCGGGAATTGGTGTCAGACCGGTGATTTCGGCTGCGGCGGCGAAGGGGACCTCGAAGAGGGTCTGCATCTCGCCGTTTTCTTCGGTGCAGAAGAGGATGCGGTCGGCTTCGGGGAGTAGGTATTCGACGTCTTCGCCCCAGACGGTCACGGTGTGCGGGCCTTCGTCGGAGGCTACGTAGAGGACCGAGGCGACGAAGGCTGGGTCGAGGTCGTCGTGGTGGGGGTAGACGAAGTCGCGGTCCATCGCGGTTTTCAGGGCCTCGGTTTGGGCGTCGTATTCGGTGATGGCCAAACCGCATCGGGCGCGCAGGGCGAGGGCGTGGTGACGGTGGTCGGGCACCTGGTCGAGCGGGATGACGGTGCCGTCGTCATCGACGGTGTAACCCTGCGGGGAGACGGGGCGGACGGCGGCGCGGTACTGCTGCTCGACGTGCTTGAACAGGGAGGTGAGGTCGCCGTCGTCGGGGGCGATGAGCAAGGTGTCGACGTCGGGCATGAAGGCGATGGGGCGGTGGGTGCCGTCGCCGGAGCCGGCGAGCCAGCCGGGGATCAGCGGCCAGGAGGTGCAGTAGCCGTCGCCGTTGTCGGCGAAATGCAGCAGGCCCGCTTCGGTGAAGCCGTGGGAACCGACCAGGGCCGTGAGGTTTTCGCGCGCGGCGGCGAAGACCTCGTCGGCGGTAACACCCCAGCGTTCCAGCGTCGCACCGGAGACGATCGAGCGGGAATGGGGCTTGTCGATCGCGACCAGTTCGTCGAGGAACGGGAGCACGGGGCGGGCGATCGGCAGCATCTCCTTGGTCGGGGTGTTGAGCCCGAAGCCGTTGGGGCGCAGGATCGGTCGCAGCAAGGCGCGGCACTCGGCCCAGGTCTCCGGCGCGTCCGCGTCCTGCATACCCGCGATGTACCGGGCTATCCGAGCGTCCCGGTCGTCGGCAGGCAGGTGGGCGGCCTCCCGAAAGACATTGCCCAGGTACATCTCCAGGTCGCCGACGGTGATCGTGAACTCGTCCGGATCGTACTTCGCGTCGTGCTGGCCGGCCTCGGTCAGTTGCTGCAGGACGAGCGCCGCGAACTGATCGGCGTCGACCCCGAATTTCTCCTCCACGCGGCAACCGTAACCGGACCGACCGACGAGTGCACAGGAGTCAGCGGCCCGACAGCGGTCCGTGCCGATCGAGGTGCAGGTAGGTGTAGCCGGTCACGATCAGACAGACAACGGTCGCGGTGATCAGCATCGCCCAGCCGGCGACCAGCATGCTCAACAGGCCACCGAGCAGGGCGCCGAGCGCGAAACTCAGATAGAGCAGGAAGTAGCCGAGCCAATCGGCGTAGTCGCCGCCGCTGATATGGCGTTCGATGCCCTGTGCCAGCTTGACCAAGGTCCCGGTGACGTAGCTCAGCGGCACCGACACCTCGCCGTCCTTCACGAACGAGGTGTTCAGCGCGCCGACGCCGAACGCGACGAACAGGATCGGCACGAAGTCGATATCGGCGGTCTCCGGGTTCTGGAATCGGACGATGTCGATGATCGACGCGGTGGCCAAGCTGAAGGTGGTCAGCAGGGTCGGCCCGTGTGGATGCCCGGACCAGTAGTGTCTGCGGCACCAGGAGGCGACCACGACGCCGGAAACGAACGACGCGAGCAGTCCCGCCGCCGCGGCCGCCGTGTCCTTCTGATCGTTGAAGTGGCCGAGGATGGCGCGCTCGGTATTGCCGGTCATGAACGTGACGAAGTAGCCAGCGGTATGCATGAACGCCGCCGCGCCGATCAATCCGGCCAGCGCGGCCAGGACCCAGGACAGTCGCGCCTCGTTGTCGAACAGTGCCCTCTTGCGCGCTTCGTCCGGTTTCGGCACAGGTCGGGCTCCCTTCGGGGCGGATGGTTCTCCTCAGTGTTACCGCTCGTCGGCCGAACGCGCATGCGCAGCGCCGTAGGTTGCCGGATGGTCACCAGCATCGAATCAGCGGTTCGTTCGATGGGCGGGTCGATCGGGTCGCCGGTATCCGTGGAGTAACCAAGTGACTTCAAAGTGCCGTCTTTCCTGTTCAGCCCAGGTGACGCATGATGCTGTCAGTTACTATAAGTAACCGACCGGATCGGCTCGGCAGCGAGGTGGGCGGAGCGTGCGTACGTCGCTGAGTGGCCGGTCCGTTGTGACCGGTCGCACGAAAGGAATGGCAGCATGACGAGCAAGGTGACGGCCTTCGCCGACATCGAGATGGAGTTCGACGCTTACGTCGGGCAGATCGGCTACGCCACCATGGTGACCGTGGACAAGCAGCACCGGCCGAGGACGCGGGTGCTCATTCCGGTCTGGGAGCACGCGGGCGGCACTCCGCTCGGCTGGCTGGCCACCTACAAGACCCCGGTCAAAGCGGCACACATCGCCGCCAATCCCCATGTGAACTTCTCTTACTGGGCACCGGGCAACAATTCGGTGGCGGTGGACGCGACGGCCGAGTGGGTCGACGCGCCCGAGATCAGGGAGCGGGTGTGGCAGCTGTATCGGCAGACCAGCCCGCCGGGCGCCGGATACGACCTCGGCCAGTTCTGGCACTCGCCACAGGACCCGACATTGCAGATCCTGCGGCTGGACCCCTGGCGGATGCAGGTGATCCGAGGCCGCGATCTGCGCAGCCGGATCTGGCAGGCGCGGCCCGAGGCGGCACGCGCCGCCGGGTGACCGAACTGCTCCCGGTCGCATCGCCGGTTACCGTGCACGGGTGGACTCCGTGCTCGATTTCCTGCTGACCGAACCGCTCGCCGCGACGCCGCTCGACGATGTCGGCGCGGCGTGGACACGACATCGGGTGGCCGCGAATCGATTCGGCAAGCCGGTCGATGTCGCCCTCTCGGGCGGATTCGGGGCCGACCGGCTCGGTTTCGCGTTCCTGTCCGGGTATCAGGAGGCGGTGCGCACGCTGATCCCCGATCTGCCCGCTGACGAACTGGTCGCGTTGTGTGCGACCGAGGCGGACGGCGGGCATCCCGCGGCGATCCGGACCATGCTGACCGAAGATCGCGGCGAGTTCCGGCTCAACGGCACCAAAACCTTTGCCACGCTGGGCATGCTGGCACAGCGGTTGGTGGTGATCGCCAGCGTGGGCGCGGGCGAGGACGGCCGAAATCGGTTGCGCGCTACCGTGGTCGATGCCCGGGCGACCGGGGTGCACGTGACGAATCTGCCCGAGACTCCGTTTGCCCCGGAAATCCCGCATGCCATGGTCACGCTGACAGATGTTGCGGCAGAGGTACTACCGGGTGACGGGTACCTGGATTACCTCAAGCCGTTTCGCACGATCGAAGACATCCATGTGCTGGCCGCGGCGCTCGGCTGGTTGGTGCGGGTGGCGCGCGAAGCGGGCTGGCCGCGCGCCGTGCTGGAGCGACTGCTCACCCTGGCTGCGGCGGTCCGTGGGCTCGACCTCGATGCGCCGAGTTCGCCGGGCGTGCACATCGCGCTCGGCGGCATATTCGAGTCCGTCGAGCGGTTGCTGGCGGAGCTGGATTCGCTGTGGGCGTCCGTGGATTCGGTGATCGGACAGCGGTGGGAACGCGATCGGCCGCTGCTCGGGGTCGCCGGGCGGGTGCGTGATCAGCGTCTGGCTACGGCCTGGCGATCGGTGCTACCCGGCGAGAATCGGGTCGTCTGACCTGGTCCGGAAATGGGGAGCGGGCCTCGGCGAAGGGGGGGAGTTAGCCGAGGCCCGCGTAAGGTCGGCCCGGGGGGGAGGGGCCGACTTGAATGATCCTACGCGATGATTCCCGATTGTGTGCGCGTGGGGAGTGCCACTTTTTGAAGATTTTTTGGGTCGGCTTACTTTCTGCTAGTTCGTGACCGTTTCGGGTAGGTGGGGCGCTTCGGGGGGCCACTGTTCGGCGGTGGCCTGGTGTTTGCCAAAACCACTGTTGCGCAGGCTGATCGTCGCTCGTTTCGCGCTCCGACCCGGGGCTGTCGGAGCTGGATAAAACAAGCCGACCGGTCGCTGTGTGTGGAGAATCGCTGTCCCTCGAGGACGATTCGGCTCGGGTGGGCGGCCGACGCCGATGTGCGTCGGTATTCGTCTGCCGGAACCTGTCGTACCCCGGTGCGAACATGTGTTCGTGTTCAGCGGGTTCCGGCCGATCGAATGGTCCGAGCGAGCAAGGGGCCCGGGCGCTTTCGCGTGGGCGCGCCCCGGTGCACGAGTACCGCGCGGCGATGATTCGGGTAGTCCGCTACGCACGACTCGGAGGGCCGCGCGCGGGAGTATCGAACCGGTCGCACTTCGATCCGGCACCCCCGAGCACCGCCTGGATCGAGGTGCGGCCTTCGTCTGTGGGAGGGACGTCCAGGCCGAATCGGGGGTGGGCAACCCGGCATAAACTCTGTACTTTGTAGAGAGAAGACTTCGCCGCCCGCCAACAGAAGGATCGAGCGATTACGCATCACTTCGCGCGCCATGGCCGCGCCTCGGCGCGCCCTGAGGGCAACCTCGGCAACCGCGGATGCCCGGTGGTCGCGGGCTTCCGTCATTTCAAGATCGAAAACCGGCGCAAATCGGATGAAATTGTCGGTGGGTGGCGCAATACTGGCTCGGGTATCGGCCATTTCCCCGGCCCAGCGAATTCGGTCGGCACCAGACCACTGGCGTCGTGCAAATACATCCCACGAAAACTCACGAACTCAGGAGAATCATGCCCGACGCAATAGTCGCCGAGGGTCTGGTCAAACGATATGGCGATCTGGTCGCCCTCGATGGACTCGACCTCTCGGTCCCGGCGGGGACCGTCACCGCGCTACTCGGACCCAACGGCGCAGGTAAGACCACCACGGTCCGGGTGCTCACCACCCTGCTCGTGCCGGACGCCGGGCGGGCGACCGTCGCGGGCATCGATGTGTTGCGCGAGCCGCGGACCCTGCGCTCCCGCATCGGCGCGTCCGGCCAATACGCCGCGGTGGACGAATATCTCACCGGCTTCGAGAATTTGGAAATGGTGGGGCGGCTGTATCACATGGGGGTGCAGCGCAGTAAGGAGCGCGCCCGCGAACTGCTCGAGCGGTTCCGGCTCAGCGACGCCGCCGACCGGCCGGTGAAAACGTACTCCGGCGGTATGCGCAGGCGCCTCGATCTGGCGGGTGCGCTGGTGGCGAACCCACCGGTGCTGTTCCTCGACGAGCCGACCACCGGCCTGGACCCCCGCGCAAGGCTCGCGCTCTGGGACGTCATCGAGGAGTTGGTGGCCGGCGGCACCACGCTGCTGCTCACCACCCAGTACATGGACGAGGCCGACCGGCTGGCCGACGCCATCGCGGTGATCGACCACGGCAAGGTCATCGCCCGCGGCACCGCCGACGAGCTCAAAACCCTGGTTGGCGGCGACCGGATCGAGCTCACCGTGGACCACGCCGACAACCTCGGTACCGCGATGCAGGCGCTGAAAGGCCTGGCCGACGGCGAGATTCACGTCGAGCCCGGGCTGCGCAGGCTCACCGTCCCGGTGGCCGACGGATCACAGGCGCTGGTCACGGCGATCGGCCAGCTCGCCGAACACGATGTGCGGATCAACGACGTCGGCCTGCGCAGGCCCTCACTCGACGATGTGTTCCTGACCCTCACCGGGCACGAGGCCGAGGAACTGACCAACGACAACGGCCGCGCCGCCACAGAGCGGCAGGCCGCAGTGGAAGGAACGACCCGATGACCACGATGGCTCCGGCGCACGAGCGGCTCTCGCTCGGCGACAAACTGTCGATGGTGGTGAGCGACAGCCTCACCATCGCCAAGCGCGGCGTCATCAAGATCAGGCGTGTGCCCGACGTGCTGATCTTCTCGACGCTCTCGCCGATCATGTTCGTGCTGTTGTTCGCCTACATCTTCGGCTCGGCGATCGAGATCCCCGGGGTGAGTTACCGGGAGTTCATGATCGGCGGCATCTTCGCGCAGACCGTGGTGTTCGGCGCGTCGTTCACCGGGGCGGCGCTGGCCGAGGACATGCAGAAGGGCATCATCGACCGATTCCGTTCGCTGCCGATGGCCCCGTCGGCCGTACTGATCGGGCGCACGCTCAGCGACGTGGTGATCAACGTGGTCAGCCTGACGGTGATGTCGCTGACCGGTCTGGCGATCGGCTGGCGGATCCGCGGGTCGTTCCTGGACGCGGTGCTGGCGTTCCTGCTGCTGTTGCTGTTCGCCTACGCGGTGTCCTGGATCATGGCCTACGTCGGGCTGCTGGTGCGGGCACCGGAGGTGTTCAACAACGCCAGTTTCATCGTGGTGTTCCCGCTGACCTTCATCGGCAACACCTTCGTGCCGAGCGACAAGCTGCCGACGGTGCTGCGGGTGATCGCCGAGTGGAATCCCGTCTCCGCGCTCACTCAGGCGACCCGCGATCTTTTCGGCAACACCAGTGCGGTGGCGCCGCCGCCCACCGCGTGGTCGCTGCGCAACCCGGAGGTGACCACGCTGATCTGGGTGGTGGTGATCATGGCGGTCTTCGTACCGCTAGCGGTCCGGCAGTACAAGAAGACCGTCAGTCGCTGAACCGCTAGCGGCCGTTCTCCGCGCCTGCTCCGGCTACCGGGGTCGGCGCGGAGCCGTTGCGGGAGTAGCCGATGCGCGGGGGCGCCGGGGCGGGCGCGGGCGGCTGCGGCCGCTTGCTGCGTACCAGCCAGGCCACGCCACCGGCCAGCGTGACGGCCGCCGCGACAATGAGCCGGTTACGAGTACGTGCGGATACATGTAGGGGCCCCATGGTCATTGGCCCATGCTGGCACAACCGCGCCGTTCATGCAGTAGCTCCAGCTCAGCGGCCCGCCCGGGTGCACCGTGACCACCACCCGTCGGTTCGGGCAATGGGCCGACGCGGCGGCGCGGACGACGACCGTTGCGTCGCGGGTATCTTCGCCGGGCGCACCGGAACTCGGTGACCGACGCGACCCGACACGGGTGGCACCCGCCGGTGCGCTGCGGTTCCTGAGCGGCGGGACCGTAGCATTGCGGCGTGACCTCACCGAATCAGACCGCTGTGGCGACGCTCCACACGAATCGCGGCGACATCAAGATCTCGCTCTTCGGTAACCACGCCCCCAAGACGGTCCGCAACTTCATCGGGCTCGCCGACGGCTCGGCGCCGTACACCACCGCGAACGCGAGCGGCGGCAGCTCCGGCCCGTTCTACGACGGCGCCGTGTTCCACCGGGTGATGGACGGGTTCATGATTCAGGGCGGCGACCCCACCGGCACCGGGCGCGGCGGACCAGGCTACGAGTTCGGCGACGAGTTCCACCCGGAACTGCGCTTCGACCGCGGCTACCTGCTGGCCATGGCCAATGCCGGACCGGCGACCAACGGGTCGCAGTTCTTCATCACCGTCGGGCCGCAGCCGCACCTCAACCGCAAGCACAGCATCTTCGGCGAGGTAGTCGATCCGGAGTCGCGCAAAGTCGTCGACGCCATCGCCAAGACACCGACCGATCGCAACGACCGCCCCCTGGAACCCGTCGAAATCACCAAGATCACGATCGAATGAGCCTATGACCGCCCAGCCGCCTGCGCCGACGTGCGTTCGCCATCCCAATCGTCCGACCGGCCTGGCGTGCACGCGCTGTGGACGGCCCTCCTGCCCGGAATGCCTGCGCCCCGCCGCCGTCGGCCAGCACTGTGTCGACTGCCTGCGGCAGGGGCAGCGTGACGTGGCACCGGTGCGTACCGTCGCAGGCGCACCGGTGGCCAGGGCGTCGCTGCCCTACGTGACCTACGCGTTGATCGCGATCAACGTGGCGATCTACGCGATCACCGCGGTGCAGGCGCAGAGCCTGACGGCGAACCGGACCTCGGCGTTGTTCATCGACTGGATGCTCTATCCGCCCGCGGTGGCCGCAGGCGAGTGGTGGCGGGTGATCGGCTCCGGCTTCCTGCACTACGGCCCGATCCATCTGCTGCTCAACATGTTCGCGCTGTATGTGATCGGCCGGGACGGCGAGCTGGTACTCGGACGGCTGCGTTATCTCGCGGTCTATCTGGTGTCGCTGCTCGGTGGTTCCGCCGCCGTCATGGTGTTCGCGCAGGACAGTTTCACCGCGGGCGCGTCGGGCGCGGTCTACGGCCTGTTCGGAGCGATCACCGTCATCCTGATCCGGCTGCGGCAGAACCCGAATCAGATGCTGATCCTGATCGGCATCAACGTTTTCATCAGCTTCTCGTTGCCGGGCATCTCGCTGTGGGGGCATCTCGGCGGCCTGGCCGCGGGCACGCTCGCGACGCTGGGCATTCTGTTCCTGCCGGGCTGGCTGCGCGTGAAATCGCAAGAGACCGCACGTCTCGTCGGCTGGATCGCGGTTGCGCTCCTCGCGCTGGTGTCATTCGGGGTGATCGGCGCTACCGCTATGTCGCTGACCTGACCCGGCATTCGGGGGCTGGCTCCACGTGAAACACGGGAAAGCTACACCGCGCGGCCGAGCCACCAACGGCGTCGCTGCGACGTGCGGCGGTTCAGCGGGTGGTCTCGCCGGACAACCGGAGGGTGCGGACCACGGTGTCGTAGACGTCGTCGGGGCGGGCACCCAGATCCCAGCGGCCGAAGATCAGCAGTCGCTCGGTGCCGTCGCGGTCGACGTCGATCTCCAGCATCGGCATCTTGCGGCCGAGCCGGCGATAGTCGACCACCCTGGCGCGGATGATCTGGTCGCGGGTGTATTCGTCGGCGCCGAGCAGCGTGCGCACGACCAGTCGCGGCTCGGCGCCCGGGACGGCGGTCAGCCGTGGTCGCTGCCGAAAGCCCAGCCCGGCCAGCACCAGGAGACCGGCTGCGGCCAGCCCGATGAGTAGGCGGCTCGCGGCGTCGTTGGCGAGGATCGCCGCGACGGCCAGCACGACGCCGCCACCGGTCACCGCGACGAGGGCCGGTGTCGGCGTGGTCCAGGCGAGCCGAGGCGTGGCCTCGCGGGGCTGTGGATCGGGAGAATCAGGTGTCACGGGTCACTTTCCCCAAGCACTCCTCGAGTTGTCCACAGGTTCATCCACAGGTGTGCATGAATGACACGTCTGTAATCTAGATGTGGTGTCCGCGCCGCCTGGAACAGCCCAGATGTGGTGTCAGCGCCACCGCATGGTCATGATCAGACCGACGACCATGAGGCCGAATCCGATCAGGAAGTTCCACGCGTTCAGGTCACTCATCCAGCTGATGTGATCGGCGGCGAGGTAATAGACGAGCAGCCACACCAGCCCGGCCAGCATGAAACCGAGCATGATGGTGACGTACCAGACCGGCGACGGTCCGGCTTTCACCTTCACCGGCGTCCGGCTGGCAGGGTTGATCGTGTAGTCGGTCTTCTTCCGGACCTTCGACTTGGGCATGACGTCCTCGTATTCGGCGTGCAGGTCGGTACCGGCGGGGCAGGCGCGGGTGGTTGTGCGGAGCTCGCTCGCCACGGTGGACGAGGCTCTGGCGCCCTCCGGTGTGTCTCTAGGCTATCCCAACTGGTAATGGATGCGACGCGGTGCCGTGCGGGGACGTAATCTCGGATCATGCGTGTTCTGGTCGTCGACAATTACGACAGCTTCGTCTTCAACCTGGTCCAGTACCTCGGGCAGCTGGGTGCCGAGGCCGTGGTGTGGCGCAACGACGACCAGAACCTGGCCGATGTCGACGCCGTCGTTGCCGAATTCGACGGCATCTTGATCAGCCCGGGGCCCGGTTCGCCCGATCGCGCGGGCGCCAGTATCGACCTGGTGCGGGCCTGCGCCCGGCAGGCCGTGCCGCTGCTCGGCGTGTGCCTCGGCCATCAGGCCATCGGCGAAGCCTTCGGCGCGACGGTGACCCGCGCGCCCGAACTGCTGCACGGCAAGACCAGCTCGGTCTTCCATCTCGGCGCCGGCGTGCTGGCCGGCCTGCCCGACCCGTTCACCGCGACGCGCTACCACTCGCTCACGGTCTTGGAGGACACGCTGCCCGACGAACTCGAGGTACTCGGACGCACCGAATCCGGCATCGTGATGGCCATGCGGCATCACACCCTGCCGATCCACGGCGTGCAGTTCCACCCCGAATCGGTGCTGACCCAGGGTGGGCACCGGATGCTGGCCAACTGGCTCGGTGTCTGCGGCGAGCGACCGGCCGAGGGTCTGGTGGAGATGCTCGAGGCGGAGGTCGCGGCGCTGGTGCTGCAGTAGTCGGACACAGTCTGCGACCGGAAGGTGTGGCGGTGCGGGGACGTGGTCAGCGACCGGGAGGCGTGCGGTGATCGGCTGCGGTCAACGACCGGGAGATAAGGCAGTGAGCCGACACGGTCAGCGACGAGAGGTGTGAGTGTGACCCGTCCCTATGTGCTGCTGTCGGTGGCGGTGAGTATCGATGGATACATCGACGATGCGAGCCCTGAGCGTCTGCGGTTGTCGGACCCCGCGGATTTCGACCGGGTGGATCAGGTGCGCGCCGACTCCGACGCGATCCTGATCGGCGCCGAAACGCTGCGCCGCGACAACCCTCGGCTGCTGGTCGACAGCGCCGAGCGCAGGACGGCACGGGTCGAGGCGGGCAAGCCGGAGTACCCACTGAAGATCACCGTCACGGCGAGCGGTGACCTGGATCCGGGCCTGAGGTTCTGGCACCACGGCGGCGACAAGCTGGTCTACACCACCGAGACGGGCGCGGCACGGCTCGCCGATCGTCTGTCCGGTCTCGCCGAAGTCGTCTCGCTCGGTGCCGAACTCGACTTCGGCGCCCTCCTGGACGATCTCGGTCGCCGCGGCGTCGCCCGCCTCATGGTCGAGGGCGGCACCCGCATCCACACGACCTTCCTCGCCGCCGATCTCGCCGACGAACTGCAGTTGGCGGTCGCACCTCTGTTGGTGGGTGACCCCGAAGCCCCGCGATTCCTCGACGCCGCGAGCTATCCCGGCGCCCCGCACCGCCGCATGCGGCTGGTCGATGTCGCCCTGTTCGGCGACGTCGCGGTCTTGCGCTACCGCCCCAAGTCCGAACCTATGGCGGAGCGCGACACCCGGTATATGCGGCGGGCCATCGAACTCGCGTGGCGGTGCCCGCCGAGCGAGACGGCGTTCTCCGTCGGCGCGGTGATCGTGGCCGACGAGGTGGAGATCGCCACCGGCTACTCGCGCGAGACCGACGCGAAGGTGCACGCCGAGGAGTCGGCGCTGGACAAGCTCGACGCGGACGACCCACGACTGGCTCGAGCCACGATCTACACCACGCTGGAACCGTGTTCGCAGCGCGCCACCGCGAGCAGGCCGCCGTGCACCGACCGGATCCTGCGGGCCGGGATTCCCAGGGTGGTGCTGGCCTGGCGCGAGCCCGCGACCTTCGTGACCAACTGCGTCGGCGTAGAGAAGCTGCGCGAGCACGGCGTCGAGGTGATCGAGCTGACCGAGCTGGCGGCGGAGGCGATGTCGATGAACGGTCACCTGGAGCTGTCCTGAGGCGGACCAAAGTTCAGCACGCTGTGTTCGACGTTGTTGCGGCGTCACGAGATTCGTGAGCCGACGTCGATGGCTGACATTTTCGGCTGTCGAGAAAACTTCCGAGTTCGATGGAACCGATTCCGGGCTCGACGCGTCAGATCCTATAGAACACAAGATCTTTGAAGAACCTGGTGTTGGGGAGCTGCCACTCCCCAACACCCGGAGCTGCACGCATGCAGCAATTCACAGTTCACAACACAGATTGGAACACTTCCATGATAAACCTTCGGAGGCTCGCCGCGAGTCTCGTCGGCGCGTCCGCCGCCGCCATTATGTTGAGCAGCATGGCTGCCGGCACTGCCTCAGCGCAAAGCCTGCTCAAACCCCCTTTGCACTGCGGGCAGGACGGTAAGTTCACCGAAATCAAAGAGGATGGCTATGCCTACGGGTATCAGTTGTACAAAAAGGAAGGAAACGTGCACTACTACATCGTGCACCTTCCGCATATAACGGGCTGGGTGCCGATCGGTGAGGTGACCTGCATGGCCGGTCCCGGATCCGATTACCAGCACTACTGAGCGGAATTCAGCTGTTCGGGTGAAACAACCGGCGCCGCACTGCGTTAGGTGAAGTTGTCATCACCGGACACCTGCGGCTCTTCGACACCGAAATACCGCGACGGTGCGAGCGCGGCCCAAGCGGACCGTGCGGATGCCCGCCGCGGACGAGGCCTCCGGCCGTGAGTTGTGCGACCGAGCAGAACCCGAACGCCGGAGGCCTCGTGCTCAGCACGCCGTCCGAGTGGGGGCTAGGGCCGCCCGTAGACCGCGGTCACGAACTCGCCGAGCTGGTTGTCGTCGAGGTGCCTGGCCAGGTCGGCCTCGCTGATCATGCCGACCAGCCGCTTGTTGTCGATCACCGGCATCCGCTTGACCCGATGGCTCTCCATCTCGTCGAGCACCTCCTCGACGTCGGCGTCGGCGGCGACCCAGCGCGGCGTGGACTCGCAGAGTTCCTCGGCCCGCGTGGTGGCCGGGGAACGGCCCTGCGCAACGCATTTCACGACTATGTCGCGGTCGGTGATGATGCCGCACATGCGATCGTTGTCGTCGGCGATGACCAGTGATCCGACGCCGAGTTCGGCCATCACCCGGGCGGCCTTCCCGACGGTCTCCTCCTTGGAGATCCACTGCGCACCGGGTTTCATGATGTCCCTGGCGGTAGTCATAAGGCTTCCTCCTCGTTGCTCAGCACTGCTGATCCGGATGGAGCAGACCCAATTCTGCCGCTGAGCACAGCGACCGGTCGGTGTTTCGGCGATACCGCTACCTCACGGTGGGCCGAGGACGCCCACCCCCACCGACACGGTCCCGTTCTTCGGGATGGAACCGCTGGCGGACGGCTGCTGGCTGAGGATCCGGCCCACGCTGCTCGTGTCGAAGGTGCCCTGCGGGGACTGGCTGATCTGGCTCTGCGTGCCGGTCCAGCCCTCCGCGCGCAGCTTGTCCACCGCCTGCGCGACCGTGAGACCCACCAGCGACGGCATCTTGATCTGATCGCTGGACACCTGCACGGTGACCGTCGAACCCTTCTCCGCCGTCGTGCCGCCCGCGGGGCTGGTCGAGAGCACCTCGCCCTTGGGCCGCGACGACGGCACCTCCTGGATCGAGATCTTGAATCCGGCGCTGTCCACCAGGTTCGGCCGGGCGACGTCGATGTCCTGACCGATCACGTTCGGCACCCGGACCGGTTCCGGGCCGGTGCCGATGGTGACGACGATGGCTCGGTCCACGTCTACCCGCGAACCCGCAGACGGATCCTGCCCGATGACCTTGTCGGTGTCCTGTGTGCTGGAGGGCTTACGCACGACATTCGGATCCATTTGTAGGTTGCCGTTGCGCAATGCGGCTTCGGCCTCCTGCTGGCTCATCCCGTCGAGCTTCGGCACCTGCACCTGGGCCGGCCCGGTGGATACCTGAATGGTGACGTTGCTGCCCTTGTCCGCCCGCGCGCCGCCGAGCGGCGCGGTGGAGATGACGTTGCCGGTGGCCACCTTGCTGTCCGGCTTCTGCTGAATGGAGACGGCGAAACCGGCCTGCTGGAGCGTGTCGGCCGCCTGTTGCGCGGACTTGCCCGAAAGGTCGGGCACGGCAACCTGTTCCGGTTTGCTGCCCGGTCCGACCCACACCCAGAACAGGGCGAGCAGCACGGCGACACCGGCGGCCGCGGCGACGGCGACATAGATGGAGCGGCGCGGCCCGCCCGACTCCGGCGGACCCTGCTCGGCGGTGTCGTCGTTGCGCTCGACGGTGCGGTAGCTGCGCGGTGCCGGCTCGTTCGAGCCGAAGACGGTGGTGCGGTCCTCGTCGGTCATCACCATCGGCGCGATGGGCTTCTGCCCGCCGAGCACCCGGATCAGGTCGGCCCGCATCTCGGCCGCGCTCTGGTAGCGGTTGGCCGGGTTCTTGCTCATCGCCTTGAGGATCACCGAGTCCAACTCGCGCGGCACCCCCGGGTGCACATGCGACGGCAGCCGCGGGTCCTCCCGAACGTGCTGGTAGGCGACCGCGACCGGCGAGTCACCGGTGAAAGGCGGCTCACCGGTGAGGATTTCGAACAGCACGCAACCGACGGAGTAAACGTCCGAACGAGCGTCCACCGTCTCGCCGCGCGCCTGTTCGGGCGAAAGGTACTGTGCGGTACCGATGACCGCGGCCGTCTGGGTCATCGGGTTGGAGCTGTCGGCGAGCGCCCTGGCGATGCCGAAGTCCATCACCTTCACCGCGCCGGCCCGGTTGATCATGATGTTGGCCGGCTTCATGTCGCGGTGCACGATGCCGGCCTTGTGGCTGAAATCCAATGCGGCACACACGTCCGCGACGACTTCCATGGCGCGCCGCGGCGGCAGCGGACCCTGCCCGCGCACGATGTCGCGCAGCGTGTCGCCGTCGACGTACTCCATCACGATGTACGGCAGCGGCCCGTCGTCGACCTTGGCCTCGCCGGTGTCGTACACCGCGACGATGGCCGGATGATTCAGCGCGGCGGCGTTCTGCGCCTCGCGCTTGAACCGAAGATAGAAGGTGGGGTCGCGGGCCAGGTCGGCCCGCAGCACCTTGATCGCCACGTCCCGGCTCAGCCGCAGATCGCGCGCCTTGTGCACCTCGGACATGCCGCCGAACCCGATGATCTCGCCCAGCTCATAGCGGGAGGAGAGATTCTTCGGGGTCGTCATTGTTGTCCTTGCGAAGAGGTTTTGGGCACGCTGGTGGTGGCGGAACTTCGGGCACCGTTCCCCGGAAATGGTATGTCGATAGTGGGGATTCGGGGCAGGGTCGTCGCCGGTGTCGTCGTCGTCGGCTTCGTACTGCTCGGCGGCGTTGTGGTCGGCGACGGCGTGGTCGTCGTCGGTTCCGGCGTGGTGGTGGTCGGCTCGGTGGTGGTCGGCTCCGTGGTCACCACCGGCGGCGGAACTGGCTTGGGCGTGGTAGTGCTGGTCACCGGGGGCGGCGGCGGTTTCGGCGCCTGCGTGGTCGTGGTGGCGGGCGGGACCTTCGAATCCGGGTTGGTGTCCCCACCGAACATGAGGTAGAGCACGATCGCGAGCAGCAGCATCGCCCCCGCGCCGAGCGCGGCCATCCACTTCTGCGTGGTGGTGAACTTCTTGCCGTTCTCCGGCGGCAGTTGATTGCCGCCGGTCCCGTTGTTGAGCATCGTCGCGGGCGCACCGGTGCCGTTGGCGTAGCCCGCGTTGTGCAGTGCCGCGCCTGCGGGCGTGGAGTAGTGCACCGTCGCGCCGTCGAAATCCGATGGCGTGGAAGGCAATGCGACGGTCGGTCCGGGCGGCAGCACCCGGGTGGCTCCGGTCATCGACATCGACGGGTTGGCCCCGGCCGGGGTCGGCGGCCGACGGCCCGCGCGCACCGCGGCGACCGCGTCGGCGAACTCGCCGCCGCGTGAGTAGCGACCCTTCGGATCCTTGCCCATGGTGATCTCGATGAGTTCACGCACGTTCGCGGGCAGATCGTCCGGCATCGGCGGCGGCGTCTCGCGCACGTGCTTCATCGCGACGGTGATCGCGCCGTCGCCGCTGAACGGCCTGGTCCCGGCGAGCGCCTCGTAGCCGACCACGCCGAGGGAGTACACATCGCTCGCGGCGGTGGCGTCCTCGCCGACCGCCTGCTCCGGCGCGATGTACTGGGCGGTGCCCATCACCATGCCGGTCTTGGTCACCGGCGAGGCGTCGACCGCCTTGGCGATGCCGAAGTCGGTGATCTTCACCTGACCGGTCGGCGTCACCAGGATGTTGCCCGGCTTCACGTCGCGGTGCACGACGCCGGCCCGATGCGCCACGTCCAGCGCGCGACCGGTCTGCTCGAGCATGTCCAGCCCCTGGCCGACCGAGAGCCTGCCGAGCCGGTTCAGCACCGTGTTAAGCGGCTCACCCTGGACCAATTCCATAACCAGATAGGCGGTTTCACTGCCCTGCGGGTCGGTGGTCTCGCCGTAGTCGTAGATTCCGGCGATGCCGGGG
The DNA here is from genome assembly GCF_044547795.1 of Nocardia sp. NPDC052316. Lineage (NCBI taxonomy): Bacteria > Bacillati > Actinomycetota > Actinomycetes > Mycobacteriales > Nocardiaceae > Nocardia > Nocardia sp. NPDC052316. The sequence goes on from NZ_JBIUBB010000005.1 coordinate 446,303, forward strand.
TGGTTCAGCTGGGCGGTGGTCCTTGCCTCGGTGCGGAACCGTTGCCGGAACGTCGGGTCGGCGGAGAACTCCGACTTGAGCACCTTGACCGCCACCCGGCGATCCAGCCGGGTGTCCAGCGCCTCCCAGACCTGGCCCATGCCGCCGGTCGCGATCAGGCGCTGCAGCCGGTACCGGTCGGCGATCATCGCACCGTTGTTCAGCATCCCCGTACCTTCACTCGCACATCCATATCGTTCAGCCCCCTCGCAGACCGGCGTCCAAGACCGCACGTGCGATCGGCGCGGCCACCTTGCCACCCGTCGCGCCGAGTGCCCGGTCGCCGCCGTTCTCCACGATCACCGCGATGGCGATCTTCGGGTTCTGCGCGGGCGCGAAGGCGATGTACCAGGCGTGCGGTGGGGTGTTGCGGGGATTGCTGCCGTGCTCGGCGGTGCCGGTCTTGGACGCGATCTGATAGCGGGAAGACCTGCTACCGCCGGTGTTCTCCTCCGACGCGATCATCAGATTCGTCAGCGATGACGCTACCTGGGCATTGAACGCTTGGCCCAGCGAGACCGGCTTGGTCTTGGACAACTCACTGAGGTCGGGCCCCTGCAGTTGGTCGACCAGGTGCGGCTCCATCCGGACGCCGCCGTTGGCGACCGTCGCCGCGATCACCGCGTTGTCCAGCGGGGTCAGCGCCACGTCGCGCTGTCCGATGCTGCTCTGGGCCAGCGCCGCGTTGTCCGGCATGGTGCCGACCGTGCTCTCGGCGACCGGGATCGGGATGCCCCGGTTCTCGCCGATGCCGAAGGCGGCGGCCTGGTCCTTGAGTTTCGCGGCACCCACCTTGACGCCGAGCTCGGCGAACGCGGTGTTGCAGGAGAGCCGGAACGCTTCGTAGAGCGAGGCGCTCTGGCCGCCACCACAGTTTGAGCCGTTGTAGTTCTCCAGCGTGGTGCTGGTGCCGGGCAGCGTGATGTTCGGCGCCGCGGTGAACTGGTCCTCCGGTGTCGCGATGTTGTTCGCCAGCGCGGCCGCGGTGACCACCACCTTGAAGGTGGAGCCGGGCGGATAGGTCTGTGAGACAGCCCGGTTCAGCATCGGCTGCTTCTCGTCGGCGCTGAGCGCCTCCCAGGTCTGGGTGCCGCGGGCGCCGTCGTGGCCGGACAGCTGGTTCGGGTCGTAGCTGGGGGTGGACACCATGGTGAGGATCCGGCCGGTGCTCGGCTCGATCGCCACCACCGAGCCGGTATAGCCCTTGCTGGTGAGCTGGTCGTAGGCCACCTGCTGCATGGCCGGGTCGAGGGTGGTGATCACGTTGCCGCCGCGTGGATCGCGCCCGGACACCATGTCGACCAGCCGCGAGCCGAACAGGTGGCCGTCGGAGCCGTTGAGCACCGAATCCTCGGCCCGCTCCAGCCCGTTGCTGCCGTACTGCATCGAGTAGAAGCCGGTGACGGGCGCGAACGCCTCGGGGGAGCTGGGGTAGGTGCGCAGGTACTTGTAGCGGTCCTCGGTGGCCACCGAGTTGGCGAGCACGGTGCCGCCCGCGGAGATCTGCCCGCGCTGGCGGGAGTACTCGTCGAGCAGCACCCGTGAGTTGCGCGGGTCGGTGCGGTAGTCGTCGGCCTTGATCACCTGGACGTAGGTCGCGTTGAGCAGCAACGCGACGATCATCAGCATCACCGCGATCGCGACCCGGCGTAGTGGTGTGTTCATGTGGCGGGCCCCGCTTCCGGTCGGCCCGCGTCGGGCTTGCGCAGCAGCTCGGTGTTCGCCTCCGCGATCGGGGCCGCAGGCACGCTCTTGCGGGCCGGCGCCGGCGCGCGTGCCGCGTCCGAGACCTTGATCAGCAGCGCGAGCAGCGCGTAGTTGGCCAGCAGCGACGAGCCGCCGTAGGACATGAAGGGTGTGGTCAGACCGGTCAGCGGAATCAGCTTGGTGACACCGCCGACCACGACGAACAGCTGGATCGCGACGGTGAACGCCAGGCCGGCGGCGAGCAACTTGCCGAAACTGTCGCGTACGGCGAGTGCGGTGCGCAGGCCGCGCACGATGAACACCAGGAACAGCACCAGCACCGCGGTGAGCCCGATCAGGCCGAGCTCCTCACCGATCGTGGTGATGATGAAGTCGGTCTTGGCGAAGGGCACCTGGTTGGGGCGTCCGCTGCCGAGGCCGGTCCCCGCGAGCCCGCCGGTGGCCAGCCCGAACAGCGACTGGGAGATCTGGTAGCCGGTGTTGTTGTAGTCGTCGAACGGGTGCAGCCAGGTCTGGGTGCGGATCTTGACGTGGCCGAAGGTCTGGTAGGCGAAGAAGAATCCGAGGGTGAGCAGCGCGCCGCCGATCACCAACCAGCCCACCCGCTCGGTGGCGATGTAGAGCATCACCAGCACCGTGCTGAAGATCAGCAGCGAGGTGCCGAGGTCCTTCTCGAAGACGAGCACGCCGACGCAGACGATCCAGACCACCACGATCGGGCCGAGGTCGCGCCCGCGCGGGAACTCCATGCCGAGCAGGTGCTTTCCGGCGGCGGTGAACAGATCGCGCTTGGCCACCAGCACCGAGGCGAAGAAGATGATCAGCAGGATCTTCGAGAACTCCGCGGGCTGGATGCTGAATCCGGTGATCTTGATCCAGTTCTTGGAGCCGTTGATCTCGGAGAAGCGGCTCGGCAGCACGGCGGGCAGGGCCAGGGCGATCAGCCCGATCAGGCCGAGGGTGTAGCCGTAGCGGGCCAGCGTGCGGTAGTCGCGCAGCGCGATCAGCAGCCCGATGAACACGATCATGCCGAGCGTGGTCCACAGGATCTGCTGGTTGGCGTCCGGGGATGGCATCGGCCAGGAGTTGTAGACCGCGTTCTGCCGATCGGCCAGGTCGAGCCGGTGGATCAACACCAGTCCGAGTCCGTTGAGCAGCGCGACGATCGGCAGCAGCAGCGGGTCGGCGAACGGCGCGAACCGGCGCACCGCGAGGTGGGCTACCCCGAACAACGCCAGAAAGGCCAGGCCGTACTTGGCGATATCCCAGGTGACCGATTGCTCCTGACTGGCCTCCACCAGAAACAGTGAGGCCGTGGTGATCACCGCCGCGCCGGCCAGCAGCAACAGCTCGGCATTGCGTCTGGTGCTCGGCGGTGGCGCGGGAGCGAAGCCGCCGGGGGGACTGGGAAAGGCCCCAGCGGACGGCGGTGCCGGCGCGGACATCAGTCCGTCACCCGGCAGTTCTCCCCCGCGATCTGGGGGTTCGACGGAACCGGTGCCTCCGACTTCGTCGGTGTCTTGAGATCGGTGCCCGCGTCACCGTTGCCGGGTACCGGCGGAGCCGGTGGTGCGGGCTCGGAGGTCGGGGCGGCGGCGGTACTCGGCGCGGCCGGTCCGGGCGGCGGTGGCTCGGTGGTCGGCAGCACGCCGGGCTGGGGCACCGACGTCTTCGCCGGGCACGGCGGCAGCAGCTCACCCTGCGCGATGGAGCGCATCTGGTCCTTGGCCCGGTCCAGCGAGCCGGGCGGCAGACCCTTGCCGACCTGTTCGCGGCCGGTCTGCTTGAGATCGGTGACCTTCAGCTGCTTGCAGGACGACGGCAGATCGGCGCCGGGGTCGACCAGGGACAGTTCACCGGTCTTGCTGACGCAGCCGACCAGATTCACGTCGTGGATCGAGTAACCGAGCACCGAGCCGGGTAACCCGCGCAGGATCACCACCGAGCCGTTGTCGGCCCCGACGTAGTAGTTGCTGCGAATCATCTTGTAGCCGACCAGCAGTCCGACACCGACGGCCAGCACCAGCGCGAACGCGAGGACGAACCAGCGCAGTTTGCGCGCCTTGCCCTTCGGCTCCGGCTCGGGTGTCGCGGCGGCCCGGCGCGGCGCGGCCCGCGGCGGGCGCATAGCCGCCGCGCGTCCGGCCGCGGTGTTCGGCGGTGGCGTGTCCTCGTCCACCCCGGAGGCGGCACCGGCCACGATCGGGTGGCTCTGGCCGTAGTCGAGATCGATCACGTCCGCGACTACGACGGTGACATTGTCGGGTCCGCCGCTGCGCAGGGCGAGTTCGATGAGCCGGTCGGCACATTCGTCGGTGGTGCCCTCGCGCATGGTGTTCGCGATGGTCTCGTCGCTCACCACATCGGAGAGCCCGTCCGAGCACAGCAGGTAGCGGTCCCCGGCGCGGGCCTCGCGCATGATCAGCGTCGGCTCGATCTCGTTGCCGGTGAGCGCGCGCATGATCAGCGAGCGCTGCGGGTGCGTGTGCGCCTGCTCGGGCGTGATCCGGCCCTCGTCCACCAGCGACTGGACGAACGTGTCGTCCCTGGTGATCTGCGCGAGTTCACCGCCGCGCAGCAGATAGGCCCGGGAGTCGCCGATGTGCACGAGGCCGAGTTTCTTGCCCGCGAACAGGATCGCGGTGAGGGTGGTGCCCATCCCGTCGAGTTCGGGCTCCTCCTCGACCTGATCGGCGATGGCGGCGTTGCCCTCTCGGGTCGCCGAATCCAGCTTGCCGAGCAGATCGTCGCCCGGCTCGTCGTCGTCCAGGTGGGCCAGGGCGGCGATCATCAACTGCGACGCCACCTCGCCCGCGGCATGGCCACCCATGCCGTCGGCGAGCGCGAGTAATCGCGCGCCGGCGTAGACGGAGTCTTCGTTGTTGCCCCGGACGAGACCGCGGTCGCTACGCGCTGCGTAGCGGAGAACGAGTGTCACGATCGCAACTCGATCACTGTTTTGCCGACACGGACAGGCGTGCCGAGCGGAACCCGCACGGCAGTGGTGACTTTCGCGCGATCGAGGTAGGTGCCGTTCGTCGAGCCGAGGTCTTCGACGTACCAATCATCGCCACGCGGGGACAGTCGCGCATGTCTGGTCGAGGCGTAATCATCGGTGAGCACCAGCGTGGAGTCGTCCGCACGCCCGATCAGCACCGGTTGGGTGCCTAGCGAGATGCGGGTGCCGGCGAGTGAACCTTGAGTCACCACAAGAAATTTGGCGCCCTTCTGGCCCCGGCTGAAGGAGGGCAGCACCGCGGAACCGCGTGCGGCCCTGGGCTGTATCCGTATGCCGGATGCCGCGTAGATGTCGCTGCGCAAGGTGCGCAGCACCGCCCACACGAACAACCACAACAGCAGCAGGAACCCCGCACGGGTCAGTTGCAGGATCAGTCCCTGCACGGCGTTCCACCTCCTGTTCGACCGTGTATGTCGGTGCCGTAGGTGCGGTTCGACCACCCCCACCAGCATGCTGGTCTTGCCGACCCCGGGTTCCGGTGCCGTGCGTGTGTTGGCAGCATCATAGGGCCGTAGGTCGAGTTCGATCACGATACGACCGACGAATCCTTGATGGCCAAGTCGTGACCTGCATCGCGAGCTTACGGGATCAGACGATACGGATCAGGATCTCGGAGTGCCCGGCGCGGATCACGTCCCCGTCGGCGAGCTGCCAGTCTTGCACGGGAGAACCGTTGACCAGTGTGCCGTTGGTGGAACCCAGATCCGAGAGCATCGCGGTCTGCCCGTCCCAGCGGACCTCGATGTGCCTGCGCGAGACCCCGGTGTCGGGCAGCCGGAAATGCGCGTCCTGGCCACGGCCGATGATGTTGCTGCCCTCCCGCAACTGGTAGGTGCGGCCGCTGCCGTCGTCGAGCTGAAGAGTCGCCGAGTAGCCCGAACCCGCCTGCGGGGGAGCGGCATACGCGGGCGCGGCACCATAGCCGGGCTGCGCGCCGTACCCCGGCGGCTGCGAGTAGGCCTGGCCGTAACCACCCTGGTCATCCTGGCCGTAGGCACCGGGCTCGGCGTAGGCCTGCTCGCCGTAACCGGGCTCCTGGTAGCCCTGCTGGCCGTACCCCGGCTGGGCATAGCCCGCGCCTTGCTGACCGTAGGCCGGATCCGCGTAGGCCTGATCGCCGTAACCTTGCTGGGCGTAACCCTGCTGCCCGTAGCCCGGCTCCTGGTAGCCCGGCTGACCGTAGGCCAGAGGTTCCTGGTAGCCCGGCTGCCCGTACGCGGGCTCCTGGTAACCCGGCTGCCCGTAACCGCGATCGGCGTAGCCCGGCTGCTGGGCGGCGTAGCCCGGCTCCTGATACCCCGGCTGGCCGTAGGCCTGGCCACCCTGCTGGTAGTCGTAGCCGTTCTGATAGTCGCCGTAACCCTGCTGACCCTCCGGCGCCGGATAGTCCGCGCCGTACGGCGCCGCGCCGCGACCGTAGTCCTCGCGGTACGCGCCGTTCTGCGCACCGCCGCGACCGGCAGGCGGTGGGGCGTACCCGCGGTTGCGTGGATCGGACTCCGCGGGCTCACGGCTCGGGTCGTAGCCTGAGTTCTGCGTCATGGGGCCAGCTCCTGGTTGCGGGTGTGCAGGTCGTTGTGGCGTGCGTTCAGGGCTGTGAGCTGGTGTAGCTCCGCGACCGACGTCCGGATCGACCCGGCCGCTAGCCCTGAACTGTCCGGTGTGCAGCGTAGGGGATGCCTCGAACGCCACGTGTACTTCGCCGTAGGTCTGCCAGCCTTGCTCGCGGATGTAATCCTGCAGGTGTTTGGCGAACGCGCGGGTGGTGAGGTCGTGATCGGCGTCCAACTGCTGGTGATCGGAGGAGTTGATAGTGATCACATAGCTGTTGGGTGCCAACAGGTGCCCGCCGTCGAGCTCTTGGACATGATCGGCGGCCTCACGTTGCAGCGCCGCCTCCACCTCCTGGGGCACGACGTTGCCGCCGAACACCCTGGCGAACACATCACCGACGGCGCCCTGAAGACGACGCTCGAACCGTGAAACGATGCCCATTCCGGCCTCCCTTCGGTGAGCGTCTCTTCTGCTGATACGTAACAACGACACACGCATATGGCGTGTCGCCCATCGAGCACGTTCATTGCATGATATCCACGATCGTCCACACCTGTAACTCTTGGCACGATCAGCGGGTTCCCGCGCCTGTCCAGCCCCCGCGTCACGGCCCCACACAGCCGATTTCGTGTCGGCGCGGACTGCGTGATACTGTCTTGCGAGTCGCTCGGGCGAGTGGCGGAATGGCAGACGCGCTGGCTTCAGGTGCCAGTGTCCTTCGGGACGTGGGGGTTCAAGTCCCCCTTCGCCCACTCCACTCGGGGAAGCTCGTGCTCGCAAAGAGCGCGAGCTTTTCTCGTTTCGTCCCTTTGTCTTTGTGGGGCGCAGCCCCAGGCCCGCTCGGCGGGGCTTCGCCCCCGAACCCCATGTCGATGGTTCGCCCGCGAGTGAGGTGCTTGAGTGGGGCGGCTGGGCGCTGCTGGTGAATGTGCGATCTGTGAGCGCGGACGCCACCTCGGAGTGCGTGAGATTCCAGGCTGCTGCTCTGGTGTGTGAGGTCTACCGCTTACGTGGGTTGCACGGTCGTCGGGTGCGTTCTCGGGGGAACTCGTGTCCGGTGCTCGCCGGGTTTCGTTTCTGGCATCGGGATCGGTGGGGGCGACTCGGACTGGCGGAGTTGGTTTCTCGCCGACGCGAGTGTCGGGGCTGCGGAGGAATCTCCACAAGCTGTGTACAACTGCTGATATCCACAGCTGTGTGCAACATGAAATCCGCCCAGCGGGCGTTATTTTCGGTTATTTCGGATTGTGTACGTGACTGTTCTCTTCGATCGGTGACTTGTTTTCACATCGGACATTTCGGGCCGAAGCGCGGCGGAAAAAGTATCGGGCGGAAGTTAATTGGGGTCGGGGTGGTGTGATGTTGTGGGAGGTAGCGGCGACTTGAATGCGTTCTCTCTCGCGTTTCGCGCTGGATTATTCGAATGTTCATCTACGATTGCGGCGGCTCACACCGGAGTGGTCACTTCGCAAATACCTGCATTCGTCGGGGATTTGGTGCTGCTGCTTCGGTCACAGCTTGTCATGCACCTCTCCCTCAGCTGAAGGATCAGGTATGAACATGTTCAAAACACGGCACCGCCGATACGGGCGGGCAACGATGTTGGCCGCGGGTGCCGCGGTCGTTATTCAGGTGGCTACCGCGGGATTCGCCGCGGCGTGCCCGTGCGCGTCGGATGACTATGTACCGATTCAGCCCGCGCTTACTCCGCCGGCCATGCCTGCCCAGGATCAAGTGTTTCTCAATCCGCCGCGTGAAGTGGTCGAGGCGAAGCAGCCCGGCGAAATCATCGCCGCGCGCGAAGTGCACCCCGCGTTCCAGTCGATCATTCAGCCCGATGTGGACGCCTGGCAGCTGTCCTACCGGTCGAACAACAGTCGCGACGAGCCGATCGCCGCGGTCACCACGGTGATGAAGCCGCGCGGCAAAGCCCCGACCAACCTGCTGTCGGTGCAGATCCCGGAGGACGCGGTCGCGGCGCACTGCGCGCCGTCGTACACCAGCCAGCTGCTGGCGCTGCCGCCGAACTACGCGGGCACGATGGGCCCCAATTTCATGCTGCCGATGGCCCTTTACGCGGTCACGAAGGGCTGGGGCGTCTCCATTCCCGATCACGAAGGCCTGCTCTCCGCCTTCGCCGCGGGGCCGCTGGCGGGCCGGATCACCCTCGACGGTATTCGCGCCGCGGAGAACTTCAAGCCGATGGAGCTGCACCAGGGCCGCGACACCAAGGTCGGCCTGTGGGGCGACTCGGGCGGCTCCATCCCGACGATGCACGCCGCTGAGCAGCGCGCTACCTACGCTCCGGACGTCAACCTGGTCGGCACCGTCTCCGGCTCGACCGCCGCGGACCTGCGGGATCTGGTCGACTATCAAAACAACGGTCCCGCCGCCGGGACGGTGTTCGCAGGCATTGTCGGCCTGAGTCGCGAATACCCGGAATTGCAGACCTATCTGGATCAGCACATGAATCCGCTGGGCCAGGGCCTGCGGTCCGTGCACAGCAATGTGTGCCAGGGCTGGTCGGTTTCGAGTTTCCCGAACCTGAACATCAAGGGGCTGTTCGATACACCGGACATGACGCGCGAGCCGCTCCCGAGCCAGATACTGGATCAGGTCAAGATGGGAAATGCGACTCCCGACCGGCCGACATATATCTTCCAGTCGATGGGTGACTGGATTATGCCCGCCTACGCCACCGACCGACTGGTGGATACCTACTGTCAGAACGACGGGCAGATCACCTACCGCCGTATCCAGATCGGCGAGGCCTACTCGCAGGCATTCTTGTCGGTGCCGGGCACATATCAGTGGCTGCAGGAGCGTTTCGACGGTGTGCCCGTCGGCAGCGGCTGCAATAGGCAGGATGTCGCGGCCATCGCGAAGGACGATTCCCCGGAGATGAACGAATGGGTGGCGATCGTCGGTCCGGAGCTGACCGCTTCCGCGGCCAAGCCCGTCTGATTTCACATCAGGTGCGGATGGCGAAACCGGCGTCGGGCTGACCGACGTCGCGAACCACATCGCCGACCGTTGTGGTTCGACCCGCCGAAAGAAGGCCCGGTCCAGCAGGACCGGGCCTTCTCGCTGTCGCGGACTAGATCGCCGAGTCCGGCACGGGTGCGGTCAGCACACAGTGCGTGCCCCGATAGATCGTCGGCATGCAGCGATTGCAATGGGTACACCCGGACACGCTCGCCGCGTCGGCGCACAGACGATTGACCAAGCCCGGCTCGTGCAGGAGCGCGCGAGCCATGGCGACGAACTCGAAGCCGTGTGCCATCGCGGTCTCGATGGCGGCGCGCGAGGCGATGCCGCCGAGCAGCACCAGTGGCAGGTCCAGTTCCGCACGGAAGCGCAGCGCCTGCTGGAGTAGGTAGGTCTCCTCGTACGGGTAGGTGCGCAGAAATCGGCGGCCCGCCAGGCGAATACCCCAGCGCTGCGGCGGCGGGAACTGGTCGGCGAACTCGCGCAGCGGCACGTCGCCGCGGAACAGATACATCGGATTGCGCAGGGAACTACCGACGGTGAGTTCGAGCGCGTCGAGGTTGCCGTCGCTCGCGAGCCACCGTGCGACGGACAGGCTTTCGTCGCCGCCGAAGCCGCCGCGCACGCCGTCGTCCATATTGAACTTGGCGAGCACCGCGATCTCGTCGCCGACCTCCTGCCGCACCGCGTCCGCCGTCCGCCTGGCCAGTTCGGCGCGGTTGACCAGGGGCCCGCCGAACTCGTCCGAGCGCTTGTTCAAGGCCGGGCTGAGGAACGAGCTGATCAGATAGTTGTGCCCGAAATGCAACTCCACGGCGTCGAAACCGGCGTCCACCGCGAGCCGGGCGGCGCGGGCGTGGGCGGCGATGATCCGCCGGATATCGGCCGCGGTCGCCGCGTGCGTGCGCCGCAGGCTGATCGGGCTGAACTGCGTGCTCGGCGCGAGCGCGGGCGCGCGATTGGAGGCGGCGTTCGCCACCGGGCCCGCATGGCCCAATTGCGCCGATACCGCGCCGCCCTCGCTGTGCACCGCGTCGGTGAGCCGTCGCAACCCGGGGACCGCTTCGGGCCGCATCCAGATCTGGTGCCGGTCGGTCCTGCCCTCGGGGGCGACCGCGCAGTAGGCCACCGTGGTCAGCCCGGCACCGCCCGCCGCGACCGCGCGATGGAAATCGATGAGCTCGTCGGTGACCAAGGCGTCCGGCGTGCGTCCCTCGAACGTCGCGGCCTTGATGATCCGGTTGCGCAGTTGAACCGGCCCGAGCCTGGCCGGTTGGAACGCGTCGTGCGACATCCGCCCAGACTAGAACGTGTTCCAGTTCGGCGCCCGCGAAACGAGACCACAGAAGTGTCTTGACTCACAATGAGAACCTGTTCTAATTCTTGGCATGCGCAGATATGACGGCCGCCGCGTGGTGGTGACGGGAGCAGGCTCCGGCATCGGACAGGGCATCGCCCTGCGGCTGCTGGACGAGGGGGCCCAGCTGGTCGCCGCCGACATCGATGAGCCGGGACTGGCGGCCACGGCGGAGAAGGCGGGCGATGCCGCCGACCGACTGCGAACGGTCACGGTGAACATCGCGGACCCCGCGTCGGTCGGTACCGCGACCGCGACGGCGCTGGAGTTCCTCGGCGGACTCGACGTGCTGGTGAACGCGGCGGGCATCCTGCGCCCGGCCCGCACCCACGAGATGCCGCTCGATGCGTGGAACCAGGTGATCGGGGTGAACCTGACCGGCACCTTCCTGATGACCCAGGCCGCGCTGCCCGCCCTGGTCGACTCCGGGCACGGGGTGGTCGTGAACCTCTCTTCGACCGCGGCTTTCAGCGCCGCGCCCTACCTCGCGGCGTATGCGGCCTCGAAGGGCGGCGTCAACGCGTTCACCCACGCGATCGCGCTGGAGTACGCCAAGCAGGGTCTGCGCGCGGTGAACATCGTGCCCGCGGGGATCACCAGCGGTATCACCACGAAATCGATCCTGGATCAGCCGGAGGGTTTCGATCCGAAGCTGTTCGCCCGGATGACCGGCTGGCTCAACGGCGGTGCGCTCGGTAGCCCGGAGGACATCGCCGGTGTGGTCGCGATGGTCGCCTCGGACGACGGCCGCTACATGACCGGTACCGAGATCCGGATCGACGGCGGCGCGTTGATGTAGTCGCGTGCGGCAGTTACGCGGGTTTCGTCGCGATCAGCAGATGATGCGGAATAGGCGGGTTCGGCAGCTGCTGGTGGGTGACGACGCAGCCCGACTGCTCCAGCGCGGCAACGACGTCGGCGACCGGGCGCAGCGTGAACCCGTACCGGGTGAACGGCAACTTGGCCATGGCCTCCGGGTCACCGACGCCGACGACCAGCCTGCCGCCGGGCCGCAGGATGCGGGCGAGCTCGGCGCAGACCGCGTCCAGCTCCGGCACGAAGTAGAGGGTGTTGACCGTGATCGCGGCGTCGAGGCTGGCGTCGGCGAGCGGCAGCGCGGTGAGCGAACCCTCGGCCAGCCGCAGTCGGCCCGAGGCGGTTTCGCGTGGGTGGCCTGCGCGGGCGCGGGCGAGCATGTCGGCGGAGAGCTCGATGCCGTGCACGACGCCATCGGCCCCGACCCGGTCGAGCAGCAGGGAAAGCCCGGCGCCGCCACCGAATCCGAGGTCGGCCGCGGTCCCGCCCTCGGTGATCGCGGCGGCCGTCACCGCGGCGGCGATGGCGCGTTTGTTGCCGCGGTTGAGCATGAACGCCACACCCTTGCCGAGCAGCCCGTGTGGATTGCCGAGCTGACCGGCCAAGGTGGACAACAACCGGGCACGCAGACCGTTCATGGCGCCATCGTAGGCGCACTCGCGTCGTCGGTTCGGGCGCGCGACGGCGGCGGGCGACCGGCGACATTTGGATCATCGACGTTTCGAATACTGTGCCAAAGGCGTTCGTTTCGGTTCGACCGGACGCTGTGTCGCCGACCCGAAAGACCGCCATGCGTGCACCGCTGATTCTGCTCGCCGCCTGCTCGGTGGCGCTGCTCACCACGAGCCCCGCCGCGGCGACCGGACTGTGGGGGCCGCTGGCACCGGCCAATCCGCACCTCGGGCCGCTCGGCACCTCGACGATGCACGGGGACGCGGGCTCGTCGGACGCCACGCCGCTGGCCGGACCCGGTGCGGGTGCAGTGCCGGTGTCGGCCTATCCGCTCGCCTCGGCGTGCCCGACACTGCTGGAGGGCTCGGACCAGCTGGTGGTCGCGTTGTGCACGGCGATCGCCGGTCAGACGCCGACCGTGCACCTGATCGACCCCGCTGCGCCGGGATCGATCGGACATTCGCTGGCGGCGCTCCCGCTCACCAAGGGCAGTCTGCTCGGCGGCGTGTACGCGTATCTGGACAACCGAGACCGGCTCGTCGTGGTCGATGGAGACAATCGGCTGCTCAGGATCGGCCATACTCGCGATGTGGCGGGCACGTGGCGCTTGGTCATCGAACAGGTGGCCGATCTGTCGGCGGTGATTCCGCTGGGCGACAACGTGACCGGGTTGGTGCCGGATTGGGCGGGCACCCTCTGGTTCGCCACCGGTCAGGGTGTGGTGGGGACGGTCGGGCCGTCCGGGACAGTGGCGGCGGTCTCGTTGCCAGCCGGCGAGCAAGTGGCCAACAGTATTTCGGCGGCACCGAGCGGACGGATCGCCGTGGCGACCACGCATGCGCTCTACGAACTGCGGGCCGATGCGTCGGGCCGGCCCGAGGTGCTGTGGCGGGCGGCGTACGAACGCGGTCCGGCCCGCAAGCCGGGGCAGCTCAGCTGGGGTACCGGGTCGACTCCCACGTATTTCGGGCCGCACACCGGTGCCGACTATCTGACCATCGTCGACAACGCAGACGGCCAGGTCAACGCGTTGGTATTCCGTTCAGGAAACGGACAATTGGTGTGTACGCAGCCGGTCCTCACGAAGGGCGGTGCGGGGAGCGAGAATTCACCGGTCGGCATCGGCCGCTCGCTGTTCGTGGCGAGCACCTACGGCTATCCGTATCCGGCGGTGCCCGAGGGCGCGGGACCGGCGGTGCCCGCGTCCGCGCCGTTCACCGGCGGCATGACCAGGGTGGATGTGGACGAGAACGGTTGCCGCACAGTGTGGGAGAACACGGTGCGCAGTGCGGCGGTTCCCCATTTGTCCACAGCCGACGCAGCGCTGTACACAGTGGCCAGGGTCGGCCTCGACACGACGACGCCGCTGGACGGCTACGCGTTCACCGTCATCGATCCCGATACCGGCGCGGTGACCGCCAGTAGTCCGCTGCCCGGCACCATCGTCGACGATCCGCTGCAGACGTCGCCGTTGATCACGCACGGACGGCGGGTGTTGCAGGGCACGATCACCGGGATCCTGCGCGTCGGCTGAGCCGATGGCGTTGTTGTCCGACCATTTCGGGTGCTTAATACCGCTGCCGCTCAGTCGAGTTCGCGGTTTATGCACAAGCTGATGACGGGTGAGCGCTCTGTGGATAGATCTGTGCGCTGCTCGAGGAGCATCGATCAGCGCCGTCCTGTGTCACACCCTGCTCTGGGCGCGTTATTGCGGGGCACCAGGTTTGGCCGCCGGTCGCTCGCGGCTGTGGATGATGCTGTGTGTTGTTTCGGGATGGCCGAACGCCGTTCATCTGCGCGTTGCCGTCCCGACCTTGAGCGATGCGGCGGAATCGCGGCCGAAGCGCCTGGGTGCGGGCTGTGCATGAGCGTCCGTTTGGCTGGGGACAACCCTGTGAGCAAGCACTCGAGATAACGCCGTCGCTGTGGATGACGCGGCGGTACCCAGGTGTGGACATCGATGGCGGTGGTCGGCGACGCGGCGGATGGCCGCGAGCCGTGCCGATCCTGTCCACAACGGTGGAGCGTGCGCGACTCCCAGGCTGTGGACGACCGCGACTCGTGTTCCGCACGGGTACCGGACAAGCGTCGTTATGCAGCCCCAGTTGGCGTCCTGATCGGCGTGTTGGCCCGGTGTGTCCGAAGTGGGGAATGCTTGCCGCAGTGTCGATTTCGCCGTGTTCGCCGGGGTCCCCGCGATCAGTGAGGCGAAGATCACACCCTGTCTCGAGGTTGCGGCCGAGGTGCTGAACCAGCCTGCTCGCGACGCTCCGAGGAGCGCCTTTCGGTGTCTGGTTATTCCTGATCTTGACAAGACACATGCATGTGTACGGATCGCCCTACCGGGTATGCATCGTGTTAATTACGCTGTAAACAAACCTATGGTCGCTTTCTGTTCATCCGTTGTCTAGCTACCTTGATTTCTCACGACGAACTCGCAGGTCATCCGCCATACAGGCCGGGGATGGAGGGCTCTATGTCGAGGACGCAGCTAATGGCTCGAAGAATGTTTGTACCGCCACGAAGTGGATATGGGCAGACCTGCGGATTCGCCCGAGCGCGTCCTTCTGGGTCCCGCGAAACCGCGCCGAAGTCGCAGCTGCAAGTTAGCTGGAACGGTGAAAAGTGATGTCGCCACCAGGGTTTGCTGGCGCGCTGCTTTATACGCTTGACACGAGCGAGGAGGGTTGCATCGGGATAACGATTGTGTAGAGTCGACGGTAACGCTGGCCGCAGCTGAGCACGACTCGCTGCGGCCAGCGGAACTCAATTGGGGGACACCGAAACCGCGCTGTGACTCAGCGTTGCTGTCGCGTGTCCGAACCCATGTCGCTCAGTGTGTGCTCGGGGTTGTCTACCGACCCTCGCCCGACACATCTCCGATCGCTCCCGGTGCGCCCTCGGCCCGCGCCGATACCACACGACGGCCCACTCCGAACACATAGACCAGGAACAACGCCTCGGCGGTGAACCCGATGGCGATCCGCACCGGCGCGGGCAGCGCGCTCGGCGTCACGAATCCCTCGATGCAGCCGCACACCAGCAACACCGCGACCAACCCGAGCGCGACCGTCGCGGTCGCCCGGCCCTGCCGCGCCACCGCCTCCACCCGGCTCGACCGACCCGGGTCTATCAGCGTCCAGCCGAGTTTCAGGCCGACGCCACCGGCCACGAAGATGGCGGTCAGCTCGAGCGTGCCGTGCGGCAGGATGAAGCCGAAGAACGAATCCAGCCGCCCCGCCTCGGCCATCAATCCGGCGGAGACGCCGAGATTGAGCGCGTTCATGAACAACAGATAGACCGCAGGCAGGATCAGCACACCGGTGAACAGGGCGATCGCGGTCACCCAGGCGTTGTTCGTCCAGACCTGCGCGGCGAACGCACCCTGGGGATGCTCGGAGTAGTAGGTCTCGAAGGCGCCGCCCCGCTCCGTCAGCGCGCCGGTGTCCCGCGGAATACCGAGAACCGTACGGGCCGAATCGAATCGGGCCACCCAGCCGGCCAGCCCGGCGGACACCAGCAGGAACGCCGCAGCCACCCCGGCCCACCACGGCCACGCCCGATACAGGGCAGCCGGGAACCGGTGCGTGAAGAACCGGCCGATCTCCGGCCAGGTGTCGACCCGGCCGCCGAGCACCCGGCCGCGCGCCCTGGCCAGCAGCGCGCTCAACCCGGCGATCAACTCAGGATCGGGGCTGTGCGATTGCAGCCGGGCCAACTGCTGCGACGTGCGCCGGTACAGGGTGACGAGTTCGTCCGCCTCGGCACCGGTGAGCTTGCGCCGCGTCGACAGGTAATCGAGGCGTTCCCAGGCCCTTCGGTGCGCATAGCTGTACGCGTCAACATCCACAGGCTTGCCTCCCACTACCGCCGCTCGGGAGAATGCTATCGACATGGCTGAATTCACCACCGGGGAAGCGGTCGCGCTGGAGCTGCCGATCGCCCGGATCCCCACCAGGGCCACCGCCTTCCTGATCGACGTGGTGGTGCAGGCCATGCTGGCCGCCGTGCTGTTCGTGCTGACCATCAGTGTCCTGCTGCCCAGCGGCGCGGACCCGGCGTGGCTGGACGTGGCCGTACTGGTCACGGTCGTCGGCGTGCTGGTGGGTTATCCGGTGGCGTGCGAAACCGTGTGGCGCGGTCGCACCTTCGGCAAGTTGCTGCTCGGTCTGCGCGTGGTGCGCGCGGACGGCGGCCCGATCGACTTCCGGCACGCGCTCACCCGCGGGCTGGCCGGTGCGATCGTCGACTTCTGGATGCTCGGCGCGTTCGGCGCTGTCGCGGTGCTCACCTCGATGTGCTCGCCGAACGCGCGACGGATCGGTGACGTGCTCGCGGGCACCGTGGTCGTGCATGCCCAGCGGCCGCTGCCCGCGCCGCTGCTCGCGGTCGCGCCGCCGTGGCTCGCGGGCTGGGCCGGGCCGCTACCGCTGGCCATGCTGCCGGATGACCTGGCGCTCGCGGTGCGCCAGTACCTGAGTCGGTTCCACACTCTTACACCCGTGGTGCAGCACGAGCTGGGCACCGCGCTGGTGGATGCGGTGTGCGCACGGCTGCAAGTGCCTGCGCCGGCGGGGTATCCGCCGCTCCAAATTCTCGGCGCGGTCATCGCCGAGCGGCAGCGCCGGGTGCTGCCGCCGCCGATGTTCCCCGTCTTCCGTCAGGCTCCGATGCAGGTGGGTCCGCAGCTTCACCTGGGCTCGATGATTACACCGCCTTAACGATTGGCGGCGACATAGTCGTCGATCTCCCGCAGGAACAGCTCCAGTCGGGCCGGCGTGATCCACGCGGCGCGGAACGAGTTCTTCGCCAGTGCGACAAGTTGATCGAGGTCGAGACCGGCGTGCTCGGCGAGAGCGAGGTAGTTGTCCGCCGCGTAGGCGCCGAAGTACGCGGGATCGTCGCTGTTGACGGTGACGAGGAGCCCACGCGCCAGCAGCCCGACGATCTCGTCCGATTTCATCTGGCTGGTGACGAACGAGTTCGAGACCGGGCAGCAGGTGAACCCGATGCCCTTGGCCTTGGCGAGCTCGACCAGGCGATCGTCCGCCACGATGTTCGTGCCGTGGTCGATCCGGTCCACCCCGATGTCCTCCAGTGCCTGCCGGATGTGCTCGATCGAATCCTGTTGATCTATGTCGCAGTGCATGGTCAGCAGGAAGCCTTCGCGGCGGGCCCGCGCGAAGACGCCCGCGAACTTGCTCGGCGGATTGCCGCGCTCATCCGAGTCGAGGCCCACGCCGATGATCCAGTCGCGGTAGGGGAGGGCTTCCAATAGCGTCGCCATGGCGTACTCCGCGGAGTAGTCGCGCAGGAAACAGAGGATCAGCTCGGCCGAGATCCCGAATTCGCGCCGCGCCCGCACGATCGCCGACCGATACCCGTCCAGCACGGTGGCGAAGGGGACACCGCGCCCGGTGTGCGCCTGCGGGTCGAAGAACATCTCGACGTGCCGGACGCCCTGGGCGTGTGCCCTGGTCAGATAGTCGAACGCCAGATCATGGAAGTCCGCGGGCTCCAGCAGCACTCGCATGGCGGGGTAGTAGACCTGCAGGAACGAGGTCAGATCGTGGAAGCGGTACGTCTGCCGGACCTCGTCCACCGTCTGCTCCGGCAGCTCGACCCCGTTGCGCTGGGCCAGCCGGAACTTCAACTCCGGCTCCAGCGTCCCTTCCACATGCAGATGCAACTCGGCCTTGGGCAGCCCACGGACGAACGCGGCGAGATCAGACATGTGCTCCATAGTCCTCCGCCGGCCGCGCCTGCACAGGCGGTTGGCCCGCGGCGGGACTACATCGTGCCGGACTGCTTCAGTTCGAGGTATTCGTCCGCGAGGGCTTCGGGGAGGCGATCGGGGGCGGCGGCGACCACCGCAATGCCCTTGCGCCGCAGTGACTCCTGGACCAGAGCGCGTTCGGCGAGGATGGACTCGGCGGCGGCCGCGGGGTAGAGGTCGGCTCGGGTGGCGCGGCGGGCCGCGGCCGCGGCGACCTCCGGGTCGGTGACCGAGACGATCAGCACGCGGTGGCGCTGGGCGAGGGTGGGCAGGACCGGGAGCAGGTTCTCCTCGACCGCTGCGCCGTCGAGGCTGGTGAACCAGACGACCAGGCTGCGCCGGCGGGTGCGCTGAATGGCGGCGCGCACCAGAGCCGCACTGTCGGTGTCGACCAGGGCGGGGGTGACCCCTGCCATCGCGTGCATCAGCTTGAGCTGCAAGCCTTTTCCGCTGATCCCGCGGACCTCGGCGCGTGCTTCGCGGTCGTAGGCGAGCAGGTCGACCGAGTCGCCCGCGGCGGCGGCGAGACCGCCGAGCAGCAGCGCGGCCTCGATGCTCGCGTCCAGCCGGGTACCAGCACCGACCCGTCCCGCGCTGACCCGGCCGGTGTCAAGCAGCATCAGCATGTGCCGGTGGCGTTCCGGGCGCCAGGTGCGCACCAGCACGTCGGTGGCCCGTGCGGTGGCACGCCAGTCGATCGCGCGCACGTCGTCGCCGGCGACGTACTCGCGGAACGAGTCGAACTCGGTGCCCTGGCCCCGCATATTCGCCACGTTGCGGCCCTCGAGGTGGTGCAGCCGTTTGACTTTCGAGCGCAGCAGCCGCTCGCTGCGGAACGGCGGCAGTGCGCGCACGCGGGCCGCGACGGTGCGGCGCGTCTGCCTGCCCGCCAAGCCGAGCGGTCCGATCAGTCGCACGGTGACCGGCCCGGCCACCCGGTCGCCGCGGTACGCCGGTGTCAGTGTGGTGCGGAAGCGGACCAGGGTCGCGGGCGCCAGATCGAGCTGGTGCGTCCGGTTTTCGGCGCGGGCACTGTCGGGCCAGTCGTCCCACACGGTGCCGCGCAGGGTGTGCGCACCGATGTTGGTCGCGACGAGCTCCACCTCGGTGGACCGGCCGAGCCGCACCGTGGTCAGCGGCTGCCTGGACAGCGTGAGATCGCCGGCCCGGCCGACCGAACCGAGGTCGAAGAGCAGGGCGGCGGCCAGCACGCCGGTCGCGACGAGCACGCCGGGCAACGATGGGGCGACGAAGGTGACGAGCAGTGCGAGCAGCCCTGCGACGGCGGCCAGCCGACCGGTGACGACCACGGCCTACACCGGGACCGGGACCGAGAGCAGCAGCGATGTCATGACACTCTCGGTGGTCACGCCGTCCAGTTCGGCCTCCGGCCGCAACTGCAGCCGGTGCCGAAGAACCGCAACGGCAAGGGTTTTGACGTCGTCCGGGGTCACGAAGCCGCGCCCGTTCAGCCAGGCGAACGCGCGGGAGGCCGCCATCAGCGCGGTGGCGCCGCGGGTGGACGCGCCGTGCTGCACGGCGGGGGACACCCGGGTGGCCCGGCACAGGTCAACCACGTAGGCGAGCACCTCGGGGCTGATCGTCACGTTGCCGATCGCAGCCCGCGCCGCGGCGATGTGCGCGGGCCCCGCCACCGGTCGCAAGCCCGCCGCGGCCAGGTCGCGCGGATCGAAGCCCGCGGCGTGCCGCTGGAGCACGCGGAATTCGTCGTCCCGACCGGGCAATGGGATGTCGACCTTGAACAGGAACCGGTCCAGCTGTGCCTCCGGCAGCGGATAGGTGCCTTCCTGTTCGATCGGGTTCTGGGTGGCGATCACGACGAACGGATCGGGTAGCGGCCGTGGCTGACCGTCGACGGAGACCTGCCGCTCCTCCATCGACTCCAGCAGGGCCGACTGGGTTTTCGGTGGCGTGCGGTTGATCTCGTCGGCCAGCAGCAGGTTGGTGAACACCGGGCCGTGCCGGAAGGTGAACTCGGCCGAGTGCGGGTCGTAGA
This sequence comes from Nocardia sp. NPDC052316, assembly GCF_044547795.1. Classification (NCBI taxonomy): domain Bacteria; kingdom Bacillati; phylum Actinomycetota; class Actinomycetes; order Mycobacteriales; family Nocardiaceae; genus Nocardia; species Nocardia sp. NPDC052316. The sequence goes on from NZ_JBIUBB010000005.1 coordinate 466,248, forward strand.
TCTGCGAACCGGTGACATCGCCCGGCATCAGGTCCGGGGTGAACTGCACCCGGGCGTGGTCGAGCTCCAGTGCCGTCGCCAAGGCTCGCACCAGCAGCGTCTTCGCCACGCCTGGCACACCTTCCAGCAGCACGTGGCCCCGGCACAGCAGCGCGAGCACCAGGAAGATGATCGCGTTGTCGTTGCCGACCACCGCCTTGCCGATCTCGCCGCGCAACGCCGCGAACGCCGCCCCCGCCGCCTCGGCAGTGGGGGTGTGGTTGGTGTTGGTGGTGGGGATGGTCATCCGACCTCCGATTCGATCCAGTCGAGTTGGGTGGCAACGAGTTCCAAGATGTCCGCGTCCGGCACCGCGCCGAAGAGGGCGAAACCGATCTGTCCCGGCTGCGTACCGGTGCGGGCCGCCACAGCGGCGACGAGCCGGTCCGGCGGGGTGTCCGCGGTCATGCCGAGCGGCGGGCGGATCCGGCGCAGGGTCGCCGCCCGCAGCTTCCCCGCGACATGCTCGTGGTCCTTCGAGCGCCGATACAGCGCCGCCTGCCCGGCGAGCAACTCGTTCGCGGCGACCTCGACCGGTCGTGGTTCGCGCACCAGCGCGCCCCGGCGCCGCGCCCGCCACCAGACCACCAGCGCGGCGGCGATCAGGAATTGCAACCCACCGAAGAAAACGGGTGCGGGCAGTCGGTCCCAGATCGGGTCGTCGCCGGCGCCGAAGCCGGGTGCGTCGAAGTCGCGCGGTGGCTCGGGGTTCGGGACGTCCGGTGGCGGCGGTGGCTTGGGCGCGGTCGGCGCGCCGCACGACTGCAACGCGCCGTAGAGCAGCAGGAGCAGCACGGCCGCGCCGGCGAGGGCGGCCCAGAACTTGGGGTTGCGCACCAGCGCGGGCAGCGGCGGCAGCTTCCGGCGGGTGCGCGGCGCCTGCTCGGTGACGGTGATCTCGGTGGGTTCCGGCGCGGGTGGTGGCGCCGCCGCGGAGAACCGATCGGCGTACTCGAGTCTGCGGTACTCGTCTTCGGTCGCCCGCCGCCCGCCGTAGACGACCTCGTCGAAACTGTGTGCCGCCGGGTGGAATTCGGCGGCGACGTCGCCCGGCAGCGCGGTGGTTACGTCGTTCGCGGTCTCGCGTGCGGTGCGTGATCGCCGTACCTCGAGCACGCCGCGCTGTTCCAGCCCGCGCAGCACGGCGCGGAAGCGTTCGCGCAGCGCGCTGTCGAAATCTCGGTGCTGTGCGGCGTTCTCGGCCGCCGCGCGATGGTCGGCCGCGGCACCGAGGCGCGGCGGGTTCGGGGGTGCCTGGTCGGGCTCGCTCATCGCACCTCACGACCCGGGACGTGAATGTCCAAACCCTCACGGCGGCAGCGGCGGTCGACGTAGGACACCACCCTGGTGGCCGCCTCGACCACCTCGCCGAACGCGACGATCAGCAGCACGCCCGTGGTGAGCAGCACGATCACCTGCCATCGGTGGGTGCCGGAGAAATCCGAGAGGTACCACGGAATACCCAGCAGCGGCACGGACAACAGGACCAGCAGACAGCGCTGCGCGAACCACAGTCCGACCATCCGCCATTCCGCGCCTGCGACAAGAAGTTTCGAGCGCTCGACCGCCGCTCGATGCGTAGCCCGCTCCACGAACATGACCGGCACCGCGACGAAGCGCTTGGCCCGCAGCTGCCCCAGCCAGGCCACGCCGAACGGAAAGCTGATGATCAGCAGGCTGGACAGGGCGAGCACGCCGACCCCGACCACGGTGTAGAGCACCTGGAACATCAGCAACGGTCCGGCCGTCGCGCCGACCCGGCGCAGCGCGGTGCGCCAGCCGATCGGGGCACCCGCCACGCTCGCGAGACCGATCGCAACGGTCGTGCCACGCAGCACGAACCGCAGCAGCCATGCGCAGGCCATGGTCGACAGGATGGCGGCCGCGGCGATCGCGGCGTCCGAGCCGTCGGTCAGCGTCGAGATCGCCGCGGTGACCGCGACGACCATCAGCTCGGCGGTGACCAGCGCGAGCATGCTGGACCAGGCCAGCGCGAGCAGATTCGCCTGGATGAGCGCGAACGGCACATCGAGGAGTTCGCGGAAGGTCATCGGACGGATCGGCACCGTCGTGCCAGGGGACCCTGGTACCGGATCTGCTCCCGCCCCGACGGCACCGGCCGGGTCGGCGGCAGGTAGCACGGGCCGAGTCTAACGGTCAGTGCCCGATTCGCGGTCCGTGCAGCGCCTTCGGTTACTCGGGGTGCTGTGGCTCGAGCAGGCGTTGCACCACGCGGCGGTACCGGGCCGGGTCGATCTGCGGCAGGCCGAGCAGCGCCCGGAGGTAGACGCCGTCGCCGACCAGCCGGATGAGGTCGGCCTGCACCGGGTCCGCGATCTCGGTGTCCAGGTCATCGGACCAGGAGCTCATCATGTCCATCAGCGCCCGCTGCACCTCGTCGGCGTCCGCATCGGTCGCGGCGTCGATGGTGCGCATGGTGGCCAGCATGGAGCGGTAGAGCTCCAGTTCCACCGCGTCGGTGGCGTTGTCGGGATTCGGGGTCTGCAGATACCACCCGGCGACCGACTGACCGCGGGCGTTGGCGTCGGCCAGCTGTTGATTCGCGCGTTCGGTGAGCCGCCGGACCAGCCCGGCGAGCAGCGCGTCCTTGCTCTTGAAGTGATAGAGCAGGCCGCCCTTGGAGACGCCTGCCTTCGCCGCGACGCTCTCCAACGTCACATGCGACATGCCTTTCTCCAGGAGCAGGGATTCGAGGGCGTCCAGGATGCGGTCGCGGGTGTTCACCGTCACCGGCCGGACTATACCGGCTGGACGGTAAGGTCTGGTACTGTACCGTCCGGACGGTAAGAAACGAGTGCGACGGAAGTCGAGAAAGCCAATGACCACATCAACCGTGCAGAACCCCCGGAAGACCGGGACGACCACCGAAGCCCCGCCCCGCGCGACCGCGCGCGACTGGGCCGGCCTCGCCGTACTCGCCCTCGCCCTGCTGCTGCTCGCCGTCGACGCCACGGTGCTCGACCTGGCCGTGCCCGCGATCAGCGCGGATCTGGCGCCGACCACGCCACAGCTGCTGTGGATCATCGACGTGTACTCCTTCGTGCTGGCCGGCCTGCTGGTGATGATGGGCAACCTGGGCGACCGGATCGGCCGCCGCAGGCTGCTGCTGATCGGCGCGGCGGGCTTCGGTGTCGCCTCGGTGCTCGCGGCGTGGGCCGTCTCGCCTGCGATGCTGATCGGCGCGCGGGTGCTGCAGGGTGTCGCCGGTGCGACGCTCATGCCCGCGACGCTCGGCCTGATCCGCTCGATGTTCCTGGATCCGCGGCAGCGGACCGTGGCCATCGCGGTGTGGAGCGCGATGGCCGGTGGCGGCGCGGCGGCGGGTCCGCTGCTCGGCGGCTGGCTGCTCGAGCACTACTGGTGGGGCTCGGTGTTCCTGGTGAACCTGCCGGTCATGCTGGTGCTGATCGCGCTCGGCCCGTTCCTGGTGCCGGAGTCGCGTGACCCGAACCCCGGCCGCTTCGACCTGCCGAGCGCAGGATTGTCGATGCTGGCGCTGGTGCCGATCGTCTACGCGATCAAGGAGGCGGCGGCGCACGGCGCCAGCGTCCAGCTGGCCGCGATCGGTGCCGTCGGTGTCGCCGCTGGCGTGCTGTTCGTGCGCAGGCAGCGCACGCTGGCGAATCCGATGCTCGACCTGAAGTTGTTCGCGCTACCCAGGTTCCGCACCGCGGTGATCACCAACCTGCTCGCGGTGTTCGCGCTGGCCGGTGTGCTGTTCTTCGGTTCGCAGTACCTGCAGCTGGTGCTCGGCCACTCGCCGATGCAGGCCGGTTTGCTGTTGCTGCCCGGTCTGGCGGCCAGCGTGGTCGCGTCGCTGGCCGCGGCGTGGCTGGTGCAGCGGGTGCGGCCCGGTGCGGTGCTCGGCGGTGCGCTGACCGTCGCCGCGTTCGGCTCGGCGCTGTTCTGGTGGCTGGGCCCGGACGCCGCCGGTAGCACGATGCCGTTCATCCTCGGCTTCCTGTTCATCGGCGCGGGTGTCGGTATCGCACTGACGGTCTCGTCGGACCTGGTGGTCAGCTCGGCACCCGCCGAGCGGGCCGGTGCGGCCGCGGCGGTCTCGGAGACCGCCTACGAAACCGGCATCGCCCTCGGCGTCGCGATCCTCGGCAGCGTGGTCATGGCGATCTTCCGCAACGGCCTCGACCTGACCGGCGTGCCGAGTGACCAGGTGGGTGTCGCGTCGGAATCCCTCGGCGCCGCCACGGGTTTCGCGCGTCAGCTACCGGAGTCGGTGTCGGGGGCGTTCCTCACCTCGGTGCACGAGGCGTTCGTCTCCGGCATCCACTTCGCCGCGCTCGGTACGGCGTCGATCCTGCTGATCGCCGCGGTGGTCGCGTTCCGGCTGCGGGCCGCGCGTCCGTAAAAATTGAACTTCGCGCCCGCTCCGGACACTGGGAGCGGGCGCGAAGCTATATCGAGTTGTGGTCGCTCACTATTCGGGCGCGACCGGTCATTCGGTTCGTTGCTCGCTCGGGTGCGGGCCGCGATCGGCCGGTGGCCCGGAACCGCGCGGGCGACCGAGGCGGGTCGGGGTGAGACGGCCGCGCAGGGTGACGGACTCGCCGAGCTGCCAATGCGCCGCCTCGGTGTCGTCGGCGCTGTTGACGGTGTACGCCGAGGTGAGCAGCAGGTCATCGTGCTTCGCGAGCTCGCACAGGCGCGCCGCCTCGTTGACCGCGTCGCCGATGACGGTGAACTCGTAGCGCTGCCGAGCGCCGACATTGCCTGCGACCACCCGGCCCGCGGCGACACCGATGGCGGCGATGAAGTCGTCGGCGGTCAGGTCGAGGCGCTGCCGGATGGCGCGGGCGCAGGCCAAGGCGGCACCCGAGGCGTCGGAAAGGGCGGCGGGCGTGCCGAATACGGCAAGGGCGGCGTCGCCCTCGAACTTGTTGAGCAGCCCGCCGTGCGCCTCCACCTCGTCGACCACGATGTCGAAGAAGCGGTTGAGAATGGCGACCATCTCGGGTGCGGGCACCGTCGCGGCCATCGTGGTCGAGCCGACGATGTCGATGAACAGCGCCGCCGCCTCGGTCTCCACGCCGCCGAGCGTCGGATTGCCGGCCAGCGCCGCGTCGGCGACGTCGCGGCCGACGTGCCTGCCGAACAGGTCCCTGATCTGCTCGCGCTCGCGCAGCCCCTCCACCATGTGGTTGAAACCGCTTTGCAGCTCACCCAATTCGGTGCCGTCGTACACGGTGATCGCGACCCGCAGGTCACCGTCCTCGACCTGCCGCAGCGCGCGGCGCACCCCGCGGATCGGCGCGATGATCGTGGACACGGTCTGCATCATCAGCAACAGTCCGAACACCAGCGTCGCGCCGCCGAGCGAGAGCACACAGACCGCGAGCCGGGCCGTGCTGACCGACGAGTCGACCAGGGCCCACCCCGCCACGATCATCGACAGGGTCACCGGCACACCGGCACCCAGCATCCAGGCCACCATCGAGCGGGAGAACACACCCATGCCGCGCCGCCGCCGCAGCGGCGCCGCGTCCAGCACGCGCGCAGTCACCGCCCGCAGTGCGAACTCGGCGATCAGGTAGCCGTTGGCGCAGACCACGATGGCGCTGAAGGCGATGCCGATCAGGATCTTGGGAATGAGCGCGGGCTCGACCAGGGCGTAGAGCGGAGTCAGCACGGCGGCCGCGCCCGACCACAGCAGCGCCTGCTGCAGCACCAGGTGCCGGGGCACCCTGGCCGCGGCGATCTGCTCCGCCTCGGTGGGCACCTGGTCCGGCTGGATCGCCCAGCGCAGGGTGCGCAGGCCGCGCACGGTGCCCCACCACATGCCGATCAGCAGGGCCAGTGCCGCGTACAGCGGCGTCGCGATGACGTCGAGCAGCAGCAATTCCCTGGTGAACACCGTCGGCCCGGGCAGCACGAACCCGATCAGCGCGAAAGTGACGGCCATGCCCGCCAGGTTCGCGGCCACCAGCGGCACGGTCAGCAGCAGCTGAACCCGGATCCGCCGCATCCCCGAGGACTCGTCCACCGGTCCGAGCAGCCGCGACCCGAACGCGGCTGTCGAGACGTCACTGTGGGCCATGGCACCAAAGCCTAGGCCGGAGGACCCGCGAAGAGCCGGACCAGTGGTCCAGGACCGGCCGAGCGCCTCGACCAGCCCGCGGCAGACGGTCAGTTGCCGCGTGGCAGTTCGCGGCGGCCATGACCCGGCAGTTCGGGGTTACGGCGGCCGCCGAGCTCGTCCTGCCGCCCGGCCGCCAGACCGTACGGCTGCGCAGCGCCCTCGGGCAGTGCCGAGTAGCGCGGGTCCTGCTGTCCGTAGTCCGCGTCGACCACGGTGGCGGCGACGCGCTGGGCGTGTAGCGCCTCCGGCGAGCCCGGCGCGAGCTGATAACCGGTCGGCGCGTGTGAGTCCTGGGTATCGACGGTCACCTTGCGGGTGCGGCGCAGGGTGAAGGTGATCTCCTCGACCTCTTCGAACGCCTGGCGGGCCGTGCGCAGCGGGTGCGTGGCGTTGTCGATCGCGTTGGCCACGAACGACGGGACCAGCGGGCGGATCAACCGGGCCGCGGTGTCGGTGAACGGCACCGTGCCGATCAAGGGGAGTTCCAGGCCGCCACCGGACTTGGGCGTCGGCACCGCGGTGCTCGAGCCGAGCTCGCGCGCGGTGACAGGAGCGGGCAGGTTCGACGGCGCGAATCCTTCAGACACGGAGCTGTCCTTTCGGTCGTCAGCCGGTGCGGCTGGCAGTGCGGGGCGGCGCGGCGGTTCGGCGATACCGATCTCCAGCCCGCCGATGGCCGCGACGATCCTGGTGCGCTGGCGCTCTCGATCGATGGCGGTGTCCGCCTCGGCGGCGAGCCGGGCCGCGGTGAGTTGTTGTTCGGCGCGCAGCGCTTCGGCCTCGGCGCGCACCTCGGCCCGTTTCAGCGCGATGGCCGTGTCGGCTTCTTGCTCGGCCCGCGCCTGCACATCGAGGTAGGCGACGCGCCGATCGAACGAGGTCTGCCCGCGCCACCAGCGCAGGATCAGCGGCAGCAGCGCCAGCGCGACGAAGGCGATGATGGTCAGGACGCGCAGCGGCAATGCGCCCGGGTGGTGGGTGGTGTACTCGTTCATCGCCAGCCAGCGCGCACCGAGGCCGCGGTCGGCGTCGGCGAAGGCGGCCGACTCGGCTGCGCGAACGGCCTTTTCGTCGTCGGCGATCCGCTGGTCCAGCGCGTCGGCCCGGCCCTGCGCCGCGGCCAGTTGCCTGCGGGCGTCGTCGAGCATGTCGTTGGCGGTCGTGGCCTCCGGCCCGCGTCCCGGCACATTGGTGATCCGGGTCTGCGGGCAATCGGGCGTCGGGTTGAACTCACAGCGGGCGATCACCAGCGAGCGATCGAGGTCGGCCTGCGCCTTGGCGATCGACTGATCCAGCGCGGTCCGGTCGGCGCGGGCCTTGTCGAGATCGGCGGTCGCGGCGACGACCCTGGGTTCGGAGGCGACGGAACGCTGGGCTCGTTCGTCGAGAGTCCGGTCGACGCTGCCGCCGAAGACGACGATCGCGGCGAGCTCGGCGAGCAACCCGCCGGCCAGCACGGCGACGGCGATGCGGGCGAGCAGGCCGAGCCGGTCGGGCTCGCCGCTCGGTCGCGCGGTCGCCACCGCGCGGGCGATCGCGCCCGCGAGCACCGCGACCAGCATGGCCACCGCGACAACGGCGAGCACGGCCCAGGTGTCCGTCGAGGCCAGCGCGAGCACCGCGACCAGGCCGGCCACCACCGCGAACAACAGCACCGCCGCACCGGTGACGGCATAGCCGGTGCGCTCGTGGCGGTAGGCGACTTCACCGGTCTGACCCCCGCCGAGCCAGGTGAACAAGCCGATGACGGTCATGGGAGCTCACATCCTCTTGGTCCCAGTCGATTTCAGGGCTCGATGAAACCGTCACGGTTTCGTGGTCACAGCGTGACAGGACCGAACCCGACACACCGAGTGGCGGCGGAGGTATGTGGTCAGGCTCACAAAACCGCCGATGTGGTGCGGGTACGGGGGTCGGCGGCCGCCGCGCCTCGCCGCTTTCGGGACCGAGCGCGCGGGTCCGTTCGCTTACCCTGGCTCGATGATCGGTTTCCGCGCGAGCCAGCTCAGGAGGTCGGGTTATGCGCCTTGTCATGCTGATGATCGTGTCGGCGGCACTGATCATGTCGCCGGTTAGCGCAGCGGCCGCTCCGGGCGACGACCGAGCCGAGTCGCTGGATCGCCTGGTCGCCTTGGTGCTCGAGCGGCTCGACACCGGTGACGCGGTGGCCGCGGCGAAGTGGGTGGCCGCCGCGGCGAGCGGCACCGAGCCCACCATCGACGATCCGGCCAGGGAGGCCGTGGTCTACGACGCGATGGCGAAGCTCGGCGCGGGGCGCGACCTGCCGGAACCGTGGGTGCGGCAGGTGTTCTCCGGCCAGATCGAGTCCAACAAGATCGTGCAGCGCGGTCTGATCACCCGCTGGCGCTTCGACCCGGCCGCGGCCCCCGGTTCGGCACCCGATCTGGCGGCGGTGCGTCCGGTGATCGACCGGGTGAACGTCGAGATCGTCGACCAGCTGGCCGCCCGGCGGGCCGAGCTCACCGCGCCGGACTGCGCGGAAAGATTGGCCTACAGCGTCTTCGACGTATTCGTCGCCGGAAATACCGACGCCTTGCATCAGGCCGCGCTGGTGCGTGCCGCGGCGTCGTTGTGCGCGCCGCGTTGAACGCTGCGCGCTCCCCACGGAACCCGCGCCATACTCCGCTTAAGCCTTTCTTAAGCGCCGTCTTCAGGCGGTATGCGCGCGCTGTCGGCGAATATTCGGCGAAAAGCGTTCAGGCCCGCAATAAACCACACCCATTACCCCCTGACGGCGTATAGATTTCGGCCGCAAAAATGTGTCGAATACCACTCCCACGTGTTAGCTGAAGATGTGCTGAAGGCCACAGAAAACAAAACAGTCCGGACGGTCGGATCACATCTCGGGCTCGTCAGGACCCTGTCGGAAATATCTCATCCAGCCCGCTTCCGAGTTAGCCGCCGCCGAGGGGTTTGCCGGATGCTGAGCGAGGGAAATCATCTTCGATGCAGGTAGGAGCGTTCTTCTGACCGTTTTGCGAGGGTTGGGGCCGCCCTCGCGCGTCGGCGTCGAGCGGCTGGCCGAGGGTGCCGCAGGGTCGATCCAGCGGTACCCGCTGCTTTACACTGGACGACGCGCACACGTGGAGGACCGAATGAAGAAGCCCAGCTAGACCCGGTTATTAGTGCAACCTTAGTTGGTTGGGCCCCGGACCTGACTTATCGTTTGCTCTTACGCCGAACACAGAATGATCGGCACCCTCGCCCGCTCGGGCAGCTCCTGGACCGGTGCTCAGCGTAGCTGGCGAGAACCCGCACGGAGGTAAGGATCTCGTTAGGGATCTGTTACCGACGAGCACCCACTACGTCACTGAAGCGGGTGAACAACTGGAGACGTGACTGCACACAGTGGTGCGAACGTCAGGCTCGGAGGCGGAAGCTTGCGTAACCACGCAGAGCCCGAGAGCACCACTAATCGAACACTGAGACCATCAGCGCGGCTGGTTTCGGAACGTACGGGCGCAGTCTTGTACGGAGGCATTCAGGCGAAATTGCGTAATTCATTTCGTCGAACGCCCTTCTTGAAGGCAGAGGCATGATGCAACTTCCTGGCCACAGGTCACCTGGACCCGTCGGGCTCTACGACCCGGCGAACGAACACGACGCCTGCGGTGTCGCGTTCGTCGTCGACATGCACGGCCGCCGCAGCCGCGACATCGTCGACAAGGCTATTACGGCTCTGTTGAACCTGGAGCACCGTGGTGCCGCGGGCGCCGAACCCAACAGTGGTGACGGCGCGGGCATCCTGATCCAGGTTCCGGACCGATTCTTCCGCGCCATCGTGGACTTCGAGTTGCCGCCGGAGGGCTCCTACGCCACCGGTATCGCCTTCCTGCCGCAGGCCAGGCGCGAGGCCGCGCGTGCCGCCTACGGCGTGGAGAAGATCGTCAAGGAAGAGGGCCTCGAGGTCTTCGGCTGGCGCGAGGTGCCGATCGACGAGTCGTCGCTCGGTGCGCTGGCTCGCGACGCCATGCCGACGTTCCGGCAGATCTTCATCGGCTCCCCGCGGGGTGCGGCCGAGCAGCTGTCCGGGATGGACCTGGAGCGCCGTGCCTACGTCGTGCGCAAGCGGGTCGAGCACGAGCTCGGCAAGGCGGGCCCCGGCGAGGGCACGGTCGGCAAGGAGTCGGTGTACTTCCCCAGCCTGTCCGGCCAGACCTTCGTCTACAAGGGCATGTTCACCACGCCGCAGCTGCGCGCGTTCTACCTGGACCTGCAGGACGGCCGGGTGGAGTCCGCCCTCGGCATCGTGCACTCGCGCTTCTCCACCAACACCTTCCCGTCCTGGCCGCTGGCGCACCCGTTCCGCCGGGTCGCGCACAACGGCGAGATCAACACCGTCACCGGCAACGAGAACTGGATGCGGGCGCGCGAGGCGCTGTTGCGTTCGGACATCTTCGGCACCGACTCGGCCGGCAACAACCGGCTGGAGAAGATCTTCCCGGTCTGTACCCCGGGGGCGAGCGATACCGCGCGCTTCGACGAGGTCCTGGAGCTGCTGCACCTCGGCGGCCGCAGCTTGCCGCACGCGGTGCTGATGATGATCCCCGAGGCGTGGGAACGCAACGAGACCATGGATCAGCGTCGCCGCGCGTTCTACGAGTACCACTCGATGCTGATGGAGCCGTGGGACGGCCCGGCGTCGGTGTGCTTCTCCGACGGCACCGTGGTCGGCGCCGTGCTCGACCGTAACGGCCTGCGCCCCAGCCGCATCTGGATCACCGACGACGGCCTCGTGGTGATGGCCTCCGAGGTCGGCGTGCTCGACATCGACCCGTCCAAGGTGGTCCGCAAGGTCCGACTACAACCCGGCCGCATGTTCCTGGTCGACACCTCGCTGGGCCGCATCGTCGGCGACGACGAGCTGAAGACCGACCTTGCGGCCGAGCACCCGTACCAGGAATGGCTGGACGCGGGTGTGACCAAGCTCGAGGACCTGCCCGACCGCCCGCACGTGCACATGTCGCACGACCGGGTGCTGATCCGCCAGCAGATCTTCGGATACACCAACGAAGAACTGAACCTGCTGATCTCGCCGATGGCCAAGACCGGCGGCGAGGCGCTCGGCTCGATGGGCACCGACACCCCGATCGCGGTGCTGTCGTCGCGGCCCCGGCTGCTGTTCGACTACTTCTCCCAGCTGTTCGCGCAGGTCACCAACCCGCCGCTGGACGCGATCCGCGAAGAGGTGGTGACCAGCCTGCGCCGGGCGATCGGCCCGGAGGCCGACCTGATGCACCCCGGCCCGGAGTCGTGCAAGCAGATCGCGATCGAATCGCCGATCATCGACAACGACCAGCTGGCCAAGCTGGTGCACATCAACGACGACGGCTCCCAGCCCGAGCTGCGTTCGGTGATCGTGCGCGGCCTGTACCCGGTGGCCAAGGGCGGCAAGGGTCTGCGCAAGGCGCTCAAGGCGATCAACACCCAGGTGTCGGCCGCCATCGACGGCGGTGCCCGGATCGTCGTGCTGTCGGACCGCGAGTCCAACGAGAAGCTGGCGCCGATCCCGTCGCTGCTGCTGACCGCGTCGGTGCACCACCACCTGGTGCGCGAACGCACCCGCACCATGGTCGGTCTCGTCGTCGAGGCCGGTGACGCCCGCGAGGTGCACCACATGGCGATGCTGGTCGGCTTCGGCGCGGCCGCGATCAACCCGTACATGGCCTTCGAGACCATCGAGGACATGCTCGAGCGCGGCGCGCTCGAAATGCCGGGCAGCACCGGCGATCACGCCGAGGACTTCCGCAAGGCGGTCGCCAACTACAACAAGGCCGCCAGCAAGGGCGTGCTGAAGGTGATGTCCAAGATGGGCATCTCGACGCTGGCCTCCTACACCGGCGCGCAGCTGTTCCAGGTGATCGGCCTGTCCCAGGACCTGGCCGACGAGTACTTCACCGGCCTGCGCTCGCACCTGGACGGCATCGGCCTCGAGGACATCGCGGCCGACGTCGCCGAGCGGCACCGGCTGGCGTTCCTGGAGAACCGCAACGAGCGCGCGCACCGCGAGCTCGAGGTGGGCGGCGAGTACCAGTGGCGGCGCGAGGGTGAGTACCACCTGTTCAACCCGGACACCGTGTTCAAGCTGCAGCACGCGACCCGCACCGGTCAGTACTCCATCTTCAAGGAGTACACCAAGATGGTCGACGACCAGACCGAGCGGCTGGCCTCGCTGCGCGGGCTGTTCAAGTTCAAGAAGGAGCGCGCGTCGATCTCGATCGATGAGGTCGAGCCGGCGTCGGAGATCGTGAAGCGGTTCTCCACCGGCGCGATGAGCTACGGCTCCATCTCCGCCGAGGCGCACGAGACCCTGGCCGTCGCGATGAACCGGCTCGGCGGCCGGTCGAACTCGGGCGAGGGCGGCGAGTCGCCGGCCCGTTTCGAGCCGGAGGAGAACGGCGACTGGCGGCGCAGCGCGATCAAGCAGGTGGCCTCCGGCCGCTTCGGCGTGACCGCGCACTACCTGACCAACTGCACCGATATCCAGATCAAGATGGCGCAGGGCGCGAAGCCCGGTGAGGGCGGCCAACTTCCGGCGCACAAGGTGTACCCGTGGGTCGCCGAGGTGCGGCACTCCACGCCGGGTGTCGGCCTGATCTCGCCGCCGCCGCACCACGACATCTACTCGATCGAGGATCTGGCGCAGCTGATCCACGATCTGAAGAACGCGAACCCGCAGGCGCGGATTCACGTGAAACTTGTTGCGGAGCCAGGCGTCGGCACCGTCGCGGCCGGTGTGTCCAAGGCGCACGCGGACGTGGTGCTGATCTCCGGCCACGACGGCGGCACCGGTGCCTCGCCGCTCACCTCGCTCAAGCACGCGGGCGGCCCGTGGGAGCTCGGCCTGGCCGAGACCCAGCAGACGTTGCTGCTCAACGGACTTCGCGACCGGATCGTCGTGCAGGTGGACGGTCAGATGAAGACCGGCCGCGACGTGATGATCGCCGCGCTGCTCGGCGCCGAGGAGTTCGGTTTCGCCACTGCGCCTTTGGTGGTGTCGGGCTGCATCATGATGCGGGTCTGCCACCTCGACACCTGCCCCGTCGGTGTCGCGACGCAGAACCCGGTGCTGCGCGAACGCTTCACCGGCAAGCCGGAATTCGTCGAGAACTTCATGCTGTTCATCGCCGAAGAGGTCCGGGAACTGCTGGCGCAGTTGGGCTTCCGCACGCTGGACGAGGCCATCGGCCGGGTCGACCTGCTCGACACCGCCAAGGCCAAGCAGCACTGGAAGGCCAGCAAGCTCGACCTGTCGCCGATCCTCGACAATGTCGAGACCGCGTTCATGTACCAGGACCGGCGCTGCACCAAGACCCAGGACCACGGCCTGGACAAGGCGCTGGATCAGCAGCTGATCACGCAGAGCCGCGACGCGCTCGAGCGTGGCCAGGCGGTGAAGTTCGAAACCAAGATCACGAACGTGAACCGCACCGTCGGCACCATGCTCGGCCACGAGGTGACCAAGCTCTACGGTGGCGCGGGCCTGCCCGACGACACCATCGACATCACCTTCACCGGCTCGGCGGGCAACAGCTTCGGCGCCTTCGTGCCCGCTGGCATCACGCTGCGGGTGCAGGGTGACGCGAACGACTATGTCGGCAAGGGACTCTCCGGCGGCCACCTGGTGGTGCGCCCGTCGCTGGACGCGCCTGCCGAGTTCGTTGCGGAAGAGAACATCATCGCGGGCAACGTGATCCTGTTCGGCGCCACCAACGGCAAGGCGTTCATCCGCGGTGTGGTCGGCGAGCGCTTCGCCGTCCGTAACTCGGGTGCCCTCGCGGTGGTCGAGGGTGTCGGCGACCACGGTCTGGAGTACATGACCGGTGGCCGGGTGGTCATCCTCGGGGAGACCGGGCGCAACTTCGGCGCCGGTATGTCCGGCGGCGTCGCGTTCGTCTACAACCCGAACGGCACCTTCGAGTCCAGGCTCAACCCCGAGCAGGCCGACGCCGTCGAGCAGCTCTCCGGTGACGACTTCACCTGGCTGCGCGACATCATCACCCAGCACCGCGATCAGACGGGTTCGGCTGTCGCCGAACGCATCCTGGGTGACTGGTCGCAGCAGGTGAACCACTTCGTGAAGCTGATGCCGCGCGAATACAAGAAGGTACTGCTGGCCATCTCCGAGGCGGAGAAGGCGGGCAAGGACGTCGACGAGGCGATCATGGAGGCGGCCCGTGGCTGACACGCGACGCACCCCACAGCTGAGTCCGATGTCCACAGGCAAGATTACGGAGGCCGAACGTGGCTGACGCACAAGGATTTTTGAAGCACACGCACCGCGAGCTACCGACCCGTCGGCCGGTCGAGTTGCGGTTGATGGACTGGAAAGAGGTCTACGAACAGGGGTATCCGAAGGAGACCCTGCAGCGTCAGGCCAGCCGGTGCATGGACTGCGGTATTCCGTTCTGCCACAACGGCTGCCCGCTGGGCAACCTGATCCCCGAGTGGAACGACCTGGTCTACAAGGGGCAGTGGCGCGAAGGCATCGACCGGCTGCACGCCACCAACAACTTCCCGGAGTTCACCGGGCGGTTGTGCCCCGCGCCGTGTGAGGCGTCCTGTGTCCTCGGGATCAACCAGGACCCGGTGACCATCAAGCAGGTCGAGGTCGATCTCATCGAGAACGCCTTCGACGAGGGCTGGGTGGCCCCGGTCTACCCGACCCGGTTGACCGGCAAGCGCGTCGCCGTCGTCGGCTCCGGCCCGGCGGGTCTCGCCGCCGCACAGCAGCTCACCCGCGCGGGCCACACCGTGACCGTGTTCGAGCGGGCCGACCGCATCGGCGGGCTGCTGCGCTACGGCATCCCGGAGTTCAAGATGGAGAAGCGCTTCATCGACCGGCGGCTCGCGCAGATGGAGGCCGAGGGCACCATCTTCAAGACCGGCGTGAACGTCGGGGTGGACATCACCGCCGAGCAGCTGCGCGAAACCTACGACGCGGTCGTGCTCTCCGGTGGCGCGACCCTCGCGCGTGACCTGCCGATCCCCGGTCGTGAGCTCGACGGCATCCACCAGGCCATGGAGTTCCTGCCGTGGGCCAACAAGGTGCAGCTCGGCGACGACGTCACCGACGAAGACGGCCTGCCGCCGATTCACGCGCGCGGCAAGAAGGTCATCATCATCGGCGGCGGCGACACCGGCGCCGACTGCCTCGGCACCTCGCACCGGCAGGGCGCGGCCAGCGTTCACCAGTTCGAGATCATGCCGCGCCCGCCCGAGCAGCGCGCCGCCTCCACCCCGTGGCCGACCTACCCGCTCATGTACCGGGTGTCCTCGGCGCACGAAGAGGGCGGCGAGCGGGTGTTCTCTGTGAACACCGAGCGCTTCATCGGCGAAGACGGCAAGGTCACCGGCCTGCAGGCGCACGAGGTCACCATGGTCAACGGCCGCTTCGAGAAGGTCGAGGGCACCGACTTCACCCTCGAGGCCGACCTCGTCCTGCTCGCCATGGGCTTCACCGGCCCCGAGAAGCCGGGCCTGCTCGAAGATCTCGGCGTCGGCTACGACCAGCGCGGCAATGTCCAGCGGGACAAGAACTGGGCGACCAACATCCCCGGCGTCTTCGTCGCGGGCGACATGGGCCGCGGCCAATCCCTCATCGTCTGGGCCATCGCCGAAGGCCGCGCCGCGGCCGCCGCGGTGGACCGCTTCCTGGAAGGTGAGACGGCCCTGCCCGCCCCCATCACCCCCACCATGGTCGCGCAACGATGATCTGAACCCCTCTCTTACCGGAGCGGAAAAGGCGCCTGTGGACAGCAATGTCCACAGGCGCCTTTGTTTTCCGCTGCGGCTGCCCCGAATAACAAGGGGGCTGACGACAATCCAGTTCGACGCTCAACTATCCCAGCGCATAAGGACTTTCGCGGCGAACGGGACGTAGGGGGTGTTTCGCGGATTTGCCCCCGGTGGTGTCTTGGTCGGTGGAGCGGCGCGCGCGGGGTCGCGGGGTTTGCCAGAAGGTCGGTTGCGCGGGTTACGGCTGGGCTTGCGGTAGCTGTGTGATTGCCCTGGATCTGACGCGGCAACGGAGGTCCGGCGTGTGCCGGTTGGTGACGGGTTGCGCTGGGCAGCTGGGGATTTGGGCATTCGACGAAAATTCGAACAAGGCCGGGGTTTCGGATGGCGCCGACGAGCCGGGACCTCTATTGTGATCCCGTCGCGCTGCTGATCTTGGGATGTGGGCTGTGGTCGTAGCCGACACGTCGGTGGGTGGCTTGTGTTAACCCGGCGTGCACTGGAACGTCATCCGTCGGGGTCAGCATTGGGGCGCAACTTGTCGAGGACGCAACTCGCGAGAGGCATGGTTTTGGACTGGAGCGGTATGCAGTTGAAGAAGGTTGTCGCGGCTCTCGGTGCTTCCGCGACGGTGTTGTCCGGCATGGTGTTCGGCGCCGGGGCCGCGAGCGCGGCGCCGGGCTGCCCGAGCCTGTACGTGGTGGCCATTCCGGGTACCTGGGAGACCGGCAAAGACAAGACGCCGAAGCCCGGCATGCTGGCCGGGGTCACCAACAATCTGCCCCGCTCGGCGGAGGTCGACTACGTGACCTATGCCGCGACCGCGTTCCCGTGGGAGGGCGAGGTCTACGGCAACTCGAAGAAGGAAGCCGTCGACACCGCGCGCGGCCTCATCTCCGACATGGCGAAGTCGTGCGGCGCGACGAAGATCGCGCTCGTCGGCTACAGCCAGGGCGCCGACGCCGCCGGTGATCTCGCGGCCGAGATCGGCACCGGACTCAGCGTGGTCGCGCCGGAGCGGATCGCGGGCGTCGGCCTGATCTCCGACCCGCGCCGTGCCCCGACCGACATCCAGATCGGCGCCCCGGCGCCCGGCGCGGGTGCCGGCGGCCCCCGGGTCGGCGGCTTCGGCTGGATCAGCGACCGCACCCGCACCATCTGCGCGGTGAGCGATCTGTACTGCGCGACCGCGACCGACGACTTCGTCACCCGCTTCGCCGGCTTCTTGGCGCAGGCCTCGGACGCGAACCCGGCCAACATGTGGCGCTACCAGATCGAAGCCGGAAACATCATGAACGATCTGTTCGCACACGGTGGCGTGCCGACACTGCAGGCGCAGCTGACCGAGTCGGCGAACGAGCAGCGGGCCAAGGACCTGGAGCGCTTCTACAAGTCGCAA
Source organism: Nocardia sp. NPDC052316 (assembly GCF_044547795.1). NCBI lineage: Bacteria > Bacillati > Actinomycetota > Actinomycetes > Mycobacteriales > Nocardiaceae > Nocardia > Nocardia sp. NPDC052316. Next base: position 483,560 of record NZ_JBIUBB010000005.1, read on the forward strand.
GCGCACACCCTGTACGGCAGCTACCCGGTCGGCGGCGGCCAGACCGCCGTCTCCTGGATGCACAACTGGATTGCGGGCATGGCCTAGAGCTACCGCGCACCGAAACGAAGGCCCACCTCCGGTAAGGAGGTGGGCCTTCGTCGTATGGACTAGCCGGACAAGCGATCAGCTGCTGCCCGCGGAACCGGTCGACGGGCGACCGTCCTTGAAGAGGATCCGCGGACCGGGCTCGTCCTTGTGGATGCGCGGCCCGTCACCGCGCGGACCCTCGCGATATTCCACCCGCGGGCCGTCGTGCCCGCGGCCACCGGGCAGGTCGAGGCCGCTGTGCGGATGCGCACTGATATCGGTGCCGTCGGCCGGGGTCAGCGCAATAGCCGCCGGATCGGGTGCCGCCGCCGAAGCGGTCGCGGCCAGCGCGCCTGCCGGTAACGCGATCAACGCTCCCGCCACGGCAATTCGGGTCAGGCGGCGTCTCGATGTACTGGAGAGCAACACGGGAATCCTTTCTCTGGAAACCGTGCGCTACTGAGGGTGGTAGCGCACCCGTCCCATAGAAGGTTCCGTCGCTGGGACGCCGGTGCGACGTCCCTGCCAATCGTCTGTGAGTGGCGCTCAGGCTGTGATATTGCGCGGCAACAGATCCCAGACGTGCCCGTTCTCATTGATGGTCGCCGCGGTCCGGCGCCCGGTGCGGGAGAACAGGATTCGGGTGATCGAGCAGTAGTCGATCGGAAAGGTCAGCGGCCGTTCCAATCCGAGAATCTCCTGGAGCAGCACGTTGATCACGCCACCGTGGGTGAAGGCGACCACCGTGCCCGCCGGGTCGGTGCCCGCGGCGATCTCGGTGACGGCGTCGAGCACCCGGGACTTGAACGCCTTGCCGTCGATCTGGTGCGGCAGGTGTCCCGCTTTGATCCGTTCGTAGACCTCGCGGAACTCGACCTTGGCGTCCTCGATCGGAATGTAGGCGGGCAGATCGCGATCGTATTCGGCGAGGTCGTCGATGATGTCGAGGCCTGCGCCGAGCTTCGCGGCGGTCGGTGCCGCGGTCTCGCGGGCCCGGCGCTGCGGGCTGCTCACCACCCGGGTGATCCGGTGCTGGCTCAACGCGGCAGGCACCCGCTCGGCCTGCTCGAGCCCGACGGGCGCGAGCTCGGGATCGGCGGGACCGGCGGAGTTCATGATCCGGACCGGCTGGGCATGGCGAACGAGGATCAACTGCACAGGCCCACTCTGCCGTATCGCGGGCCGCGCCTCGATCCGGGCGCGACACGGCGCGGGCTCAACGCCCGGTGCACTCCCTCGGCAGCTCGAAGAGGGTGGTGAACTGCTCGGCGGCGGTCGCGTCGCCGGTCACCCTGGTGACGCCCGCGGTGATCGTCTCGGCCATCGCGTGCCCGTCGTAGACGACCGCGACGAAGGCGGCGACGCTGGTGTGGATGGCGGTCGCCGCGGTGCCGCTCGCACCGCGGGTGATCGTGAGCGTGCCGTCGTCGACCACCGCGTGGAATTCGTCGGTGTTCGCATCGGGCCCGGTGAGGTGCAGGTCGAAGTCGGCCCGCACGCCGGCAGCCCGAGCCGCCTGGAAATGGGTGCGCAACGAGACGATGAGGGTGGTTGAGGTAAGAGAACGGACGCGTGAGGTGGCGGACCGCGGCCGATGGCTCGCGCTGTATGTGCTGTGCGGCGGCATGCTGATGATCGTGCTGGACGCCACGATCGTGAACGTCGCGCTCGCCGACATCCAGCAGGACCTCGGGTTCACCTCGGCCGGGCTGGCCTGGGTGGTGAACGGATACCTGATCTCGTTCGGTGGCCTGCTGATGCTGGCGGGCCGGCTCGGTGACCTGATCGGTCGCCGCACCATGTTCCTGTCCGGCCTGGTGGTCTTCACCGTGGCCTCGGTGCTGTGCGGGCTCGCCGTCAACGAGGTCACCCTGATCGCGGCCCGCTTCCCGCAGGGCATCGGCGGCGCGATGACCTCCGCGGTGATCCTGGGCATGATCTTCGCGATGTTCCCTGACCCGAGGGAGCAGCGAAGGCGATCGGTCGCTACGCGTTCGTCGCATCGGCCGGTGGCGCGATCGGCCTGCTGCTCGGCGGCCTGCTCACCGCGCTGGACTGGCGGCTGATCTTCCTGGTCAACCTGCCGATCGGCATCCTGGTCGGGCTCGCCGCGGTGAAGATCCTGGACAAGGATTCAGGGCGCGGGCCTGAAGGACGGCGCGGATGTGCCCGGCGCCGTACTGATCACGGCGGCGCTGATGCTCGGCGTCTACACCATCGTCAAGCCGGCCGCCGAGTACGGCTGGACCGATCCGGTCACGCTCGGCCTCGGGGCGGCGTCGCTGGTCGACGGCGGCTACCTGCCGCACATCTTCGGCCCGATGGTGCTGTTCGGAACCGGTGCGGGCCTTGCCTTTCCGGCGCTGATGAACCTGGCGATGTCCGGCGTCGCACCGGAGGAGGCGGGGCTGGCCTCCGGACTGGCCAACACCACGATGCAGGTCGGTGGCGCGCTCGGGCTCGCCGTGCTCGCCACCCTGTCGGCGAGCAAGACGACCGACCTGTTGGAGGCCGGCACTCCGGTGCCCGAGGCGCTGACCAGTGGGTTCCAGCTCGCGTTCTGGATCGGTGCCGCGTTGGTCGTGGCCGCGCTGCTGGCCGCGGTGTTCGTGCTGAAGTCGGTGCCCGCCACCGCACCCGGCGTGGACCTGGACGACGAGCTGTTGCTGGAGGCGGAGGTAGCGTCCGAGCGCACCGTCCTTTGACCGAAGGGGCGCGACAAACGAATGGCCCGGTTCGCTGTGCGAGCCGGGCCATTCGGTCGGTCAAGGAGTGTAAGGCGGTTGCTGCTGCCCGTACGGGGGCTGCTCGCCGTAGGGCGGCTGGTTCGGCGGCTGCTGGTTGGGTCCCTTCTTGCGCCGGCGCAGCAGGTAGACGCCTGCGATGATCGCCGCGACGACCAACAGGCAGCACAGCGCGCCGACGATCAGTCCACCGCTGCTTCGGCGTTTCTTCTTGGCCGCGAGGTCCAGCGCCGAGTTCCACACGTCCGGGCTCGCCCACACGCTCGTGTCCACCAGGCTCATATTGGTCAGCAGGTCAAGGTACATTCGGCAACCCCATCTCGTGTATCGGTCTCCTCCCGGGCCGAATACCACTCACCGCACGCCCGAACCACCGGCCGGTCAACCCGAGTATTCGGCCGCCCGGACCGAATAACCCAGCGTAGCGAACCTTGTCTCGGCTCAGCGCGGTTTCACCAACGGGAACGGCAGCGTCTCGCGGATGCTGCGCCCGGTGATCAGCATGACCACCCGGTCCACGCCCATGCCGAGCCCGCCGGTCGGCGGCATCGCGTGCTCGAGGGCCTGCAGGAAGTCCTCGTCGAGCTCCATCGCCTCCGGATCGCCGTTGGCCGCGAGCATCGACTGCTCGGTGAGCCTGCGGCGCTGCTCGACCGGGTCGGTGAGTTCGCTGTAGGCGGTACCGAGTTCGACACCCCAGGCGACCAGGTCCCAGCGCTCGGTGACACCGGGAATCGAGCGGTGCGCGCGGGTCAGCGGGGACACCGAGGTGGGGAAGTTGATGTAGAAAGTCGGTTCCTCGGTACGGGATTCGACCAGGTGCTCATACATCTCCAGCACCACCTGGCCCGCGTCCCAGCCGTGCTGGTAAGGCACCTCGGCCTTGTCGCACAGCTCGCGCAGCTGGTCCAGCTCGGTGTCCGGGGTGATCTCGGTGCCGATGGCCTCGGAGACCGCGCCGTGCACCGTCTTCACCGCCCACTCACCGGAGATGTCCACCGGCTCATAGGAGCCGTCGCCCTGCGGCCGCATCGCGACCATCGCGCCGTTCGCGGCGAGCGCGGCGTCCTGGATCAGCTGGCGGCAGGCGTGCATCATCCGCTCGTAGTCGCTGTGCGCCTCGTAGGCCTCGAGAATGGTGAACTCGGGGTTGTGGCTGAAGTCGACGCCCTCGTTGCGGAAGGTCCGGCCGATCTCGAAGACCTTCTCCATGCCGCCGACGCAGAGTCGCTTCAGGTACAGCTCGGGGGCGATCCGCAGGTACAGATCCAGGTCGTAGGCGTTGATGTGGGTGCGGAACGGGGTGGCGTTGGCGCCGCCGTGCACCTGCTGCAGGATCGGCGTCTCCACCTCCAGGTAACCCCAGGCGTGCAACGAGTCGCGCAGCGAACGGACCACCGCGCTGCGCTTGGCGAGCACCTCCCTGGTCTCGGCGTTGATCGCCATGTCGACGTAGCGCTGCCGCACCTTCGCCTCGGGGTCGGACAGGCCTTTCCACTTGTCCGGCAACGGATGCAGGCACTTGCCGAGCATCCGCCAGTCCGCCGCCAGCAGTGAGAGTTCGCCGCGGCGGCTGCGGCCGATCTGGCCGCTGACCTCGATCAGGTCGCCCAGGTCGAAGAACTCGGTGAACTCGGCGCTGCGCTCGGCGCCGACGCGGTCGCGGTCGATCACCAGCTGGATGTCGTCGGTCCAGTCGCGCACCACGGCGAAGATCACGCCGCCGTAGTCGCGGATGCGCAGCAGCCTGCCGCAGACCCGCACCGTGGTGCCGCGCGGCGACTGCCTGGCCTTGGCGACGGTGTGCGTCGGCGGATAGGCGACCGGATATGCCTCGACACCGGACGCGGTGAGCCGGTCCAGCTTGTCCATCCGCACCCGCACCTGCTCGGGGCGGCGCGGCAGCTGCTCGCCGCCCTCGACGTGCGCGATGTCCGGCGGGCTGCCGTCGGCATGCAGTCCGGTCATGGTCGCGGGCACCGCGCTGTGTATGCCGGTGTGCGCGACCGTATCCGGCTCCTTGCCGAAGCGCGGCAGGAAACCCTCGGCGAGCGCACTGGCCACCGCGACCCTCGGCAGCTGCCTGCGCTCTTCGAACAGGAAAAACCTTGGGACCCAATGCGGCTGGTACTTCACATTGGAGCGGTACAGCGCCTCCAGCTGCCACCAGCGCGAAAAGAACAGCAGCACACCGCGCCACAGCCGCAGCACCGGCCCGGCGCCGATCCGGCCGCCCTCCTCGAACACCGAGCGGAACACCGCGAAGTTCAGCGAGACCTTGGTGATGCCCTGCTGTTCGGAGTTCAGCGCGAGCTGCGAAATCATCAGCTCCATCACGCCGTTCGGGCCGTGTGGATCCCGGCGCATCAACTCCAGCGAGACACCGGTGCGCCCCCACGGCACCAGCGACAGCATGCCGAGCACCCGGTCCTGCCCGTTGACCGCCTCGACGAGCAGGCAGTCCCCGTCCAGCGGATCGCCGAGCCTGCCGAGCGCCATCGAGAAGCCGCGCTCGGTCTCGGTGTCGCGCCAGGCGTCCGCGCGGGCGATCACCTGCCGGAACTCCTCGGCCGGGATGTCGCGATGCCGCCGGATCCGCACGGTGATGCCGTGCTTGCGCAGGCGGTTCGCGGCCTGGCGGACCGGCTTCATCTCCGGGCCGGCGAGGGAGAACGTTCTGGTGTCCAGGATGGCCTCGTCGCCGAGCCGGATCGCGGAGAGCCCGGCCCGCCGGTACGAGGTCGCGCCGAGTTCGCTGGCGCCCATCACCGCGGGGGCCCAGCCGAATTGGTCGGCCAGCCGCAGCCAGGCATCGATGGCCTGCGGCCAGGCCTCGCGGATGCCGATCGGGTCGCCGCTGGCGAGGCAGACGCCGAGTTCCACGCGGTAGGTCACCGCCGCCTTGCCGCTTGGCGCGAACACCACCGCCTTGTCGCGGCGGGTCGCGAAGTAGCCGAGCGAGTCCTCCAGATCGGAACGCTCCAGCAGGCCGCGGATGGCCGACTCGTCGGTGCCGGTCATCGCGTTCGCCGCCCGCTGCGAACGCAGCAGGATGAGCACCGCGGCCAGCAGCGCGACGGCGCCGAACAGGCCGAGCAGGAAGTTGACGAACGGGCGCGGGTGCCCGTCGAAGTGTTCGTTGTCCACCAGCACCGCTGCGGTCACCCGATAGATCGCCCAGCCGGGTCGCTGCGCGCCGCTCGGCAGCGAACCGGGGAACAACTCGACCAGCCCCCAGCCGAGCAGGCAGCCGACCGTCAGGCCGCCGAGGAGCACGCCGAGCGCCTTCCAGCCCGCCCCGCGGCGCACCTTCGTGTAGAACTCCCGCCACGCGGCGATCAGCACGCCGATCACGCCGAGGTGCAGGATCATCGCCACCAGCGCGTCGATGTTGCCGGTGTCCGCGAAATCCAGGCCGTCGGCCAGCGCGTACAGGGCGAGATAACCGAGCAGCAACCACCAGGCGATCCGTTTACGGCTGGCCAGCGCGCCCGCGAGCAGGCCGATGATCAGCGCCCACATCAGGTTGGTGTCGGGGGCGTCGAAGTAGTAGTTGTCGATGTAGCGGCGCGGTACCTGGGTCAGGAAGCGCAGGCCGGGCGAGAGGCTCCAGAGGAAACACGCCACCGCGAAAACCCCGAGCACCAGGCCCGCGATATGCGGTACCTCGGCCAGTCGGCCATGTCCCCGATGCGGGACGGGTGGGGTCGGTCTATCCGCGGGCGGTTCGATCAGGTGTTGCCGGGCTTGCGTGGTGGTCACTGAACCAGTGTGTACGGTGCCGCCGTTTCGGTGCTCGAAGACCACCCGGGCATGTCGGTTCTCGGCGCGTCGCACACGCGTGTCAGCAACGCGCGCAGGGGGCTGGCGTTTGCCGATTACGCAGGCAAGGTAAGGATGTACCTCATGTCAGAACCAGTCGATGTACCGATCGATGACGACGTCATTCGGCTCGGTCAGTTCCTGAAACTGGCCAACCTGATCGAATCCGGCTCCGAGGCCAAGACGGTGATCGCGTCCGGTCTGGTGCGGGTGAACGACGAGGTGGAGCTGCGCCGCGGCAGGCAGTTGCAGATCGGTGACGTCGTCACCCTGGCCGGTCATCAGGCGAGAGTGTCGGTCTGAGCGGACCTTTCAGTCCTCGGCACGCACCACGACGCCGTCGTGGTCGCTGTAGAGCATGTCGCCCGGCACGAAGGTGACGCCGCCGAACTCGACCGGGACGTCACGGTCGCCGGAACCGGTCTGCGTGCTCTTGCGCGGGTTGGTGCCCAGTGCCTTGATGCCGATGTCGAGCGTGCGCAGGATGGCCGAGTCGCGCACCGCGCCGTTGATGATCACCCCGGCCCAGCCGTTGTCCACGCCGCGACCGGCGATGATGTCGCCGACCAGCGCGGTGTGCACGCTCGCGGCTCCGTCGACGACCAGCACCTTGCCGTGGCCCGGCTCGCCGAGCGTCTGCTTCACCAGCAGGTTGTCCTGGAAGCAGCGGATGGTGGAGATGCGGCCGGAGAATGCCGCGCGGCCACCGAACTGGATGAACTGCGTGTCGCAGCTGCGGATCTCGGGGCCGATCTCGTCGGCCAGGTCGGCAGTGGCGACAACATTCTGCGATTCGGTCACTGTGTTTATTTTGCCGTGCCTGCGGCCCGGCGTGTTCACGGCCCCCTCAGTCTCGCGTCCGAGCGGCCGAGACTAGCGACTTCGTCGCATGCGCTTCGGCCACTCGGACGCGAGACGGGCCGCGAACGGCGCTCGCAAAACTCGCGCGTGGTGGTTGCTTCGGGTGTGCGCGTCCCGTCTGGAGGGCGCTAACGGTGCCCGTAGCGCAGTTCGTACCTCTCCCGATCGTGTTCGGAGAACTTGGCGCGGTTGACCAGTTCGGGGTTCAGCCCGTGCTGGCCCAAACGGTAGCGGCGCCAGACGTAGCTGAGCGCCACGGTGAAGATGACCATCGGGACGATCATCATCACGATCAAGCCGATCTTCAGCGGCATCGGACCCGGGAACAGCAGTACCAGGGCGAAGAACGGCAGCACAGGCCCGAGAAATCGGACGAGATAGCGCTCCATGGCCCCGTGTCCGACGAGGTCGTGGATGACCCACTCGTGCAGCTCCTCGGGGAGCTCGCGGCCCAGATCGTAGGCGATCCGCTGCCGAATTGTGGGGGTTTTCATACCTAGAGGCTATGCCTGTGGTAAGGGTCACCGCTAGGTTGCTGAGCCCCTCAACCTCGGCCGTGCCGCCGCTCGTACGCGAGACGTTCCGGCTCGGTTTTGCGCCGGGCATCCGCGTCGGCCAGCGCGGGATCGAGGCCGTGCTTGATCAGCCGGTGCCGCCGGTACACATACATCAACGCCACCGTGAAGTAGATCAGCGGCAGATACAGCAGCGCCATCATCGCCAGGCCCATCCACAGCGGACCGGGCAGCAGCAGAAACAGCATGAGCACCGGAATCAACGGCACGAGAATGCGCAGCAGATACCGCCGCGTCGCGCCGGGTCCGACCAGGTCCGCGCGCACCCAGTCGGTCATCGAGGCGGGCAGGGTGCGGCCCGCGATGTAACCGATGCGCTGGACGAACGACGGCGTGGCACTCATCGACTAAGCATCCCGTACCGGCGGATCAATGAACGGACTCATCGGATTCCGCGGCGCGATCGGCGTGGAACGCCTGGATCTGGGTGATCAGGTTGTGCGTGGTGTGCTGCACCGCGATCTTCACGAACGGCTCGATGGTCTTGCCGAGCGCGCGGCCGGCCAGGCCGCCACCCACCCGGAAGTCGACGATCGCGTCGACGGTGCAGAGCGCGTCGCCCTTCGGGTGGAACAGGAAGGTCGACTCGACCTCGAAGCCCTTGATCGACTTCACCGCGATCAGGGCGTTCTCCGCCCAGCGCACCACCTCGACGCGGGACTTCAGCGAGGCAGGCCCGAGCTTGATGTGCCCGTCGAACGCGGCGCCGACACCGACCGTCTGCGCGCCGACCGGGGTGAAGGATTGGATCCCGTACAGGAACTTCGGCAGATTGCGGTAGTCGTTCACGTAGGCGAACGCGGACTCCGCCGATGCCGCACAGTCCTCGACGATCTTCACTTCGGTCATGCGAAAACAGTAACCGGTGGCGATCCAGGTCGCCTGGTCGCCGGAGGTGCCCCGGCTCGGATGCCGCACAGCCTTCGCTCGGCGTGGGGAAATCAGCAAATGACCGAGGGGGCCGTGCACGACGGCGCATACGTCAGGCGGTGACCGCGAGCATCGCGGCCAGGCCGAAGGCCAGTGCCATCACGACCACCTCGATGAGCGCCCGGCGCAGCGACGCTTCCGCCGTCATCCGGTGATCGGCGGCCCGGCGCACCCAGCTGCGTCGCCACCACCAGCCCAGTGCAAGCAGACCGATCAGCACCAGGGTTTTCGCGAGCAGAATGCGACCGTAACCGCTGCTGACGAACGGCGTGATCCCGCCGACCCGCACCAGTCCGTTGAGCAGCCCGGTCGCCGCCACCGCCGCGACCAACGGCAACGCCACCGCCGAATACCTCGGCAACACCGCGGCCCACTCGCCGCGGGTGCGCACCACCAGCGCGAGCGCCACGAGCAGCCCGAACCAGGCCGCCGCCGCCAGCGCGTGCACCGCGGCGAGCACCGACCCGAACGCCTGCTGCGACATGTGCCCGGTGATCGGCCGCAGCGCCAGCGCGACCGCCGCGAACACCAGAACCAGGTCGGCGGAGGCGATCTCGGTCCGCCGGAACGCCATCGCCGAGTAACCCGCGACCGCGCCGACCCCGACCAGGATGGCGATGCCGACCTGCCCGCCGCTGATCTGCACCAGATAGTCGCCGAACTGCGCGGCCGCCAACTCGCCGACCGGCACCCCGACCACCTGGGCCGCCTCGAACACGATGAGCGCGAACTCGGTGCCGCACCAGCACCCGGCCAGCACCGCGAGCAACCGCCACGGCGGCTCCAGCCGCGGGTGCAGCCGGGGCAGCGCGGCCAACCCGAGCACCGTCGCGCCGAGGCCGTCGGCGAGTACCCGGACGACGGCCTCGGCCGCGAAACCGGCGGACCTGGCCAGCACCCAAGCGATCAGCACACCGAGCAAGCCCGCGGGGACGATCAGCAGCACCGGCCACGGTGCGCGAGCGGTACCCCGCCGCGCACCGCCCCGGCCGCCGATTGTCCTACCGGTCACTGGTTCGGTTTCCGGCCCCTGCCGCCGAACAGCGCGAACGCCAGTCCGCCGCCGAAGAGTACGACGGCGCCGACGATGAAGACCCACAACGGAATTCCGCCGGAGCCGTCATCGTCGGAGCCACCGCTGTCGGCGTTCGGCTTCGCACCGGGCACCCCGTTGCCCGCCTTGCTCAGCGTGAAATGCCGGGTGCCACTGACCGGATGGCCGTCGGCGGAGGTCACCCGGTAGGCGATCGTGTATTCGCCGACCGGCCCCAGCTCGCCCACTTCGACGCTGACCGTATTGCCGTCGACCGTCGGCGACCCCTTCGACCACAGCTTGCCGTCCGGCCCGACCACGGTGAGCGCCGGGAAGCTCGGCTGCAGGGCTTCGTTGAAGGTGACGCTCGCGCGCGCCGGGCCCGCCTCGATGGTCGCGCCGTTCTCCGGCACGCTGGCCGTCGGGGCCGAGTGCGCGGCGGCGGTTCCCGTTGCGGCGAGACCGAATCCGAGCAGGAACACCCCCGCGACGAGTGCGGTGAGCAGACGCCGGGTCACGACTGCCGCGCCCGGATCACGTTGCCGAGGCCGAGCGCGACGCCGAGCAGCCCGAGCGCCAGGCCGATACCGCCGAGCCAGCGGGCGGTGTTGTCGGTGTCGTCGACGGCGGCGTGCGCGGCGTCGCTGTCGACCTTGTGGTCGTCGGCCGCGTCGGCCTTGCCCTTGGCCAGGGTGAGCGACGGCGCCGGATGTTCGGGCTCCGCACCGTCTTTGCCCGCTGGCTGATCCCAGTTGACGATCTTGCCGTCGCTGTAGGTCTGCTTGGCCGGGAAGCTGACCGTCTCCTGCGCGGGCAGCGGGCCGACCGAGACCGCGAACCGCTGGAACTGGCCGGGGCCGACACCGGGAGCACCCGGGTCCGCGGTCCAGGTGACCGCGGTGATCTCTTTCTTCTCGTTCTTGTCGACCTTGACCGACCAGCCCGGAATGGGTTCGGGCCGCGCGCTTTTCAGGTTGGGCAGGGTGACGGTGAGCGCGGTGGTACTCGCGGTGTCGGATTCGGTGGGCACCCGGAAGGTGGCGACCGAATACTTGCCCTGCTGTGCGCCCGGCGCGTCCACGCTGACGTGGGCGGAGGCGGTGCCGCAGGCCAGCACGGCGAGGGTGGCGGCGGCTGCCGCCGTGCCGGTGGCGCGCGAAATCGAACGGTGCATGGAGAGACTTTCTGTCCGAAGGGTAATGGTGCTGCGGGTCAGGCGAGCACCGGCGGCGCGCGCGGGCCGATCGCACCCTTCGGCGGGCAGTGATAGTGCGCGAGACCGGGATCGGACCAGTGCGGCGATCCGGTAACGCGGGGGAGTCGCGGTGTGGCGAGCACCGCGCGGACCGCGCCGGAGACCAGCGCGTAGAGCCGTTCGACGACCGAGATGACCGCGGCGCAGCCGATCGTGGCGACGGCGTGCGCGGCGAGCATCCCGCCGGTGGGCAGCGGATCCGTTGCGGCACCGCCGTGTTCGTGGCCGAGCAGGCCGGACAGCGCGAGATGACTCGCCACCTGCCCGAGGGCCAACAGGGCGAGTACCGAACCACGTCCGCGCGCAGCCACATTCGCGGCGCTACCGGCCAGCGCGGCGACCAGCAGCACCAGCGTCAGCTCCGTCGAGCCGGGAAAACCGCCGCCGGCGACCCCGTGCGCGGCGACGGCGAGCGCGCCGACCAGCACACCGACCAGGCCACCGCGCAGGTGGCCGGTATCAGGTGCTGGCGGCATCGCGGGCGAAGCTCAGCGCACGCCGAGCCGGGCGAGCACGTCCGCCTCGACGCCGGACAGTTCGTCCGCGATCGAGGCGTGCACGGCGCGCCGCCGCGGCGCGGGCATCTGCTCGGCGGTCTGCACCGCGGCGGCCAGGCTGTCCAGGCGGGTCTGGGTGGCGGCGACGAACTTCTGCGTCTCGGCCTTGTCCTTGCCGCCCTGCGCGCCGACCTTGCCAAGGGCCGCTTCGGTATTCACGATCCTGGCCCGCAGCTTGGCGCCGTGGCCGCTGAAGTCGGCGAGCTGCTCGACGCCGATGCCGAGCTGTTGAGCCTTGCGGGTGTCGAGCTGCGCGCGCAGGAACGTCGCGCCCCGGTAGGCCAGCGGCGCGAGCACGGGAATGAGCACCCGGGCGACGCCGAGGTACTTCTTCACCTGACCGGCGCTGAACAGCTCACGCTCGGCCTTGGCGGCCAGCTTGAGCGCGGCCTTCTCCTCCGCCTGCAGGGCCGAGATCTGCGCCTTGGCGACCTTGCGCTGGGTACGGGCCTCCGCGCGACGGGCTTTGCGGTCGTTCTTGGCGACCAGCTTGGCTTCCAAACCGGCCTTGTGCTTGAGAGCTTTCGCCTCGGCCCTGCGGCTCGGGCGCCGCTTGCGCTTCGTGAACAACCCCATCGAAGGCCCTCCGTCATGCTGGTTTGCCATGGCAGTACGACGCCGGGGAAAGCCCGTCCGCCCATGTCACACGGTTTGCGTCCTACCCTAACGGGTGCATCGCGACACCAGCGAGCGTGGCAGGGCGACGAGCCGGGAACAGTGCCGTTGCCCATGGGGTTCGTGGGTTTGTCGGGGGTAGGGACCATACTGCATAGCGTGGAATCGGGCATCGGTGACCGAGCGGGTCGCAAGCACAACGGCACGGCCGTCGAACGGCCGGCCGGCGTCGCGGATGCGCCGACCCCCTTCATCGATGCCAGGGCGCTCATCGGTTGTCGGCATCGACTGCACCTGGACGCGGCGCATCCCGGGGCGCTGCTCGGTGTCACCGAGGACCCTGGGGTGCGGCAGCGCAGGGAGGCCGCCACCGCACATCGGCTGCGGGTACGCGACGCCTTGATCGCCGCGGACCCGGCAGGCTGGGTGGTGATCGACCCCACGCTGCGCGCGGCCGAGCGAGCCGAGGCCACCATGCGGGCGTGTGCGGCTGGCGTGCAACACATCTGGGGTGGGTTGCTGCCGCAGGAGCCGGAGACGGGCAGGCGCGGCGGCTCGGAGATCCTGCTGCGCGACCTCGACCGCGGCGGGTACATCCCGGTGATCGTGGTGAACCACAAGGTGACCGACCCACGAAACCCCGAACCCGCCGATTTCCACCCGACCACCTCGAGCCCGTTCCACTGGAACCCGAAACCGGACCGGCACCGCAAGCTGCGCCAGCAGCCGCGCGACCAGCAGCGCCTCGCGCACCTGTACCGAATGCTGCAGCGCCACGGCATGGCCAGCCCGGCGCTGGTCGGCGGCGTGATCGGCTACCACTTCGACTGCATCCTGGTGCACGACCTCGGACCGGTGCTCGCCGACTACGACCAGCGCTACGCCGACCGCGTCGCAGTGGTCCGCGGCGAACTGCCGACCATTCCGTCGAAGGTGCCCGAGTGCAGGCAGTGCCCGTGGTGGACGCGCAGCATCGAAGGACCCAGCTGTGAGGGCTGGCTCATCGAGCATCGCGACGTCAGCCTGGTCGCGCCCGGTTCGCGGGCCGACGTGCTGCGCAGGCACGGCGTGCAGACCATCGACGAGCTGGCCGAGTGGGCGGGCGACGATCCTGACGACTGGCAGCACGGCCCGTTCGACGAGGCGGTGGTCACCGCGCGCGCCTGGATCGCGGGCGCGCCGCTGGTCCGCCGGGTGGCGCCGATCCGGGTGCAGCGGGCCGACGTGGAGGTCGACGTCGACCTGGAGAGCTTCCAGGAGTACGGCGCGTACCTGTGGGGCACGCTGCTCGACGGCGTGTATCGCCCGTTCGTCACCTGGGATCCGCTGCCCACCGAGGACGAGGGCCGCTCGTTCGGCGAGTTCTGGACCTGGCTGATGACCATCCGCGCCGAGGCCGCCGCGCGCGGCAAAACCTTTGCCGCCTACTGCTACTCGCGCACCGCCGAGGACAAGTGGCTCTACGAGTCGGCGCGCCGCTTCGCCGGGCGGCCCGGCGTGCCGACGGTCGATCAGGTGCGCGCGTTCGTCGACGGACCCGAGTGGGTGGACATGTTCCAGGCCGTCTCCGATCAGTTCATCTGCCCGAACGGCAAGGGCCTGAAGAAGATCGCGCCGGTCGCCGGTTTCGCCTGGCGCGACGCCGAGGCGGGCGGCGAGGCGTCGATGAGCTGGTATCGGCTGGCCGTCGGCTACGAGGGCGACCCCGACCTGTCGCAGCGCACCCGGTTGCTGGAGTATAACGAGGACGACGTCCGCGCCACCCAGGTGCTGCGCGAGTGGATGTCGAATCGGGCAGACCTCGAGGTTCCTGGCCTCGAAGATTTCGGGCGTCGTACTATCGCGTCGTGACAGAGCACGTCGAACAACTCGAGTTCCAGGCAGAGACGCATCAGCTGCTCGAGCTGATGATCCATTCGGTCTACTCCAACAAGGACACTTTCCTGCGGGAGCTGATCTCGAACTCCTCCGACGCGCTGGACAAGCTGCGGCTGGAGTCCTTCCGGGACAAGGATCTGCATGTCGACACGTCCGACCTCCACATCGAGCTGGAAGTCGACAAGGACAACCGGATCCTGACCGTTCGGGACAACGGCATCGGTATGTCCCGCGCCGAGGTGGTCGACCTGATCGGCACCCTCGCCAAGTCCGGCACCGCCGAGCTGCGCAAGAAGCTGAACGAGGCCAAGAGCGCGGCGGCCAATGTCGACACCGCGGAGCTGATCGGCCAATTCGGCATCGGCTTCTACTCGACCTTCATGGTCGCCGACAAGGTCACCCTGACCACCCGACGGGCCGGCGAGACCGAGGGCACCCGCTGGGAGTCGGCCGCCGGCAGTTCCACCTACACCATCGAAACCCTCGACACCGCGCCCCAGGGCACCGCGGTCTCGCTGCACCTCAAGCCCGCCGACGAAGAGGACCACCTCTTCGACTACACCCAGGAGTGGAAGCTCCGGGAGATCGTCAAGAAGTACTCCGACTTCATCGCCTGGCCGATCCGCATGCGGGTCGAGCGGACCGTCACCATAGAGGCTGAGGGGGGCGAAGGAGCGGAGCCTGCGGAGCGACCCGACGGCGTCGAGAAGTCCGAGAAGACCGTCGTCGAGGACCAGACCCTCAACTCCATGAAGGCGCTGTGGACCCGCCCGAAGAGCGAGGTCAGCGACGAGGAGTACAAGGAGTTCTACAAGCACGTCAGCCACGCCTGGGACGATCCGCTCGAGATCATCCCGCTCAAGGCGGAGGGCACCTTTGAATACCAGGCCCTGCTGTTCCTGCCGTCGCAGGCGCCGTTCGACCTGTTCACCCGCGAGCACAAGCGCGGCGTGCAGCTCTACGTCAAGCGGGTGTTCATCATGGACAACTGCGAAGAGCTGATGCCGGAGTACCTGCGCTTCGTCAAGGGTGTGGTCGACGCACAGGACCTCTCGCTCAATGTGTCCCGCGAGATCCTGCAGCAGGACCGCCAGATCCAGATGATCCGCAAGCGGCTGGTCAAGAAGGTGCTGTCCACGGTCAAGGACCTGCAGGGCGCCGAGGACCAGACCAAGTACCAGACCTTCTGGAAGGAGTTCGGGCGCGTCCTCAAGGAGGGTCTGCTCGGCGATTTCGACAACCGCGAGACCATCCTGCAGGTCAGCTCGTTCGCCTCGACGAACTCCGAGACCGAGCTGACCACGCTGGCCCAGTACGTGGAGCGCATGCCCGAGGGGCAGGACGCCATCTACTACATGACCGGCGAGTCGCGCCAGCAGGTCGAAAGCTCCCCGCACATGGAGGCTTTCAAGGCGAAGGGCCGCGAGGTGCTGATCCTCACCGACCCGGTGGACGAGATGTGGGTCGGCTCGGTGCCCGAGTTCGACGGCAAGGCCTTCACCTCGATCGCCAAGGGCGAGGTCGACCTGGAGTCCGAGGAGGAGAAGAAGGCCTCCGAGGCGCTGCGCGAACAGCAGGACAAGGACTTCGCCGAGGTGCTGACCTGGCTCGGCAAGACCCTGGACGAGAGCGTCAAGGAGGTGCGCCTCACCAACCGGCTCACCACCTCACCCGCCTGCCTCGTCGGTGACGTCTTCGACTTCACCCCGATGCTGGAGCGGATGTATCGCGCGTCCGGTCAGCTGGTGCCGGAGACCAAGCGGATCCTCGAGCTCAACCCGACCCACCCGCTGGTCACCGGTCTGCGCGACGCCTACGACACCCGCAAGGACGACGCCGACGCGGGCAAGGTGCCCGAGCTCACCGAGACCGCCGAGTTGCTCTACGGCACAGCGGTCTTGGCCGAGGGCGGCGAGCTGAAGGATCCGGCGCGGTTCGCGCACATCCTCACCGATCGCCTCACGCGCACGCTCTGATCCGATCTTCGGCAGGGGCCACCGCACGGTGGTCCCCGCCGAAGTGCGTTCGCCGGTGCGTCGGCTGCTTGGGCACTCACTATCCTGCGTCCAGTGTGAAATGACAGGCTTCGCTACCTTCTGGCACGCGATCCGAATAGCTTCGCGCACAGCGATATTCGCCTGAGTTGGTGCTCGGTCATGGGTGGACGCGGTTAAATTTGGGCGATCGAAAGGATCGTCAGCTTATGTCCGGAAACCCGCTTGCCGTCGCCGAGCCGTGGGATCTCGTCGCCGAGGGATACGCCGAATTCGCGCCCGCGCTCATGCAACCCTTCTCCGATCGCGCGCTCGAATTCGCTTCGCTGACACCGTCTTCCCAGGTCATCGATGTCGCGGCGGGGACGGGCCTGCTGAGCCTGCTGGCCGCGCCGCAGGTGGCGCGGGTGCAGGCCATCGACTTCTCCGCCCCGATGATCGAGCGGCTCACCGCCGCCGCGCGGGCCGCCGGGCTGACCAATATCGAAGCGCGGGTGGGGGATGGGCAGGCTCTGCCGTTCGACAGCGACACCTTCGACGCCGGCTTCTCGATGTTCGGGCTGATGTTCTTTCCGGAGCGGACCAAAGGTTTCGCCGAACTGTTCCGGGTGCTGCGCCCCGGCGGCACGGCCGTGGTGTCCAGCTGGGCGCCGGTGGTCGAGTCACCGCTCATGCGGACCATGTTCGGCGCGCTGCACGCCGCCGACCCCAGCGTGCAGGAGCCGCAGCCCAACTACCTCAGCCTGGAAAATCCCGAGGTCTTCCAGACCGAGATGCGCCGCGCCGGCTTCGAAGCCATCTCCATCCAACGACACTCGACCGCGCTCGCCTTTGCGAGCGCGGACGAGATGTGGGAAACCCTGGTACGCAGCAGCGCGCCGCTGGCCATGATGCGCCGCAGCGTCGGCGAACAGGCGTGGGCCGAACGCGTCGCGCTGATGAAGGCCTACCTCGCCGAGCACTATCGCCCGCAGCGGCCGTTGTCCACCACCGCGTTCCTCGGCATCGGGCACAAGCCGGTGGCTTGAGCCGGCACGAAAAACCGCCGCCGACCGGGTTGGTCGACGGCGGTTTTCGCGGGGGTGTTCGTTAGCGCGGGGCCATGCGCAGCGCGCCGTCCATGCGGATGGTCTCGCCGTTGAGGTAGTCGTGCTCGACGATGTACTGCGACAGCTGCGCGTACTCGTCCGGGCGGCCCAGGCGGGACGGGAAGGGCACGCCCGCCTCGAGGCCCTTGCGGTACTCCTCGGTGACGCCGGCCAGCATCGGGGTGTCGATGATGCCGGGGGCGATGGTGTTCACCCGGATGCCGAACTGGGCCAGGTCGCGCGCGGCGGGCACGGTCATGCCGTGCACGCCACCCTTGGAGGCCGAGTACGCGATCTGGCCGATCTGGCCCTCGAACGCGGCGACCGAGGCGGTGTTGATGATGACGCCGCGCTGGCCGTACTCGTCCACGGTGTCGGTCTTGGCGATGGCGTCGGCGGCCAGGCGCATCACATTGAAGGTGCCGAGCAGGTTCACGGTGATGACGGTGCGGAACAGCTCCAGGTCGTGCGGGCCGTTCTTGGACAGGATGCGCCCGGCCCAGCCGACACCGGCGCAGTTGACCACGATGCGCAGCGGCGCACCCGAGTCGACGACCTGCGCGACCGCGGCGCTGACCTCGTCGTTGCTGGTCACATCGGCCGGAATGAGGGTGACCCCGGCGGGCACATTGTCCCCGGCCCGCTCGATCGACTGCGGCACATCCAGTCCGAAGACAGTGGCCCCCAGCTCGGCGAAACGCTTGGCGGTGGCGGCGCCGAGGCCGGATGCGCCTCCGGTGACAATGGCGGCGGAACCCGAAATCTCCACGATGGTCCTCTCGTTCGTGACAGCCAGTTGGCCCTTCGTCAATTGCACCCTAACGGTTGCCACCACCGACCTTCATGAGGCATCCCTCTCATTTTCGAGAGAACCATCGCTGTACCTTGGGCGCGGCTATTGGAGAGTCACTTTCGCTCCGCCGGAGAACATCGAATCGTGCAGCATGAGGTGACTCGGTACTGCGTCGGGCGGCAGGTCGTACACCACCTGCGCTGTCACGCTGTTGCCCGGGTTGATGGCGGCGTACATGCTGGTGTCGGGCTGCAGGTTTATCGCGGCCATCGTGTCGTTCTCGAATTTGCGGTTCTTCGTGTCGAACAGGATCTGGTCGCTGGGACTGAATCCCTGCGGCTTGTTCGAGGTGTTCCGCACGGTCATCGTGACGATCGTGTACGCGCCCTGCGCTTTTCGCTGCAAATACGGATTGTCGCCCACTTCGCTGAGACCGATCTGAACGTCGGTGACGACGAACTCGAACTTGCCGTCGCGTACCGGCGTATGGAGACCGGGCGCCCCCGCCGATGGCTGCTCGGCAGGCGGCTGCTCCGCCGCCCCCGCACTGGTGGCCGCCGTATCCTTCTCCTTGTCGTCCCCGCCGTTCACCGCGATGAGCCCGACGAATCCGCACAGCCCGACCATGACTGCCACCACGATCAGCACGATCTTTCCGGCGTTGGACTTCTTCTGCGGCGGCTGCCCGTATCCGGGAGGTGGTTGGAACTGGCCGGGATGGCCGCTCCCGGCCGGCGGCTGATTGCCCCAGTTGGGATTCTGCGGTGGCTGGGATGGGTACTCATCGCGCGGTGTCGTCATGTCTTCGCCTTTGTCGAGAACGGTTAACTGCTGACGGCTGTATCGACCGCTTGTGATGTGCGTTACATCTGATTGCGTACGCGCATAACTGAAATACGCGCAGGTAGCAGTGCATTTCGGCAGGTCGGTTCTGCTATTCGGTCGTACACTCGGCTATTTGCGAACAAACGTGTTCTTCGGTGGTACCGTCGCTGCATGAAGCTGTTCGGTGGGGTGTCGGTGGCTGGGCGGCGGGTGTTGATCACCGGGGCGGCGCGGGGGATCGGGGCCGCGTTGGCTCGGCAACTGCATGACGCGGGGGCGAAGGTCGCGTTGCTGGGGTTGGAGGAGGAGTTGCTGGGGGAGGTGGCGCGGGAGTGTGGGGACGCGCCGTGGCGTTACTGCGATGTGGGGGATGTGGCGCAGGTGGACCGGGTGGTGGAGACGCTGGTCGGTGAGCTCGGCGGGCTGGATGTGGTGGTGGCCAATGCGGGGGTGGCGCGGCAGCTGCCGTTGATCGGCGGTGATCCGGCGGTGCTGGAGGAGACGCTGGCGGTCAACGTGCTCGGCGTCTACTACACGGTGCGCGCGGCCGGTCCGCACATCAGTCACGCGAACGGCTATGCGCTGGTGGTCTCTTCGCTCGCCGCCGCGGTGAACCTGCCGCTGGTCGGCGCCTACAGCGCGTCGAAGGCCGCGGTGGAGGCGCTGGGCCACACGCTGCGGATCGAGCTGAAACACACCGGCGCGAAGGTGGGCATCGCCTACTTCGCCGAACTCGACACCGACATGACCTCGCGTGGCTTCGGCACCGCCGCGGCCCGCGCGATCCTCGGCCGCGCCACCGTCTCCGGCGTCGCGCCGCTCGGCCCCGCCATCGACTCGGTGGAGAAGGCCATCGCGCGCCGGCGTCGTCAGGTGGTTTCGCCCTGGTGGGTGGCCGTCGCGCTGCCGTTGCGGCCGATCGCCCAGCGGCTGATCGGCTTCACGCTGCGCCGAGGGGTGCGGCGCGCCTTGGAGATCGCGCGAAGTGAAGAGGCACCCTTCACAACGGACCAACCCACCCGACCCCGCAAAATGGAGCGGCCAGCCTAGCCCGACCGAACCACCGGAGCCACCGAATGACCGAATCGGCAACCAGCGCACGCCAACTCCCGCGCGGTAGGCACGGCCTGCCGCGGGAGCAGGTGGTCGCGTCGCAGCGCGAGCGAATCCTGATCGCGATGGCCGAGGCGATGACCGAGAACGGTTATGTCGGAACGTCCGTTGCGGCGATCTTGAAGCGCGCCGGAGTTTCCAGGGAGACCTTCTACGAGCAATTCCGTTCCAAGGAGGCGTGTTTCGAAGCCGCCTACGAGCGGGCCGTGCAGAATCTGCTCGGCCGCATCGAGGAGGCCTCCCGCGGCGCGGATGATCCGGCCGGACCGGAGCTGAGCAGTTTGGATCGGATGGACCGGATCTTTCGGGCCTATCTGCAGCACCTGGTGGACGATCCGGCCAGCGCGCGGCTGTTCCTGGTCGAGGTCTACGCGGTGGGTTCGGCGGCGCTCTCGCGGCGGGCT
The DNA here is from genome assembly GCF_044547795.1 of Nocardia sp. NPDC052316. Classification (NCBI taxonomy): domain Bacteria; kingdom Bacillati; phylum Actinomycetota; class Actinomycetes; order Mycobacteriales; family Nocardiaceae; genus Nocardia; species Nocardia sp. NPDC052316. The sequence goes on from NZ_JBIUBB010000005.1 coordinate 504,116, forward strand.
CAGCTGATGGAACTGTTCGTAGGCCTGATCGCCGATGTGCTCGGCGCCGGAACCGACGATCAGCGGTTCGCCTGCCAGACCCTGGCGGCCTCGATCAGCGCGATGGTCACCGGCCGGATCGCGGCGGACGACCTGGACGGCCTGCTGGCGCTGCGGGTACCGCTGCTGAATCTGGTGCGGCGCGGCGGGGAGCTGTACGGCGACGCTCTGCTCGAATCGGACGAACCGCAGACCTAGCCAGAGTTGGCTGGACCACTTCCGGATCCAGTGCGAACCTGCTGGACTACCAGCGCCTCTCCGTATCCCGCGCCGCGCCGGATACTGCCGTGTCAGGCGTTGCGGCAACGGACGACGGCGGGCTGGGCGCGGCTGAGCCGGCCGCAGACAGGTCGGGAGTAGCCGTTTCGGGCGCCGACGGGTGTCCGGCCTGCGCGGCGGGACGCAGCGTGCGCAGGATCAGCATGACCGCGCCGCCCACCGCCGGTGCCCCGGCGGCCAGTGCGGCGACGGTCGGCCCACCCAGCACGGGCGCGGCGGTGGCGAGCAGCGTGGCGGCACCGAAGTAGAGGAACAGCAGCCCCGAGCCGATCCCGATCGCGCGTTCCGGCAGGTGCTTGCCGACCAGGATGCCGATCCCGATGGCGAGCGCGTCGGCGGCGACCATGCCGATGGTCGAGCCGAGCCACACGCCGACCCAGTCGTAGTCGGTGGCCAGCGCGGCGGTCGCGAACATGGTCCGGTCGCCGAGTTCGGCGAGCAGGAAGGCCGACAGCACCACGAGGAACGGTGCGGTGCTCGCGCGCAAGGACTTCGGGGCCGGGTTTTCTTCGTCCGCGCCGAAGTGTTCGCGCAGCGTCCACAGGCCGACGGCCAGGAAGGTGAGGGCGGCGACCAGCGAGATGGCCCGGGTGGGCAGTGCCGATCCGAGGAAGTAGCCGACGCCCACCGAGATCAGGTGCACCGCGGCCGAGGCGGTCGCGATGCCGCCGAGCACGACCCACCAGCGGTAGCGCAACGCGAACGTCAGGGCCATCAGCTGGGATTTGTCACCGAGTTCGGCAAGGAAGACGATGCCGATGCTCAGCAAAACGGTGGCGATCATGATGTGTGCGGCTCCCGGGTCTCCGGCCTGCCGGTCGGAGTCTGGGTATGCCTCCGGCCGACAACGAAATAGTTGTCTCGGCCGAAGGTCTCGCCCACCGGTCTGCGCCGGTTCACCCAGCCGGACCCGAGCCCTCGTGGGGTGGCGGGTCAGTATGTCGACTGTGCAATTGGGGGCTACTCCCCTTCGCTGTCCCCGACTCTACCCGCGGGTGCTCGACCGCGCCAACCGACTGTTATCCAAATCGCAATGGGCGCAATAAGTTTGGCGATCCATGCGCAGAGTTTCGGGTACCCTTACGCGGCGAGCAGCATGGCCAGAACCGCAGTGTCGGGATCGCTGATCGGGTCCAGTCCCACCCGGCTGACCAGGGAGGTGACCGTCCCATCGGACTCGGCCTCGGCCCACGCCGCACGGTGTTCCAGGCCGAGATGCGGCACGCCGGGCAGCAGCACGCAGCCGGAGGCGGCACCCGCGCACTCGGGCAGGGACGGCCGGGTTTCCGAGGGTGGATGCAGCATCAGCAGGGCAGCAGGCACATGGTCGGCAAACCGGCCGGGTGCGAGGGCCTCCTCGCCTAGTACCGTTCCCTCGGCCATCACCAGCCCGACCATGTCGGGTTCGGGGTCGTCCGGTAGCTCCTCGCGCACCCCGAACACCGTCGAGGTGGACAGCAGCCCGGGTAACGTGGCCACCCGGACGGCGAGCACCAGTACCTGCGCCCATTCCTTGGTGGTGTCCGGCCAGCGGCCGGAGATGACGAAGCCGCGCAGTGAGCCGCGGGCATGGAAAGGCGTGATGCCGATCGGTCCATTGGTCCGCATGGTGCCTCCCGTCCGGGTAACCGGGGTGGCCTCGCGCGTTCACGCTCGATAGCGCTCCCAGCGGCTTTGCCCGTCCTCGAACTGTGGAATCCGAGAATGAACTACGAATCACCTGGCACACAAGTACCAAAGAGTGCCAGCCGCCCGGTGAAATCGGGCTGACCAGCGATTGATCCAGCCCACAGGCTCGCGACGGTCGATCGGGGGCACGGTCCGAGACCGGTTTGCCGCTCGGGCGTGTCCTGATCGCGTCGCGATGATCGCCCGAAACGGCGACGGGCCCGCGCCCCGACCGCGTAACCGCGGCAGGGACACGGGCCTGTGGGCGCGTAGTCCGCTATCAGCCGAAGATGAGGCCCTTGCCCTGGCCGACGGCGCGGGTGAAGCGGTCCTGCACGTCTTCCCAGTTGACGACGTTCCAGAACGCGGTCACGTAGTCCGCCTTGACGTTCTTGTACTGCAGGTAGAAGGCGTGCTCCCACATGTCGACCTGCAGCAGCGGGATGATGCCCAGCGGGACGTTGGCCTGCTGGTCGTACAGCTGGAAGGTCAGCAGCTTCTGGCCGAGGGTGTCGTAGCCGAGCACCGCCCAGCCGGAGCCCTGCAGGCCGTTGGCCGCGGCGGTGAACTGCGCGCGGAACTTGTCGAACGAGCCGAACTGGTCGTCGATCGCGGCGGCGAGGTCACCGACCGGCTTGTCACCGCCGTTGGGGGACAGGTTCTTCCACCAGATGGAGTGGTTGACGTGCCCGCCCAGGTGGAAGGCCAGGTTCTTCTCGTACAGGAAAATGGCGCCGTGATCGCCGCTTTCGCGGGCCGCTTCGAGCTTCTCGAGCGCGGTGTTCGCGCCCGCGACGTAAGCGGCGTGGTGCTTGGAATGATGCAGCTCGTTGATCTGCCCGGAGATGTGGGGCTCCAGGGCGCTGTAGTCGTAATCCAGATCTGGCAGCGTGTACTCAGCCACGATGTCCCTTCCTATGTCGGGCTGTGTGCGCCCTTATCGAGCACACCCAACCATCATTCGTACACCCGCTCGGTTCCAACCGGGCCTGATGCCCCCGCATTCCGACGCGGGCACGGGCTGTGCACCGGCACGTCGTCATCGGCAGCGGGTCGAACCTCACGCGTTGCATCGAACCATGTCGCGGTACGACGAACCAGTGGAGCGACTGCGCCTCCCCGCGCGCGTCCGTGATCGCTCGGAGCAGCGCTGCCCGATCGGCAGCACCGATCCTCGTTCCGGATACCCACTACGTCAATGGTCACTCGCGGCGGCCGCCGATCCCGGAACGCGCCGGCGGCGAGCGGGCGTTTCCGCGCGAGAACCACCGAGTTCGCTGCCCGCTCCGGCGACGCCCGGAGACAGAAATACCGCACATCCGGCAAGTCCGAGTGTGCGGTATCGGTGGGCTGGAGTCAGAGCGGCGGCGCGACTCCGGGACGTGTCGCGCGCGGGTCGCCCGCGTCGTGCGCCGCCCACCAGCGCGCCGCGCCCGCGATGAACTCCGCCAGCGGGATCTCCCGGCCGGTGGTGTCGTTGATGACCATGTTGTCGAACCATACGCGCACGTCGAGCTCGCGCGGGTCGATGCCCTCTTCCTGGGAGAACTCCAGGACGTGCGCCGAGACGTGCTCGTCGAGGGTGGTGTCGAAGCTGAGCAACTCGCTCCACAGTGCCCAGCCGCTGTCGTCGAGGTCGATGAACTCCCAGCCGTGCAGCCTGCCGCCGCCGAAGCTGCGGATGGCCTCGTCGAGGCCGGTCAGTTCCAGTGGCAGCACGCGCGGTTCGAGGTCGTCCCAGTTCTGCACGCGCAGCGACGCCGCGACGCGGCTGACTCCGGTGAAGGTGACCTGAACCCGGTAATCCTCGGTGGGCGTTCCGTTTTCCGGAAGCGTCAGCACCTCTAAGTCGAGTCGTAGTTGCCCGGCCGCCGCGTCGACCTCCAGGCCGAGGCAGGTCGCCTCGGACAGAGCGACATTGAGCCCAGCCGTATCCATGCCGTCGAGTAGCCCCCTGCTCACGTTCATGGCCACAGGCTACCGACAGCTACCGGTGGAGCCCAGTATTTCAGTTTTTCGCTAGTGTTCTCGTTTTTTATGGAACCGATCGGGACCCGCCGCCGTCCAAGTAAATATCGGGACCCGCCGCGCCGCGAGTTCCGAGGTCGGCGGCGAATGACCGCTCCGGGATTGGCGGCTGGAGGGGAGTCTCGGATCGGTCGTTCGCGCCGAAAGGCATGCCGCGAATCCGCTGAGAGCTACGGAAAGACCCTTGATCCGGTGTTCTGGGCTCGGAGAGTTGGTTAGCCGGAGGGTAGCTTTGATAGCCAAACCCTGAAAGTGGCGCGCTGTCTGATAGCTGCAGCCTGTGGATGAAGTTGTGGATTATGTGGATAACTCTGTCGGAGGTATACACACGCCCACCCTGATCGGGGCATCGATCAGGGTTCCGGGACGCAGAACATACCTGAAGTATCGGCTCGATGTCGAGCCGCCCGCGACCGCGGCGCGGGCGGAATCGCACGGCCCCCGGTCGCCCATGGCAGGATCGAAACCGTGACGAGCCCCCATGTGCCCTCGGTCCCGGTGGACGCGGTGCCGCGCGAATTCGACAGCGCCGAACCGGCCGCCGACGCCACGCGGGCGATCCTGCTCGATGTGCGCGAGGACGACGAGTGGCAGCTCGGGCACGCGCCGGGCGCCGTGCACATCCCGATGGTCGACGTGCCCGCCCGGGTGGACGAGCTGGAGTACGACGTCGATCTCTACGTCATCTGCAGGCAAGGCGGCCGTTCCCTCCAGGTGGTCGAATACCTCACGCACATCGGCTTCGACGCCATCCAGGTCAACGGCGGCATGGTCGCGTGGCAGCAGGCGGGCCGCCCGCTGGTCGCCGACGGCGCCGGGCAGGCGAAGATCTACTAGGACCCCCGCGAAGGAGGCGTGATGAGACACGATGGCGCAGCGCTCATCAGCGCCGACCGGGCGCGGGTGTCCCGCGAGACACAGGAGGCACGGTGAGCACGGTCGTCCAACCTTGTGCGCGGTGTGGCGCGCGCTGGGCCGTGCAGTCGACCCCGATGCACTGGTGCCCGCGCTGCCGCGGCGTGCTGCTGTCGCCCGCGCCCATCGACGCACCCGCCGAGCGGCGTAACTATCGCTGGGTGGCGCGTCGGCCGGACCACCGCGCGCGCAGGTCCCCGGCCGCCGGGCAGCCCGTGCCGAGCGCCGGAACTCCGCGCTACACCCATATTCCGCGGTGGGGTCTGGTCGATCCGCCGCCGAGGCCGGCCGCCGAGGCCCCTCGTCCGCTCACCAGGCTGACCGCCAAAGCATCCACCCTGCTGATCACGACTACGGCGTTGTTCGCGGTCGCGTCCGTCGCCGAGCTGCTGCGCTATCTGCTCCTGCTGCGCAACCGCACCCGGCTGATCCATCCCGCGCTGCTGCTCTGTTCCGACGTGCTCGTTGTCGGTGCCGCGGTGCTCGCCCTCCTGTTCGCCCTGCTGAGCGCGGTGGCCGTGGTCGGCTGGCTGGTCGACGCGCGGCGGGCCGCCTTCCAGGAAACCGGGCGCGCCGACCCGCGATCGGTGCGCGTGCTGGTGCTCGGCTGCGTGGTTCCGGTGGTCAATCTGCTGTGGCCCGGGGTCTTCCTGACCGAGCTCGTCGCGCGACGGTCCGATCCGCGCGCGCTGCGGGCGATCCGGATCTGGTGGGCCGCCTGGGTGTTCGGCGGTGTGGTCGCCGCGGCCGCGCTGCTGTGGCGGACCGCCGATTCGTTGCAGGCCGAGGCGGATGGCGTGCTGTTCACCGCGTTCACCGACCTGGTCGCCGCCGCCGTCGCGGTGCTCACGCTGGCCATGATGCGTGTGGTCGAGGAACGAGATGTGCTCGGCCGCAGCCGGAACGCGCGGCGCTGGTTGGTCGCCGTAGACCCGGCCGTGCCGGTGATCGAGCCGGTGCAGCCCGGTGGACGTGCGCCACGGGCGGTCGGCGAGTCCGCGCCGGACGCGGCTGAGCACAACAATGCTGAAGACAGCGGCGCGGGCGTTGAGGACAACGGTGCAGTGGACCGTGAGCAACAGGAGGTTTTGGCCAAGTGAGCCAGGTCAGTCGCGCACCGTTCGTCGTGGCGCACCGCGGTGCGTCGGCGGCGCGCCCCGAACACACGCTCGCCGCATACGAATTGGCGCTCCAGGAAGGCGCGGACGGCGTCGAGTGCGACGTCCGGCTGACCAGGGACGGGCACCTGGTGTGCGTGCACGACCGCACCGTCGACCGCACCTCCTCCGGCACCGGCCTCGTCAGTGAGATGACGCTGGACGAACTGAAGGACCTCGACTTCGGCGCCGACGGCGAAGCCGCGGAGGTGCTCACCCTCAGCGAGCTGATCACGTTGGTGCTCGATTGGCGCAGCAGGCCGACCAAGCTGTTCATCGAGACCAAGCACCCGGTCCGCTACGGCGCGCTGGTGGAGAACAAGCTGCTGGCCGAACTGCAGCGGTTCGGCATCGCCACCCCCGCCTCCGCCGACCATTCCCGCGCGGTGGTCATGTCTTTCGCCGCCACCGCGGTCTGGCGGATTCGGCGGGCCGCACCCCTGCTGCCGACCGTGCTGCTCGGCGAGTCGTCGCGCTACCTCGGTGGCGGCGCCGCGACCACGGTGGGCGCCACCGCTGTCGGCCCGTCGGTGAAGACGCTGCGCGACCACCCCGAACTGGTCGACAAGGCCGCCGCCGCGGGCCGTGCCACCTACTGCTGGACCGTGGACGACCCCGACGACGTGCGCCTGTGCGCCGACCTCGGTGTGAGTTGGGTTGCTACCAACCATCCCGGTCGCACCAAGGCGCTGCTCGACGCCGCCTGACCCGCTCGAACGGGTTGGCACCGTTGACCTCTGAAGCAGTCCTTGCGTATCCGTCGTCGCCGAATCGGCGCGCCTCGGTTCGCTGCTCGTCGGCGCTGCTCCCCAGCTGGGCTGACGGAAGGCCGCTTGACAGAGTTGGTCCGGCGACCGGTTCGTCTCGGGTCGGCGGACCGGCGAACCAGCTTGTGCGCGTGCGCCGTTCAGCGGCCAACTGTCCGCAGCCGCGCTCAGCACCGTCCCGGTGCCGTGGCGCGCGGGGTGGCGGAGCGCACACCATGTAGGTTGACCCCCCGTGGGTAAGAGCAAGCGGAATAGTCCTAAGCCCGGAGGGAACCGGGCACAGCGTCTCGCCGAGCGGAAGGTGGCGCTCGAGCAGGCGGCGCAGTCCGTCTCGCGCCCCTTCGAGGGGCTGGCCGCGGAGTGCGATCTGGTCGCGCTGTGCGAGTTCGTGCCGTCGGCGACCGCCGAGCTGAAGCTGGCGTCGAGTGTCGCGGCGGAGCGTTCGGTCGTGCTCGCGACGGTGCTACCGGGTGCGGTGGCCGCACTGGTGCGGGCGGGCGAGTCGCCGAGCGGCTACGTCGGCGCGCAGGTGCAGTTCCAAGGTGCCGACCTGGGCGCCGATATCGCGGCCGCCATCCTGTGGACGCAGTCAGCGGAGCCCGGCGACTCGCTGGCCTCGGTGGCGAGCGTGGCGGGCGGCCCTCGGCTGGCCGACGTGATCGATCCCGCTGCGCCGCTGGACATCACGGTGCACCAGGACTTCGACTGGTGGGTGCCGGAGGGCGTGCAGCCCGACCCGCAGGTCGCCGCGACCATCGAGCAGGCCAAGCAGGCGATCAAGCCGTCCGCCCGGATCGCGCTCGGCCCGGACGCGGTCGGCGCGGCCTGGTGGGTGGACGCGGGCGAGAAGGCGCACATCCGCTGGGTGCGCCCGGAGAACGAGGACGATCTGATGCTGGCGCTGGCCCGCCTGCACGCCGCGGGTGGCCTGCAGTTGGGCGAGGGCTCCCGATTCGCCGGCTCGTTCCGCACGCACGGTGTGCTCGTCCCGGTCTTCGACCTCGATCCGGAGATGCACGCCGACGAATGGGCAAAGCCTGCTCAGGAATTCGACGCCCGGCTGGCGGAGGCGCTGGCTTCGGACGCGCCGTTGACCGCCGGTGAGCGTCGGTCGCGGGATGGTCTGCGGTCGCGTCAGGTGACCTTGCGCTGAATTGTTGCGTACCAATAAGAGAATTCGGCGAAGAACAGTCCTGCTAATTGTGCCGCCGGTGCGGTCGGCTATCACCGCTGAAAAGTCGCGGAAGTGAGCGCGGTCTCACCTAACCGATGCGGAAGAACAAACGGTGGACGTTATTCGCCGGCCGTTGCAATCGCTGCTCAGCACCGTGGCGTCCAGTAGGACTGTGTGGAACGGCAACAGGCCCAGCTCATCGTGCAGAGCTGGGCCTGTTCGCTATTGATGGGTGACGCCTATCAGACGGATCCACCCGCTGCCGAAGGGGCGCCGGAAGTATCGCTGGGACCACTCATTTCCCGGGCGATGAACTCTTCCAGATCGAACAGGTTGGACCCGGCGCGCTCGGCAATGGTGAGCAGGGTGGTCATGTTGGCGACCTCCTCGACCTGCTCCTTCAGGAACCACTGCATGAACTGTTCGCCGAGGTAGTCGCCCTCTTCGCGGGCAGTGCTCGCCAGCTGGATGATCTGGTCGGTGACCGTCTTCTCCTGAGCGAGGGCGAGCGCGATCGGCTCGTGCACATTCTCGAACTTGGATTTGGCGGCGTCGATGCCGGACAGCTCGACACTGATGTCCCGGTCGAGGAAGTACTGCACGATCATCATCGCGTGGTTGCGCTCTTCCACCGCCTGCGCATAGAAACGCTTGGCCAACTGGGGCAGATCAGCATTGTCGAACCACACCGCGATGGCGATGTATTGATGTTCGGCATTGAATTCATGCCTGATCTGATCGTGGAGCAGGCCGTGGAATTTGCTGCGTGGGGACTCCGGATGGCTGGACATAGTAGCTGACATTAGCGCTGGTCAAGGCGCGTGTCATCCAAGTGCAACCTTATTGAGGCTAGTATTGCCTAATTAATTCTTCGCTGTCCCAGCCATTCTCGGGGTCGCGTTGTCGATGCGCTGCGGCACCCGGAGTTCGCGCGCGATGAACTCCTCGACGTCGAACAGGTTGTCCGCCGCGCGGTCGATGACGGTCAGCAGCGTCGTCATTCTGGCGACGTCTTCGACCTGTTCCTTCAGGAACCACTGGACGAAGCGTTCGCCGAGATAGTCGCCCGATTCGCGGGCGGCGCGGGCCAGCCCGGTGATCTGCGTGCTCCGGTGCTGCTCGGTCTCCAGCAGGAAAGCTATTGCCGCACGGGGGGATTCGAAGGTCGACCGGATCTCGTCCAGGCCGCCGATCTGGACGTCGAGATCACGGTCGAGCAGATACTGGACCATCCGCAATGCGTGGCCGCGCTGCTCCTCGGACTTGCCGTAGCAATGTTTGGCCAACTGCGGCAACCGATTCGCGTCCAGGTACACGGCGGCGGCGAGATACTGCTGCGCTGCCGTGAACCCGTGACGAATCTGTGCGGTGAGCAGAGTCGGGAAGGGGCGATCGAGCTCGATGTCCGGCATGTGACCGACGCTACCTCGTCAGCAGGTCCTCCGGAATCGGACGGTCGGAAGCGAGGGCATCGAAGAACTGGCTCGCCTTGTTCTTGTCCCACACCAGCACATTGCCGCTGTCGGTATCGGCGAACCGGCCGATCGGCACCGTCGTCGCCACCGTGTCGCCGCGCATCGCCCAGCCGAGCTGTGCCAGGTGCCAGATGTGGTCACCGTCGTCGACCTTCAACGATTTCACCGTGTCCGACGCCAACGGCCACAGCTTGAACGGATTGGCCAGGGTCGCGGTGCTGGTCGCCTTCTTCACCAGGGCGGCCATGAAGATGCGCTGGTTATTGATCCGGTCCAGGTCGGCGAGCGCGGTCGCGCGGCTGCGCACGAAACCGAGGGCCTCCGGGCCGCTCAGCTTCTGGCAGCCTGCGGGCAGGTTGATCCCGGCCAGCGGATCGTCGATGGCGGTCGGCAGGCAGACGTCGATGCCACCGAGCGCGTCGACGACGCCGGCGAAGCCGCTGAAGCCGATCTGCGCGTAGTGGTCGATGCGCACGCCGGTGGCGATCTCGACGGTCTGCACCAGCAGCTGCGGCCCGCCGAGGGCGAAGGCGGCGTTCAGCTTGTCCTGGCCGTTGCCGGGAATGCTGACGTAGGAGTCGCGCGGCAGGCTGACCATCGTGGTCTTCCCCGACTCGGGGATGTGCACCAGCATGATCGTGTCGGTGCGCTCCGGACCGACCTCGCCGCCGGTGGCGAGCTCCTGTTCCTGCTCGGGGGTCAGGCCGGCGCGGCCGTCCGAGCCGACGATCAGCCAGTTGGTGCCGGGGGTGTCGCCGAGTCGCTCGGAGTAGTTGACCAGCGCGGGGATGCGGGTCAGCGAGCCGTCGAGCTTCACGATGGCGCCGATGGCGGCCAATACGAGCACCAGCAAGAGGACAAGGAACCAGCGGAAATAGTGACGCTTGCGGCGCGGCCTTGGGGCGCGGGCTTGTCGTTCGCCGCGCGGCGGTCCGGGCGGTGGTGGCGGCGGACTCCCGCGGCGCGGCCGGGGCCGCTGCGGCGGCGGGCCCTCGCGATAGGGCACCGGCTGCTGCGTCGGCGCGTGCGTGGGGCCGCCGCGTGGCTTGTCGAGCGGCGGCCGCCGCGACAGCACGGGTTCCGGCGGGACCTGCGAATACGCGAGCGGTTGATGCGGGCCGCCGCGGCGCAGCACCTGCGTCGGCTCGACGTACGGCGACTGCGGGTCGACCGGCGGTCCGGCGCGGCGCGGTCCGGGGCGCGGCATCGGCGGCTGACCGGGCGGCGGCACCCGGCGCATCCGTGCGCGGTACTGGGGGTCGTCGCCATTCATCACTGAGACTCTACTTATCGCTCGTCGTTCGGGTCGGTGGTGCGACGGATGATCTCGATCCGGTCCGAGCGTTCTCGTGCCCAGTTGGCACGCGGATATCGCCCCGACCGCAATGCCCGTCCGCCCGCGCACACTCTATGAATTCGCCGGCGCCCCGGCGGTGTTATCGCCGGACGGGGAACAGTTCGGTCACAGTGGCCGCTCCGGCATCTCGGGGCAGGTGAGCGGAGTCCTGTCGGCGCTGCTCGCCGGTGTTGTGCGAACGGCCCGGCCTGGCTGGTTCGGTGATCAGGTGGTGGCTGGATAACCTGCTCGGCGGCGGTGCACGACTCGGCCCCGGCCGAGTCGGTGTTGCGGCATCAGGTGTGACGGAAGGCGGGGCGTGCGCCGCGTCGATGGCGGCGGGGCAATAGATTCGAGCCCATGCGTGGTGAGTCCGGGGCCGAGCGGGGCGAGGCCGAGGTGACGGAGCGGGAGCGGCTCGGGATCAAGCTCGAGATCGCGGTCGTGCTGGTGGTCACCTTCGGGTTGAGCGGGCTCAATGCGGCGCTGTCGCTGGTGGAGAGCGCGCTCTCGCCCGGTGGGGTGGGTGGGCGCACCGTCGCGCTGAATCCGTCGCGGTCCGCTCAGTCGACCATCGATCTGCTGTTTCAACTGCTGAGTGTGGCGCGCCTGGTCGGCTGGGCGGCGCTCGGCCTGTACCTGTTGTGGCGCAGCGGGATCGGGCCGCGCCTGATCGGGCTGGCGGGCAGGCTGCGGTGGCGCGCGGATATCGTGCCGGGGCTGGTGCTCGCGGCCATCATCGGGCTGCCCGGCCTCGGTCTGTACCTGATCGCGCACGCCATGGGGGTGAGCGTCACGATCGTGCCCGCGTCGCTCGGTGACCACTGGTGGCGGCTGCCCGCGCTGATCCTGTCGGCCTGCGCGAACTCGCTGGCCGAGGAGATCATCGTGGTCGCCTACCTGATCACCCGCTTGCGCAAGCTCGGTTGGTCGGAGAACTCGTCACTGCTCACCTCGGCCCTGCTGCGCGGTAGTTACCACCTGTACCAGGGGCTCGGCGGCGGCCTCGGAAACCTGGTGATGGGCTTGATCTTCGGCCGCTACTGGCAGCGCACGAACAAGTTGTGGCCGCTGATCCTCGCGCACGCCACCATCGACGCGGTCGCCTACCTCGGCTACACGGTCTTGCGCGGGCACGTGTCCTGGTTGCCATAAACGATCAGGCAGCACGCCGACGGCTCAGATGCGGCGGAGTCCGTTGAGGAAGGGGCAACCCGCGAGGGTCCGTACCGCGCGGCTGAGCGCTTCGATGTCGTCGGCGGGGGAGTTGAACGGCAGCCGGAAGTCGTGGTCGCCGTCGCGGCCCTCGACGCGCAGGGTGAGGCCGTAGCGGTCGATGGCGAGCGGGTGCACGATGCCGTGCTGGAGCCGGGGCGGCAGGTGCCTGGCCAGCTGCGCGACGACGTCCGCGTGGTCGGCGTCCATGTGCAGCAGCCAGGCGGATTCCAAGGCGCAGAACGGATCCGGCCGGGCCGCTCGCAGTTCGTCGATGCTCACCGATTCGGCGCCGGTCGAGTCGGCGACCACCGCCGAGTTGATCACCAGGCGCAGCAGGGTCGCGGTGTGCCCGACGTCGAGCAGGCCCGGGTCCGGGTTCTCCTTGGCGACTTCGCCGGCCAGCGCCCGCTGCGCCTGCGCGGGTACCGCGCGCACCCAGCCGCGCAGCCAGACCAGCGCGCGCACGGGTTCGCGCAGCGGCAGTGGGGCGTGATCGGTGAGCTCCAAGACCGCGGGCGCGCCCGCGTCCGGTGAGTTGCCTGCCACCAGCGCCGCCACCGAGGTGGTCGGTACCGCGATCACCGCGTCGCCGCACTCGCGTACGTGATGCACCGAGACGGGCGTCGGATCGATGCCGGGCATGGCCAGCACCGCCTGCTCCGCGTGCGCACACGCACTGCGCACCCGCTCGGCGGTGGACGGTGTGACGGTCGGTGTCGGACGCGGCATGCAAACCTCCGTGGTCGGGCGTTGTTCGCCTTGCTCGGCGCTCAATTAGGTTACCCTAAGCTAAGTGACCAGCGGAACATCCGCAAGCGTTCGCCCCACGCTGATCCTGAGAATTCGCCGCCCGTTGCACGGCTGAACTCCGTACCGCACCTGGTTGTTACGGTGGATCGGTGGCGCACGGAGCGGAAACACCTGGCGAACCGGTACTTATCGCGTTGACGGCACCCGCCCGGCGCAGCATCGTCGACGACCTGGTGCGCGTCCCGATCGCAGGCGACTCGGCCCCGCGGCTCGACGCAGACGCACCCGACGCGGACATCGCCGACTTCCTGGCCGCCATCGTGCACACCGACACCGGCTTCATCGCCCGAACCGCGTCCGGTGCCCGAGCCCTCGCGATCGTCGCCGCCACCGTCGCCGCCCTCTGCGGCGAAGACATCCGAACTGCGCTCGGCACCCCGGACATCGCGTTCCTGAACGCACTGAAACCGCCTGCGGTAGAAGCCCTCCGAACCGTCCTGCTCGCCATCGAGACCGAGCACCCCGACGAAGTAACCCAGGCCCTCGCCCCCCTCGCGCGGGGCGGTGAAAGGCGTGGTGGAACGGGTTAGCCGGTAAATACCGGGAGCGCCGGTCGCGGACGCAAGTAAGGTCGTAACCGTGCCGCGTATCGCGTACTTCGGGCCCTCCGGAACCTTCACCGAGATGGCCCTCGCCGAACTCGAATCCTCGGGGGCCTTCGCAGGGGCCGTCGAGCGGGTTGCCGCGCCGAGCCAAGGGGCCGCGCTCGAGCTGGTCCGCGCCGGGGACGTCGACGGTGCGGTGGTGCCGATCGAGAGTTCGGTCGAGGGCTCGATCGCCGCGACGCTCGATTCGCTGGCCGTCGGCCCTCGGCTGCAGATCGTGGCGGAGACCGAGCTGGAGGTGACCTTCACCATCCTGGGCCACCCCGGCACCGAGCTGTCCGAGGTGCGCACGCTGGCCGCCTATCCGGTGGCCGCCGCTCAGGTCCGTGAGTGGGTGTCGCGGAATCTGCCGCAGGCCCAGCCCTACGTCTCGGCCTCGAATGCCGCGGCGGCCGAGGACGTGGCGGCGGGCAAGGCCGACGCCGCGGTGTCCACCGCGCTGGCCGGGGCTCGGCTCGGGCTGGCGGTGCTGGCCGCGGGCGTGGCCGACCACGAGCAGGCGATCACCCGCTTCGTGCTGGTCACCCGGCCGTGCGTGGCGCCGCCCGCGACCGGAGCCGATCGGACATCGATCGTGCTGGAGTTGCCGAACGAACCGGGCTCGCTGATGCGCGCGTTCGCCGAGTTCGCCACGCGCGGCATCGATTTGACCAGGATCGAGTCCCGGCCCACCCGCACAGGCATGGGCACCTATCGCTTCTATCTCGACTGCGTGGGGCACATCGATGACACCGCGGTGGCCGAGGCGCTCAAGGCGCTGCACCGCACCGCCCGGATCCGGTTTCTCGGTTCCTGGCCCGCCACGTCGGCGACCGGCACGCCACCGCCCTCGGACGAGGCGGCCGCGGGATGGCTGACCCAGCTACGAAAGGGGGTGGCGGATCTGTGACCGAGGCGAAGATCGGCCCGGCCAAGTTGGTTCTGGTCCGGCACGGTGAGACCGAAGGCAATGTCGCGAAGCTGCTCGACACCAAGGTGCCTGGTTTGCCGCTCACCGAACGCGGTGCGGCGCAGGCGAAGTTGTTCGGCGAGACCCTGCTGAACCCGCCGCGCGTGCTGTTCTGCTCGACGGCGTTGCGGGCCAGGCAGACCGCGGGTTACATCGAGGCCGCGACCGGCGTGCCAGCCACGGTGCTGGACAACCTGCAGGAGGTGCAGGCCGGCGAGCTGGAGGGCAAGCACAGCGAAGAGGCCCACCTGTACTTCCAGCGCGTCTATCGGGCTTGGCACAACGGCGATTTGGATGAACGCGTCCCCGGCGGGGAGTCCGGGCGCGACGTGCTCGCCCGTTTCCTGCCGGTCATCGAGGAGCTACGCGAGACGTACCTGACGCCCGGGTCGGGCGAGGGCGATGTGCTGCTGGTGAACCACGGCGCCGCGATGCGCCTGGTGTCGCGCTACCTCGCTGATGTGCTGCCGCCGTTCACCACGAACAACCACCTCGACAACACCGAGACCATCGAGCTGGTCCCGCTGCCCGACGGCAGCTGGGACTGTATCCGGTGGGGCCGCTTCACCCCACCCTTCGGCTACGACGTCGCCCCCACCTCCGACGATCCGATGGGTTAGGCCCGGCCTACACCTGCTCCGGTTTGCGCGGGAACTCCGCGCGCTCCGGCAGTCCGCTGATCAAGTCCTGCAACGCCGTTCGCAGACGGGATGTGGTGCCGGTGCTGAGCGAGGTCCACTTCACGCCGTCGTCGGATTTGCTCGCGGTCGCGATGAAGCGGCCAGCGCGGGTGTTGAACACCGCGATGTGGTTGTCGGTGAGGTCCCGGGTGCCGTCGCCGTACACCACGCCGACGATCTCGGCGTGCGAATGGATCTGCACCATGGCCGAGGCGAGGGCCTGCGCGTCCGCGGGTGGGGTGCCGACCTTCGCCAGCCGGTTGGCGGTCGCCGCCGCATCGCCGGTGTCGTCGAAGATCGGGACCAGCTGTTCGGTCGGCGCCCGCATGCCGGTCAGGTCGAGCGGGTCGGCTTGGCCGAGGGCGGCGATCACCGGGCCGGGCAGGTCGTCCTCGACCTCGTCGATCACGTAGGACTGCGGCCCGCGCAAAGCGACGGTGACTACCTCGTCGCCCTTCGCCAGACACATGCGACTCGCTTGCCCCTCCACGAAAAGCCGGAGCGCGACCACCCAGTGCGGTCGGTACAGCGCCCGCAGCCGGTCCTCCAATTCCTGGTGGACCGCGTCACCGATCAGCAGTTCCCGATCGGTGAGCGACTGGGCGGCCACGGCCATCGCGGCATCGTGATCGGTGACGTTGTCGTACTGCCCGCGTGCGTCCAGCACGACGGGCACCTCGTCGATCTCCAGCTTCTCCAGGAGAAACTGCATTTCATCGAGCGACAGCACCACCGATGCGAGCATCGACGGGCCGCGGCCCGCACCGAGCACCGTCACTTAGCGGCCATACCGGCGTCGGCGCCGATCACCCCGTCGGCGGCGTAGCGGCCGTCGTTGAAGTGCTCGGTCGAGCGCAGGTAGTCCAGCCCCTTGTGCTCCGACTCGTCGTCCTCGTCGCGCACCTGGTTGCCCAGCAACGGGCTACCCGCGGTGTTGTTGCTCCTCGCTGGGGCCGCGGCGGGCTGACCGGCCGAGACGTTCTCGACGACGGGTGCCGCAGCGGGTGCACCGGTCGGCGCACCGGCGCCCCAGCCTTCGGGCAGCTTGAGCGAGCCGTTGCCGAGCGCGACCGAGGGGCCGGAGGAGAACGACGCGGACCGCGTTCCGGCGGCCGAGGCGGCGGCGGCCAGCCCCGCGCCGCCGACCATGGCGGCCGGTGCGGCACTGGTGATTCCGGGGGTGGCGGCGGTGGTGACGGCCGCGACCGCCTGCGAGCCGATGGTGCCGACGGTGGACACACCGGTGGTCGCCACCGAGCCCGCGATGTTCGCCGCTTGGGTCGCCGCGCCCACCACGGCGGGGTTGTTCACGAACGCGCCTGCCGCGGCGATCGCGCTCTGCACCGGGTCGGCGTTGGTGGCCTGGAACGCCTGATCGGTCTGGCCCGCGTCCGCGGTGCCCGCGCCCTTCGCGATCGTCGGCGGGTTCACGAACTCGCCCGGGGTGACCACCATCGCGGTGGTCGCCGCCTCGTAGGTCTCCATGGTGAGCGCGGCCCGCAGGTCGAGCGCGGCCTTGGCGGCCTCGGCCAGCTCCGAGGTGCCGTTGAGCACGCCGCCGGTCGAGTGCGCGGCGACCCGCGCCGCGTTCACGGCCGCGATCTCCGGGATGCTCGGCATGGCCAGCGAGGCCACGGTGTACGCGATCGCGTTGCTCGCCGCCTTCGAGCTCATGGTGGCCGCCATCACACCCTGCTGCTCGGACCAGCCGATGAAGCCGGTGAGCTTGGACAGCGCCGAGATGCCGTTGATGCCCTGCATGCCGACGCCGAGCTCCGCCATCACCCGGGCGACGGTCGCGGTGGCATCGACCCAGGCCGCGGTCAGCCCGCCCCACGCGGTGGCCGCTGCCGAGATCGGGATGGCGTGTGCGCCTGCGTTCAGCGCGATCGAGTTGCCCTCTGCCTGACGGGGCAGCCAGAACACCCCGGTGATTCCTGCGGTCATGCTTTCTCCCCTTGCTTGTGCTTTATGCGATGCCCGCAGGCGTTAAGCGATTGTTCCGCTGACGATGTTGAGTGCGCCCGCCCGCACGACATCCTCACCGACGTGGGTGACGAGCTGACTGCGCAACGTCGCCGCGGCGTGGTGCAGTTCCAGAATCCCCTGGGCTACGGCTTGGTCGTGCGTCGCGGCACCCTTGTTGAGGTGGTTCGCGGCGTGCAGCGACACCTCGTCGATCCCGGAGGGGACGACATGCGTCGCGGGTGCGGTCAGCGCGGCGGCGGCGGCGAGCCGCTCGGCGAGCAGATCCAGCTCGGCGGCGGCGGCAAGGACGACCTCGGGTTGTACTAGTACGTGGCCAACCATGACTCGACTCCTTCTAGTGGCGGCTATGGGGCGGAACCACGAGAATTCCCCCTTCGAGTGATAGGACGCGACAGCGAAGCGATCGGTTCCATCGAATCCCCTGAAGTTTCTTCCTGTCTCGCCCCAACTGCAACCGCACTCATACAGCTGGATAAAGACTAGCCCCATCCCAGCTGATGCAGGCGGTCTTCGTCAATGCCGAAATAGTGTGCGATCTCATGGATCACGGTGATCGCCACCTCTTCCACCACTTCGCTCTCGTCCGAGCAGATGTCGAGGATGGATTCGCGATAGATCGTCACGGTGTCCGGCAGCGCGCCGCCGTAGTGACTGTCCCGTTCGGTGAGTGCGATTCCGTGATAGAGCCCGAGCAAATGTGGATCATCCGAATTGCGTGCTTCGATCAGCACGACGACATTATCGATGGCTTGGGCGAGCTCCGGCGGGATCCGATCGAGCGCGTCGCCGACCAACTCCTCGAACCGGTCCTCGGACATGGAGACCGACATCGTCGCGGATTACCTCGGCTGCGGCGGCAGCGGCGCGGCGCCGGGCAGCGGCGTCGGGGTGGAGCGGCCGGTGTTCGGCGGCGGCTGCGGCGCCTGCCCGTTGATCAGGATGTCGCCGCGCGCGGAGCCGGTGATCGGCGCGAAGCCCTCCCGGTCGGCCCCCTTGCCGACCATGCAGTCCAGCTTGCGGCTGCCGGCCAGCCAGCTGCGCGCGTCCAGGAAGTCGAAGAACAGCGTCAGCGTCTTGTTGCGCACGACATCCGGCCCGCCGAGATACTCCGCCGAGGTGCGCGCGCACTCCTCCTCGACGAACCGGTCCTGCTCCTCCTTGGCAGGCGGTCCGCCCTGGAACCGCTGGCCGAGATCGATGGTGGAGACGATCTCCACGGCGTGCACCTGCGAGCAGTCCACCGGGTCGGTCGGCAGGTTCTGGTTGATGCCCAGGCACACGCCCGGCCCGTACACCTTCGACTGATCGTGTTCGGCGGCGCTACCGGTCGACGGCGGCGTGCCCGCGCTCGCCGCGTACTGCAATCCGCAGCGCAGCGTGCGGTCGCCGTGCTGCCAGCCGTCCGGGCTCGGATACATCAACCCGACGATGTAGCGCCCGCGCGGATCGAACTTGCCGCCCATGTACTGCTGCACCGCGGGCACGCAGTGCTCTTCCTTCAGCTCGGTCAGCCGCAGCGAGTCGGGGAATCGCGAGCCGGGCCCGAACTCCTTGCCCGGGTACCTGCTCATATCGATATCCGCCGCGACCTCGAACATGTGCTTGCTCTCGCAGCGCACCTTGACCAGGTCGGAGTGGTCCGGTTTGGACCAGCTCAGGCAGTCGCCCTTGACCGCGGTGCCGAATTCCTTGTCGACCACCGGTTCACCGGCCGAGGCCGGGCTGTGCGCCTCGATCTTGTTGTTGTCGTAGCCCGTCACGAACAGCGTCACCAGGGCGGCGATCACGGCACCGGTGGCCACCAGCAGCAGTCCCCAGCGCAGCGTCGGCGCAGGCAGCGGCGTCGCACCGGTGAACACACCCCGTACCGCGTCGAACGAACGCCGCGCCGCGCCGCTGCCGCTGTGTGACGGCATGGCGCGCGTGGTCGGCCTGTTCGATGGCTTCGGCTCGGGGGCGTGCTCGGAGGGGGACATCGCGATCCATCATGGCAGTCTCCGCGCCGCGGTGCCACGACCCGTTTTGATCAGCGCTTTTACGGGCTAACCACGGAACGCGGAGACGAAGATGCCGGGAATCCGCGCCGGGTTGCCGCTCGCGTAGAACTCGGTGAGCTTGCGTGCGGTCGCCGCCGCGGCCGCGTTGCCGACGAACCACGGCGGTTTCGGCGACAACGCGAGCTCACCGTGCAGCAGCGAGCGCGGCGCGGGCCGGAACGGTCCGCGCACCACCGTGCGCTCCACGTCGTCGAGCAGGAAGGCGTTGTGCACCACGCCGATTCCGCTCTGCACGTCGTCGAGCGTGTGGCCGGGGAACGCACCCCACGCGGCGTGCGGGGCGAGGAAGGCGAGCCCGGTCCACGCGTTCACCGCGATCGCGCCGTAGCGCAGCCGTTCGATGGCGCGCTCGAAGCCGATGCCGAGCCTGCGGATGGTCGACGGATGGGCCAGCACGTTGGCGCCCAGCGTTCCGGTGAGCTCGGTGTTCACGAAATCGACCGCGCGCTGCAGGAATTCGCCGCCGGGGTAGGGCAGTTCGACCACGCCCAGCACGGGCGAGAAGTACTCGGTGCGCAGCAGCGGCGTATCGCCGGGCGGCAGCTGCTCGATCAGCACCCGGCCCGCGCCGACCTGGCCCGCGCCCGGATAGGACGCCAGCGCGTCGGCGACCCGCGAGTCGCTGCCCGGGTAGTACGCCGCCCGCTGCGGGGCCTGCGCGAGCGCGATGCGCAGCTGCGCCAGGAACTTGTCCTTGAGCGCCCAGTCCTTGCTGAGCACCACCGCCTGCGCGGCGACACAGTTGTAGCCGCCGTTGTGCAGCCGCTGGGTCGCCACGTGCTCGGCCTGGAAACGCAGATCGGCGTCGGACCAGTCGCCGGGCACCACGATGGTCGGCGACACACCGCCGAGCTCGCTGGTGATCGGCTTGTCCAGCAGCGGCCGCTTGTCCTTCTTGCGTTCCAGTCCCTCCGGACCCGGCCCCCACACGATCGTGTCGTGGGTCTGCGCGCTTCCGGTCATGTGCACATGCGCGACCTGCGGGTGGTGCACCAGGTAGCGGCCGGTGTCCGCGTCGCCGGTCACGATCCGCAGCACGCCGAGCTCGCACAGCGGCGCGAACACCATCTCGAACACCGTGTACAGCGGATCGGTGATCGGATTGAGCTTCAGCACGACCACCCGGTTGTGCGCGAACAGCTCGTACAGCGCGTCCAACGGCGGAATGGAGGTGATGTTGCCCGCGCCGAGCACTGCCCCGATGCCGCCGGTCGCGGTCGGATCGAGCTGCGCGAGCCCCGCCCGCCGCCGCGCGGTATCTGCGTCGACGCCGGGCCGCAGCCAGACCTCGCCGTGAAAACCGTTGAGCAGCAACCGGTCATAGCCGCTCAGCGGCAGGATCGGCACCGCAACCCGATTGCCGAGCGCGGTCCGCACGGTGACGCCGTCGAGCGGGCTGCGCCCCTCGTCCAGCGCGGCCAGCGTCGCGGAGAGCGCGGCCGTGGCCTGCAGCAGGGTCAACGGTCCGGACATCCACTCCTCGCCGACCAGCGGTGAGTCGGCGTCCAAACCCTTGATGGTGCGCGCGGCCCGCACCCAGTCACCGGCGAAGCGCCCGGTCCGGGCGTGGATGTCGTCGAGGAGCGCACGGCGGCGGCGCAGCGGGGTCTGCGCCCAGGCTTTCTCGCCCGCGGTCAGCTCGGTCAGTACGTCATCGATGGCTGATTCGTCGAAAGTTGTACCCACAAGCCAACTATGCGCGCGTCGTCGGCCGAGCGGTCCCCATCCTGGGATATCGGGGTGAAACAGCAATATCCGGACCACTAGGCTGAGGCCCCATGATCGACCTCCGATTCCTGCGGGACAACCCCGACGCGGTCCGCGCCTCGCAGCGCGCCCGTGGCGAAGACCCCGCCCTCGTCGATGCCCTGCTCGAGGCCGACGCTGCCCGCCGTGCGGCGGTGGCCACCGCCGACAACCTGCGCGCCGAGCACAAGGCGATGGGCAAGCTGGTCGGCAAGGCGAGCAAAGAGGAGCGCTCCGCGCTGCTCGCGCAGGCGCAGGAGATGTCGGTCAAGGTCAAGGAGGCCGAGGTCGCGCAGCACGCCGCCGACGCCGACCTGGACGCCGCGCACCGCGCCATCTCGAACGTGGTGCAGGAGGGCGCGCCCGCAGGCGGCGAGGCCGACTACGTCGTGCTGGAAACCATCGGCACGCCACCGGAGTTCGACTTCGAGCCCAAGGACCACCTGGAACTCGGTGAGTCGCTCGGCCTGATCGACATGGAGCGCGGCGCGAAGGTCTCGGGCGCCCGCTTCTACTTCATGACCGGCTACGGCGCGCTGCTGCAGCTCGGTCTGCTGCAACTCGCGGCGCAGAAGGCCGTGGCCAACGGTTTCACCATGATGATCCCGCCGGTGCTGGTGCGCCCGGAGATCATGGCGGGCACCGGCTTCCTCGGCCAGCACGCCTCGGAGGTCTACCGCCTGGCGGAGGAGGATCTCTACCTGGTCGGCACCTCGGAGGTGCCGCTGGCCGGTTACCACTCGGACGAGATCCTGGACCTGAGCGAGGGCGCGAAGCGCTACGCGGGCTGGTCGTCGTGCTTCCGCAGGGAGGCGGGCAGCTACGGCAAGGACACCCGCGGCATCATCCGGGTGCACCAGTTCGACAAGGTGGAGATGTTCGTCTTCACCACGCCCGAGGAGGCCGACGCCGAGCACCGGCGCCTGCTCGGCTGGGAGCAGGACATGCTCGCGGCCATCGAGGTCCCGTACCGGGTCATCGACGTCGCCGCAGGCGATCTGGGCAGCTCGGCCGCGCGCAAGTTCGACTGCGAGGCCTGGGTGCCGACCCAGCAGACCTACCGGGAACTCACCTCGACCTCGAACTGCACCACCTTCCAGGCCCGTCGCCTCTCGGTGCGTTACCGCGACGAGAACGGAAAGCCGCAAATCGCAGCCACTTTGAACGGCACGCTCGCGACCACCCGCTGGATCGTGGCCATCCTGGAGAACCACCAGCAGGCCGACGGTTCGGTGCGGGTGCCCGCGGCGCTGGTGCCGTTCGTCGGCACCGAGGTGCTGACGCCGCCGAAGTGACGGACGGGTCGGCGGCGGTGGGCGGACACTCGCTCGTCCGAACCGCCTCCGGTCCCGCCCCTCGGCGCAGTGGATAGTGCCCGTGAATATCGGATCTGGGCACTCGCGGCCTAGTCGCGTTGGCTACCCGAATGTTTCGCGACGATGAATAGCCAACCGTTCGCCATGCCGGATTCACGGGATGTGGCAACCGCTGGGATTCGTTGTGTCTAGGCTGTTCACCGTGCGAGGAATCGGGGCGCGCGGCGATACCCGAACCCGGGTGCGGGCGGCATCGGCGCTGGCGACAGCTATGGTCATGGCTCGGACCACCGGGGCGTTCTACGTCATGGGTGGTGTGCTGGGTCTGCTTATCACTGCCGTCGCCCCGGGCGACGAAGGTAATCGGGCACTGGTCGGCACGGCCGCGGCGATCGCGCTGACGCTCGGGCTCACCCTGCTGGCGTGGGGACCACGGTTGCCGCACTCGGTGCACCACGGTTACGTCGCGATCGCGACGGTGCTGGTGACCATCGCGGTGTACGCGTTCCCCAACACGGTCGGCGCGATCAGCCTGGCCGCGTTCTACGTCTTCATCGCCTGCGACGCCGCCCTGTTCTTCGCCTGGTCGCAAGCGGCCGCGCATATCGCCTTCGCGCTGGCGTTGTGCCTGTGGGTGCTGCCCGCGCGGCCGGTGGATCCCGGATTGCCGTGGTGGTCCGGGCTGATTCCGGCCGGTGTCACCGTCGGCGTCGGCGTGGTGGTCGGCATCCTCACCAGGATGGCCTCGGAAGCCGATATCGACGTGCTCACCGGGCTGTTGAACCGGCGCGGCTTCGATCGTGCGCTGAACTCCGCGATCGACCAGGCCACTCGAACCGGCCAGGGCCTCGCACTGGTGCTGGTCGACCTCGACCGCTTCCAGAAGATCAACGACCACCTCGGTCACCGCGCGGGCGACGCCGTCTTGCAGCGGGTGGCCGACACCTGGTCGAAACTGCTTGCGCCGGACCAGCGGCTGGCCCGCTACGGCGGCGACGCGTTCGCGATGCTGTTGCCGAATACCACCGAGCAGGCCGCCATCCTGCTCACCGAGCAGCTACGCGCGGCGGTGACCACCGGCTGTTCGGCGGGTGTGACCTCGTGGCAGCCCGGCGAATCCGGTTCGCTGCTGGTGAGTCGCGCGGACGTCGGGTTGTATCGGGCCAAGCAGGCGGGCCGCAACCGGACGGTGCTCGAGTCGTCGCGCCAGCTGCCGCTCGCGGTGGAGTTGCGCGAGGCCATCGACCGCGGCCTGCTCGACGTGCACTACCAGCCGATCGTCAGCCTCACCGAGGGCGGCGGCAAGGCGGTCGGTGTCGAGGCGCTGCTGCGCTGGTCGTCGAGCGCGCAGCCGGACGTCACCACCGAGGGCTTGATCCGGGTCGCCGAGGAGTACGACCTCATCGCCGATCTGGACGAGTTGGTGTTGCGCCGGGCCTGCGCCGACGCCGCGCGGTTGCAGGACACCTTCGCCCAGCTCGACCTGACGCTGAACGTGAACGTCAGCGGCTTGGAGCTGGCCGAAGCCGGCTACGCCGACCGGGTGGCCGGCATCCTCGCAGGCACCGGCTGGCCCGCCGAGCAACTGGTGCTCGAGGTGACCGAGAGCGAGCTGGCCGCCGAATCCCACACCGCCATCGCGAATCTGCACACGCTGCGCGAGCGTGGGGTGCGCATCGCCATCGACGACTTCGGCACCGGATACTCCTCGCTCAGCAGGCTGGCCACGCTGCCGAGCGACATCCTCAAGGTCGATCAGTCCTTCGTCGCCGCGATCCGCTCCGACTCCCCGGCACCACCGCTGCTCGGGGTGATCGCCGCGTTGAGCAGCGCGCTCGACCTGCAGGTGATCGCCGAGGGCGTGGAGACCGAGTACCAGGCCGCGGTGCTCACCGAGCTCGGGTTCGCGCTCGCCCAGGGCTACCACTACAGCGACTCGCATCCGGTGGCGGAGCTGATCAGCGACCTCAACGAGAACCACGGGCGGGTCGGCCCCGGTGCGACGGACCGGCGCCTCGACGACGGCGATTCGATGCACGCCGCCAACGGTTGGCTGCCACTGCGATAACCGCTTGACGCGGCCCGGCGCGGTTGCCCATGCTGGCCGTATGCGTTTGCTCGTTTATGC
The DNA here is from genome assembly GCF_044547795.1 of Nocardia sp. NPDC052316. NCBI lineage: Bacteria > Bacillati > Actinomycetota > Actinomycetes > Mycobacteriales > Nocardiaceae > Nocardia > Nocardia sp. NPDC052316. The sequence continues at coordinate 528,452 of NZ_JBIUBB010000005.1, forward strand.
CTATTGATCTGTCACCGGGGTGCTGGCCCGGCTGACGGTCGGCACCGATTCGCCGTCGCTGCGCGCGCTGACTCTTCGCGCCGTGCTGTTCAAGGGCCTCGGCGACCTGATTCCGCTCTACGCGCTGTACTCCCTGCTGTTCGCCGATCATGGGCTGAGCACCGGGCAGATCTCCTCGCTGTTCGCGATCTGGTCGACCACCGCGTTCCTGCTCGAGGTGCCGTCCGGTGCCTGGGCGGACACCGTGTCGCGCCGTGCCCTGCTGATCCTGAGCGGTGTGCTGCTGACTGCCGGGTTCGCCTTGTGGACCCTGGTGCCCACCTATCTCGGCTTCGCGCTGGGATTCGTACTGTGGGGCACGGCAGGCGCTTTGGTGTCGGGCACCTTCGAGGCGCTGCTGTACGACGACCTCGCCGCACGCCGCGAACAAGCTTCGTACGCGCGCGTCCTCGGCTACACCCGTGCGGCCTCGGAGACCGCCATCGTCATCGGCATCGTGGCCGCCACCCCGCTGTACCTCTGGGGTGGCTACGCGCTGATCGGTTGGACCAGCGTCGGATTCGCCGCTCTGCACACGTTGATCGCGATGACGTTGCCCAGCGCGCCGAAGGTGGTGTCCGCCGCCGCGGTCGATGAGCTGGAAGAGGAGGAGGGCGATCAACCGCACTTCTCGTACCCAGCGGTGACGGTGGCGTCGGGACCGTTCGCTCGCTATATCGACATGCTGAAGACCGGTGTCGGGGAGGCGATTCGGGTGCGGGCTGTGCGCAACGGGGTCCTGCTCGGGGCGCTGCTGTTCGGGATCACCGCCTTCGACGAGTACTTCGCGCTGCTCGCCGAGTCGGCCGGAGTGGTGACGGCGGTGGTGCCGCTGCTCGTCGGCGTGACCGTGCTCGGCTCGCTCATCGGCTCTGTCCTGGCCGGGCGCACCGAGGGCATGTCGGGTCGCACCATGGCGATCGCGGTCGGGATCGGCGGTGTCCTGTTCCTCGCCGGCTCGCTGATCGCCGGGTTCGCCGAGCAGCGACCGAGCGCGGTGTATGTCCTGACCGGCCTGGGGTTCACCGCGATCGGCGTCTCCTACGGCATCGTCTACAACGCCGGTGTCGTCGCGGGCGCGCGCCTCCAGGACGCGATCGAGGGTCCCGCCCGGGCGACCGTCACCTCGGTCTCCGGATTGCTCGGCGAGGTCGTCGCCCTGGTCGTCTTCGCCTTCGCCGCCATCGCCACCACCTGGTGGTCCATGCCGACCATCCTCGCGATCCTCGGCGCCACCCTGCTCCCGATGGCTCTGGTGACCACCTCGTGGCTACCGCCGAAACACGTCGACGACTAATCGAGCGGGACGCCGATGAGATGGCTTGCGGTGAGCAGGAATTGGTCGGTGGAGCGGTCGATCAGCGCGGTGCGGGTGACGGGGAGGGTGCCGGCCAGCCAGCTGTTGGTGGTTTCCCAGAGGCCGCCGAGCAGATGGGTGGCGGCGAATTCCGCGTGGTCACCGGCGTTTTCGACGACCTCGGCGCCGATCTCGCCCGCGCACACGGCCAGCATGATGCCCGCGAAGGAGCGCATCACCTCGGCCCTGCGCATCAGCAGGGCCGGGTTCAGCTGGGCCTCGACGGTGGCGATGCGCGCCTTGCGTGGGTCGTCGGCGATCAGGTCGACGGCCGCGGCGATGGCGGCCCTGGTCTTGGCGCGGATGTCGGTGGGCGTGGTGACGAACGCGGTGACCACCGCCTGGCCGATCTCGTCGACGATCCGGTCGAATACCTCGCCGAATACCGCGTCGAGGTCGCTGAAGCTCTCGTAGTAGTACCGCTCGGAGAGCCGCGCCCGCGTGCACAGACCGGAGACGGTCAGTTTGGCGAAACCCGAGGTCCCGATGATGTCCTGCGCGGCGTCGAGCAGCGCGCCGCGCCGGCGCGCCTTGCGCTGTTCGATCGGGACGCCGCCGTAGGACCGCGAGGTGGTAGCCATCCGAGACATTCTGGCATACCTCCTTGCCAGATATTCGGTTTTGTGGGACGGTCTTGTCAGAATGCTCGACCGCGAACCTCGATCCGACGGGTGAAGTGCAATGGCGCATGAGAACCACAAACTGCCCACTCCGCAGCTGTTCACGGAGTTTCCGTTCAAGTACGCCGTGCCCGTCCTCGCGCCGGGCGACCTGAGCTGCACCGCAGCACAGCGCGACTCGTTCCGCAGGTTCAGCCAGGTCGGTGACCCGCTGGCGGACGCCGTGGTCGCCATGTTCAAGCGGCTGCCCGTCGGCGAGGGCCGCCGGATGTTCGAGCTCGCCGTCGAAAACGGTATCGACGCCGTGCCGGACGCTCCGCCGGAGCTGGTGGCGCTCTTCGAACAGGTGGAGGCGGCGCCGTACTGGCTGGACCGCGACAAGATCGATCGCGGCGCCCGCGTCGTCGGCCGCACCGGCGTCTGGGGCGGCATTGCCATGGGCATGTTCGCTCTGATGGGCGGCTACCTGGCCTCGCGCGCGGACAAGACCCTGGTCGGCACCGGCGACCTGGATGCGATGGCACCGCGCAGGCTCGCCGAAACCACCCAGTGGTGGCTGGATGTGACGACTCCCGGTGGCCTGGAACGCAATGCGGTCGGCTACAAGAGCGTGTTGCGCGTGCGGTTGATGCACGCGCTGGTGCGGGCAGGCATGAACCGGCGCCCCGACTGGGACTACGCGGCCTGGGATCACCCGGTCAATCAGGTGCTCACCGTCGGCACCCTCGGGCTGTTCTCCATGGCGAATCTCGTTGGCGCCCAGGCGCTTGGGCTCCAATTCTCGGCCAAGGAGAAGGACGCCGTCTTCCAGCTGTGGCGTTACGTCGGGTTCCTGCTCGGCGTGGACGCGGAGATCCTGCCGACCTGCGAGACCGACACCTGGCGCGCCTTCTGGATCCTCGCCGACACCGAATTCATCCCCGACGCCGATTCCCAGCGCCTGGCCCAAGCCCTCATCCCGGCGGCGGGCGGGCTGTTCGTCGGCGACACCACCGCGGCGCAGCGCGCGGTGCGTCGCGTGGTCACCAGCTACATGGTCGCCTACAGCCGAATCATCCTCGGCCCGACCAACGCCGACTTCCTCGACCTGCCCGACAGCAGATTCTTCAAGGCCGCCGTCCTGGCGACCGCCGTCGTCAACGGCGCGCTGGAGGTGCCCCGCCGGATCCTGCCCGGCGCCACCCGCTTCCACGAAAATCTCGGCGCCCGCATCCGCACCCGCCTGGTCCGCGGCTCCATCGCCCGCAACGGCGGCGACCGCACCTACGCCCGGCACGACACCTACGCCACCCGCGCCACCCTCCGCGCAGGCTGATCCAGCCGCCCCACGGCTCCGTGCGGCGTGCGCGCACCGGTCGCTGTACGCGCCCAAGCGGTATCCGGGTGTGGTCGAACCGGCACGGCATGGCCTGCGGCGCGGTGCCGCGGTGTGCGGTGTCCGGTGTGCGGCGTCCCGCATCCGACCTCCGGCTTTGGGCGTGCGGCGCCTGGCTTTTGGCGTGCGGTGTCCGGCGTGCGCGCGGCGGGGGTGGGATGGGGCGGCGGTAGCGTGCGGGTGGTGACCGTGCGGGCGAGGTTGGGACTTGTGTTCGGGTTCGGCATCGGTGCGGGTGTGGCCGTGCAGGGCCGGATCAATGGGGCGCTCGGGGCGCGATTGCACGACGGGATTGCCTCGGCCTCCATCAGTTTCGGGTCCGGTCTGTTGATTCTGCTGATCGCGTTCGCGTTGAGTGCTCGACTTCGCGATGGGGTGGCGCAGGTGCGGCGGGCGCTGGTGGCGGGCACGTTGCGCCCGTGGCAGCTGCTCGGTGGTCTGTGTGGCGCGTTCTTCGTCGCCTGCCAGGGCCTTACGGTCGCGGCGATCGGGGTCACTGCTTTCACCGTCGCCGTCGTCGCAGGTCAGCTGCTGAGCAGTCTGGTGGTCGATCGCCTCGGTATGGCTCCGAACGGGCGAACTCCGGTCACCGCGTTGCGTTTCGGTGGTGCCGCCCTGGGCGTCGCCGCGGTGGTGCTCGCCGGGTCGGGCCGCACTGGCGCGCCGACCGGTGCCCTCTCGGTCCCCGACTCGCTGCGTGGCGCACCGACCGCGCTACTGATCATCCTGCCCGCGCTGGCCGGCATCGGGTTGGCTTGGCAGCAAGCGGTGAACGGCCGGGTAGGACAAGCCGGTGGCCCGCTGCCCGCCACCCTGGTCAATTTCTGCGTCGGCCTGATCGCCCTGCTGCTGCTCGAGGCCGCCGTCCTCATCGGTTCCGGCCTGCCCACCGAATTCCCCACCCAGCCCTGGCTCTATCTCGGCGGACTGATCGGCGTCGCGTTCATCGCACTGGCCGCGCTCACCGTCCGCTGGATCGGCGTCCTCCTCCTCGGCCTGACCTCCATCGCAGGCCAACTCCTGATGTCGATCGCCCTCGATCTGGCCGCGCCCACCAGTGCGGGCTTGTCCGCCACCGCGGTAGTCGGCAGCGTGCTGACACTGGTCGCCGTCGGCATCGCCACCCGCTCCCAGCCCTGACTTGCGCCGCAGCCCTGCCCGCTGCCTCAGCTCAGTTTGCGCGACCGCAGTTCGTGACCCTTGGACGTCTTGCAACGCCCCGATTCCAGATCCCACTGCCAGCCGTGCAGATTGCAGGTGAGGGTATTACCCTCCACCACGCCGAATTTCGACAGATCCGCCTTCAGATGCGGGCAGCGCCGCTGCACTTCCCACCCGGCCAGTTCGGTCGAGGCGGAATCGTCGTGCGCCTCGGCGAACCAGCCGTCCGCGTAGGCGATCCGCTCATCGGTGAGGCATTTGAAGAAGGTGTAGAGGAATTCGTTGTAGCCGCCGATCCGCCACGCCTGGAAGCGGGTGGACAGGAAAATCGTGTTCACCCAGTCGGGTTCGTTGTCCCGCAACACCGTGCGCACCAGTTCGGGGGCGATGCGGAACCCGTAGCGGTACTTGCCTTCGCCCTCGATCGGTCCGCGCACCACGCGCTTGGGGAAGTCGAGCACCACGGTCTCGTCGCCGAGTACCAGACCCACCGGGTAGCCGATGCCGTCGCAGATCAGATCGCTCTGCGCCATGATCGGCTCGAACAGCGCCTGCAACGGTTCCAGCAGCGGCCCGTCACCCGTTGCCCACGTGGCCTTTTCGGCCGCGAGCACCGGCGCGAGCCGCTGCGCCATCAGCTCGATGTACTCGGCCTTGTTGTCGTAGATCAGCCCTGGCTCGAAGGGATGGGTCAACTCCAGCTCGGCGCCGCGCACGTCGGCGACCGAACCGGGGATCATCAGGATCCCGCCCTCGTTGCCGTGGATCTTCATCTGCTCCAGGAAGACCATCTGGTCCGGGAAGATGTTGCCCTCGTCGCCGCGATCGTCGTTGAGGTAGCGCAGCTCGTCGTCCAGGAACACCGGCGGTCCGGCCGACGGCACCACCCAGGTGGCGCCGACCTGCTCGATGTAGCTGCGGCACCGGTCCATGCCGCGCTGACGCTTCTGCTTACCGAAGTTCGACTTGGTCCGGCTCGGGATGTCGTAGACCATCGGATACCAGATGGCGCCCGAATACTGCAGCAGGTGGATGTCGATGTGGCCGAACGAGTCGTGCAGCACGTCCATGTCCACCGGGCGGGCGTCGTTCATGTTGAAACAGGTGGTCTCGCCGTCGGAGACGACCAGCCCGGAGTCGCCGATCGGCCCGTCGGCGGGCGCGCGCAAGGCGATGATCATGATGTCCAGCGCGGCGCCGTCGCGGCCGGTGATGGTGTGCTTGACCGAGTCCTCGGTCTCGAAGAACTTGTGGAAGCCGAGCTGCTCCAGCTCGCGCCGCAGATCCGGCACCGGATAGTCCGGCAGCAGCACGGTCGCGTCCTTGTTGACGTGCTCGCTGAGGTTCTTCGCGTCGAAGTGGTCGCGGTGCAGATGCGACACGTAGAGGAAGTCGCAGTTCCCCAGCTCGTCCCAGTCCAGCTGGGTGTTGTCGGGGAACGGGAACCACGAAGCGAAGTACGCGGGGTTGACCCACGGGTCGCAAAGGATCGACCCCGCCGCGGTGCGGATGTGGAATCCGGCGTGTCCGACGCTGGTGATCTGCACGAGCTGCTCCTCCTACCGTTACCAGCCATCCAGGGTAGTGGCTGTGGGGAATGCCGGCGCTCGCGGTGCGGTACGAGCACCCGCCGGCTAGGGAGAAACGTCGCCGATGCAGTAGCCCTGTGCGCCGGCGAGCAGGGTGAAGGTGCGGCTCTTGGTCACGCCTGCGGAGTTGGTGACCGGGACCTCGACCGCGAGGTAGTCCCCGCGCAGGGTCTCGGAGCTGATCTCCTGATCGGCGAATTTGGTCGCGCCGGTCAGCTTGCCCGGGTTGTTGGCGAGTGGCGCGGCGATGGCCTTGCCGGTGCCCGCGGGGTCCCAGGTTGCCGGGGCGGCCTTGCAGACCAGCGGGTAGGTGCCTTCTTTGTCTGCCGCGTCGAGCGGGGTGCCGACGACTCTGGCCAGGTAGCGGCGCACGGTGTGCCTGGCGTCGGCGTCGTTGTACTCGATGTCCGCGCCTGCCGAGGCGACCCGGGGGCAGGCGTAATCGGTGTCGAGCGCGGCGCGTTCGATCGCCACCGTGGTGGTGCGGGTCTGCCAGGTGATCGCGTTCTTGGTGGCGGTGCCGGGCTGGGCGAGGGCGGCCAGGATGGGCTGCTCGTCGCTGTACATGTCGGCTACGTTCCTCGGCGCGATGGTCCAGCACTTCGCCTGGAGCTGGGCGATCGTGCTGGTCTTCAAGTCGGCGGCCCAGCGCTGCACGGCGGCAGGCAGTTCGGTGACGGTGCCGGTCGGGGGCACGGTGGCCGAGGGTGCGGGCGCCGCCGAGGTGGCGTGAATGGTCGGCACCGCGGCGGGCGGGGTGGTGACCGCGGCGGGCGCAGGCTCGTCGCCCGGAATGCCCGAGACCGAATCACAGCCCGCGAGCACGAGGGCACTGGCGATCGCCAAGCCGCCGACGGCCACCCGCCGAGCATGCGACGCCGACCGGTGCCCCGCGCCGAGCAGTCGAGAGGTTCCCGGATCCGGGGCGGTCCTGCCGAGCTGCTGTCCGGTTCGGCGCGTCGTTTTCCGGTCGCGTCCAGATGAATTCGGACGGGCGGTTTCCACTTCGACGATCCTCTTCTCTACAGCGTGCGTCGGTCGAGCGAGCGGTCCCAGGCCCGGTGTGACCGACAAAGCAGCGGCCCACTGCCGGATGAGACAGTCAGCGACTACGCTAGCGGAATTGTGGAACCCGTCTACCGGACGATCATCGGCCTAGCCCGTACCGTCTTCTTCGTCGAAGGCCTGAAGTTCACCGTCAAGGGCGATGAACATATCCCCGCGCGGGGTGGTGCCGTGCTCGCGGTCAACCACACCGGGTACATGGACTTCACCTATGCGGGTCTACCGGTGCGCACGCCCAAGCGCTACATCCGGTTCATGGCCAAGAAAGAGGTCTTCGACGACAAGATCTCCGGCCCGATCATGCGTGCGCTCAAGCACATTCCGGTCGACCGTGGCGCGGGCGCGGACTCGTACAAGGCCGCGGTCGAATACCTGAAGCGCGGCGAGCTCGTCGGGGTGTATCCCGAGGCGACCATCAGCCGCAGCTTCGAGATCAAGGAGTTCAAGTCCGGCGCCGCGCGCATGGCGATCGAGGCCGACGTGCCGATCATCCCGATCGTCATCTGGGGCGCACAGCGGGTGTGGACCAAAGGTTTCCCGAAGCGGCTCGGCCGCACCAACACTCCGATCTCCATCGCGGTCGGCGAGCCGATCCCGCCGTTCGAGCCGGCCGCCGAGCTCACCGCGAAGCTGCGCTCGACCATGCAGGAGATGCTGCTCGACCTGCAAAAGGACTACACCCACGAGCCGGGCGCCTACTGGGTACCGGCCCGGCTCGGCGGCAGCGCTCCTACGCTGGAAGAGGCCGACGCGCTCGATGCCGCCGAGGCCGCGGCGAAGGCCGCACGGAAGACGGCCACGTAGTAGCGGAGATTCGGATGGCGCGGGAACCGGTTTACGACATTCTCACCGGCTTGGTCCGCACCATTTTCCTGGTGCAGGGGCTGCGGTTCGACATCGCCGGCCAGGACCGGATCCCGCGCACCGGCGGTGCGGTGCTCGCCGTGAACCACACCGCGTACCTCGACTTCATGGAGGTCGGACTGGTCGGCCGCAAGTCGGGCCGCAACGTCAGGTACATGATGAAAGCCGAGCTCGAGCACGGCATCGTCGGCTTTCTGATGAAGCACTGTAAGGCGATCGGGGTGGACCGCACGGCGGGCGCCGAATCCTATAGTCGCGCGGTGCGGGCGCTGCGCGACGGCGAACTCGTCGTGGTCTATCCGGAAGCCACCATCAGCCGCAGTTTCGAACTGAAGGAATTCAAGTCCGGTGCCGCCAGGATGGCGCTCGAAGCCGATGTCCCGATCATCCCCGTGGTCATCTGGGGTGCCCATCGCGTCTGGACCAAGGACATCCCGAAACAGCTCGGCCGGCACCGGTTTCCCGTCAACATCCGCATCGGCGAACCCATCCCGCCCGCGCCACCACGCGAAAACCTCACCGCCACCCTGCGTTCCCGCATGAGCGACCTCCTCGACCAGGCGCAACAGGACTACCCCATGGAACCCGGCGCCCGCTGGGTCCCCGCCCGCCTCGGCGGCACCGCCCCCACCCTCGCCGAAGCCGCCGTCCTGGAACAGGAAGAACTGGCCCGCCGCCGAGCCAAATCCCAACCCCCGCAACACTAACCGCCATGCGTGACACGTGGCATCGGCCGAGTTGTCACTCCGTGGTGTGCCACGCACCGCGCCGCCGCCAGCCGAATCCGACTGGCGCTTCGGGAGACCGGCGGTGGGGCGACTCGGCGAGTTAGATGCGGTCGAGTGGCCGGCAGGGGACCGGAACGGGGAGGGCGCCGCGGAGGAAGGCCGTCGGCGGGACGCCCATGAGGGTGCGGAAGTCGGCAGTCATGTGGGACTGGTCGAAGTAGCCGTTGTCGGCGGCGAGCTGCGCGAGGGGAGTCTTGGCCGGTCGGGTGTCGGCGGTGCGCCATCGAGCGTTCACCGCTTGGGACAGCACGCGGCGCACCCGATCGATGCGCGCGAAGTGCTTGGGGGACAGTCCGATGCCAGCGGTGAACAGGTTGCGGAGTTGGCGTTCGCTGACCGCGAGTTCGCCGGCCAGCGCTTGCACGGAGCGTCCGGTGGGGTCCGCCGACAGCGCCGCCACCGCCGCACGGAGCACATCGCGTCGGGTACGTAGTGCCGCATTCTCGGAGATGCGTTGCGGCAGTGCCTCTTCCAGGAAGGCGACGATCTCGTCCGGCGCCAGCTCGGCCAGCTGATCGGCGAGATCCGCTGCGACACCGGGCAGGTCGGCGAGGCGAACCACCCGGTTGGTGAGGGCAACCGCCGAAACGCCGAGCAGCGGCAGCGCCGCACCGGGCGCCAGGCGGAGCCGGACGCACCCTGCGGGCTTGATGGGCTCGGTGTAGAACGCTTTGGTCTGCGGGCCGATGACCAGCATCTCCCGCGGACCGAACTCCTCGGTGCGCAGCACGAGCGTGGCCGCGGTCTGCGGCAGGTGGGTGAACAGCTCGGGCAGGTCATGCACCGTCGGAATCTGACCGAGCTCGGTGAACCAGGGCCGCAACGATTCCGGCGCGGGCACCGTCGCTTCGACGAGGTCCGTGGTCACGACGGGTGTCGTGCGCAGCATGGTGGTCACCCGACCCACTGTAAGCACTGATCAGGTCGGCGACTGTGCCGAAATCTCCTAGAGAACGCGGTGGCCCGGACGGCAGCGTTGAGCTCATGATTCTGATCACCGGTGCCACGGGCACCATCGGCGGCGACATCGTTCGGCAATTGGTGGCACGCGGCGAGCAGGTCCGCGCCGTCACCCGGGAACCGGCGCGGGCGCAACTACCCGCGGGCGTCGAGGTGGTCCGCGGCGACTATCTCGACCCCGGCTCGATGGCCGCGGCCGCGCACGGCGCCGACGCGGCGTTCATCGTCGGCGTCCTCGGCCCGGAATACGCCGACGCCGACCGCACTCTGATCGCCGCCGCCCGTGACGCCGGCGTCCGTCGCCTCGTGAAACTCTCCGCCATCGGCACGGGCGACACCGCACTCGGCGGCGTCGGTACCTGGCACCTGCCGGGCGAACAAGCGGCCCGCGAGAGCGGTGTCGAATGGACCATCCTGCGCCCGAGCTCGTTCGCCTCGAACACGCTGAGCTGGGCCGACGCGATCCGTAACGACCAGCCGGTGCCCAGCATGACCGGCACCGGACAACAGGGTGTGGTCGACCCACGCGACGTCTCCGCCGCCGCGGTCGCGGCCCTGCTCTCCGCCGACCACGCGGGCAACATCTACACCCTCACCGGCCCGGAACTCCTGACCAGCACGGACCAAGCCGCCATCCTCGCCGAGGTCCTCGGCCGTCCGGTGCCGGTGCTCGATGTGCCGAACGAGGCTGCCCGCGAACACATGCGCGCCGCGGGCATGTCCGCGGCGTTCATCGAGGGTGCCCTCGCCGGGCAGGCCTATGTCCGCGCGGGTGGCAATGCCGTGCTCACCGACGATCTCGAACGGATCCTGGGCCGGCCGCCGCGCACCTACGCCGACTGGGCCTCCGACCACATCGCCGCATTCCGCGAAGCGCCGACTGCGGCCACCACTAGCCGCATGACTCTGGCGTAGTGGAGTAACCCCGCGCGGTGCCGACCACGGGTAGCGCCGCCATAGCAGTGGGAAACAGCGGCACTGAGCACGCCGACGGAGCAGGAGCAGCGGGCATCGAGCACACCGGAGGAGCAAGAGCAGCGGGCATCGAGCACGCCGAAGGGGACGACACCGTGTGGTGCCGTCCCCTTCGGGGTTCGCCGCGACTACTGCGCGGTGGAGCGGAAGGTGCGCAGACGCAAGCTGTTGCTGACGACGAAGACCGAGGAGAACGCCATGGCGGCACCCGCGAGCATCGGGTTCAGCAGGCCGGCCATGGCCAGCGGGATGGCGGCAACGTTGTAGGCGAAGGCCCAGAAGAGGTTGCCCTTGATGGTGCCCAAGGTCTTGCGGGACAGGCGAATCGCGTCGGCCGCAGCACGTAGGTCGCCACGGACGAGGGTCAGGTCGCTGGCCTCGATCGCGACGTCGGTGCCGGTGCCCATCGCCAAACCGAGGTCGGCCTGGGCCAGCGCCGCGGCGTCGTTGACCCCGTCACCCACCATCGCGACGACCTTGCCTTCGGCTTGCAACCGCTTGACGGTGGCGACCTTGTCCTGCGGCAGCACCTCCGCGATCACCTGGTCGATGCCCACCTGCGCGGCGATCGCCTCGGCGGCGGCCGTGTTGTCGCCGGTCAACATGATCGGCGTGAGCCCGAGCGCACGCAGTTGCGCAATCGCCTCGGCCGACGTCGGTTTCACGGCATCGGCGACCACGAGTACGCCGCGCGCCTTACCGTCCCAACCGATCGCCACCGCGGTTTTGCCCTCGGCCTCGGCGGTCCGCATGGTCCGCGCCAGATCCGCGTCCAGGTGCTGTGCCCAGTCGGCGAGCAGCCGGGCCCGTCCGACGATCACCGCGTGCCCGTCCACCACGCCCTGCACCCCGAGGCCCTCGATATTCGCGAAGCCCTCGACCGCGCGCAACGCGCCGGTCTGTTCCCTGGCGTCCTTGGCGATCGCCTGGGCGATCGGGTGTTCGGACGAATCCTCCAGCGCTCCAGCGAATGCGAGCACCTCGGCGGGGTCTTCACCTTCGGCCGCGACGACATCGAGCAGCGTCATCTTGCCGGTGGTGACGGTGCCGGTCTTGTCGAGCACCACGGTATCCACTCGCCTGGTCGATTCCAGCACCTCCGGGCCCTTGATCAGGATGCCGAGCTGCGCACCGCGACCGGTCCCGACCATCAGCGCGGTCGGCGTGGCCAGCCCGAGGGCGCAGGGGCAGGCGATGATCAGCACCGCGACCGCGGCGGTGAAGGCCGCGGCGACGGAACCGCCGGTGCCGAGCCAGAATCCGAGCGTCGCGACCGACAGCGCGATCACGATCGGCACGAAGATGCCGGAGATCTTGTCGGCCAGTCGCTGCGCCTGGGCCTTGCCGGTCTGCGCGTCCTCGACCAGCTGCGCCATCTGGGCCAGCTGGGTATCCGAGCCGATTCGGCTGGCGCGCACCACGATCCGGCCACCGACGTTCACGGTGGCACCGACCACGGTGTCGTCCGGCCCGACCTCGACCGGCACGGACTCGCCGGTCAGCATCGAGGCGTCGACCGCGGACGAGCCCTCGGTCACCACGCCGTCGGTGGCGATCTTCTCGCCGGGCCGCACGACGAACTGGTCGCCGACGGCCAACTGCTCCACCGGGATTCGCTGCTCAATACCGTCGCGCAGGACCGAGACCTCCTTCGCGCCGAGTTCCAGCAGGGCCCGCAGCGCCGCGCCGGCGCGCCGCTTGGACCGCGCCTCGAAGAAGCGTCCGGCCAGGATGAACGTGGTGACACCTGCGGCGGCCTCCAGGTAGATGCTGCCGGTGCCGTCCATCCGGGAGATGGTGAACTCGAACGGGTGCTTCATGCCCGGCGTGCCCGCGGTACCCCAGAACAGCGCGTACAGCGACCAGCCCAGCGCGGCGAGGGTGCCCATCGACACCAGCGTGTCCATGGTGGCCGTGCCGTGGCGCAGGTTGGTCAGCGCCGCGCGGTGGAACGGCAGCGCACCCCACACCACCACCGGCGCGGCCAGCGTCAGCGAGAGCCACTGCCAGTTGGTGAACTGCAGTGCGGGGATCATCGCCATCGCGATCACCGGCACCGTCAGCACCAGCGAGACCAGCAGTCGCGTGCGCAGCGCGGCCGTCGGATCTTGCTCGGCGACAGCGACTTGCGCGGGCGCGGACTTCGGCGGCGGCAGGGTCGCGCTGTATCCGGCCTGCTCAACGGTGGCGATCAGCTCCGCGGGGGAGACGTCACCGGTGACATCGACCCGCGCCTTCTCGGTCGCGTAGTTCACCGTCGCGGTGACACCGTCGAGCTTGTTCAGCTTCTTCTCGATGCGATTGGCGCAGGACGCGCAGGTCATGCCGCCGATTACCAGTTCGACCTGCCCGGTGCCGGGTGGTTGCGTCGCGGTGGTCATCGTGTGCTCCGTTCTGTGCGGCACGGTAGTGGAGATTCAGTCGTCGCTGTCGCGACGGTGGTGCGCGCCGTGCTGGGTCGATATCTGTCGAGTCGGTGCCTCGCAGCGCCGGCCGGACCTCAGTGGCCGTGTGCCGGTTCCTGGGCGGGGGCGCCGGGTGCCGGAGCGGGCGCGGGGGTGTTGCCGTGCCCGTCGTGCGTCGCGGACTCGGCAGCCGCGGTGCCCTGGCCGACGGTCAGCGTGAATTCGGCGGTGCGGACCACCCCTTCGTGCTGGAAGTCGAGGAACAGCCGGTAGTCGCCCGCGCTCGGTGCGGTGACATAGAAGGTGATGCCCGGTCCCGCCGGTGTGACACCGTCGCCGGGGTGACCGTCGGGGTGCACGTGCAGATAGGCGAGATCGGCGGCGCGCAGTGCGACGAGGTGACCGTAGGCCGCCAGGTAGGGCTGCAGGTCGGTAACCGGTGTGCCGTCGCGGCTGACGGACAGCGTGACCTTCGAGGATCGGCCGGGGGTGACGGCACCGTCGAGGGTGACGGTGTAGCCGTCGACCGTGCTGGTGGTCGCCGCGACCGGCAGCGGCCGCGGGTCGTAATTGCCCGCGACCCGCAGGTCGGTGCCGAGGGTCAGGTTCTCGCCGCCCTCGGGGGTGAAGTCGGCGAAGACTCGATAGTCGCCCGCGCGGGTGAGATCCAGGGGGACGCTCCAGGTTCCGTCACCGCCGAGTACGGGGTGGACATGCTGGAAGGCGGTCATGTCGCGCCGCACCACGATCAGGTGCAGGTCCTTGTCGTGGGCGCGCTGGTAGCGAGTGAGCGGTGCGCCGTCCTGGTCGAGGATGCGGAAGCGCAGCGCGACATTCGGCGCCGCAGCGGTGAGCGCGGTGTCGAGCCGCAGCGTGTAACCGCCTGCGGTAGCCATCGTGCCGTTGGGTTCGCGCGCGGCGGGGGCCACGGGGACGTCCTCGTGCGCGTGTGACTCGGGGGCCGCCGGCTCGGGGCCGAGCGCCGCGCCGGTGGCGATGGCGATCCCGAAGACAGCGACCAGGCCGAGGGCGAAGCCGGCGAACTTGGTGGTTGCGTTCATCGGATGCTCCGTTTCCGGTGTCGGTCGGCGACGGCCTCTGCCGTGCTCCTGCTAGCTACCATACCCCCCTAGGGTACTGAGTCAAGAGATTGTTTCGCGGCGGGAGAAGTGCTCCTCGTCACGGCCCGGATACGAAAGAAGCCACCGCCCTCAGGGCGATGGCTTGTTCCGGTGGGCTGCGCGCTCAGCCTGCGTGCAGGTTGCGGGCGGTGGGTGAGGTTTCGGTGGTGGCGGGGTCCGGATGGGTGCCGAAGACGCGGTCGGCGGTGCCGGAGGTCGTCACGGTGAACCAGTAGTGCTCGTTCTTGTAGTGGTGGTGACGGTGATTGCGCCAGACTGCGCGATACAGCGCGCCCTTCGGCTTGTAGTCGGTGTGGATCAGGTAGTGCGTCCACTCGTAGCCGAGGCCGAGGACCGTGATGGTGACCAGGAACGTCAGGCCGAGACCCAGGCGCGGGAAGGCGAAGGCGGCCAGTGCGAGCAGTACCACCACCAGCACCGACAGCGTCCTGGTCGGGATGAAGATCAACGGGATATTGCGCGGATCGACATGGTGCGCGCGATGTTTGCGAGCCAGTTCGCTGTCGATCGGGATCGGACCGAGTCGCCTCGGCCGCCAGTGCAACACGGTGACATGCACGATCCATTCGAAGACCGGGAACACCGCGAGCATCACCGCGGGCACCAGCAGATCGGTCGATTGCCAGTCGCCCACCAGGATTCGGCCGGCAACGGCCACGCTCAGTGTGCCGCCGATGAGCCACGGCGAGGGATGGCGCAGGAACTCGCGGAACGCGGCGTCGAGCGTGAGTCCGCGGCGCAGTGACCGCTCGCGGCCGCGTGCCCGGCCGCTCGCTTCGATTGAATGCTGTTCGGAAGCATGGGATTTCGTCATGGTGTTCCTAGGTGAAGCGTGCTCAGTGTCCGTCGAGGACGTCGATCAGTGCGGTGGTCGCCGGCTCGAGCAGGGCCCGGGCGATATCGGCGGCCTCTTGCGGCCTGCCCGCCACGATGGCGGCGGCCAGTTCGCGGTAGGCCCCGACATTGCCCACCTCGGCGGACATGATCGGGGCCAGCGCCGCGAGCGCTGGTTCATAGGCGGCGCGCAACATGTTGAACATCAGCCGGAACACGATCGAGTCGGCCGCGTCCACCACGTGGTCCCAGAACTCCATCGCATGCCGCTGCTGCGCCACCGGATCCTGTTCCGCGGCAAGCGCTTCCACCGTGTCCGCCAATAGGGCGCCCACCGTCTCGGCATCCGCCGCGCCCAGCCGTCCCGCGGCGAGTTCCGCCACCTTCGGCCCGTTGTGCAGCCGCGCCTCCAAAATGCTGCGCGCCACCTTCGGCTCCAACTCCCCGGCCTGCACCAGCAGCCGCGGCAAAACCTCCAGCCCCGCCCCCCGCCGATAATCCAGCACCGTCGTCGCATCCCCCTGCCGCACCGCGACCAACCCCGCCGCCGCCAGCCGCTGCAACGCCTCCCGCACCGCAGGCCGCGACACCCCCAACGCCTCCGCCAACTGCCGCTCACTCGGCAACGTCGCCCCCGGCACCAACTCCCCACTCAGCACATCCGCCGCGATCTGCTCGAAAACATCCCCCGACACCGACCGCTTGACCACAGGTTGCAAAGCCATAGCCCTACTGTGCGCCTAATAGGTCAGGAGGTCAAGTGGTCAGACCAATTCTTGGCGAAGCATTTTGCCGGCGGAGCATCACGGAGTGCTCACCCGCCCTTGCCGCTCTGTCCCGCCCGGATGGGCTCTGAGGTCGTAGCCCGGTTCAGCTCGGGTCGGAGCCGCGGATGGCGGAGAGCCAGAGGGCGGTGGTGGCCGCGACGCAGGTGGCGGCGAGGAAGGTAGTGAAGGAGCCGCCGTCGACGTAGATCCAGAGCAGGGCTGCGAAGGGGGCGGCGACGGTGGATTGGGCGTCGAGGAGGAGGCGTCGGCGTAGCCGGGACGCGGTGGTGGTCAAGGTGGGGGCGTTCGGGTCGGTGCGGGACGGGTTGTCGATCAGCCGCCCCGGTGGTTCCGTGCTGCGGATGCGGCCGGATGGATAGAGGCGGCGGCCCGCGACGTGGATGGTCCGATCCGTGAGATCGGCGCGGCTTTCGATCATGCTCATCAACGCGGGATCGAAATAGACCGGGACCCACCGTGGTCGACCGGTGCCACTGATCTCCAGCCAAGATCGGCTGAGCAGCCGGTGCTGCTGGCGAATACGCGAAACACTCACGGTGCGCGCCGATCCAGACGGCCAGAACACCAGAAACCCCAACGCAACAGCGATCCGGTAGCTCGAATATCCGATGATCCCCAGCGCCACCGTCGCCAGCGCCGCCACCTGGTCCAGATCGCCGAACGGCGCCCAGGCGAGGCACATCGCCAGGGCGCCGATCGTCACGCTGCTCGGATAGGCCAGCGGGTGGCCTGATCCGAAACTCACTTCAGGAAGCCCACTTTTGTGTAGTCAGCGGAGGCGAGGCCGAAAGCGCCGTAGTTGGCGAGGTTGTCGCGGACGGCGTAGGTTCCCGACGCTTGGTGCAGCGGAACGGAGTAACCTTCGGCCCAGATCATCTGGTCGCACTTGTTGGCCAGCTCGATTGCCTTCTGCGGATCCAGTTCCGAAATGGTCTCCTCGATCAACGCATTCAGCTCTGGCGAACCGATTCGGGCCTTGTTGCCCTGCAGGTTGTTCGGATCGTACGCGTAGATCTGGGGCAATGCACCGAGCGGGAGAACGCTACCGCCCCAGCTGAACTGGGCGATGTCGAAGTTGCCTGGATCGATGACGTTCTTGAACAACCCGGCACCGGGCACCGTCTGGATATTGAGCTTCACCCCGACCTTCGCGAGATTCTGCTGCACGATCTGCGCGGTCTGCACCCACAGGTCCTGCTGATACATCACATCGCGGAGCTCGAGCTTGCGTCCATCCTTTTCGCGTACATCACCGTTCAGCTTCCAGCCGAGCTCGTCCAGCATTCGTGCGGCCTCGTCGGGGTCGTACGCGATGGGCGCGGAATTGTCTTGGTAACCCTTCTGTCCCGCCATGAAGATGTGGTTGTTGAGCGGTTTCGGGTTGTCGACCACGCCGTTCTGGGCTGCGCTGACCAGGCCCTGCCGGTCGATCGCCTTCGAAATCGCGATGCGCAGCTTGGGGTCCTCGAGCAGCGCGCCAGGTGCGCCGTTGAAGGTCAGATGCGACCAACTCGGCTCAGGTGCACGACGGATGACGACATTCTGCGAGTTGCGTGCCGCGGTGACGTTCTCGATGCCGGACATGTAGGCGTAGTCGAGCTCGTTGTTCTGAATCGCGGGCAGCCGTGCCGTGCTGTCGAGCACGCTGAAGGTAATCGACTCCAGCTTCGGGGTCGGACCCCACCATTTAGGGTTGCGGCTCAAGATGATCCGGTTTTGGCCGCGGTCGATCTCGGTGATCACGAACGGTCCTGCGCTGACCGCCAGGCCGTTCCGGTCGCGATCGTTGAATGCCTCAGGGGTTGCCGTGGTTTCCTTCGGGTACAGGTAGCCGAATTGGCCTTTCCATTCGGCATAGGGCTTGTTGAATGTGACGATCGCCTGCCGATCGTCGACTCCACGTTCGACCTTTTCGACGCGTTCGAAACCACTGGTGGAAGACACGAGGTAGCGGTTGTCCCGGCCGCTTTGCGCGGCTGCCTGCGAGCGCAGATCCTCCCAAGTGATCGGCGAACCGTCGGACCAGACGGCCTTCGGGTTGATCGTGTAGGTGACCTGTTGCGGGCTGGTGCTCGTCAGTTTCACGTCGGTGAAGTAGTTGTGGTCCACGGTGAGTTCGCCCGCGGCGTCACTGACAAACGGCGAGGGCATGGTCGGCGCGGCAACCGCCGACACATCCTCGAGACCCCCGTCGACGTGCAGGTAATTGAAGGTCTCCGGAAATGAGGTCAGCGCAAGGCGCAGGTTGCCGCCGTCGCGTAGTTCACTCGGGTCCTTCGGGTTGATGTCGTTCGTGCTGCCGATCGTGCTCGTACCCGGCGTCACGCCGCCGTTGTCCGCGCAACCGGACATGATCAGCCCGACGGCGACGCACGGAATCGCAAACCGCACGCCTAAATGGCGAATCCTCATTCGGGACTCCCTTTTCAGTGGAAAATCGGAAATGCCTACTTGAGGAACCCGATCTTCGTGTAGTCGTAAGACGCCAATCCGGCCGCACCGAAGTTCGCCAGATTGTCGCGAACCGCGACATTGCCCGGCGATTGCATGAGCGGCAGCGAATGCCCCAACTCGAAGACCTTACGGTCGACCTGATTGGCCAGCTCGACGGCCTTTTTCGGGTCGAGTTCCGAAATCGTCTGCTCGATCAGCGCGTTGAGCTCGGGGGAGCCGACGCGGCCGTAGTTGCCCTGCAGATCGTCAGGGTTGTAGCCGTAGATCTGGTTGAGGCTGCTGAGCGGGAACGGGTCACCCACCCAGGTCCACTGACCGACATCGAAGTTGCCCGGCTGGATGACATCGGTGAAAAACCCGGTGCCCGGCTTGGTTTCGATGTTCAGCTTGACGCCGATCTGGGCCAGGTTCTGCTGAATGATCTGGGCCATCTGCACCCAGACATCCTGGTTGTACATGACGTCGCGGATTTCCAGTTTCCGCCCGTCCTTCTCCCGGACGTCACCGTTGAGCTTCCAGCCGAGCGCATCGAGTTCACTGGCCGCGGCGGCCGGGTCGAAGCCGAGGCTGTTGTCCCGGTAACCTTCCTGCCCCTGCAGGTACACGTGGTTGTTCAGTGGTTTCGGGTCCTCGACCAGACCGTTCTGGATCGCGGTGGCGATGGCCTGACGATCGATGGCCTTCGAGATGGCCACGCGCACACCGGCGTCGGCGAGCACGGAGCCCGGCGCACCGTTGAAGGTGAAGTGCGACCAGCTGTTGCCCGGCGCACGCCGGATCGCGATGCCGGGCGTATTGCGCGCGGACTTGAGCTCGTCCCTGCTGGCCAGGCCGACCGCGTCGATCTCGTTGTTCTGCAGTGCGGGCAGGCGTGCGGCGTTGTCGAGGACGCTGAAGGTGAGGGTATCGAGCTTCGGCTTGTTTCCCCACCACTTGGGGTTGTGGCCCAAGACAATTCGGCCCTGCGCCCGGTCGACCGACTGGACGAGGAACGGGCCTGCCGTCAAAGTGATCTCTTGCAGCTGGCTCTTGTTGAAGGCTTCAGGTGTCGCCGTGACGGACTTGGGATAAAGGAACGAGTTCCCCGCGAATTGCCCACGCCAGTCGGCGTAGTGCTGTTTGAACGTGATGACGGCCTGTCGGTCGTCGACGCCGCGTTCGACCTTCTCCACCCGGTCGAAGCCATTGTTGATGGCGATCAGGAAGGTTTTGTCGGCACCGCTGAGAGCGTTGGCTTGGGAGCGGATGTCTTCCCAGGTGATGGGGCTGCCGTCGGACCAGATGGCTTTCGGGTTGATCGTGTAGGTGACCTGCTGAGGCTCGGTGTTGGTCAGCTGGACGTCGGTGAAGTAATCGGTGTTGACCGTAAGCGCCGCGGCGGCATCGGTTTTGAAGGCGCGCGGCAGCATGGGCCGCAGCAGCGACCCGGTGTCGGCGTCGTTCCCGTCGTTGTGCAGCGCATTCCAGTTCTGCGGCAAGGCACTGAGCGCGAGACGCAGGTTGCCGCCGTCGCGCAATTCGTTGACATCTCTCGGGTTGATGTCGTTCGTGGTGCCGAGCGCGGCGGTGGAACCCGCTGGTGCGTCGGTGTCGTCGGCGGCACAGCCGCCCGCGATCAAACCGATGGCGAGCAGTGGAATCGCCACTCGAATGGTCAATGAACGAACCCGCATGGTCCGCTCCTTTCCGCAGGAATACTGCGTAGTTACTTCACGAAGCCGATCTTGGTGTAGTCATCCGACGCCGACCCCCCGGTGACCCGAGGTCGGCGATGTCCGCGCGCACGCTCCATTTCCTTCTATCGGCTGACGGCGGGCACGGGCACCGCGTCGATGAGTTCTCGGGTGTACTCGTGCCGTGGGTCGGCGAAAATCTGTTCCGCCGGGCCGGATTCGACGATCTTGCCGCGGTACATCACCGCGATATCGTGGGCCAGGTTGCGCACCACGGACAGGTCGTGCGAGACGAACAGGTAGGACAGTCCGCGCTCGATCTGCAAGTCGCGCAGCAGGTTCAGCACACCGGCCTGGATGGAGACGTCCAGCGAGGACACCGGTTCGTCCAGTACCAGGATCTCCGGGTCCAGCGCGAGTGCTCGCGCGATGCTGATGCGCTGTTTCTGGCCGCCGGAGAAGTCGGCGGGGTAGCGCTCGGCGTGATCGCGGCGCAGGCCGACCTGCTCTAGCAGTTCCGGTACCCGGCGGCTGATCTCGTCGCGTCCGCGCCCGTCGATGCGCATCGGCTCGGCCAGTGCGTCGAAGATCGGTAGGCGCGGGTCCAGCGACGCGGTCGGATCCTGGAAGACGATCTGCATCTTCCGGCGGATCTCCCGCTTGCGCGTCTTGGTCAGGGTCGCGACGTCGCTGCCCATGATTTCGATGGTGCCCGATTCCGGCCGGACCAGGTCGAGTATCTGGCTGAGGGTGGTCGATTTGCCGGAGCCGGACTCGCCGACCAGCGCCAGCGTGCGGCCCGCGCGTACCTCGAAGCTGATGCCGTCGACGGCGCGGATCTCGCCCTTACGGCGCTTGAACAGGATGCCTGCGGTGATCGGGAAGGTCTTCACCAACTCCGAGACCCGCAGCACCACTTGCTCGCTGACCTCGGCCTCGACCCTCGGCTCGGTGACTTCCTGCCGATAAGCCTCAAACAGGTCGTCGGTGCCGACCTCCGCGGTGCGGATGCAGGCGGCGGCGTGGCCGGGGTTGGTCTTCTCCAACGGCGGCTCGGCGACCCGGCATTCATCGATCGAGATGGGGCAGCGCGGCGCGAACGAGCAGCCCGGCGGCAGTGCGTGCATGGCGGGCGGTGCGCCGAAGATCGGGATCAGCGGCTGGCGGGCCGGGCGATCCATCCGCGGAATGGAGCCGAGCAGGCCAACCGTGTACGGCATCCGAGGTGCGCTGAAAAGTTCGGTGGTGGTGGCGGTTTCGACGATCTTTCCGGCGTACATCACCGCGACCCGGTCGGCCAGCGTGGCCGCGATGCCCATGTCGTGGGTGATCATGATGACGCCGGCGCCGGTGATATCGCGCGCCTTGCGCAACAGGTTCAGGATCTGCTTCTGCACCGTGACATCGAGCGCGGTGGTCGGCTCGTCGCA
The DNA here is from genome assembly GCF_044547795.1 of Nocardia sp. NPDC052316. Taxonomy (NCBI): domain Bacteria; kingdom Bacillati; phylum Actinomycetota; class Actinomycetes; order Mycobacteriales; family Nocardiaceae; genus Nocardia; species Nocardia sp. NPDC052316. The sequence continues at coordinate 549,971 of NZ_JBIUBB010000005.1, forward strand.
GATGATCAGCGCGGGATCGTTGGCGATGGCCATGGCGATGACCACGCGCTGGCGCATGCCGCCGGAGAACTCGTGCGGGAAAGCCTTGGCGCGCACCTCGGGTTCGCCGATGCCGACCAGGCCGAGCAGCTCGATCGCCTTGGCCGCGGCCTCGGTCTTGCTCATCTTGCCGTGCGCGAGCAGGGCTTCGGCGATCTGCTCGCCGACCCGGTACACCGGGGTCAGCGCCGAGAGCGGGTCCTGGAACACCATGCTGATGGAACTGCCACGCAGCCTGGACAATTCGCGGTCGCCGAGGCCGAGCAGTTCGCGGCCGCGCAGCCGGATGGAGCCGCCGATCCGCGCCTGCTCCGGCAGCAGGCCGATCACCGCGAGCGACGACACGGACTTGCCGGAACCGGATTCGCCGACGATGGCGAGCACCTCACCGTCGGAGACGGTGTAGTTGACACCGCGCACCGCCTCGATGCGGCCCTCCTCACTGGGGAAGGAGACGCGGAGGTCGGTGACCTCCAGCAGCGGTGCGGTGAAGTTCTTCTCGACCACGACCTTCTCGGTGGGGTCAGCGCCCGTCATACCTTTGCCTTCTTCTTCGAGCGCGCCCGCTTGGCGCCGGGATCGAATGCGTCGCGCAGTCCGTCACCGACCAGGTTGGCGCACAACACGATGGTGATCAGCAGGCCACCGGCGAACAGGAACAGCCATGGATAGGTGAGCGCCGACTTGGTGCCGGACGCGATCAGCGAGCCGAGCGAGACGTCCGGCGGCTGCACACCGAAACCGAGGAAGCTGAGCCCGGTCTCGGCCATGATCGCCGCGCCGACCGCCAGCGTGGTGTCGATGATCAGGATCGAGGCGATGTTCGGCAGGATGTGGCTGACGATGACGGTGCGCGTCGGCGCGCCCATATACCGTGCGGCCCTGACGAACTCGCGGTCACGCAGGCTGAGCGTCAGGCCGCGCACGATGCGCGCGCTGATCATCCAGCCGAACAGGCTGAGCAGCAGAATCAGCAGCAGGATCGATCCGCTGCCCTTCGTGCGCGGCGCGAACAGTGCCACGATGATGAAGCTCGGCACCACAAGCAGCAGGTCGACCAGCCACATGATCGCGCGGTCGGTCCAGCCGCCGAGCAGCCCGGCCATCGCGCCCGCCGTCGCGGCGATGGTGGTGGAGACCAGCGCCACGCACAGGCCGATCAGCAGGGACTTCTGCATGCCGCGCAGGGTTTGCGCCAGCACGTCCTGCCCGATCTGCGTAGTGCCGAACGGGTGCTTGGCGCTGGGCGGCTTCAGCAGGGCGGTGTAATCCAGCTGCTGATAGTCGTATTTCAACAGCGGCGGCAGCGCGAAGCTGGCGATGAACAGCAGGATCAGGATCACCGCGCCGATGACGGCGGGCTTGTTGCGCAGGAACCTGCGCAGCACCAGCTTGCTCCGGCCCGCCGCCGCGGGTTCGGGCGCGCCCTGAACAATGATCTCGGCTTCGGTCATCGCACACGCACCCGAGGATCGAGAATCGCCAGCACCACATCCGAGAGCAGGCCCGACACCAGCACCACCAGTCCGGCGAACGCGGTCACCGTGACCACCACGTACAAGTCCTGGGCATTGATCGAGTCCACCAGCCACTCACCGACGCCGTGCCAGCCGAAGATCTTCTCGGTGAACGTCGCGCCGGTGATCAAGCCGAGCAGGCTGTAGGCGAACAAGGTCGCCATCGGAATCAACGCCGTACGCAAGCCGTGCTTGTAGAGGGCTTTGCTGCGAGTCAGGCCTTTGGCGCGGGCGGTGCGAATGAAATCGCTCTGCAGCACGTCGAGCATCGCGTTGCGTTGATAGCGGCTGTATCCCGCCATACCGCCGAGGGCAAGGCCGGCCGTCGGCAGCACCAGATGCTGGAGGCGGTCGAGCAGTTGTGGCCAGAATCCGTCGATGCGGTTCGCCGAGGTCTCCCCGGTGTAGAGGAATATCTGCGAGCCGGTGAGCGAATTGATTTCCAGCGCACCGTATTTCAACAATGTCGCGAGCAAGAACACCGGCGTGCTCAACACCAGCAGTGAGATCACCGTGGTGAAGTAGTCACTGAATTTGTATTGCCTGATGGCACCCGCCGCACCGATCAGCACACCGAGCACGGTGCCGACCACGGAACCGAGGATCAGCAGCCGCAAACTCACCGCGACCCGGCGCGGCAGCTCCTCGCTCACCGGCTGGCCGGCCAGGGTTTTGCCGAAATCCCCTTGCGGGATCCCCTTGAGCCAGGTGATATAGCGCTGCGGGATCGGATCGTTGAGGTGTAACTCCTCCGCCTTGGCGTCGATCACCGCCTGCGGTGGGCGCGGGTTGCGCTGTTCCAGACTGTCCAGCGGGCGAAACGTCAGCGACGCCAAGCTGAAGGTCAGGAACGACGCCAGCAGCAACAGCACGACATAGTGAAGCGCGCGTCGTAGCAGGAAGCCGGTCATCAGTCCTCATGGTCTTTCGGCTGGACGGACCAGCGTCGAGTATTAGCCCCTGATCATAAGGACGATGACCCGGTCGCGCGTGTCACGTCGGGTTCGGCATGTCCTTTATTCTTGCGGCACACAGGTGCGCGGGCGGTGCGACGCGTCGGAGGGGGAGTCGTGAGTTATCCGCAATATCCCGGGGGATACAACCCATATCCGGCGTATTCGGCCGGAGTTCCCGCGCCGAGCGGGGCGACCGCGGTGACCGCCGGGGTGCTCGCGTGCATCGGCAGTATCGGCCAATTGCTCGGTGGCGGAATCAGTTTGGCGTTCGGGTTGATCGGCTGGCAACTGCAGGATTACGACACATCCGGGCTGTTTTCGCAGGACTGGTTCCAGACCTGGGCCATCGTGTCCGGAGTGCTGTCGCTGGTGACCGCGGTCGTGCTCGGCGTCGGCGCGGTCGCCATGTTCAGCCGGAGATCGTTCGGCCGCCTGCTCGTTGTCGTCGGCTGTGTCACGGTGGTGGTCGCCCAGCTCGTTGGGTTCGTGCTGGTCCGTTCCATCGACGGTTCCTCGGACGGGCTCGGCGTGATCAGCGACGATGCAGGCAGTCTGATCGGGCTCATCTTTCCCGTCGCCACCGCGGTACTCGCGCTGATTCCGCCGACCACCCGCTGGTTGGCATACAGCCCCGCCGCCGCCGTCCCCCGGCAATACGGATACCCCTACCCGGGGCCGCCGCAGCCGGGTCTGTCCTGGCAGCCCGTCGCCGATCAGGCCTGGCACCCCGTCGCAGATCAGGACTGGCACCAGCCATCCGCACCCCGAGACGCCTGGAGCGCGCCCGCCCAACCTGCTGCGGAAGGTGGCGGCTCGGTGCAGGACGACAAAGCCGTTGAGGAGTCGTCAGCACCGCAGGTTGCGTGGAATCTGTCCGCGCAGCCCCCACCGAGCAGTCAGGGCGATTGGCCGCCTGTCGTACAACCCGTGCCCGACGAAGAGACGGTCCGGCATCCGCCATCGGGCCAGCCGAAGCCGCAGGACGACAGTGTTCGGCGTCCGCCGCCCGCGTAACCGCTCGTGCGTCGAACGAACGGTTCGGAGTGCGCAGGGCGACACGCCCGCCACTTCGAGATGGTTGTCCGGCAGGATGGAATAGGTGACCCTCCTGCACCTGCCCAAGCCGAAGATGGTGGCCACCGATGTCGACGGCACCCTCATCGACCACGACGAGCGGGTCACCGCGCGCACCAAGGCCGCGGTCGACGCGCTGATCGGCGACGGTGTGCCGTTCGTGCTCGCCACCGGACGGCCGCCGCGCTGGATCGATCCGGTCGTCGACGGGCTCGGCTACGCGCCGCTGTGCGTGTGCGGCAACGGTGCGGTCATCTACGACAGCGCGACCGATCGGGTGCTGGCCAGCATGACGTTGGACGTGGACACCCTGTCCTGGATCGCGGACCTGGCCGAGGAAGCACTGCCTGGGTGCGGGCTCGCGGCTGAGCGGGTGGGTGCGAGCGCGCACGACGCGGTCACCCCGCAGTTCGTGAGCTCGCCGCTCTACGAGCACGCCTGGCTGAATCCGGACGACACCACGGTGGCCCGTCACGAGGTCATCGACGCACCGGCGATCAAGATGCTGATCCGACTACCCGGCGCCCGCAGCTCCGACATGCGCACGGTGCTCGCGCCGCTGATCGGCGAGCGCGCCGATATCACCTACTCGACCGAGCACGGGCTGATCGAACTGTCCGCACCCGGTGTCACCAAGGCGTCCGGGCTGTCGATCGTCGCGCAGCGCCTCGGCGTCGAGGCCGCGAACATCGTCGCGTTCGGCGACATGCCCAACGACGTGCCGATGCTCACCATGGCGGGCCACGGTGTCGCGATGGCGAACGCGCACGCCGAAGCCAAAGCGGCCGCCGACGAGGTCGCCGAGTCCAACTCCGACGACGGCGTCGCCCGTGTTCTAGAACGCTGGTGGATCTGAGCGGGTAACCCCACCGGCTGGTCCCGCGAAAGCCGCACGCGCCCAGTCGATGTCGGCGAAGAAGCCGGAGGGGGTGTGGCAGCGGCCGAGAGTCGCGATACACCGGTTCGACCTGGGCCGCGAGGTTGGCAACACATTGCGGCCGATCACCGTGCCGTTGAACGCAATCGGAGCCCGCTGCCGTGGCAGCGAGCTCCGAGCGACGAGTTCTGGTCAGCCCGCTGGTTCGGGAGCGGGGTTCGGGAGGAAATCCTCGGGTGCGGGGAACTGGAGGGTGCCGGGTTCCGGAGTTGCGAACTCGGCGGGGGCCTCGGCCGAGTCCTGGCTCGGGGCCGGGACAATGGCGGGTGCCGGAGCGGGAACCGCAGCGGGAGCAGGAGTTTCGGCCGGCGCCGGTGCCGGACGACTCGCCTCCTGCTGATACATGTCGTTGTAGGTCTTCCACACCGTGGTGACGATCCCGGTCGCCTGATTGAGGATCAGCGAGCCGTACTGGAAGTCCGAACGCAGGCCGTCCGGCACCTGATACGCATCGCTCTGCGGCAGACCGAGCACGCCCGCGTCGCCGCCGAGCTGCAGGAAGCGGTCGAGGATCGCGCCGATCACCTCGATCACCTTGCCGTCGGGCGCGGTGTAGACGTATCCGTTGGCGAACTTGGCGTACTGCTGGCCCTGCGCGGCGGGCAGCGGCTCGGTCTGCGCGGCGCCGAGCGGCCCACGCGGACCGCCCTTGTCGGCCCAGTGCTTGGCGATCGGGTTCTCGTTCACCATGCTGAGCAGCTTCTTGGTGAGCGCGGCCAACGCGGCGAGGTCGGGCTTGCCGCGCGGCGCGGCCTGCGGGGCCGTGCTGTTGGCGGTGCCGTCGGTGCCGGTGCCGGTGCCGGTGCTGTTGCTGTTGCCTGCGGCGCTGTCGCCACCGTTTCCGCTGTTCGCCAGGCTCGCACCGCCCGCGACACTCGCGGCGATTTCGCGAATTCGATCCATCATGTCGTAGGCGGCGTCACCCGGGCAGGAGGTGTTGCCGACGTCGCGGTGCGCGAACACGATCGGCAACTTCACCGCCTGGCCGTAGGCGTACGAAGTGAATTCGGTGCCCTCGGAGTACATCGTGGTGTAGCCGACCGGGTCGAGGCCCGCGATCTTGGCCCGCCAGCCGATGAACTCGCCCATCGCCTCGATCGACTCTTCGCTGGGCTCCTCTGAGGTGTAGTTGCCCATCAGCGCGACACCCGCGGTGTTCTCGTTGAAACCGCCCGCGTGCGCGCCCTGCACCGCGCGGTTGAGCCCGCCCGCGCGACCCTCGAAGATCTGGCCGTACTTGTCGACCAGTGCGTTGTAGCCGATGTCGCACCAGCCCAGCGTCTGGGCGTGATAGGTGTAGATCGCGCGGACGATGCCCGCGGACTCTTCCCTGCTGTAGTCGTTGCGCCCGGCGGTGTGGTGCACGGTGATGCCACCGAGACCGTCCTTGCCGGGGCCGTCGTCGTAGGTGGGTTCTTCGCAGCGGATGCTCTCGTCGGCGCCCCACCCCTCGCGGGTGATCACCTTGGGTCCGCCGCCGGGCACGGGCGCGGCGACCTTGTGCAGCGCGCTGTCGATGGCACCGCGACCCGGATCGATGAGGACGGCGGTCAAGTCGACACCCGACAGCTGGGCGGGGTCGTCCGTGCGCGGTGCCGGTGGGTTCGCGGGGTCCACAGCGGCGTCGTCCACCGCCGCCGCGGCGGGCTTGCGGGTGACCAGCATCTGCACCGCGTTGGTGGTGCCGACGTAGATCGGTTCGGTGCCGGTCTTGCCGCCGGGGGCGGTGCGATCGGTGCGGCGGGTGTCCACCGGCTCGGTGTCGAACCATGGCCCCCAGGTGCCGTCGGTCTGGCGGGCGCGCAGCAGCGCCTTGGTGCTCGTCAGATCGGCGCCGGTGAGTGCGACAACGCTGAAAGGCGTTTCCCGGGACAGTTCCTTCACCTGCGCGCCGACCTGGTCGGCCCATTCAGCTGGGACGGCGCCGGGTGCGAGCGCGGGGGTGTCGGGGGTGGTGCCGGGCTCCAGGTGGCTGGGGTCGGCGATGAAACGGGCGCCCGGAGTGGATGTCGGTGCCTGCGTTGGCTGTCCGAAATTGGGAGCCTGACCTGGGGCCGGATTCTGAACAGGGCCAGCCGCCTGGCCTGGTGCTGTCGCCTGGCCTGGTGCGGGGGTCTGACCTGGAATGGGGTTCTGACCGGGCGCGGCGGACTGGCCCGGTACGACATTCTGGGCCGGCGTGCTGGCTTGGCCCGGCACGACGCTCTGGCTCGGCGCGACCGCCTGGCCCGGGGCAGGATTCTGCGCCGGTGCGGCGGCTTGCCCGGGGACAGCGTTCGAGTTCGGTGCGACCGCCTGACCGGGGACGGGGTTCTGCGCTGGTGCGGCGGTTTGGCCTGGGACGCCGTTCTGGTTCGGCGTGCCGGCCTGGCCGGGCACGGCGTTTTGGCTCGGTGCGGTGGCCTGACCTGGGACAGGATTCTGCGCCGGTGCGGCGGCTTGCCCGGGGACAGCGTTCGAGTTCGGTGCGGTGGCCTGGCCGGGGCCGGGGTTCTGGGACGGCACGGCGGCCTGCCCGGGGGCGTTCTGATTCGGCGCTACTGCCTGACCTGGAATGGATTGCTGGTTAGGCGCGGTGGTCTGGCCTGGAATGGCGTTTCGATTCGGCGCGGTGGCCTGGCCGGGAAATGGTGCCTGCCCTGGTGTGGCGGCTTGTCCCGGGAATGGGGTCTGGCCTGGTGCGATGCCCTGCCCGGGAGTGGCGTTCAGTCCAGGTGTCGAGTTCTGACCTGGCGCGCTCTGCTGGCCGGGAGTGGCCGGGTGTTGACCATTCAGCTTGGGTAGCGGAATTTCTTTGGGTAGTTGCACGCCGGGCGGCAGCGGTAGCCCTTCCGGAATGGGAATGGACGCTGGTAGCGGCAGCATTCGTAGATCGGACAGGCGTAAATCCGGTAGGTCCAATCCGGTGAGTTCGCGTAGCGGTAGCACGATGTCGGGCGCCGAATTCAGCACGACCTCGGCCAGCTGCGCCGGTACGGCGGCGAGCTCGGTATCGGTGGCCGAGCGATAGTCGGGCGAGTCGCTCATCGTGAGCGCCGCGAGCGGGGCCGCTACCGCAAGCGTGGTGACAACCGGGAGGACGTAGGAACGTTTCGGTTTGCGGTAGGGCACGAGCGTCTCCATTCAGGTCGAACCAGTGATCGTCTGCAAAACCAGGGTTGCTTCCTGATGTATCAACGACCACAATAGTCACAACTGTCACATATCTAAACCTCTTGTTGAGGATTATGTGATTGCTCGAATGTAGCTCTCGGAATGCGGCCGGGACGGAACGACATGCCGACAGGTATCCAATCCGCCCGGCCCCGGAATACCGTGGGAGTGAACGGATGCGACGCAACACAGCACCGGAACGAAAGAGCACGGGGGGAGCACGAATGCGGGTGAAATCTGCGCGCAGAGAAAAGCGAGCGGTACGCCGGGGGCAGTGCAGACGCGGACCCGATCGACCTGCGCTATCCGTGCGTCCGGTGCTGGTCACAGGCACCGCGGCGCTAGCGGTGGGCACCGTGCTCGTGCTGTGGGCCTGGCCGGGGGAGACCCCCTATCGGACGATGGCGGGACCGGGTCACGGGCGGGGCATGAGCCAGCACGGCGCGTTGGCGAACGCGCAGGAGGGGTGGACCGCCGAAGCCATCCTCGGCCACTACTACCCGGGCGCCACTCTCGGCACCGTTCCGGCAAACACCGTCGGCATCCGGCTGACCGCTCAGGACGACTCCACCCTCGACATCTACTCGGCCGCCGGTCTGCGCGTCGCCGGTCGGATGGTGCAAGCCGGGCAAGCCGCCCATTTGACCCCGCTGCCGAACGGCGGAGCGAACGTCGTGGTGACGGTCGGGTGCGAGGGCGAGGTGCTGTGGCAGGCCGGGACCAACGATCCGTGGGTCTATCCGCTCGACCCCGGCCCGAATCGACCCGTCGCCGAACACCTCACCCTCTGCGGCGGCACCGGGTATCGCGGCGCACTCGGTGTGACGATGGAGAACGGGGCGGCGCGCACCGTCAACCGCGTCGACGTGGAGGACTACCTGCTCGGCGTCCTGCCTGCCGAGGTGCAGGCGAACTGGGCGGACAAGGGCGCGGCCGAGGCCTTGCGCGCTCAGGCGATCGCCGCTCGCTCGTATGTCCTTGCCGAGCACCGTTATTCGTACGCGCAGAGCTGCGACACCACCGACTGCCAGGTGTATCCCGGCACCGTCAAGGAGGATCCGCGCACGGCCGCCGCCGTGGCGGCCAGCGCCGGGACCGTGCTGCTGCGGGACGGGCGGATCCTGCGATCGGAGTACTCCTCCGCCCCCGACGGCGGCGAACCCGCCGACATCTACACCTTCGAGGTCGGACCCGCGCTGAGCGATCTCGCCCCCAACGCACCCCGTATTCCGGTGGACCCGCGCACCCGAGCCGCGGTCGGCGAATCACCGATCGACATCGAGTACCGGCGGATCGGTGGCGCGAGCAGCGCGGTCGGCCAGCCACTCGGCCCGGAGATGGCACTGCCGGAAAACGCCGGCACCTACCGCATGTTCACCAACGGCGTCATCATCTCCACCCCCACCCTCGGCGCCCAGGTCGTCGACTTCACCACGCTCCTCCAGTTGGTCCCCGACCCCGCCGCCCCGGCCCCGACCGGCCCCGGTGTGCCGCCCGCCCGCGAATCCGGCGTGGGCATACCGCCTGTGGATAAACCCGCACCCGCCGGTTCGAGCACACCGCCTGTGCATGAATCCGCCCCCACCGGTGTGGTTGCGCCACCCGTGGTCGAGCCCACACCTGCCGGGGCGAGCATGCCTCCGGTGGGTGGGCCCGCGTCCGCGGGTGCGGCGTCTGTGGGTGAATCCGCGCCAGTCGGTGCGGGCGTACCACCTGCGATTGAGCCCGCACCGGCCGGTTCGAGCACGCCGCCTGTGCATATATCCGCCTCCGGTGTGGTTGCGCCACCCTTGGTTGAGCCCGCACTTGCCGGTATGAGCGTGCCTCCGGCGGGCGAGCCCGCGCCTGCGGGTGTGACGCCTGTGGATGAATCTGCCCGTCGCGCTTCGAGCGTGCCGTCTGCGGATGAATCCGCGCCGGTTGCGGGTGTGCCGCCGATGGTTGAGCCCGTACCGGCCAATGCGAGCGTGCCTCCTGTGGGCCAGCCCGTGCATGCGGGTGTGACGCCTGTGGATGAATCTGCGCCTGCGGGTTCGAGCGTGGCACCTGTGCAAGAATCCGCGCCGGTCGGTGTGGTCGAGCCCGCGCCAGCCCCTCTGAACGTGCCCACCGTTCGCGAACCGAGACCTGCGGTTGTGGCGCCTGTGGATGAGTCCGCGCCCACTGATGTGAGCGCGCCGCCGGGGCGTGCGCCCGTTCTGCCCAGCGGAAGTGCGCCGCCCGCGAGGAGATCCGGCGTGCCCGGCGTAAGTTCCACGCTTGCAACGGAATTCGTACCCTCCTGGACGAATTCGCCAGGTGCAACGGACGCTGCGGCGTCTGGCGTGAACGCACCTCTCGGGAGCGGGCGCGCGGTGTCCGGTACCAGCGCGCCGTCGCGGTACGAGTCGGTGGCGTCGAATGCGAACACGCGGCGCGAGCGAGAATCCGCGCCGTTCGGTACCGGCGGGTCGCGGCTGTCCGGCTCGGAGCCATCGAACGCGAGTGCGCTATGGATTGGTGAATCCGTGCCGCCCGGTGCGCATATCGCTCCCGTGCAGGAGGCGGTGCCGCCAGGAGTGAGCGCGCCATCGGCGCACGGGCCCGCGCCGTCCGATGTCGTCGTGGCGCCGCTGCACGAGTCGGCGCCATCCAATGCGAGCGTCCCGCCCGCGTTCGAGTCCGCACCGTCGAGTTCCGGTGTGCCGCCCGTGTCCGCACAGGCCGGTGCCGCCTCGCCGCCCGCGGCATCGGCATCACCGGGGCGCACGCTCGCACCGACAACCGCGGCTACTCCGACGCCACGTCCGACGCCTGGGATTCCTATCCCCGCAGGTACCGCGACCGGTGCTGACCTCGAGCACACGCCGAAGCGGACGCCTATGCGGAGCGGACCGATTGCACCCGAATCCTCGGAAACCGTTGTGGCGGAGCTGTGATGGGTTACCGCGGTGATGACGACTGCACGGTGGTGCCGGTCTAGGTGGACACTTTTCGTTGCGTCGCAACGCTAGAAGCCCGGCAGGGGCCGAAAGTGTCCGCCTAGACCGGGCTCTCGGTAGACCTACCTCAGTCCGGCGCCCCATCACCCAGTGCTTCGGCGAGCGTCCGCAACAACCCTGCGAGCTGCTCGCGCGAGTCCAGGTCCAGCGACGCGAGCAGCCGCTGCTCGTTCTCCATGTGCTTCGGCAGCACATCGTCGATCACCTTGCGACCTTCCGGGGTGAGTTGGACCCGGATCACCCGGCGGTCCTCCGGGCACGGCCGGCGTTCGATCCACCCTTTGGCCACCAGCCGATCGATCCGGTTGGTGATCGCACCCGAGGTCACCATGGCCACCTTGATCAGCGCACCCGCGGTGAGGCCGGCTTCGCTGCCGGAGCGGCGCAGCGTGGCGAGCACGTCGAACTCCCAGAACTCCATGCCGAAGTCGCTGAAGAACCGTTTGAGGTCCTGCTCGAACAGGCGGGACAACCGTTGGATCCGGCCGATCACTGCCATCGGCGAGACGTCGACATCCGGCCGCTCCCGGTTCCAGTGCTGGGTGAACAGATCCACCGCGTCCATGACCGCTCCTCTCGACTCTAAGAATCTTAACATTGATCTACTTGACGTTGAGGCACTCGGCGGAGTAGATATTTCAACGTTGAGATTATCAATGAGGAGCGAACGACATGACCACAAGCACCACCCCGCGCGCCGAAAACTCGTACGCGGGCACCCTGGCGCTCACCGCCCTCACCCCCATCGTCTGGGGCTCCACCTATGCCGTCACCACCGAATTCCTGCCGCCGGATCGCCCGCTGTTCACCGCGCTGATGCGCGCACTGCCCGCCGGTCTGGTGCTCCTCGCCATCACCAGGGTGCTGCCGCGCGGCAACTGGATCGGGCGCGCCGCCGTGCTCGGCCTGCTCAATATCGGCGCCTTCTTCCCGCTGCTGTTCCTCGCCGCGTACCGGCTGCCCGGCGGCGTCGCCGGCGTGCTCGGTGCGGTCGCGCCGATGTTCGCGCTCGGCCTGGCCACCGTCGTGCTCGCCGAAAAGCCCAACGGGCGCAAGGTGCTCGCCGGTCTGATCGGCGTCTTCGGGGTCGCGCTCGTGGTGCTGCGAGCCAACGCACAACTCGACACCGTCGGCGTCATCGCCGGACTGGCCGGCGCCGCGTCCATGGCGGCGGGCACCGTGCTCACGCAACGCTGGGGACGCCCCGAGGGTGTCGGCCCGCTCGCGATGACCGGCTGGCAACTCACCGCCGGTGGACTGTTCATCCTGCCGCTGGCCTTCCTCATCGAAGGCGCACCGCCCGCGCTCGACCACCGCGCCATCGGTGGCTACCTGTACATCGGCATCATCGGCACCGCCGCGGCCTACTGGCTCTGGCTGCGCGGCATCTCCAAGGTCCCCGCGACCTCGGTGGCCTTCCTCGGTCTGCTGAGCCCGGTGTCCGCCGCCGTGATCGGCTGGATCGCACTCGGTCAAGCGCTGAGCCCGCTCCAGATGGCAGGTCTGGTCATCGCGCTCGGCGGCACGGTGCTCGGCCAGATGGCAGGCAGGCCGAAGGCGATGCCGACGGCTAGCGTTGCGGCTCCGACCGTGCCGGTGAACATTGCGGCACCTGCCGCGCCGACTGCGCCCATCGCGCCGATCGCGTCGGCCGCACTGATCGCGCCGATTGCGTCGATTGCGTCGATCGCGCCGTCCGCACCGACCGCGTCGGTCGCACTGACCGCGCCCATCGCGCCCACCGCGCCGACCGCATTGACCGCGCCGACCGCATCTACCGCGCCGACTGCGCCCGTCGCGCTGACCGCCCCGGTCGCGCCGGTCGCGCCGACCGCGCCGACCGCCCCGATCGCGGTGACCGAACGGACCATGCCGGTCACCATTCCGGAGCCTGCTCGTCCGGCGCTGGCGGCCGTGCGCTGAGCTGCGGATAAAAAGATTGACCTTGACGTAACGTCAACTTGCATGCTGGTTACACCGACGAGATGAGAAGGGAGAACGAGGTCGTGCGCACCGAGTGGTCCATCCAGGATCTGGCCAAGGCGGCCGGTACCACCAGCCGCACGCTGCGCCATTACGGGCAGCTGGGGCTGTTGCCGCCGAGCCGGATCGGCACCAACGGATATCGCTACTACGACCAGGGCTCCCTGGTGCGGTTGCAACGCATCCTGCTGCTGCGGGAACTCGGCCTCGGCCTTCCGGTCATCGCCGAAGTCCTCGCCGGTGAACAGGACTCCGGTACCGCACTGCGCACACACCTGGAACTGCTTCGGCAGGAACAGGAACGGATCCGGCGCCAGATCGAGTCGGTGCAAACCACGCTGCACAAGACGGAAAGAGGTGAACCACTCATGGCCGCAGAGGTTTTCGATGGCTTCGACCACACTCAGTACAAGGATGAGGTGATCGAACGCTGGGGCAAGGACGCCTACGAGAGCGGTGATCGCTGGTGGCGCTCGATGAGCGAAGCCGAGCAGAAGCAGTTCCAGCAAACCCAGGCCGACATCGCCGCTGACTTCGGGCGCGCCAACGCCGCCGGTCTGGCCCCGGACAGCGCGGAGGTGCAGGCCATCACGGCCCGCCATTTCCGCTGGGTCGGCATCGGCTGGCAGGGTCGCCCGGTAGCGAAGGAGGCCTTCATCGGGCTCGGTGAGATGTACGTGGACGATCCGCGTTTCGCGGTGAACTACGACGTACACGGCGCGGGCACCGCGGCGCTCGTCCGCGACGCCATGCGGGTCTACGCCGAGACACACCTGTAGATCGCGCCCAACAGACGGCCGGTACGCATACTGGATGCGTGCCGGCCGTCGGCGGAGAAAGGGCATCCGATGACATACGCCAGTGAGCGTCCGCGAGCCGCGGCGCCGAGTGGAGCCGTCGCGACCACGGCGGGCGTGCTGGCGCTGTGCGCCGGGCTGCTCAACCTGTGGGGCGCCGCAACCGTGCTGAGTGCCTTGCGCGGCGAGCAGCACATCGATAAATCGCTGGCCGTCTTCTCGATCCTGGGTGCCCTGCTCGTCGCCGCCGCCTTCGGGTACGGCGCCGTCCTGCTGCTGCGCCGCGACGAAACAGGCCGCTACCTCCTGATACTCACCTCGGGCCTGCTGACCGCGGTCGCCCTTGTCGCGCTGGCCTGCTCGCTGACCGACTACCGGCCCGACTACGGCGTCGATTGGCTTCCGGCCGAGAGCCATTCACTCGAAGCCGTCAACGGATTCTTCAACGGTCTGGTCGGCTCGCTCACTGCCTTGCTCCACCGCGAGTGGCTGGCCGCATCGACCGCCGCCGTGCTGCCCTTGGCAGTGTTCCTCGCCGCCTCCTCGGGCTACACCGCTCGCTGGATTGCGTACACCCCGCCACGCTCGTACGCCGAATCTCTTTACGCTCGAGCGTCTTCGGAGCAGTCCGAGATCTAGTTCGCCGCCCCCGGCCCTCATCGGCTCGATCGATCGTTGGTCGCGCGGTAAGGTTCGCCCGATACCTAGAGGGGGGTTCGATGGCTGATCCATATGGCCGAACGGGCAATTCGACGTCCACGCACCAAGGTCTGACCGGGGTGATCACCATCCTGTCGGCTTGGCTCGGCGCGGCGGCAGTCGGCCTCGGCTCGATCGCTGGCTTCCAGCATTTTCGGGTGGCGGACCGGATCACCAAGCCGAAAATCACCGACGACAACTACGAGGCATGGAAACTCGCGTCGCAATTCCACTCCGTGCTGCAAGTTCTGCTGATCGTTTCGGTGCTGATGGCGGGCATCCTTGCCTTGGGCAACCTGCTGTCCATGATCGGCAAGCCGGTCGGCCGTCAGTTGGAGATCATCGGCGCCGCTTGGCTTGTCGTCGGCGGCTTGATCAGCGTGACGTACGGCGGCGACCACGGCTTGGCCGCCGAGTCCTTCCTCCTGGCCGACATGATCATCGTCGGCGCCGCCTTGGCGTTGATCTCCTTGGTGCTCACCTCGACCACCGCACCGATCACATCCACCCCGCAAGCCCCAGCGCAGTTCGTCCGATACCCGGCCGCGCCGACGCCCTACCAACCTCCACACCCCTGACCGGCCGTCGTAGGACTGCAGGGTGAACCGTCCATTGGACAGCGCCTCCTTGCCGCAGGCCCCACCTTCCGGCAAACTCCCGGCGAAATTCGGATGGCTCGGACACGAAACCCGCGCCGACAACCCGGCGTGCTGTGCGCCACACGACTCCACCCAGACCCCGCGCGGACTTCCGATACTCTGGGCTCCCGTGACCGTCGCATCGTCCCCGGGTAACTCCGCCAACTCCACCTCACAGTTCGATCTGATCGTCGTCGGCTCCGGATTCTTCGGGCTGACCGTCGCCGAACGCGCCGCTGCCGAGCTCGGCAAACGCGTGCTGGTGCTCGATCGTCGCTACCACCTCGGCGGCAACGCCTACTCGGAGCCGGATCCGGATACCGGGATCGAGATCCACAAGTACGGCGCGCACCTGTTCCACACCTCGAACAAGCGCGTCTGGGATTACGTCACCAAGTTCACCGAGTTCACCGGGTACCAGCACCGGGTCTTCGCGATGCACAAGGGGCAGGCCTACCAGTTCCCGATGGGCCTCGGCCTGATCTCTCAGTTCTTCGGCCGCTACTTCACGCCGGAAGAGGCGCGCAAGCTCATCGCCGAGCAGGCCGCGGAGGTCGAGACCAAGGACGCGCAGAACCTCGAGGAGAAGGCGATCTCGCTGATCGGCCGCCCGCTGTACGAGGCGTTCGTCCGCGACTACACCGCCAAGCAGTGGCAGACCGACCCGAAGGAACTGCCCGCGGGAAACATCACCCGCCTGCCGGTGCGCTACACGTTCGACAACCGCTACTTCAACGACACCTACGAGGGCCTGCCCAAAGAGGGCTACACGAAGTGGCTGGAGAACATGGCCGCCTCCGAGCTCATCGAGGTCAGGGTGAACACCGACTGGTTCGAGGTGCGCGACGAACTGCGTGCGGCGAACCCGGACGCCCCGGTCGTCTACACCGGCCCGCTGGACCGCTACTTCGACTACCAAGAGGGCGAACTCGGCTGGCGCACCATCGATTTCGAGACCGAAGTGCTCGAGACCGGCGACTACCAGGGCACCTCGGTGATGAACTACAACGACGCGGACGTGCCCTTCACCCGCATCATCGAGCCGCGCCACTTCCACCCGGAGCGCGACTACCCGAAGGACAAGACGGTGATCATGCGCGAGTTCTCTCGCTTCGCGCAGACCGGGGACGAGCCGTACTACCCGATCAACACGCCGGAGGACCGGGCCAAGCTGGCCGCGTACCGCGCGCTCGCCAAGAAGGAAACCGCGACGGAGAAGGTGCTTTTCGGCGGCCGCCTCGGCACCTACCAGTACCTCGATATGCATATGGCCATCGGCAGTGCGCTCAGCATGTTCGACAATGTGCTGCGACCGCACCTGGAGACCGGTGCGCCGCTCGCTGACGAAAGTGCAGAATGACCTCCCAATCCCTTGTGGAAGACATGACCACCCAGACTCGCGCGAAATCGCTGCTCCAGCGGATCATCCTGCCCCGACCGGGTGAGCCGCTGGACGTGCGCACCCTCTACGTCGAGGAATCCAAGACCAACGCCAAGCGCGCGCACGCCGCCACCCGTACCTCGCTGTCGGTGGGTGCGGAGTCCGAGGTGTCGTTCTGCACCTACTTCAACGCGCTGCCCGCGAGCTACTGGCGTCGCTGGAGCATCCTCGAATCGGTGGTGCTGCGCCTGGAACTGGCCGGTCACGGCCGGGTGGACGTCTATCGTTCGAAGGCGGACGGTTCGCGAATCCACGTGCAGGGCAAGGAGTTCGCGGTCGCGCCGGGCACCGAGTCGGTGCACGTCGAGTTCGAGACCGATCTCGGCCCGTTCGAGGACGGCGGCTGGATCTGGTTCGACATCACCACCGACACGGCGGTCACGCTGCTGGCCGGCGGCTGGTACGCGCCGGTGGAGGCACCCGACGAGGGCAGCATCGCGGTCGGCATGCCGACCTTCAACCGGCCCACCGATCTGGTGAAAACCCTTGCCGCCCTTGGCTCGGACCCGCTGGTGCTGGACAAGATCACCGCGGTGATCGTGGTCGACCAGGGCAACCGCAAGGTGGTCGACGAGACCGGTTTCTCCGAGGCCGCGGCGACCCTCGGCGACCGGCTGTCCATCCACAACCAGCCCAACCTCGGCGGCTCCGGCGGCTACAGCCGGGTGATGTACGAGGCGCTCAAGACCACCGACGCGCAGTACATCGTCTACATGGACGACGACATCGAGATCGAGCCCGACTCGATCCTGCGCGCGCTGGCCTTCGCCCGGTTCGCCAAGTCGCCCATGCTGGTCGGCGGGCAGATGCTCAACCTGCAGGAGCGCTCACACCTGCACAGCATGGGTGAGGTGGTCGACCGCGGCATCTTCATGTGGACCTCGGCGCCGAACGTCGAGTACGACCACGACTTCGCCAAGTACCCGCTCAAGGACCGCGACAACTCCAAGCTGCTGCACCGGCGCATCGACGTCGACTTCAACGGCTGGTGGACCTGTGTCATCCCGCGCCGGGTCGCCGAGGAGATCGGCCAGCCGCTGCCGCTGTTCCTGAAGTGGGACGACGTCGAATACGGTCTGCGCGCCCGGGCGCACGGCTACTCCACGGTCACCCTGCCCGGTGCCGCGGTCTGGCACATGGCGTGGAGCGACAAGGACGACGCCATCGACTGGCAGGCCTACTTCCACCTGCGCAACCGGCTGGTCGTTGCCTCGCTGCACCTGCCGGGCAACGGCAGGGGCATGGTGGTGAACACGGTCAAGGCGACCCTGAAACACCTGCTCTGCCTGGAGTATTCGACGGTCGCCATCCAGAACCTGGCCATCCGCGACTTCCTGGCGGGCCCGGAGCGGCTGTTCCAGCTGCTGCCGAGTGCCCTCGGCGCGGTGCACGCGCTGCGCAAGCAGTACCCGGACGCGGTCATCCTGCCCTCGTCCACCGAACTGCCGCTGGCCAGCCACGTCGAGGTCGGCGCGGTCGGCGAACCGGCCAACCCGATCGCCAAGGTGGTCCGCCTGGCCAAGGGCGTCGTGCACAACCTGCGCCCGGCGCACACCCAACACCACGAGGTCCCGCAGTTGAACGTCCCGACGCTGGACGCCCGGTGGTTCTTGCTGTCGCAGGTCGACGGCGTTACCGTCACCACCGCCGACGGCCGCGGCGTGGTCTACCGCAAGCGCGACCCGCGCCAAGCCCTCGGCCTCTTCAAGGAAGCCATGCGCCTGCGCAAAGAACTGGCCGCGCGCTTCCCGGAGATGCAGCAGCGCTACCGCGCCGCCCACCCGCAGCTGACCAGCACCGCGGCCTGGGAAAATGCCTTCGGCATCGGGGCTGAGACGAAGGGGGATAAGTCGTGAGTCTCGCGGACAACACCGCGGTGGACAAGCCGCTGCAGAGCACGAACGGTCACGGCGGACCGGTGTCCGCGTTGCCGTCCACCGAGCAGGCGGCGGCCGAGGTGCGGATCCTCAACGCGGTGCAGGCCAAGATCGGCACGCCCGAGGTGGTCAAGGTGGCCCGCGGCATGTCGCACTTCGGCGAGCACGCGCTCGGGTGGGTCGGTATCGCCGCGGCGGGCTGGCTCGTCGACAAGCCGCGGCGCAGGCAGTGGGCAGGCGTCGCGGTGGGTGCGGTCGGCGCGCACGCCGCCTCGATCGTCATCAAGCGAGTGGTCCGGCGCCCGCGCCCGAACGATCCCTCGGTGCAGGTCAACGTGTCGACGCCGAGCAAGCTGAGTTTCCCGTCCTCGCACGCCACCTCGACCACCGCGGCGGCGGTGTTGCTCGGCAGATTGACCGGGCTACCCTTGCCTGCGGTGCTCGTCCCACCGATGCTGCTTTCCCGGGTCGTGCTCGGGGTGCACTATCCCTCCGATGTGCTCGCTGGTTCGGCGCTCGGTGCCGCGTCCGCCGCCGTTGTGCTTGCCGCCGAAAAGAGACTCGATGACCGCCACAGAAAGAGCCTTGGTAGTTGACATGAGTGAAGAGCCAACCGGAACCGACCTAGCCGAAGCGGTCGTCAAAGGTCCGCCGAAGACATTGGCCGGTGGGCTGTTCAAGGCTGTCCGGCCGCGGCAGTGGGTCAAGAATGTCCTGGTGCTGGCGGCCCCGCTGGCTGCGGGCACGGCCAACGAACTCGACGTGCTCCGGCCGATCGGGATCGCCTTCGTGGTGTTCTGCATGGCCGCCTCGGGCATCTACCTGATCAACGACGCGCTCGACGTGGCCGCCGACCGGGCGCACCCGACGAAGCGGTACCGGCCGATCGCCGCGGGCGTCGTCCCGATCAAGCTGGCGTATCTGCTGGCGGTGCTGCTGCTGGCCGCGTCGATCGCCGGTTCTTTCCTCGCCTCCTGGCATCTGGCCGTGGTGATGGCGGTGTACATCGGCATCCAGCTGGCGTACTGCCTCGGCCTCAAGCACCAGGCGGTGCTGGACATCTGCATCGTGTCCTCGGGCTTCCTGCTGCGGGCCGTGGCCGGTGGCGCCGCGGCGGATATCGTGCTGTCGCAGTGGTTCCTGCTGATCATGGCGTTCGGCTCGCTGTTCATGGCGGCGGGTAAGCGGTACGCCGAGTTGCAGATCGCGTTGGGTACCGGTGCCAAGATCCGTAAGTCGCTGGAGTACTACACGCCGACCTATCTGCGGTTCATCTGGACCCTCGCGGCCACGGCCGTGGTGGTGTTCTACGGTCTGTGGGCGTTCCAGCAGGACAGTCTGAAAGACACCAACTGGTTCTCTATTTCTATGATTCCGTTTACCATCGCAATCCTGCGTTACGCGGTCGACGTCGATGGCGGCGAGGCCGGTGAACCCGAAGAGATCGCACTGGGGGATCGCGTCCTCCAGTTCCTCGCAATCGCCTGGATCGGAGCGGTAGGTGTCGCTGTCTATCTCACCTGACGAGATGTTGGTAGCGGGAGTGGAGCAAACGGAATACGCGAACGAGGGGCCGGCTGTGCAGCCGGCCCGCTCGGCGTCGCGGTACACCCTCCTATCTCGCGCCACGTTCGTCGGTGGGATCGCGTTCACCGTCGTCCTTTTCGCCGTCGGTGGCTGGCAGCGCCGCTGGATCGCCGACGACGGCCTGATCGTGCTGCGCACGGTGCGCAACCTGCTGGCAGGCAACGGGCCCGTCTTCAACGCGGGCGAGCGCGTCGAGACCAACACCAGTACCGCGTGGACCTACCTCGTCTGGTTCTTCAGCTGGCTGACCCAGGCGCGACTCGAGTACGTGGTGCTCGGTATCGCGTTCACGTTGTCGCTGGCCGCGGTGGTGTTCGCGATGCTCGGCGCGAGCAGGCTGTGGGGCGGCCCGAAGTCGGCGCTGCTGCTGCCCGCCGGGATGCTCGTCTACATCGCGATCCCGCCTGCCCGTGACTACGTCACCTCCGGGCTGGAGAGCAGCCTGGTGATCTGCTGGCTCGGTCTGCTGTGGTGGCAGCTGATCCGCTGGAGTCAGGCGGAGCGGGTGCGGCTGCCCGGCCTGTTCGGGCTGGTGTTCCTCGCGGGGCTCGCCCCGCTGATCCGTCCGGAGATGACGCTGGTCGGCGGGCTCGCGCTGCTGATGATCGTCGTCGCGCCGATGCCGCAGGCGCGGTTGCGCCCGATCGTGTTGCGCGGCTTGATCGTCGCCGCCGCGGGTCTGGTGCCGATGAGCTACCAGATCTGGCGGATGGGCTACTACGGCCTGCCCTACCCGAATACCGCGGTGGCCAAGGACGCGGGCGGCGCCAAGTGGGGCCAGGGCTTCACTTACCTGTGGGATCTGGTCGGCCCGTATTACCTGTGGGTGCCGTTGCTGGTGCTGCTCGTCGCGGGTGTGATCGCGGCGCGCGGTCAGGGGCCCGTGCCCGCGGCGCCGATCGGCCGCCACGCCGCACCCGAGGGGCGGTCCCGGTGGAACGCGCACCGGATCCGAGTGTGGCTGCGCTCGCCGGGCGCGGTCGTCACGCTGGTGCTGGTGAGCGGTTTCCTCCTCACGATCTACGCGCTGCGCGTCGGCGGCGACTTCATGCACGGCCGAATGCTGTTGGCCCAGTTGTTCTTGCTGCTGCTGCCGGTCGCCGTGGTGCCGATCCGGCTGCCCGCGGGCGGATTACGGTCGGCCACCGCGGCCGACTGGTCGTTCGCCGTGGTGTTGTTCGCGTTGCTCGGCACCGCGGGCTGGGCGCTGTTCGCCGCCAACACGACCGCGATCAAGACCGGCACCAAGATCTCCGCGTCCGGCATCGTCGACGAACGGGTCTACTACGTCCTCAACACCGGCCACGATCATCCGATCCTGGCCGAGGACTACCTGGACTACCCGCGCATCCGGCCGATGGTCGACACCATCGCCGCGACGCCGAACGGCGGCCTGCTGCTGAACTCGCCGTCGTTCATGTTCTGGTACATGGCCCCGCCGCCGCAGCCGATTCCGCCGGGCGGCGCCGGGCACACGGTCTACTTCCTCAACCTCGGCATGACCAGCATGAACGTCCCGCTGGACGTGCGCGTCATCGACCAGATGGGCCTGGCCTATCCGCTGGCCGCGCACACCGAGCGGCTCACCGACGGCCGGATCGGGCACGACAAGGCCCTGTACCCGGACTGGGTCGTGGTGGACACCGGCATGGTGGACAAGAAGCCGTGGATGCCGTGGTACATGGACGAGAAGTGGGTGACCCAGGCCCGCACCGCGATGGCGTGCCCGACCACCGAAGCGCTGCTGGTCTCCTCCCGCGATCCGCTCACCTTCGAGCGTTTCCGGCACAACCTGCGCAATGCGCTGACCTTCGCCAAGTACCGGATCGACCGGGTGCCCAAGTACGAGATCGAGCGCTGCGGTCTGGTCGATCCGTTCCCGAAGGCCCCGCAGCCGCCGCGCTGAAACGAGCCGACCAACCCACCGGGGCCTGGACTTTCCGGGTCCCGGTGGGTTGGTGCTTTCACAGGGTCCGGCGCGTCGCATTGGTCGAGTCCACAAATCTGGTGTACACCCCTCTGTCTCGGTTCGATAACGCCAGAGTCACGATGACGCGCTAGGCTGCGAAAGTACGCCCGTCGTGGCGTCAACTAGGTGTTGGCATCGGCGGGTCATCGTTAGACAACGGCCGATGCTGTTGCACGAACGAGAGGTCGAAACTGATGCGAGGCGTGTTCGGGCGTCTGAATACTCGAAGAGCCGGATCGTGGCTGAAGCGTTCGGCGCTGCTGTCGATGGCGATTCTGCTACCGCTCGGGGTGTCGGTGGCAGGCCCGGCCGGCCCGGCGTCCGCGGCGTTCAACCCGGACGGCTTCGATTTCTGGGTCGACTCGGAGATGGGTCCGATCAAGAATCGGGTCTTCCGCGCCGCCGACGGCAACACCAGCCGCGTGGTCTACGCGCTGGACGGCATGCGTGCCCGGCCGGATCTGAGCGGCTGGGAAGTCGACACCGAGGTCGTGCGCGAGCTGACCAAATGGAACATGAACGTCGTGATGCCGGTGGGCGGACCGTCGAGCTTCTACGCCGACTGGAACGGGCCGAGCGATTTCTTCGGTCTCGGCAGCGCCGGATCCGCGTCGACCGGTTCGGCCAACTCCGGCTCGGGCCTGCTGTCGGGTTCGGCGGGCATGGGCAAGTCGAACACCTACAAGTGGGAGACGTTCCTCACCAAGCACCTGCGCTACGCGCTGCGTGACCGCCTCGGCTTCAGCCCGACCGGCAACGCCGTGTTCGGCCTGTCCATGGGCGGCAGCGCCGCGCTCACCCTGGCTGCTTACCACCCGGACCAGTTCCGTTACGCCGGTTCGTACTCCGGCTACCTGAACATCTCGGCACCGGGTATGCGCGAGGCGCTGCGGGTGGCCATGCTGGACGCGGGCGGCTTCAATATCGACGCGATGGCGCCGCCGTGGGGTCCGCAGTGGCTGCGGATGGATCCGTTCGTCTTCGCGCCGCGGCTCAAGGCCAACAACACCCGGCTGTGGATCTCGGCGGGCAGCGGCCTGCCGAGTGCTGCCGACGGGCTCAGCTTCAACACCGTCAACGCCATGGGACTCGAGGCACTGGCCCTGGCCAACACCCGCGCGTTCCAGGTTCGGATGATGACGCTGGGCGCCACCAACGCCACCTACGACTTCCCGGCCGTGGGTGTGCACAACTGGACCTACTGGGCCGATGAGGTCTACCGGATGATCCCGGACATGTCCGCCAATATCGGGTGATTTTCGGGTAAGTCTGTTCGTCAGGACCACCCGGTGCCGAGTGCACCGGGTGGTCTTTTCGTTTGCCAGTCGTCCAAGTGCCGTTCGGTAACGAATGTGGAGAGGTAGTGGACGGTGAGTTGTGGCATGAGTCACTTTCCAGCAACATATAAGCTTCCGCTGCCGATTGATACACGAAGAACATGCACAGAGGTCGATTCGTCCCGTTTCGGTGGACAGCGGCACTCGGTGTCCGAAGAGGGGGCCGGTTTAGATCGCCAGCTGTTTGCCCCCCGGCCGCCCGAACGAAAGGTCGAGTTTGATGCGAATTGCCCGCTGGAAAGGTAGACCCGGTACCTCGGGAGCCACTGGTTCGTGGATCAAGCGATCCGCTCTCGGGATCGCCGTGGCACTTCTGCTGCCCTTCGGCATCGCGGCAGCGGGCAGCGGCGCCACCGCATCGGCGGGCTTCGACCCCGCCGCGTTCGACTTCTGGGTCGACTCCGGCATGGGCCCGATCAAGTCGCGGGTGCTGCGCGCCAGGGACGGCAACACCAACCGCGTCGCGTACGTGCTCGACGGCATGCGGGCGCCGGAGCACCTCAACGGCTGGGAAATCGAGACCAACGTTCCTCAGGTGCTGGCCGACTGGAACATCAATGTCGTCATGCCCGTCGGCGGCATGTCCAGCTTCTACGCCGACTGGAACGCGCCGAGCGAGCTGCTCGGCATCCCGGCGGGCACCGGCTCGTCCTCCGGCTCCGGCGCGCTCAACATCCTGGCCGCGGGGCCGGGCAAGAGCTACCGGTACCAGTGGGAGACCTTCCTGACCCGCGACCTGCGCAACGCGCTGCGCGACCGGCTCGGCTTCAGCGACACCCGCAACGGCGTGTTCGGCCTGTCCATGGGCGGCAGCGCGGCGCTCACCCTGGCTGCGTACCACCCGGACCAGTTCAGCTTCGCCGGTTCGTACTCCGGTTACCTGAACATCTCGGCGCCGGGCATGCGTGAGGCCATCCGGGTCGCCATGCTGGACGCGGGCGGATACAACGTCGACTCGATGGCGCCGCCGTGGGGTCCGCAGTGGCTGCGGATGGATCCGTTCGTCTTCGCGCCCAACCTGGTGCGCAACGGCACCCGACTGTGGATCGCCGCGGCGAGTGGTTTGCCCGCGGCGAACGATCCGCCGAGCTTCAACACCCTCAACGGGATGGGGCTGGAGGCGCTGGCCTTGGCGAATACCCGTGCGTTCCAGGTGCGGATGGCGACGCTCGGCGGCGGCAACACCGTCTACTCCTATCCCGCCTTCGGTATTCACGCGTGGAACAACTGGACCGATGAGGCCTACCGGATGATTCCGGACATGTCCGCCAATATCGGCTGACGAATTCGTCGTAACCAGACCGCCCGGCGCTGTCCAGCGCCGGGCGGTCTGTCGTTTTCGGCAGGGCCCCACTTATTGGCTGGTTGGTCGCTGGAAGCCGAATTGCGATCTTGTCATTGTCAGGACGCGCAGGCTGCCCGCCGATAACGGCAAATCACTGGTTTCCGTCACGATCCGGCATCGCCCCGCGATTCCGGAACGGGAAAACTCGGATAACTGCCTATAGAAGAGTCAAAGGCCCGAGGACTTCGCCGTTGGAAGCCATCGACGCCGAGTGTCGATCTCCATGCACCACGGTTGCGGTCAACGACGACCGCACGGTCGAAAGGTGAAGTCGATGCGGTCGGATGGAGTACGCGGAGCGGTTGCCAGCAGTCGCGAATCGGTCGGCCGCCGTTGGTTGCGGCGCTCGGTCGCCGGTCTCGCCGTTGCCATCACCCTGCCGTTCGGCGGCCTCGACGCCCCCGCGCAGGCCTCCTTCGATCCGGAGGGCTTCGACTTCTGGGTCGACTCCAGCATGGGCCCGATCAAGTCCAGGATCTTCCGCGCCGCGGACGGCAACACCGATCGCGTGGTCTACGCGTTGGATGGTCTGCGCGCCCGCAACGATCTGAGCGGCTGGGAGATCGACACCAACATCTCCGGTGTGCTGACGCAGTGGAACATCAATGTGGTGATGCCGGTCGGTGGCCAGTCCAGCTTCTACTCGGATTGGATTGCGCCGAGTAATACCAATGGCCAACGGCAGGCCTATGCCTGGGAGACCTTTCTCACCGACAATCTGCGCTGGGCCTTGCACGACCGTCTCGGGTTCAACCCGCGCGGCAACGGGGTGTTCGGCCTGTCCATGGGTGGCAGCGCCGCGCTCGCGCTCGCCGCATACCATGCCGACCAGTTCCGTTATGCCGGTTCATATTCGGGTTACCTGAACATCTCCGCGCCGGCCATGAAGGAGGGCCTGCGGCTGGCCATGCTCGACGCGGGCGGCTACAACATCGACGCCATGTGGGGTCCGCCATGGGATCCGCGCTGGTTGCGCAACGATCCGTTCATGTTCGCGCCACTGTTGCGCGACAACGGAACTCGCCTGTGGATCGCCACCGGCAACGGCGTGAACGGGCCACGCGATGTGATCAACGCGCCGATCGACGTCTATCACCTCGGCAACGCGATGGCGCTGGAGACGATCGCGCTGGCCAACACCCGTGCGTTCGAAGCGCGGATGAACAGTCTCGGTCCGAGCAATGCCGTGTTCGTGTACACCCCGGTGGGTGTGCACAGCTGGAACTACTGGCAGGACCAGGTTTTCCAGATGCTGCCAGATCTCAGCGCGAATTTGGGGTGAACTCAATTCGCGGCATTCCCAGGCACTCTCCGCTGTCCACCCCGGGTTCGACGCCGCGCCGGCGCTGACACTTCCGGCCATCAGGTGAAAATTTGGTGCTCCGGCACGACAATCACCGGCCGAACGCGATAGGGTCACCGCACCATCACAGATTGCGTACGGGCGGATTTCGGCCACCTGGTTGCCTCGGCCTTGCTAAGGCCACCGGTGTCGAATATCGTCCAGCGAGCGCAAGTGTGACCAGATCGTAGTTTCGCAGTCGCATGCGCCGGAATGTCGGGGTCCGGTGTGCTGCGGCGTGCGTCTCGTTGGCAGCACTGGTGCGGTTGCGCCCCTCTCGGGGTCGCCGACGGCACCACAACAGGCAGAAAAGCAGAAAGAGAGCAGGATTCATGCGTTTCGGCAGGGCGGCCGCGCCGATGAGAACTGAGTCGGGACGGCGAGGCGCACCTCGTGGTTGGCGTAATCGAATTCTGGCTGTCGGTGCCGCTGCATTGGCGCTACCGATCGCCGCGGGCGTGGCGGCCCCGATCGCCACCGCGGCGCCGGTGCACGCACCGGTCTTGCGTGCTCCCGCAGGCGGATTCGAAGATCTGATGGTCCCGTCCAGCATGGGCCCGATCAAGGTTCAGGTGCAGTGGGCAGCACGCGGCGGCAACGCGGCGCTCTACCTGCTCGACGGACTCCGCGCGCGGGACGACCGCAACGCGTGGTCGTTCGAGACGAACGCGCTGCAGCAGTTCGCGAACGACAACATCACCCTGGTGATGCCGGTCGGCGGCCAGTCCAGCTTCTACACGGACTGGTACGCGCCGAGCAACACCAACGGCCAGAAGACCACCTACAAGTGGGAGACCTTCCTGACCAAGGAGCTCCCGGCCTTCCTCGAGGGCTACGGCGTCTCGCGGACCAACAACGCGGTGGCCGGTCTCTCCATGGGTGGCAGTGGCGCGCTCGCGCTCGCCGCCTACCACCGGGACCAGTTCAAGTTCGCCGCCTCGTACTCGGGCTACCTGAACATCTCCGCGCCGGGCATGCGCGAGGCGATCCGCGTCGCGATGCTGGACGCGGGCCGCTTCAACGTCGACTCGATGGCGGCGCCGTGGAGCCCGGCGTGGCTGCGGATGGACCCCTTCGTGTTCGCGCCGCAGCTCAAGGGCCTGCCGATGTACATCTCGGCGGCCAGCGGCCTGCCGGGTCAGTACGACGCGCCGAACTCGGCGGTCGGCGTGTTCAACACCAGCAACGCGATGGCGCTCGAGGCGCTCTCGCTGGTCAACACCCGCGCGTTCCAGGCTCGCCTGGCCTCGCTCGGTATCCCGGCCCGGTTCGACTTCCCGGCCCAGGGCACCCACTCCTGGAAGTACTGGGAGGGTCAGCTCTTCAACTCCCGCAACCAGATCCTGGACGCCACCGGCGCCTGGTGATCGCCTGATCAACCGCTCGGGCCGTACCCCTCGGGGTGCGGCCCGAGTTGTCTGCACCGCTTCGGCGCCGCGGCTTCCGCACGGAAGCGGCGGCGCCGGATGCGTTGTGCGAGCCCGCACAACGAACACGACCGTTTCCTTATCGTGCGTGTCCTCCCTGGAAGACGGCGCGTACGGGAGTAGAAAGCTCTTGTGGCAGGGATTCGGCGCGGCAGATGGGGAAGACGCGAGCGTCGTGGCGCGCGCCCGGCTCGCGGGCGGTTAGTGCTGCTCGCTACCGCCATGGTCATCCCGTTGGCCGCGGGCGTCGCACCGGCCGCGGCGCAGCCCGCCCCGGCCCCGGCCCCCGGCCCGGCAGTCCCGGAGGCGGGCGCGCCTGCGACCGTGCAGAAGGTGATCTGGCTGACCGACCGCCGCGTCGCGCTGTGGATCAACTCGCCGTCCATGGCCACCCCGATCCAGGTGCAGCTGCTACTCGCCAAGGACTGGAACACCCGCCCCGACGTGCGCTTCCCCGTGCTCTACCTACTCGACGGCCTGCGCGCCACCGACGAGGAGAGCGGCTGGACCAAAGACGCGGGCGCCGTCGATTTCTTCGCGGACAAGAACGTCACCGTGGTGCTGCCGATCGGCGGCCAGTCCAGCTTCTACTCCGACTGGATCCAGCCGAACAACGGCAAGAACTACAAGTGGGAAACCTTCCTGACCAAGGAACTGCCGCCGCTGCTCGAGGCCGATTGGCGCGCGACGGATGTCCGTGGCATGGAGGGACTTTCGATGGGCGGCACGGCGGCCATGTTCCTGGCCGCGCGCAACCCCGGCTTCGCCAAGTACGCCGCGTCCTACTCGGGCTTTCTCACTACAACCACGATCGGCATGCCGCAGGCCATCCAGTTCGCCATGCGAGACGCGGGCGGCTACGACGTCGGCGCCATGTGGGGCCCGCCGACCAGCCCGGAGTGGGCCGCGCACGACCCGTACACGCTGGCCGAGAAGCTCAAGGGCGTCACGCTGTACGTGTCCAGCGGCAGCGGTGCGTCCGGCCCGTTCGACCAGGCGTCCGGCATTCCCGGCGTCAGCACCAACTACGCGGGCATGGGGCTGGAGATCCTGTCGCGGCTCACCTCGCAGAACTTCGTCACCAAGCTCGGCAAGCTGGCGATCCCGGCGCAGGTGAACTACCGTCCGTCCGGCACGCACTCGTGGCCCTACTGGGACTTCGAGATGCGGCAGTCCTGGACGCAGGCCGCGGCCGCGCTCGGCGTCGATCCGGGCCAGGCCGGTTGCACGGTCGGCGGCCAGATCGCCACCGTTGCCGCCGCGAACAACTGGCTAGGGGACTGCCTGTCTGCCGAGTACCCGGTGGCGGGCGGCGGTGTGGCCCAAGACTTCCGGGCCGGCCGGGTCTACTTCACCCCGGGCAGCGGCGCGCACCCGGTCGGCGGCATGATCGGCGGCGGATACCAGGCCACGCAGGGCGCCGCAGGCCCGCTCGGGCTGCCGACCGGTGACGAACGCGGGCTGCCGGACGGCAAGGGCCGCATGCAGAGCTTCCAGCACGGCGCGCTCTACTGGACTCCGCAGACCGGGGCCCAGGCGGTGCGCGGCGCCATCCTCGACGAGTGGGGCAAGCAGGGGTACGAGGCAGGCCCGGCGGGCTACCCGATCGGACCCGAGGTGGCGACCCCGAACCGGGACGGCGCCGTGCAGTCGTTCGAGAACGGCCCGTTCTATTACAGCGCCAAGACCGGCGTGCGCCGGGTGCAGGGCATGATCCTGGGCAAATACGCGCAAATGGGTTACGAGAACAGCTGGCTCGGCTTCCCCGCCGCCGAGGAGCAGCCACTGAAGGACCTCGGCCGGTACAGCCGTTTCGAGGGCGGCAACATCTATTGGAGCCCGTTGTCGGGTGCGTGGGCGGTGAAGAACGGTCCGCTCATGGACGCCTGGCAGGTGCTCGGGTATGAGAACGGCAAGCTCGGCTACCCGATCAGCGATGAGTTCCCTGTCCCCGGCGGTGTGCAGCAGAACTTCCAAACCGGTTTCATCGTGGTGCGCGATGGCAAACCGGAGGTTCACGGGCTTTAAATCTGACCGGTCTGTTTGTTGTCCGGCTCCGATCTCTTAAGTCTTGCCGCTATGTTGGGTGGCGACCTCCCCCGTTTGCGAACAGATCGAGGACAGAATTCATGCAGAGGACCCGTGGCAAGGTATTCGGCGTTGTCGTGGCGATCGCGGCGACCGGCCTGCTCGCCGCCTGCGGTGGCAACGACTCGACCGCATCGAGCACGCCGACGCTGACCCGCACCACGGCGGCGACGCAGCCGCCCGCCTCGTCCACCAGCGGCGACGACACCGGCCAGCAGGCGCCTGCGCCCACCCCCCAGCCCGAGCAGCCGCCGGCCGAGACGGTCGCTCCCGAGCGTCCGCAGCCGGTGCCCGCCGAGTCCGCGCCGCCCGCGGACACCTCGAAGCTCACCGACAAGGACAAGAAGTACCTCGACGCGCTCAAGCAGCAGGGCGTCACGCCGTCCACTCCGGATATCGCGCTCAGCGTGGCGAACTATGTCTGCCAGGGCACCGCATCCGGGGCCTCCGATCAGGATCTGATGACCTTCGTTACCGCGATGGCGGGCTCCGATCCCTCCTTCGACCCGGCGAAGATGCCGGTCGAGAAGGCCGGAGAGGTCTACATCAGCGCCGCGAAGCAGACGTACTGCAAGGCGTGAGCGACGTGAAGGAGCGCGGCGAGTGAACCGGGAACACAGCTGCACCGCGGGCACGACGGCGCCGAGCGCTAGTCAGGCGCGGTGGTGAACGCGCGCCGCGGCGGCACATCCCGCCGGTCCAGGCCGGTGGGGTGTCTGCTGCTGATCGGGATCCCCATCCTGATCATCATCGTGGTGCTGCTGCTGTGGTACCTGCTCGCCGGGCTGCTGCGCCAGCCCAAGCCGGGGCCGAAGCCGCCCGAGGAACCGACCTCGCAACCGGCGAGTTGTCCGGACGTGCAGATGATCTCGGTGCCGGGCACCTGGGAGTCCAACAGCAACGACGACCCGCACAACCCGACCGCGAACCCGATCTCGTTGATGCTCAACATCTCCAACCCGGTCGGGCAGCAGTTCCCGAAGGAACGGCTGGACGTGTACACCGTCCCGTACGTCGCGCAGTTCTCCAATCCGATCGCCATCCCGCCGGACGGCCAGCAGTCGTACAACAACAGCCGGTCCGAGGGCACCCAGCGGATGATCGACGCGATGCAGCAGCGGCACCGGGAATGTCCGTTGACCACCTACGTGATCGCCGGGTTCTCCCAGGGCGCGGTGATCGCGGGTGATGTGGCCTCGCAGATCGGCCAGGGCAAGGGGCCGGTGCCCGCGAACAAGGTGCTCGGCGTGACGCTCATCTCCGATGGCAGGCGCACCGGCGACACCGGTCCCGGCCAGCCCGTCCAGATCGGTGCGGTGCCCGCGGGCGTCGGGGCCGAGGTCGCGCTGAAGGGACTCAACGTCCCCGGCATCACCATGACCGGTCCGCGCCCGGGTGGCTTCGGCGAACTGGCCGAGCGCACCTTCACGATCTGCGCGCAGGGTGATCTGATCTGCGACGCACCGCGCGAAGCACTGAGCCCCTGGAACATCATGGGCAGCGTCGGTGCGCTGGTGCGCGCGGCGGGCAACCCGGTGCACGCGTTGTACAACGGTTTCGTCGTCGACGAGAACGGCACCACCTCCACCCAGTGGACCGTCAACTGGGCGAACGGCCTCATCGAATCGGCACCGCATCCGCCCCATTCGTGACCGAGCGAGCTGGAGATACGGCACGTGGATCGCGCGACGGAGCCGAGGTCCGGCGCGGTGCGGTCGTGAGATTTCACAGGCAACGACGGGGTCGGCACGCAGAACACCAGTACTGCCCCGACAAGCGCGACTCCCGTTGGACAGCACGCTGTAAAGTGCCGCAGGTGATCGCGACGCAGGTAACACCGACGCCGTGTTCGGGACACCACCCTGCACCGTCGCGCCCGAATTTCCTTACAGCCAGGAGCATGAGTTCATGACAGAAGCCGCCGCACCAGCCGGTGAGTTGACCGCGCTGGGTACGCCGCTGCGCAGCTTCCGCTTCGCGGCAGCGGGCGAGGGAAATAAGCAAGAGGGTGGCGCCCGCAAGTTCATCCAGACGGCGCAGCAGGCCGAGGAGTACGGCTTCGACACCTTCGTCGTGCCGGACCACCTCGGTGACCAGATCGGCCCGATCGCCGCCCTCGGCGCGCTGACCCAGGCCACCGAGAAGATCCGCCTCGGAACGTCGGTGCTGGCCAACGGTTTCCGGCACCCCGTGGTGCTGGCCAAGGATCTGGCCACCATCGACGTGCTGTCCAAAGGCAGGCTCGAGGTCGGCCTCGGCGCGGGCTGGAAGCAGGACGAGTTCGTCGCCGCCGGCCTGCCCTACGAGACGCCCGGGGTTCGGCTCGCGAAGTTGGACGAGGCGCTGACCATCCTGGACGTGCTGCTGCGCGGCCAGGAGTGCACCTTCGAGGGCAAGTACTACCAAGTACAGGGCATCAAGGGCACGCCGAGGCCGCGGCAGGGTCCGCGCCCGCCGATCTGCACCGGTGGCGGCGGCCCGAAGATGCTGCGGCTGGCGGCCAAGCACGCCGACATCATCTCGGTCGTGCCGGTGACCACCAAGAACGGTAAAGGTCTCTTGTCGGGCATCACGCTCGAGAAGACGATCGAGAAGGTGAACCTGATCCGCGAGGCCGCGGGCGACCGGTTCGCCGACATCGAGCTGAACTGGGCCATCACCGCCATCGTCATCACCGACGATCGCGAGAAGACCGCTGAGATGGCGCTTTCCGCGATCGACCGCGGCCTGCACCCGGATCTCGAGGTGGACGTGAAGCTTTCGGTCGAGGACATCTTGAACTCGCCGTACGTGGCCATCGGCAGCTTCGAAGAAATCGCCGAGCAGATCCGCCGTGTGCGCCAACTCACCTCGATGTCGTATGTCGGGGTCTTTCCCACCCAGATGGACGCATTCGCCCCCGTTATTCCCCTGCTGCGAGACGAGTGAGCCGGTCTTCTCTGTAACATGACTCTGGTTTGAGTACATCTAGCCGATAGCGGTCACCGCGCAGACCGCCCAATAACTGCAGGCTGACTCGAGCACTTGGAGCCACCCGCGGGCGAAAGCGAGTCGGGGCCTCACAGGTAACAACGGCGTTGTCGCCGTCTTGCTGCGTGTGCCTCGGAGGAGAAGAAGGAATGGAAGAGACTTTCGACGACTACCTGGACGAGACCGGGAACATCCGAATTCCCGAGGATCACACCCTGGTCGATCACGTCGAGAAGCACACCCGGAACGACGCGAACACCCTGGCGTACCGCTACATCGATTACTCGCGTGAGCGTGATGGCGAGGCGCAGGAACTGACGTGGCGTGAGTTCGGCATTCGGCTGCGCGCGGTGGCCGCTCGACTGCAGCAGGTGACCAACCCGGGCGACCGGGTCGCGATCCTGGCGCCGCAGGGCTTGGATTACGTGATCTCCTTCTTCGCCGCGATCTACGCGGGCACCATCTCGGTGCCCCTGTTCGACCCGGACGAGCCTGGTCACACCGACCGCCTGCACGCCGTACTCGGCGACTGCGAACCCGCCGCGATCCTGACCGCCAGCTCCTCGGCGGCCGGCGTGCGGCAGTTCTTCCGGTCGCTGCCCGCCGCGCAGCGCCCGCGCATCATCGCGGTCGACGCGATCCCGGACAGTGTCGGCGAGGGCTGGGTGCGCCCCGACATCGCCATCGACGACATCGCCTACCTGCAGTACACCTCGGGCTCGACCAGGACCCCGGCCGGTGTGGAGATCACCCACCGCGCGGTCGGCACCAACCTGCTGCAGATGGTCGACGCGATCAACCTGGACTGGAACTCGCGCGGCGTCACCTGGCTGCCGCTGTTCCACGACATGGGCCTGCTGACGGTGATCCTGCCCGCGGTCGGCGGCAAATACATCACCATCATGTCGCCGAGCGCGTTCGTGCGCCGCCCGTACCGCTGGATCAAGGAACTCGCCGCGCAGTCCGACGGCGCCGGAACCTTCGCCGCCGCACCGAATTTCGCGTTCGAGCACGCCGCGGCACGCGGCCTGCCGAAGAACGGCGAGTCGCTGGACCTGTCCAACGTGATCGGCCTGATCAACGGCAGCGAGCCGGTGACCACCTCCTCGATGAAGAAGTTCAACGAGGCGTTCGCGCCCTACGGCCTACCCAAGACCGCGATCAAGCCCTGCTACGGCATGGCCGAGGCGACGCTGTTCGTGTCCGCCACCAAGGCCGAGGACGAGGCGAAGGTCACCTACGTCGACCGCCACGAGCTCAACGCAGGCCGCATGGTCAAGGTCGAGCCGGGCTCGGAGAACGCCATCGCGCAGGTCTCCTGCGGTTACGTCGCGCTGTCGCAGTGGGCCGTGATCGTCGACCCGGAGACCGTCGAGGCCGACGGCGGGCACGAGCAGCCCGACGGCCGGGTCGGTGAGATCTGGCTGCACGGCAACAACATGGGCATCGGCTACTGGGGCAGGCCCGACGAGACCGCCGCGACCTTCCAGAACAAGGTTTCGCACCGGCTACCCGAGGGCAGCCACGCCGAAGGCACCGACCGCGACGCCAACTGGATGCGCACCGGCGACTACGGCGTGTACCTCGACGGCGAGCTGTACATCACCGGGCGGGTGAAGGACCTGGTGATCGTCGACGGCCGCAACCACTACCCGCAGGACCTCGAGTTCTCCGCGCAGGAAGCCTCCAAGGCGCTACGCCCCGGCTTCGTCGCCGCGTTCTCGGTGCCCGCGAACCAGCTACCCGCGCTCGTCTTCGACCAGGGCAGCCACTCCGGACTCAAGTTCGACGCCGACGACGCCTCCGAGCAGCTGGTCATCGTGGCCGAACGCGGCCCTGGCGCGGGCAAGGCCGATCCACTCCCCATCGCCGACGAGGTGCGCGCCGCGGTGGCGTCGCGCCACGGGGTGACCGTTCGAGACGTACTGCTGGTTCCCGCGGGCTCCATCCCGCGCACCTCCAGCGGCAAGATCGCCCGGCGGGCCTGCAAGGCCGCCTACCTCGAGGGAACGCTGCGGGGTGGTTACACCCAGCAGGCGTTCCCCGATGCACCGGAAGAGTAATTGCCCAGGGGTGGCCTCGGACAGCCGACATTCGCGGTGCGCCCGGTACGCAGACAGGTAGCTTGAGGAATTGATGGCTGACAACGAGGGCACGTCCACCACGACGACCGCATCCCTGCCCGCCGACGCGGACGCCGACCAGGCATCCGCGCAGGTGGAAGCTGCCGCCACCGAGGCGTCCGGCGCGCAGACCGATATGACGGTCTCGGAGCTGCGGGACTGGCTGCGCAACTGGGTTGCTGAGGCGACTGGATTGCCGCTCGAACAGATCACCGTCGACCGGCCGATGGAGGAGTTCGGGCTCGCCTCGCGCGACGCAATCGCGCTCGTCGGTGACATCGAGGAAATGACCGGCGTGGTGCTCACCGCGACCGCCTATTTCCAGCACCCGACGATCGCCTCCTTGGCCGAGATGGTCATCAACGGTGAACCGGAAAGCGCGCAAGACGTTTCCGACGACTCCTTCTACACGGCGGGCTACCAGCCGAACGATGCGCACGACATCGCGATCGTCGGCCTGTCTACCCGGCTGCCCGGCGCGGGCGATACGCCGGAGTCGACCTGGGAATTCCTGATCAACCGTGGTGACGGCATCCGGGAGCGGCCGGAGGGCAGATGGGCGGAGTTCCTGCAGGAACCCGCGATCGCCAAGGCCGTCGCCGAGGGCAACACGCTGGGCGGCTACCTGGACGAGGACGTGGTCAAGGGCTTCGACGCCGAGTTCTTCGCCATGTCGCCGATCGAGGTCGAGCGGGTCGATCCGCAGCAGCGCCTGATGATGGAACTGACCTGGGAAGCGTTGGAGCACGCCAGGATTCCGGCCAGCGAGCTCAAGGGCGAAGCGGTCGGCATGTTCGTCGGCTCGTCCACCAGTGACTTCATGCTGATCGCCGCGCTCGGCCTCGGCGCGGAGATGGATCCGAATGTGCCCGCCTCCGCGCAGGCCTACGGCATCATGGGCAGCTCCAACGGCATCATCGCCAACCGGATCTCCTACTTCTTCGATTTCCGTGGCCCGTCCGTCACGGTCGATACCGCCTGCTCGTCGACCTTGGTCGCCGTGCACCAGGCAGTGCGCGCGCTGCGCGACGGCGACGCCGACGTGGCGCTGGCCGGTGGCGTGAACATGCTCCTCGCGCCGGTGACCACCCTCGGCTTCGATCAGAACGGCGGCGTGGCCAAGAACGGCCGGATCAAAGCGTTCTCCTCCGATGCCGACGGCATGGTGCGCTCCGAGGGCGCCGGCCTCGTAGTGCTCAAGCGGCTCGCCGATGCCGAGCGCGACGGTGACCGAATCATGGCCGTGATCAAGGGTTCCGCGGTCAACAACGACGGGCGGTCCAACGGGCTGCTCGCACCGAATCCCGATGCGCAGGCCGACGTGTTGCGGCGGGCATACCGCGACGCGGGGATCGTGCCGTCCACCGTCGACTACATCGAGGCGCACGGCACCGGTACCCCGATCGGCGACCCGATCGAGGCCGACGCGCTCGGCCGTGTGATCGGTCGCGGCCGCGACGCCGACAAGCCCGCGTTGCTCGGTTCGGCGAAGACCAACTTCGGCCACCTGGAGTCCGGGGCGGGCGCGGCCAGCCTGGCCAAGGTCGTCATGGCTTTCCAGCACAACGTCATTCCGCCCAACATCAACTACGCGGGCCCGCATCCGTACATTCCGTGGGACCAAGCGCACCTGCAGGTGGTCGCCGAGCCGACGGAATTCCCGCGCTACAGCGGCACGGCTACCGTCGGTATCTCCGGCTTCGGCTTCGGCGGTACCAACGCGCACATCGTTGTGCAGGAATATGTTCCGGCCTCGGCCGAGGTGACGGCGAGCCCAGAGCCCACGGCCACCGACGTCGCGGCCGCAGCGGTCGACGCCGGTGCCGCGGCGCTCGAGACCGACTTGGCCGACGAGACAACCGAGGTGATCGCGGAAGCGGACGCGGTCGTCGCGGAGGCGGGCGACGCCGAAACTGACGCGAACGTCGAGCAGGCAGCGAACGTGGCATCGGTCGCGGAGGCGCCAGCCGTTGCCCCCGTTGCCGAATGGACCGCCGAGCGCACCGAGCCGCTGCCGGTGATCCTGCCGGTCTCCGGTTACCTGCCCTCCCGCCGCCGCCGGGCCGCTGCGGAACTGGCCGACTGGCTGGAATCCGAAGCTGGTCGCGATGTTTCGCTCGAGGACGTCGCAAGGTCGCTGGCCAAGCGCAGCCACTGGCGCTCGCGCGGCGTGGTGCTCGCCACCTCGCACGAGGAGGCCGTTGCCGGTCTGCGCGCCATCGCGGCGGGTAAGCCGGGCGCCGGCGTCTTCACTTCCGACGCGCCAGCGGCCATGGGCCCGGTTTGGGTGCTCTCCGGTTTCGGTGCGCAGCACCGCAAGATGGCCAAGCGGCTCTACCTGGAGAACTCGATCTTCGCCGCGGCCGTCGACCAGGTCGACGAACTGGTGCAGGACGAGGCCGGGTACTCCATCCGCGACATGTTCCTGGACGACAGCCAGGACTACAACGTCGGCACCTCGCAGGTCGGTATCTTCACCATCCAGATCGGCCTGGCCGCGCTGTTGCGCGCGCACGGTGCCCAGCCCGAGGCCGTCATCGGCCACTCGATGGGCGAGGTCGCCGAGGCCTACATCGCCGGTGGTCTCCCGCTCGAAGACGCGGTCCGCGTGATCTGCGCGCGCTCGCGGCTGATGCACGAGGGCGAGCAGATGATCACCGACGACGACGTGCGCAATATGGCACTCGTCGAATACAGCGCCGAGGACATCGAGAAACTGCTCACCGAATACCCGGACGTCGAGGTCGGGGTGTACGCGGCACCGACCAACACGGTGATCGGCGGTCCGCGCGAGCAGGTCGAGGCGATCGTGGCGCGGGTCGAGGCGGAGGGCAAGTTCGCCCGGATCCTGCAGACTCGCGGTGCGGGCCACACGTCGCAGATGGACCCGTTGCTCGGCGAGCTGGCCGCGGAACTGGCGGGCATCGAACCGACCGTGCTGAAGACCGGCCTGTACTCGACCGTGCACAAAGGCGAGTTCTACCGCGCGGGTACCGATCCGGTGCACAACGAGGACTACTGGGTCAAGAACATGCGCGGCAGCGTGTACTTCACCAACGCGGTGCGGCTCGCGGTCGACACCGGCCACACCACGTTCCTGGAGCTGGCGCCGAATTCCGTTGCGCTGATGCAGGTGCTCGGCACCACCTTCGCGGCGGGCGCGCACGACGCACAGCTCATCCCGACACTGAAGCGCAAGGAAGACGAGGCGGCCGGCGTGATCGGTGCCCTCGCGCAGCTGTACGTGCACGGGCACAAGGTCGATCTTCCGTCCCTGCTCAGCCCGGGTGACTACGCCGATATTCCGCGTACCAAGTTCGTGCGCAAGCAGTACTGGCCGAAGATCTCCATGGCCGGTGGTGGCGGCAACGGCCGGGTGCCGGGCGCACACGTGGCGATGCCGGACGGCAGGCACGCGTGGGAGGTCCAGGCGTCCTCGGTCACCGATCTCGCCGCGCTGGTGAATGCCGCTGCGGCACAGGTACTCAGCGACGTGTCGCTGGGCGCTTCGGTCGCGCATGCCACCGTTCCGGTCACCGGCACGCTGACCACCACGCTGACTCCGCACCCCGGCGGCGCCTCGGTGCAGGTGCATGCCAAGGAGGGCAACGCCTTCCGGTTGCTGTTCGACTCGGTGGTCACCTCGGGTGCGCCGCTACCCGAATCCGTTGTGGCCGAGGCTGTTCCGGCGACCGTTACCGCACCGGCGAGCGATGCCGATCTCGAGGTCGTCGAAACCTTCGGTGAGCGCTGGGATCCGGACGGCACCCAGTCGCTGGAAGATCGCCTCGCGCTGATCGTCGCCGAGTCGATGGGTTACGCGGTGGAGGATCTCCCGATGGAGATCCCGCTGATGGAGCTCGGTCTCGACTCGCTGATGGCCATGCGCATCAAGAACCGCGTCGAATACGAATTCGACATCCCGCAGCTGCAGATCCAGGCCGTGCGCGACGCCAACCTGACCGAGGTCGGCAAGGTGCTGCGCTACGCCATCGACCATCGCGAAGAGATGCTCGCGGTGGCCGAGCGGCAGGCCGCCGGCGAAGAGATCGTGGTCGACAGCAACTTCATCGCGGCCGCCCGCGCGGCCGTCGAAGCGGGTGCCGACCCGGCCGCCGCGGTCACCGAAGCGGCGGCCGCCGAAGGTGTTTCGCTGGACGTCGAGACCACGTCGGTGCAGGCCGAGGCCGAGCAGATCGTCGCGGAGGCCGAGACGGCCGCAGGCATCACCGGTGCCGCCGCCGGTACCGCGGCACCCGCACCGGCGTCGCCGGAGCAGGCCGCCGCGGCGGATGCGAAGGAAGCGGCGAACGAGCGGGCGCTCGACGCTCAGGACACCACCGCGGTGGGTGCCGCCGAATCGGTTGTCGCGCAGGCAGCGCAGGCCCCGGTCACCTTCGGTGTGCAGCCCTCGGCCAGCGATGACGACGATGTTCCGCCGCGTGACGCCGCGGAACGGTTGACTTACGCAACCTGGGCGATCGTCACCGGCAAGTCGGCGGGCGGCATCTTCAACACCCTGCCCATCCTCGAGGAGGAGGTCGCCGAGAAGCTGGCGGAACGCCTCACCGAGCGGATCAAGGCCGAGGTCACCATCGATGATGTGCTCGACTGCGAAACCATCGAACAGCTCGCTGACATCGTGCGTAATCTGCAGGACAGCGGTGCCGACGTGGACGGGTTCATCCGGCCGCTGCGGGCCCGCGAAGAGGGCTCGAATGCCGTGCCGGTCTTCGTGTTCCACCCGTCGGGCGGTAACACGCTGGTCTACGAACCGCTGCTGAAGCGGCTGCCGGCTGGCACGCCCATGTACGGCTTCGAGCGCGTCGAAGGCGACATCCTGCAGCGGTCGCAGCAGTACGTCGCCGAGCTGCGCAAGATCCAGGGCAACGGCCCGTACGTGCTCTACGGCTGGTCCCTCGGTGCGGTGTTCGCGCTGCAGGTGGCGCAGCTGCTGCGCGACGAAGGCGCTGACGTGCGTGTTGTCGGTTTGATCGACCTGGCGTTGCCGGTCGAGGACGAGGACAACAGCCCCGAGGAGCGGGTGCGCCGAATCGAGCGCTACCAGGTCTTCGCGAAGAAGACCTACGGTGTCGAGGGCGAGCTGGATCGTGAGCAGCTGGAGACGCTGGCCGCGGCCTCCGATGAAGAGCAGTTCAAGATGATCAGTGATCTGGTCAAGATGAGCGGCACCAAGATTCCCGGCGGCGTGCTCGAACATCAGCGCACCTCGTGGATCGAGAGCAGGCACCTGGCCAAGACCACGCCGACCCGCTACGACGGCGATGTCGTGCTTTACCTCGCGGATCGCTATCAGGACGGCATGATCGAGCTGGAACCGCGTTTCGCCGATCGCCGCCCCAATGGTGGTTGGGACGAATACCTTCCGAACCTGGAAGTCATCCACATCCCGGGTGACCACCTGCAGATCGTCGACGAACCACGGATCGGAAAGATCGGAGCCGACCTCACCGCGAAGCTTGCGGTGATCGCCCCGTAGCGGGTGCGCCTTACGAAAGGGACGAAGTGAGCACTACTGCCGAGAAGCTCGCCGACCTGCGTAAACGAATGGATTTAGCGCAGGAACCGGCGGGTGAAGCGGGGGTGGCGAAGCGGGCGAAGAAGGGGATTCCCAGCGCCCGTGAACGGATCAACATGCTGCTCGATCCGGGCACCTTCGTGGAAATCGGTGCGCTGGTGCGCAAGCCGGGTGACCCCACCGCGCTCTACGGTGACGGTGTGGTCACCGGGCACGGTCTCGTCGACGGTCGGCCCGTGGCGGTGTTCTCGCACGACCAGACCGTCTACGGCGGTTCGGTCGGCGAGATGTTCGGCCGCAAGGTCGCCGGGATCATGGAGTACGCGGCCAAGGTCGGTTGCCCGGTGGTCGGCATCAACGATTCCGGCGGCGCACGCGTGCAGGAGGCGGTGACCTCGCTCGCCTGGTATGCCGAGCTGGGTCGCAGGCAGGAGCCGCTGTCCGGTCTGGTGCCGCAGATCTCGATGATTCTCGGCAAGTGCGCGGGTGGCGCGGTGTATGCCCCGATCAACACCGATGTGGTGGTGGCGACCGAAGAGGCGTACATGTTCGTCACCGGCCCCAAGGTGATCCGTGAGGTCACCGGTGAGGATGTCAGCCTCGAGGAGCTCGGTGGCGCGCAGAGCCAGGCCGAGTACGGCAACATCCATCATGTCGCGCCGGACGAGAAGGCGGCGTTCGAGTGGGTGCGCGACTATCTGAGCTTCCTGCCGACCAGCTGTCAGGAGCTGGCGCCGATCGTGAACCCCGGCCTGGAGCCGGAGCTCACCGACAGCGACCGGGAACTGAATTCCCTTGTGCCGGACTCGGATAACGCCGCCTACGACATGCACGACATCCTGCTGCGAATCTTCGACGACGGTGGTTTCCACGAGATCGGCGCCACCGCCGGTCGCAATATGATCACCGGCTTCGCCAGGGTCGACGGCCGTCCGGTCGGTGTCGTGGCGAATCAGCCGATGGTCTACGCGGGCGCGCTGGACGCGCGGGCCTCGGACAAGGCGGCGCATTTCGTGCGGCTGTGCGATGCGTTCGAGATTCCGCTGGTCTTCATCGTCGACACGCCGGGCTTCCTGCCCGGGGTGGAGCAGGAGAAGATCGGTGTGATCAAGCGCGGCGGCCGGTTCCTGTTCTCCTTCGTGGAGGCGACCGTGCCGAAAGTTACTGTGGTGATTCGCAAGTCGTACGGCGGCGGCTACGCGGTGATGGGCTCCAAGCAGCTCGGCGCCGACGTGAACCTGGCCTGGCCGACCGCGCGCATCGCGGTGATGGGCGCGGAGAGCGCGGTGAGCCTGATCGGCGGTAAGCAGATCGAGGCGGCGCCGGAGGAGCAGCGGGCGGCCATGCGCCAGCAGATGATCGACTTCTACAACGCCACCATGGCGACGCCGTGGGTGGCCGCCGAGCGCGGCTACATCGACGCGGTCATCGAGCCCGCGAGCACCCGGTTGGAGCTGCGTAAAGCCTTGCAGCTGCTGCGCGACAAGTCGCTCGCGCGCAATCCGCGCAAGCACCACCTGTTGCCGCTGTGACGCCGGAATCGGGCCGCAACCGTTGTGCCGCGGCCCGATTCACCGAGGTCGGTTACCTCAGCCGAGGCTGGCGGATTCGATGACGACGTCGTCGATCGGCACATCCTGGTGCCCGCCCGCGCTGCCGGTGGCGACGCCGGCGATCTTGTCGACCACCTCGGTGCCCTCGATCACCTTGCCGAACACCGTGTAGCCCCAGCCCGACGGCGTCGGCGCCGAGTGGTTGAGGAACGCGTTGTCGGAGACGTTCACGAAGAACTGCGCGGTCGCCGAGTGCGGGTCGTTGGTCCGCGCCATCGCGACGGTGTACTTGTCGTTCTTCAGGCCGTTGTCGGCCTCGTTCTGGATCGGCGCCTGCACGCCCTTCTGCCGCAGGCCGCGCTCGAAGCCGCCGCCCTGAATCATGAAGCCGGGAATGACACGGTGGAAGATGGTGCCGTTGTAGTGGCCCGCGTTCACGTAATCCACGAAGTTCTGCACCGTGTTCGGCGCCTTCTGGTCGTCAAGTTCCAGGACGATCGGTCCGTAATTCGTCGAGAGATTCACCTTGGTCATACCCACACCTTGCCAGCTCGCCATCGCACGCCTTTTCCCGGTCTTGGGATGTGCCGCGACTTACCTCGACGGACCGCACCGCCGGGAACTGCAGCAGTACCGGGGGTGCCAGGTGAGTCGCACACATTCTTGCGTGATCAGCTGTGACATATGTCCAGGTCGGCAGGCTCAAAGTTCATTTCGCATTTCAATCGATCAAGAAACAGACAACTGATCTCGTGCCGAACATGGGTAACTCGTCGGGCACGCCCACAACGTGATTCGGCGCTTATCCGCCGGACGCCTACGAAACTTACCGCGTACCTAAGTCTGGCCTAAAGACTCGGAGAGGCGGACCAGCCGGGCCTGAAGACGCGGGAGGGCTGGGGAGCTAGCATTGCCAATCGTGCCCGACGCCGCTACTGCTGTCCTGACGAAACCGCCTGCCGTGCCAGCGGCCTCTACGGCCGATTTCCGCACCGCGCGAATAATCGCGCTGGTCGCCGGATTGCTCGGCGCGCTGTTCGCCTTGGCCACCCCGTTCCTGCCGGTCACCCAGACCACCGCGGAACTGAACTGGCCGCAGGGCGCGACGCTCGGCAATGTGCAGGCCCCCTTGATGTCTCAGGTCCCGATCGACCTGCGCGCCACCATTCCGTGTAGCGCGGTCGCGCAGCTGCCGGAGCGGGGCGGCATGTTGCTGGCCACCGCGCCGCCGCAGGGCCACAAGGCCGCGTTGGAGGCCATGTTCATTCGAGTGTCGGACACCTCGGTGGACGTGATCGACCGCAACGCCGTCGTTGTGTCGGCGCCGCGCGCGGACATGGAGCGGTGCTCGGCGCTGGAGTTCAGCTCCGATCACAAGCGCACGCATGCCGAGTTCACCGGTCTGACCACCACGGTCACCAAGCCGGTCGAGGGCGCGGCGCCCGGGACCGAGCAGCAGGTCGAGGTGCCGGTCGAGGGCGTGCTGAACGGCGACCTGCGGCCGCAGGTGGTCG
The DNA here is from genome assembly GCF_044547795.1 of Nocardia sp. NPDC052316. NCBI lineage: Bacteria > Bacillati > Actinomycetota > Actinomycetes > Mycobacteriales > Nocardiaceae > Nocardia > Nocardia sp. NPDC052316. The sequence goes on from NZ_JBIUBB010000005.1 coordinate 592,857, forward strand.
GCGTCTTCTCCGAGCTGAAGGGCGCGGCGCCCGCCGGACTCGACTTCCACATGACCGTGGACACCCGGTTCACCACCAGCCCGACCGTGATCAAGCTGATCGCGATGATCGCGGCGGTGCTGTGCACCCTGGTAGCGCTCGCCGCGCTGGCTCGGCTCGACGGCAGCGACGGGCGCGGGCACCGCCGGTTCCTGCCGTCCAACTGGCTGAAGCCGACCTGGGCGGACGGCGCGGTGGTCGGCACGCTGCTGGTGTGGCATTTCGTGGGCGCCAACACCTCCGACGACGGCTACATCCTGAGCATGGTGCGGGTCGCGCCGAACGCGGGCTACATGGCCAACTACTTCCGCTGGTACGGCGTGCCGGAGGCGCCGTTCGGCTGGTACTACTACGTGATCCAGGTCTTCTCGGAGATCTCCACCGCCAGCCCGTGGGTGCGCTTGCCCGCGTTGGCCTGCGCCATCCTCTGCTGGATGGTGATCAGCCGGGAGGTGGTGCCGCGGCTCGGGCGCGGGGTGCGCAACAGCAAGGTCGCGCTGTGGACCGGCGGTCTGGTGTTCCTCGCGTTCTGGATGCCGTTCGACAACGGCCTGCGCTCGGAGCCGATCGTCGCGCTCGGCGCGCTGCTGACCTGGGTGTCGATCGAGCGGGCCATCGCGACCGGCCGGCTGTTGCCCGCCGGTGTCGCGGTCTTGGTCGCGGCGTTCACCCTCGCGGCCGCGCCGACCGGATTGATGTGTGTGGCGGCGTTGCTCGCCGGTATTCGCCCGCTGGTGCGGATCGTGGTGCGCAGGCGCAGGCAGTTCGGCTCGGCCGGGTCCAAGTGGTGGTCGACGCTGCCGCTGCTCGCACCGATCGCCGCGGCCGGGTTGCTGGTGCTGATCGTGGTGTACAGCGATCAGACCTTCTCCGCTATCCAGGAGGCCAACCGGGTGCGTCAGGTGACCGGGCCGAACCTGGCCTGGTACGAGGACTACCTGCGCTACTACTACCTGTTCGTGGAGACCGTCGACGGCTCGCTGGCCCGCCGGTTCGCGTTCCTGGTGATGCTGCTGTGCCTGTTCACCACCATGCTGGTGTTGTTGCGGCGCAGGCAGGTTCCCGGCATCGCGAGCGGGCCGACTTGGCGGTTGATGGGTGTCGTCTTCGGCACCGTCTTCTTCATGATGTTCAACCCGACCAAGTGGACGCACCACTTCGGCGCGTACGCGGGTATCGCCGGTTCGCTGGCCGCGGTGACCGCGGTCGCCGTCTCGGCGTCGGCGTTGCGCGCGCGCAAGAATCGCGCGATCTTCCTGGCGGGCCTGTTGTTCGTGCTCGCGCTCGCGTTCTCCGGCATCAACGGCTACTGGTATGTGTCCAGCTTCGGGGTGCCGTGGTTCGACAAGCGGATCTCGCTGCACGGCTACCAGTCGAACACGCTGATGCTCGGTTTGTTCGGTCTCGCGCTGGCGCTGGTCGCCTGGCACTCGCTGCGTGAGGGTTATGCCAAGCCGGAGGCCTCACCGAAGTCGGCGCGCGGCAAGCGTATTCGCAAGTTCGCCGCGATTCCGCTGACCGTTGTCGCCGCACTGATGGTGTTGCTAGAGGCGATGTCGCTGGTCAAGGGCGCGGTCGCGCAGTACCCGGCGTACTCGCTGGCCCGCTCGAACTTCGACGCGCTGCGCGGCAGCAGCTGCGGTCTCGCCAATGACGTCCTGGTGGAATCGGATCCGAACGGTGGTGCGCTGCAGCCGATCACCGATCCGGCGAACCCGCTCACCGATCCGAACGATCCGCTGGCCGGCGTCGACGCGGTCGGCTTCGATCCGAACGGGGTGCCCAACGATCTGTCCGCCGACAGCGTGGAGGTGAAGCCGGGTACCGGCAACACCTCGAAGCAGTCCGTCGGCGCCGCGTTCGCCGACGGGCAGAGCGCGGGCACCGGCGGTGGACAGGGGGCGCGCGGTGTCAACGGCAGCACCGTGGCGCTGCCGTTCGGGCTCGACCCGGCCACCACGCCGGTCCTGGGCAGCTACCAGGACAATGTGCAGCAGCCCGCGCATCTCACGTCGAGCTGGTACGGGCTCGCCCCGCGCTCGGCGGACAGCCCGCTCGTGGTGATCTCCGCGGCCGGTCGCATTCTGTCGGTCGACGACACCGGTGACACCGAGTACGGCCAGTCGCTCACCGTCGACTACGGCAAGCGGCTGCCGGATGGCAGCGTCGCCAAGCTCGGCACCTACCTGCCGCGCGATATCGGCCCGGCCCCGTCCTGGCGTAACCTGCGCGTCCCGCTCGCCGAGATCGCGCCGGAGGCCGACGCGGTGCGGATCGTGGCCAACGACCCGATCCTGATCGGCGACCAGTGGCTGGCGTTCACGCCGCCGCGGATGCCGAAGTTGCAGTCGCTCAACACCTTCATCGGCCCCGATCAGCCGGTGCTCGAGGACTGGGCCGTCGGTCTCCAGTTCCCCTGCCAGCGTCCGCTCTACCACAAGAACGGCGTCGCGGAGGTCCCCGGCTACCGCATCCTCCCTGATCGCCCGCTGGCGACCACCTCCACCAACACCTGGCAAGCCCAGGAGTTCGGCGGGCTCCTCGGCTTCTCCCAAATGCTCGCGAACTCCGTCACCGTCCCCACCTATCTCAAGGACGACTGGGCCCGCGACTGGGGCTCCCTGGAGCGCTACGACCAGTACGACCGCAATGCCACCCCCGCCCGCCTGGAAACCGGCACCGCCACCCGCTCCGGCCTCTGGTCCCCAGGCAACCTCCGGGTGTTCTAGACCGACCCCGACAACACCGCAGGCCCGTCGAACCGGCACCCCAGCCGGCCTCGACGGGCCTGTGATCGTTGGTGACAGAGACCGGGCGTTGTAACAGCCGACTCCGAGGTCTAGAACGTCATCTGCGCGTTGCCAGACTCAGCACTCGACGGCTGGATGACAGGTTTGAGACTGTGTCTCAGCTTGGTCAGCGTGCTTCCGGCGCGACCAAAAAATTGAACCCGCCCCAGAAGGGACGGGCGGTATGGAACAAGAATGCCCGGTTCGGTGGCGTAGCGGCCCGGGTCGGCGACTTTGTCGCAGTTGGTCAGTGCGCAGTCGACCTGGGAGACAAAACCTAGGGGGTTGCGACTCTGATTATGTTGCGCGGCAACGGCATACCGTGGATTGTGCGGTATGGATCGCTTCGCGCCGGTGCAGTGGCCGTGGGGTTGCTCAGACCTTGGTCATACGCAGACCGAGTTCGCGGCGGAGGACTTCCTGGGCGGGGAGGCGGTCCAGTACGCGCAGCACTGCGGGGCGCAGTTCGCGCTGTTCTTCGGCGGTGAGGAGACCAACGAGATCGCGCAGATCCATGTGGTCGAAGGTCGACGTCATACTGCACAGATTACGGATTTCTGTGGGTTTCGTCCTGCGATCGTGCGGCGAAATAGGCTTCCAACCGGTCTGTTTACGACATTTTTGCGCCAGCGCAACACCGAACCGGCTGGTTCGGTGTCGCGCGGCGGCCGACCTAGCGGACCCGGATCGGATCGTCGGTGGCCAGACCGGTGCGGGTTTCGACGGTGACGCCGATCCGAGCCGGTTCGGCCTTCGGGTCGTAGGGGGTGAACTTCTCCAGCGAACCCCAGTCGCGCGACCAGTCGTGATCGAGGTAGCTGGGGATGGTTTCCGACTTCAGCAGCAGCCCGGTCCAGCCGAGTGGCCCGCCGCCGATGTCGTCCTGCCAGGCGTTGGACGCGTCGGAGCCGACCCGGTCGGGCAGGATGCGCCAGTTCGGCACCTCGGCGACGCCGTCGTGATGGTCGAACGGCCGCTGGCACGGGAAGGCGAGTCCGACGTGCCAGTCGAGCAGCACCGGATCATGCGAGCCGACAACAGAATTCAGCGGGGCCAGCTTGGGCAGCCGGGGCGGGGTGACGGCCAGCCACTGCTTCTGCGTGATGTCGTTGTCGATCGCGACGAGCCGCACCGCGTTCGCCTCGACCGGCAGCTGGTCCAACGGCACCCGCAGGTTGCGCCAGGACGGCGCGGGCCCGATGTCGATCGGGTCGACCGTGCCGAGCTTGCGCACCGAGCCGTCCGCCTCGCGCACGCCGTATTCGAGATGCAGCTCCTGACCGTAGGTCACCACACCGTCGGCGTCGACATGCCTGATCCGGCCCGCCGCGGTGATCGCGAGCACCTGGTAGGCGGGGTCGTGGCGCATACTGTCGGCCAGATCGAGGCGATACCACTGGGAGGTCAGCGCGGCCTGCTGCTGCTCGCCCTCCTGGTAGCTGCCCATGATCGGCGTGGTCGCCGGGTCGAGGCCGAACGGCAAGGCGACCGTGCTGCCGTTGATGCCGGTCTGCGTGGTGGTGCCGCCTCCGGTGCCCGCGCCGGTGGTCTTGGTGGTCTTGTTCTCGGCGTCGGAGTTCACCGAGTTCGCGCCGCCCGCCACGGTTTCGTCCGCGTCGGCGGTCAGGTCGCTCGCGACACCGTTGGGCGTGAATCCCTTTGTTTCAGCCGCTAATCCGTCGGCGGGCGAGCCCGAGTAGGGGAGCAGAAGCGAGTTGGCGGTGTCCGTCTCCACCAGCACCTCGTTGGCCAGCGCGCACGGATCACCCGTCAATGACTGGAGATTCGACTTTGCCACCGAGTACGCGGGGTACTGCGCGACCGCCGCCTTGGCCAGCGACATCACCTCGAACAACACCAGAACCGCCGCGGCGATGGTCAGCGGTGCGGTCGCGAATCGATCGAATCGTTTGGGCGCCGTGCGAGCCCGGCGGTACGGCTCTCGATAGTGCAGCCAGACGGCGACCACCAGCGCCACCCCGCTGAGCCCCAGGAACAGCGTGGAGAAGCCCTTGCCCGCGAACAGCGGCGCCTTGTCCCACCACGGCACCCCGTAGCTGGACACATACCACCAGCCGTTGGACCCGGTGAAGGTGATCGCGAGCAGGAAGAGCACCGCCGCCGCGAACAGCGCCCGGTTGCGCGGCAAGCGAATTCCCTCGCTGCCCACCGCGACTGCCGCGAGCGCGGCCAGCGATCCGGCCAAGCCTGCGTACACACCGAAGTGGTGCGTCCACTTGGTCGGCGTGAACATCATCAGGACCAGCGACGCGAACACGATGCCGAGAATCCGCACCGACGGTCCGCGCGAGGTGCCGGGGATGCGACCCTTGCGCAGCACCTGGAGCACGCAGACGAGCAGGCACAGCAGCATGACCAGCACGCCGAACCGCCGCGCCAGCGACCCGTCCGGGGAGAGCATCAGCAGCGAATCCCATCGCGTGCGTTCGTCGAACCAGGCCACGTTCGGCCCGACGATGGTGCGCACCCGGGTGGCTTCCAGCACGGTGGAGAGGGTCTGATCGGCGAAAACCACCACCAGCACGAGGGTTCCGGCGGAAAGGCCGGGTGCGAGCAGTGCCAGATAGCGGAAGAGCGTTGTCGCCCAGGAAGGTCGCGGGGACTCGTGTGCCCCTGACTTCGTGGTCGCACTGTTCGCCGCCTCGGTCCCCGTATCCGCGGGCGTAGTCGGCGAACCCGCAGGCTCGAGCCCCATTGCCCCCGTTGGGCTTTCGGCCACACCACCGCCGACCGCGGGCACCACCCCGCGCGCCCGCTTGATGATGATCTGCAACACCGGCCGCGATCCCGCGATCAACGCAGCGATGCAGATGAGCCCGGTGGGCCCGGCGGCCAGCGAGAACCCCGCGATCAACACCGCGACCGCCGCGGGCAGCAACCGCCCGGTGGCGATGGCCCGTTCGATCGAGCACCAGGTGAGCAGCGCACCCGCCGCGATCAGCGGTTCGGGCCGCAGCCCGTTGTCATAGGGCAGCCAGAACGCGAGGAACACCAGCCCGGCCGTCCACAGCGCGACCTTGTTCCGCCGCACCCGAGCACCCAGGCGCGGCAACACTTCCCGGCTGATCACCAGCCAGCAGACCACGCCGGCGAGCACGGCGGGCAGCCGCATCCACGGCGAGGCATCGGAGATCCGGGTCATCCAGGCGAGTACCTCGTAGGACCAGCCGAACGGCGCCTCGGGCACCGCGAACCAGCGGTAGTAGTTCGCCATGTACCCGGCGTGCCCGGAGGCCCGCGCCATGTTCAGGATGTAGCCGTCGTCGGAGGTGTTGGCGCCGATGAAGTGCCACAGGCCGAGCGTGCCGAGCACCACGCCGTCGGTCACGGTGAACCGCCACCAGTGCGCGGGCAGGAACCGGCGGGCCCGGCGCCGGTCGCTGGTGTCCAGCAGGTGCAGTGCGATCAGCGCGATGAGGGTGCACAGCACGGCCGCGACGATCGCCGCCAGCTTCAGCACCGTCGGCGACGAGGAGAACCGGGAGTCGATGTCGGCGTGCACCCTGGCATCGGCCAACCGATCGGCCGCCAGATCGGTGAACACCCCGACCACCTGCGGGCGGATGTCGCGAGTCACGGTGTTACGGAAGGGCGTTCCGTCCTGCCGGGACGCCCCGGTGATCTCCGTGGTCGTCGCGGTGGCGGTCGAGTCGACGGTGAGTGCGGTGCAGCCCGCCGCGGTGATCTCGGCGACCGGCGCGGACAGCAGCGGAACGTCGCGCAGCACCACCGACAGCGTGTCGTCGGTGACCGAGACGACCAGCCCCTTGCTGGCGGCCTGGCCCGAGGCGACCGGCACGGTGGACACCACCGTGCCCGTCCCCACCGCCTGGATGACCGAGCACGGCAGCGTCGCGGTCAGCCGCAGTGGCTGATACGACACCAGCGGCGCCTCGACGCTGCCGACCCCGGCCTGTGGCCAGTCCAGCGTGGCCTGGTCCTGCCGCACCGGCAACAGCGGTGTCAGCAGCGCCAGCACGAATCCCAGGAACCCGGAGACGAGGGCGATCAGGCGGTAACGGGTGAACGCTCGAGTTGATCGGTCCGGTCGCACGGGGGTTGATGCTAGCTACCCGATGGGCCGGACCCGGTGATCACCACTGTTACCGGCGCTCACCGCAGCGCGCGAACGTTCCAAATCCACACGTCGTCCACCCGGATCGGGCCGAAGCCGAGCAACCGCGTCACGGTGGCCGACAGCGTGTCGCCGTTCGCGGTTGCGGGCAGCACCAGCACGTCGGCCTGCCAGAAGTTCAGGTCGTTCTGCAGTTGCGCGCGTTCCTCGGCACCGATCGGCGGCACGATTCCGGTGTCTTGCGCCTGCACGAGCAGCGCGGTGGTCGGGCGCAGCTCCGGGCCGTAGATGCCTTTCTTCTGCGTCCCGGTCGGCCCGACGAAGTACCCGCCGGCCAGTGGGAAGTCGAACCCCGCGTCGGCCTGCCAGCGCAACGCCCGCGCGTCGGCGGGGCGCGGCGGCGGCACCATGACCACCGATCCGTCGCGGACGTACTCGCGCACCGCGCCGCCCGCGAAGAACTCCGGCGTCGGCGCGCGCTCGATCACCGGCAGCACCGTCGGCACCAGCGGCAGCAACACGCACGCGAGCGTGCCGAACCAGGCCAGCGGTCGCCAGTCGACCGGTGACTCGCGCCACGCCCGGACGGCCCGATCGCTCGCCAGTGCCAGGATCACCGCGATGGCGGGGATCGCCGCCATGGTGAGCCGGGACTCCAGCACCGTGTTGAGCAGCGGAACCTTTTCGGCCCAGCGCCAAGGCAATTCGACGCCGGTGCTGCGCTTGCCCAGCATGGCGACCGCACCGAGCGAGAGCACCCCGAACACCGCGATCACCGCGCCCGCGGCGCGCACCAGTCGATCCCGCCACAGCAGGGTGGCGGTGGCGGCGACGAGCAGCAGCAGCGGCCAGCCGAAGTAGGCGTTCTGCTCGGTCTCGTTGATCGCCACGTACTGGCCGGGCGAGAATATCCCGCCAAGCGACTCGGACGGGAACTGCACGATCGCCTTCAGGTCGTTGCCCATCGGCCCGTGATCGATCGATCGGTAACTCTGCGGCCCGAAGAACTGCCACCACAGCGGTATCGCGGTGAGCACCAGGGTGAGCGCCGCCGCGAGCAGCACCGTCGGCGTGACCCGGCGCAACGCGCGCAGCCCGAGCCGCGGTGTGTGCAGGTAGTACACGACCGCGAAGAGCCCGAACGCCAGCGCGAAGATCAGCAGCGGCTCCTCGCCCAGCGCGATCTGCATCGCGACGAGCAAACCGAGCACGACGGCATCCCGGATCCGCCCGCGCGCCCCCACCGCGTCGGCCCGCCGCGCCATCCGGATCAGGTGTCCCGCGATGACCGGAAGAAGCACCAGCACAACGAAATTGGGGTGGGCGTTGGCATGCGAGATCATCGCGGGCGCGAAGCCGCAGAACAGCCCGCCGAGGCTCGCCGCGAACTTGGATTCGACGAGTTCTCTGGAGAACAGCCAATACCAGCCGAGCGCGGTGGCGGCCAGGCCGAGGGTGAGCACGAGCACGAACGTCACCGTCGGCCCGAACATCAGGGTGATCGGCGTGAACGGCACCCCGACCCCGAACATGGCCGTGTTGGCCATCATGTTCACCCCGGCGGGGAAGTTCTGCAGGTTCGTGCCGAGCGGATTCTCCAGATTCGCCACCGAGTGCGCGGTGACCGCGAAGAACCACTCCCACATCGTCTGGTCCTGACCGCTCTTGATCAGGTACCCGCTCTGCGTATTGCGCCACTGCCCGGACAGGACCAAGGTGGCCAGCGCGAGGTAGCCGAGCCCGGCGAACAGGTCGAACCGGTTGACCCGGACACGGGGGAGTCTTCGCCTGCGAACCGGGGCCGACGGGCCCTTGGTGAGCACTCCGGTCGCGATGGATTCCCTGCTCGCGACCCCGACAACCGACCCGTCCAAACCGCCCGAATCGACCTGCTCTACCCGTACCACCTGCAAACTTCTCCTACTAGCTAGCTCTAACTCAGCCGCCCACGGTAACCGAACAGGCTGTGTTGTGCCTGGCAACGGGGGCTGACGGGCGCGCGGGACATCGCAGACGCGCAGGTGAGGACGCGCATCTGAGATGTTCCATGCGGAGCTGCGCTACCGGCGGAGAGTGACCAGCGCGAACGGCCCGATGTCGGTAGTCGTGAAGCGCGGGTCGGCGAAGAGCTCCTTGGGAAAACTGACGGTGTAGCGCTCGACATTGGGATCGTTCGGGTAGACGTCCTTGGCGAGGCGCAAGGTGTAGGCGTCATCGGCGCGCCGGAACAGGAAGGCGTCCGGGGCGCGCCACGGGCAGGCGGCCATGGCGTCCAGCAGCGCACCGGAGGACTTCAGCTTGCTCCAGCCCTCGATGGTCGCGGCCCGGCCCGCGAAGTCGGCGAGCGGGTTGGCGTAGTGCGAGGTGAGCGCCTGGAAGCCGTAGTACGGGTAGAAGGACAGGAAGCTGGTGTCGGCGGTGAGGACCACCGTGTCCGAGCGCGGGCGCCCGGTCTGCGCGGTGAGCGCCGCGTCCACCGCCCGGTAGTGCGCGACGGCCGAGGGCGGGCGTTGATCCGCGCGGACGCCGTCACCGTCGGTGTCGGTGTACGCGGTGGTGATCTCCGGCCCCAGAATGTGCGGGATCTGCTGGGTGAACGCCAGCGCGCCGACGACGGCGACGGCCACCGCCGCGAGCCGGAACCGGCTGGGCTCGCCGATGGCCTGATAGATGGCCCGCGCGCCCTCGACGAAGCCGAAGGCGCCCGCCGCCGCGAGCAGGACCAGCAGGACCGGCTCCAGTCGGAACGACAGCAGGGTGGTGCCCGCCGCGGTAGCCGTCATCGACAGCAGCGTCCACAGGTAGATCGCGACCACGCCGATGCCGAGCGCCTGCGCCCGTCGCGACGACGCCGCCCGCACCACCAGCCAGATCAACCCGACCAGGCACAGCGCGCCACGCAACGAGAACTCCGCCATCGGGAACGCCAGCTCGGCACCGCCCTCCGGCAGGTAGTGGAACGCCGAACCGGATCTCGTCGGTACCCCGTCCAATGCCTTCAACAGGATTGGCAGCCACACGATCAGCGCGACTACCGCGGCGATCGCGGCGATCACCACCAGCCGCACCAGCGGCGGGACGGCGGCCCGCCACGCCGGCCGCGCCACGCTCTCGGCGGTGCGCGCCCGCCGAGGATGACCGGCGAGCCGCTGTTCGCGCCCCGCGAGCCAGGCGGACGCCAGACCCATCAGGCCGACGGCGAAGGCCGCGACGGCGAAGTAGAGGGTGTAGAAGCTCGCCGCCACGCCGAGGAAGAGTCCGGTGCCGACCACCGCGCCCCAACCGCCTGCGGTGCCGCGTCCGGCGGTCGCTTCGGCCGGCCGGTGCAGCGCGCCCCACGCGAGGACGAGCGCGGGCGGCAGCAGGATGACGATCACCGAGCTGTACGCCTCCGGCGCGGCGTATGCCACCGCGAGCGCGGTGACCGCCGCCGTGACCGCGATCGCCCAGTCCGCGCGAATCAGCTTGGACCACAGCACGAGCGAGACCACCGCCGCCACCGCGATCGACCCGATCGCATACGGCTTGAACGCCTCCCAGCCGTCCATGCCGAGCACGTTCGCGACCCGTCCGCCGATCCAGAACCAGCCTGCCGGATAGAACGGCGGCAGATCCGCGTAGGTCATGTCGTGCAGTGCGGCCGAGTCGGTGAGGCGGGTCAGGTATTCGGTACGGAACTCCTGATCCACCGAGACACCGAACAGATACAGCTTGGTCGCCGCCAACGGCATGCCGAGGGTGCAGGTGACAAACGTCGAAATGCCAACCCAAGAAAGCACTTTCGCGACCCACGGCCGCGTGAACCAGTTGCCACGGTCCCCGTGTCGAACCAGCGCGATGGCCGCGACCACGAAAACCGCGGCGACGACCTGCCCCACGGTCGTCAATGCCCGAGTCACATTGGAGGAGTTGAACGCGGGCCACTGCACCATCGAAAACGCCACGAGCCCCACCGTGGTCACCGCGATGGCGACCAACGTTGCCATCAGCGCCTCGCCAACACCGGACCCGATGTGCCTGAGCAGCAACGCACCTCGCCCACGCACGGGAGCGGGTGCCTCGCCCCGCTCGGCGACCGTGGCCGTCATCGGCCAACTCCGGCGGCCTGGACGTGCGCCGGGCACGCCGTGCCGGTGCGGCATTCTCGGACTACTCGCATGGCATCTCCGGGTTCACTCGGGCTGAGCATTCGCGTCGGCGCCGCACGGTCTCGGATCGAGAGCGTGCGGGGGATCGGCGATCATGCTGCCAGGTCCGGCTGCGGATGCGGCGACATGTGCCGGTCGTGGCGAAACGAAAACCGCACCTCGCCGACCCGCTTACCAGGTGCGGGGTCGGATCGAGGTGCGGCAGGCAGCAAAAACTCAGATGGGCAGCTTGCGGAAGATCGGGCGCGGGATGTGGCGCAAGATCATCATCACGTAGCGGAATGCGCCGGGTGCCCAGATCAGGTCCTTGCCCCGCTGGGAAGCCGAAACCGCAAGCGCCGCAACGTCTTCCTTGTCGACGGTGAGCGGAGCCTCCTTGACGCCGGCCGAGGCCCAGGCGTCGATGGTGGTCTTGGTGCGCACCTGACCGGGCCGGATGACCAGCACGCGCGGGCCGAACGGCCGCAGCGCCTCGCCGAGGCCGAGGTAGAACCCGTCCAGGCCGGCCTTGGTCGAGCCGTAGACGAAGTTCGAGCGGCGCACCCGCTCACCGGCCGCCGAGGACATGGCGATGATCCGGCCGTAGCCCTGCGCCTTCATCTTCTCGCCGATCAGCACGCCGACCGACACCGCGGCGGTGTAGTTGATTCCGGCGATCTGCACGGCCTTGCGCTGGTCCTGCCACAGCTCCTCGGCATTGCCGAGCAGCCCGAACGCGACGATGGCGACATCGACGTCGCCGCCGTCCCACGCCGCGTCGATCACCTTCGGGTGGCTGTCGGTGTCGAGGGCGTCGAAGTCGATGACGTCGACCTGGCTCGCACCCGCCGCCTTCATCTGCGCGACCGCTTCCTCGCGCAGCGGATCGTTGGGCAGCGCCGCGAGCACGATGCGCGCGGGGCCCTTCTTCAGGTATTCCGCGCAGATCGCCAGGCCGATTTCGGAGGTCCCGCCGAGCAGCAGGATGGCCTGCGGGTTTCCTACGGCATTGATCACTGCAGCTCCAGCCTTCTCGCCATATCGGACATGAAAACGCCTGTGGGATCGACGGTTCGGCGGATCTTGATCCACTCGTCGATCCGCGGGTACATCTGGTGGAACGTCTCCGCGGTGGTCCGCGAGTCCTTCGCGGTGTACAGCCTGCCGCCGAACTCGAGCACCCGCCGGTCCAGCTCGCTGACCAGCTCGTTCAAACCCGGTTTGATCGGGAAGTCGACGCAGATGTTCCAGCCCGGCATCGGGAAGCTCAGCGGCGCCGGGTTGCTCGCGCCGAACAGCTTGAACACGTTGAGCGCCGAGTAGTGCCCGGACCCCTGGATATCGATGATGATCCGCTTGAACTCCTCGACCGCCTCGGTCGGCACCACGAACTGGTACTGCAGGAATCCGTTGGAACCGTAGCCACGGTTCCACTCCGCGATCATGTCCAGCGGGTGATAGAACTGCGTCAGGTTCTGCACCTTGCCGGTGTAGTTGCCGCCCATGGCGTAGTACGCCTCGCCGATGGACCGCAGCGTGAGCTTGTTCATGGTCCAGTTCGGGAAGATGTCGGGCACGGTCATCAGCTGCGGCGCATCGAATTTCAGCGGCTTCTTGCGCAGACGCTTGGGCAGCTCGTCGACCTTGGCCAGCCTGCCGCGGGTGATGGTGGCCCGGCCGAGCTTCGGCAGCGGGCTGATCACGTCGAACCACGCGCTCGAATACGTGTAGTTCGCCTCGCTGCCGTCGCTGTGTGCCGCGATGGTCTCGTCGAGCGTGGTGGTCTTCACACCATCGTTGAGGAAGTACGCCGACTCCGTCGGCGTCATCTCGATGGTCGCGCGCAGGATGATGCCGGTCAGCCCGTTGCCGCCGACGGTCGCCCAGAACAGCTTGGCGTTGCGCTTCGGGGTGATGTGCTGCACCTGCCCATCGGCGGTCAGCAGATCGATCGAGCGCACGTGGTTGCCGAAGCTGCCCTCGCTGTGATGGTTCTTACCGTGGATGTCGGAGGCGATCGCGCCGCCGATCGTCACCTGGCGGGTGCCAGGCAGCACCGGGACCCAGAGCCCGAACGGCAGTGCCGCCTTCATGAGCTGGTCCAGGCTGACGCCGCCGTCCACGTCGACGATCCGCGTATCGCGGTCGATCCGGTGGATGTGGTTCAGCGCCGTCATATCGACGACCAGCCCGCCCGCGTTCTGCGCGTGGTCGCCGTAGGAGCGCCCGAGCCCGCGCGCGATGACGCCGCGGCGCAGGTGCGGTGGCTTGGAGTCGTTGTCCTCGGCGACCATGGCGACGGCCTTGGCGATCAGTTCGGGATCGCTGGTCGAGAGCACTTCGGAAGAGGTTGGTGCGGTGCGACCCCACCCGGTCAACGTGCGGGTGTGCGTCGGCAATGCGAACGCGTTCCCGGCGTCGGCCCCATCGTTTGTGACGGTGGTGCCGCTCTCGTTACCGGTTGTCGTGGTGGCGGTCGGAGCTTTCGTGGACATCGGGATAGAGGCTACAGGTATGACCGGACATCCGGTCGAGGTCTCTTACTCCGGAGTAGTGATCTACATATCGTTTTGGTGACCGCTACGCTCGTCGCGTGCATGCCGAACCCCACCTGCCGCTCCCGGCCGAGCTGCCGCTGGTCGACGAGCCGGGCGGTACCGACGTCGACCTGAAGACCCAGATCGTCCGGTTCACGCTGACCGGCGGTCTGTCGGCGGTCGTCGACTTCGGGCTGTACAGCCTGCTGTTCAACGTGCTCGGGCTGCCGCGCGAGGCCGCGAAGTCGCTCAGCTTCATCGCGGGCACCACCACGGCGTACCTGATCAACCGCCGGTGGACCTTCCAGGCGGCGCCGAGCCGAGCCCGGTTCGTCGCCGTGGTGATCCTCTACGCGGTCACCTTCGCCGTCCAGGTGGGTATCAACGCGGTGCTCTACGAAGCCCTGCCCGACGCCGTCTGGCGCCAGCTGCTCGCCTTCGTCGTCGCCCAGGGCACCGCCACCGTCATCAACTTCGTCGTCCAGCGCCTGGTGATCTTCAAGATCCACTAGGCCTGCTCGATCAGCGGGTGACCAGCGCGGCCACCTCGACCCGGTCGCCGCTCTGTGCTTTGGCACCGAAGTAGTCGCCGCCCTTGGCGCGGACGTTGTCGGTGCCCCAGTCGCGGCGTTCGCGGTCGGCGGGGACGAGGTGTGGAATGTGCTTGCGGCAGTGGATGTAGGCCTCTTCGACGTCGACCACCACCCAGCGTTCGGCGGTGCGGCCCTTGGGGTTCTCGGGCAGGCCGGACACCGCGTTGCGCAAGGTGGCGTCCGAGATGATGCGGGCCGATCCGTTGATGTGCAGGCCGATCAGATCGCGCACGAAATCGATTAGCAGGATGCCTACGTGCGGGTTTTCCAGGATGTTGCCCAGGCTGGCGTGCACGCCGTTGCCGCGGTATTCGGGGTACGCAATCGTGCGTTCGTCGATGACGTGCAGAAAGCCGGGTTCGCCCGCCCGGAAGGTCGAGTCGCACTCGCCGTGCTTGTCCGAGGTGGCGATGAAGGCCATGTCCATCCGGGCGATGAACTCGATCATCGTGGGATTGAGCTGCTCGAGCACCTGGTCGTGGTAGAAACGCGCCGCTCTGTCCTGTGTGCCGTACCGCTCCTGTAGCTCGTGCTCGCCGTCACTGCCGCACTGCGTACTGGGCATTCTCGTCACCCTCTGGTAGCCGGAATCCGGATCCTGCGAGGGTTCGGCGTTGAGCCCCGCGACTAAACCGAAATCCTGTCCATGTTAAGTCCGTTCGGCCTGGCAACACTACGAAATCCACGTTGAGAATGCCCCGAATGCGTAGTTAGCGCAAGGGATTCCGAAACTTAGCTACAAGCCGACCGGCCGGAATGGTATGCGGCCGGTCGACGTACCGGAGAGGGTGTCCGGTCGCGCGTCACGCCGGGGTCAGCGTCACCGGGACGCCGTTGAAGACGGCGTTGCCCGAGGGCACGTCGACCACCGAATCATCGGTCAGCACATTGGCATTGACCCCGGCGTGCGCCCGCGCGACCGTCTGCGTGCTTTCGGTGTGACCCCAGCCGTGTGGCAGGCTCACCACGCCGGGCATGATCGTCTCGGTCGGCTCCAGCGGCACCGTCAGCGTGCCCGCCGCCGACTTCACCACCGCGTGCTCGCCGAGCCCGAGCCGAGCCACATCGGCTGGATTGATATGCAGCGTGCAGCGATTCGACCCGCTCACCAGCTGGCCGATGTTGTGCATCCAGCTGTTGTTGGACCGCAGCTGACGCCGCCCGATCAGCACCACGTCCGGCGCGGTATCGGCCAGCCGGGCCCGCATCCTGGCCACATCGTCGAGCAACTGCCGCGGGGCGAGCTCCACCTTCTTCGACTCGGTGCGCAGGGCGCCGGGCAGCTTCGGCCGCAACGGCCCGAGGTCGATGCCGTGCGGATTGTCGAGCAGCACTTGCAGATTCAGCGTGCCCCCGTTCCACTCGCCGTACGGCCCGAGGCGAAGCATCAGATCCAGACGCTGTTCGGTGGTGCCCTCACCGATCAATTCGTCGCGCCGGTCGGCCATTCCGGCCTTCTGTAGCGTGCCGGCGATGATCAGTTCGTCCACCCCGGTGAGCGGGTCCACCCCGTCGGCACCCTCGTGCGGCATGCCCGAGACCGCCGCGGCCAGCCGCGCCAGCACCGCCGACTCCGACGGGCGGTCGCCGAGTGGCACCAGCGGCCGGGAGTAGCGGGCGTAGTTGTGCACCGCGAACTGCAGCAGGGCGAAGTCGTAGTGCGGTGACTGCACCGGTCGCGGCGGCGGCAGGATCACGTCGGCGTGCCTGGTGGTCTCGTTGCGGTAGCGGTCAACGCTGACCATGAAGTCGAGCTGGGCGAAGGCGGCGTCGAGCCGGGCACCGCTCGGCGCGGAGAGCACCGGGTTGCCCGCGACCGTCACCAGGGCGCGGATCTGCCCCTCGCCCGGGGTGAGGATCTCGTCGGCCAGGGTCGCGACCGGCAGTTCGCCCATTGCCTCGGGCAGTCCGCGTACCCGGCTGGTCCAGCGGCCGAGCCGGAACGGCCTGCTGCGCGGGATGCCGCCCGCCGCCGCGGTGGCGAACATCGCCCCGCCCGGCGCGTCCAGGTTGCCGGTCAACGCGTTGATCGCATCGACGAGCCACTGGGTGATCGTGCCGAACTCCGCTGTGCAGGTGCCGATCCTGGCGTACACCGCCGCGGTCGGTGCGGCGGCGAGTTCGCGCGCGAGGCGGATCACCGTCGCGGCGGGCACCCCGGTGCGTACCGCCACCGAGTCCGGACTGAAGGCCGCTGCGGCCGTACGCAGTTCGTCGAGCCCGGCGACCTCGACCCGCACGTCGGTGAGCTGCTCTGCGAACAGCGTGTGCACGATGCCGAACAGCAGATACGCATCGCTGCCCGGCCGGATGAACAGGTGCTCGTCGGCCAGCTTCGCGGTCCGGGTGACGCGCGGGTCCACCACCACGAACCGGCCGCCGCGGCGCTGCAACGCCTTCAACCGCCCGGGGAAATCCGGTGCGGTGCACAGCGAACCGTTCGACTCCAGCGGGTTGGCGCCGAGCATCAGCAGATAATCGGTGCGATCCAGGTCCGGGACCGGCACCGTCAGCGGATCGCCGAACATCAGCCCGCTGGCCACCTGCTTGGGCATCTGGTCGGCGGTACTCGCCGAGAAAAGGTTCTTGGTACTCAACGCGCGCAGCAGCACGGGCACATAGAGCGCCCCGGCCACCGTGTGTGCGTTCGGGTTGCCCAAATAGGCTGCCGCGGCCTGTTTTCCGTGTTCGGCGAGCACCGCGGGAAAGCGTTCCGCGATCAGATCGAAGGCTTCGTTCCACGACGCGGTCCGCCAGGTATCGGTGGCCCGGTCGCGGATCATCGGCTCGGTCACCCGATCGGGATCCTCGTCGAGATGGCCGAAACTCGCTCCCTTGGGGCAGAGGAAACCCTTGCTGAACGGGTCCTGCTTGTCGCCGCGGACCGAGGTCACATGATCATCGGAGTCGAGGGTGAGTTCGAGTCCGCACACGGCCTCGCAGAGCGGGCAGGTGCGCAACAGGTTGCGTGCATCCGTGATCGAGGCCATGCCACATCCTCCCGCGCTATGGCCGGTCTGAAAAGAGAACGCGGGATATGCGGTGTGGGTGGCGGCTACAACGACCGATACCCGCTACCCGTCTTCTGGCGTCGAAGACGTGGTGCGGGTGTCCAGCGCGACTGCGGATCGTATCGGCGGGTTACTGCTGGAAGCAGAACGACCGATACCGGAGCGCCGGGACTGTCGACGCGAATCGGATATCGGTCGTGCGGCCGGGGCTCCCGGCCGTCGTTCAAACCTTCAGCAGGCGACGCTGGTGAGCTGGTCGCGCTTCTGCGCGGTCGCAGCCCGGACAGCGGCGCCGATCGCGACCACCGGCGGAACCCAGCGGGCCTCGCCCGGGGCGACGCCCCAGCAGGCCGAACCGGCCAGCAGGTGGGTGGGCGGCAGCGGCACGGTCGCGCCGTCGGTGTGCACGATGGCACCCGCGGCGGTGAGCGCCTCGAGCGCCATTGCGGCCTTGCGGACGCCGGTGACCAGGTGGATCTCGCGACGCTCCGCGCCGGGCAGTTCGATGACCGGGCCGGAAAGATTGTTCGCCCGCAAAAAGCGGCGAACCTCGCCGGCCAGCTCGCCGCTGACCTCGATGGCCGAAAGGTCGTCATCGGTGATCAGGCAGAGACCGTTGGCCGTTTCTGCGACCGTCCATCCGCGCTGGGTGTAGTCCTGCGCAGCGGCGGTCATAGCGGCCGCCGAGACGGAAGTCGGAAACGTGGTGCGCACTGTTCTCTCCATTCCCCGGTAGATCTGGGTCCTGCATTCATGGGTCGTATCGGTGCCAGCTGTCCGCAGCGTTACGCGATCTTCGAAACTTCTTTGCCAGTGTTGGCTACGTCTCTTTCAGGTGCTCTTGAAAGCAAATTGCTATGACGTTGCTCGAACTTCTCAAATTTTGTTGTCCCGCCGCTACTTTGGGCGGCTGACCTGTCCTTTCGCTGTGTCATTACTGCGAGACCGCTGAGGATTATGGGACTGATGTGGTCTGCGCTCGGAGTTCCGGCTGGCTCGGCGGTGGGATTGCGGGGAGGATTTCGACCATGAGCGATGAGTCCACCGGCGCGGGCAAGGGGACGGCGCCGCCCGACCCGCAGGGGTACGAGGCCGAATCGCGGTGGATCACTTGGAAAGAATCAGCGACCCGACGGTTCGCCCGGCCCGCTGCCATCGAGGAGGAGCAACCGGCCGAGCCGTTCGAGAGTCCGCGCGCCTTCGGCCAGTGGAGTGTCGAGGCGGCGCGCGGCTTGCTCGATGTGCAGTTCCGTCGGCCTGCCACGCGAACGCTGCTGCCGCTGGCCTACATCCTGGGTCTGGTGTTCGCCTGCGCCGTTCCGATCGCGCTGACAGTACTCATGTGGCGGGTCTCCGCGGTGCTGGGGGTGCTGGCCGCGGTGATCGGAGTTCCGTTGGGGCTGACCATCGCGGCGGCGGTGCGCCTGATGCTGGAGTTCCTGGTGAACGCGTCCCGGTTGGCGACCAGGGTGGAGCACATCAGCGACCTGGCCGACGATTTGTTCCAGGCGCTGTCCGATGTCGCCGAGCCGGTCAATCAGCTCTCCGAAGACGTTCGGGCCGTGCAGTTCTGGCGCTTCCGCAAGGGCGGCTCGCGCAGGTAGACGCGCCGAATCGCGCTCGGCACAGCGCCTTTGGCGTTGTTTTGCCACCGGCCTAGCTGTGACACCCATCGTGACCTCTGTCCGTTTTGCTGTGAAACAATGCTGTTTGGATGCCGGTGTTCCGATGACAGCATCTGGTAGGGATGGTCACAATGGCGAACTCGTGAGGGGTTCGGCAGTGCGACCGGCGCACGGCAACGAGGGGGGAACAACTATGGCTTTACCGCAGGGGACCACTGGATCGACGATGCCCCGGCGCCAGCTGGGGCGTCACTTACGTGATCTGCGCAATCGCGCCAGGATGACCACCAGGACGGCGGCTCAGCAGCTGGAGTGGTCGGAGGCCAAGATCTGGCGGATCGAGACGGGCCAGACCTCCTTGCGCAGCCTCGATGTCGAGGCGATGTGCAAGGTGTACGGCGCGCCGTCCGACCTGATCGGCCCGCTCACCGCCTTGGCGCGGGAGACCAAGGCGCGGGGGTGGTGGACCGCCTACGGTGACGTCATCGCCGAGGGCTTCGAGGTGTACATCGGCCTCGAGGAGGCCGCGTCCCGGCTGTCGACCTACGAGAACGAACTGGTGCCGGGCCTGTTGCAGACCGAGGCGTACACGCGGGCGATGCTGGCCGCCGCGCGCCCCGACATGTCCGCGAGCGAGATCGATCGCCGGGTTCAACTGCGGATGGCCAGGCAGGCCCTGGTCACCCGGGCCGATGCGCCGGTGCAACTCGACGCGGTGATCAGCGAAAGTGTGCTCGGGCGTCGCATCGGCGGGGCCGAGGTGGCCGCCGGGCAGCTGGCGCACCTGCGGCAGATGTGCGACCTGCCCAACGTGCGAATCCGGGTGGTGCCAACGGATTCCGGGTACCACGAGGGCATGGCCGCCGGTCGGTTCGTCATGCTCGAATTCCCCGAGTTGCGGGTCGGCGAGCAGTCCGAGCCGCCGGTGGTCTATGTGGAGGCGTTCACCGGACCGGTCTACCTGGACAAGGAAAACGACATCGACCGGTACCGAAGGGCTTTCGCGAACCTGGGTGCGGTGGCGGTGGACGCACGCGACGGCATCGAAGCGGCGCGCGAGAGCTGCACCGTCTGAAATTACCTGGGGCTCAGCACCTTCGGCTGAGCCTCAGCACTTCCGGCCGGGCGAGGGCCAGGTGTCGCTCAGCACCGCACGGTGGGTGGGCAGCGCCTGCTGGTAGACCTCGTGACCCTTCTCGGTGAGGCAGACGAACACGGCGCGACGATCCTCGGGGCACATGGTGCGCGAGACGAGTCCGTCGCGCTCCAGCCGGGCCACCGCACGCGAGAGGGCGCTCTGGCTCAGGTAGATGTCGTTGGCCAGATCGCTCATTCGATAGTCGCCACAGTTGGCGTCGACCAGCCGGTCCAGCGTCTCGAACTCGCTGAGTCCGATCTGATGCTGTCCCTGTAGCGCTTTTTCCAGTGCGCAACTCACCGTCGCATGCCGGTCGAGTAGCTCTCGCCACTCGCCAACCAGCCCGGTCGGCGCGACGGTGCGCCGGGCTGTCTCGATTGCCGACGGGTTCGACATGGCCCCATCCTAGTGGCCCATCGAGGTCCATGCAACTGCATTAAATGTGTTGGCATTTAATGCGTGCGCATGTAACGTACTCCGCATGACTTCACCGGCAACCCCCGCGGCCGCCTCCGCGACCGACGCGAACATATGGACAACCCGGCTTTGGGGCATGCTGATCACGCTGTGCATCGTGCTGTTCCTCGATGGCCTCGACGTCTCGATGATCGGCGTAGCACTGCCGTCCATCGGCAATGAACTGGATCTGTCGACTTCGACCCTGCAGTGGCTGGTCAGCGGCTATATCCTCGGCTACGGCGGCCTGTTGCTGCTCGGCGGCCGCACCGCCGACCTGTTCGGTCGCCGCAAGGTCTTCCTGATCGCACTGGCCGTCTTCGCCATCGCCTCGCTGGCCGGTGGTCTGGTCAGCTCGGGGCCGCTGCTCATCCTCACCCGATTCATCAAGGGTCTGGCCGCCGCGTTCACCGCGCCGACCGGCCTGTCGATCATCACCACCAACTTCGCCGAGGGCCCGGCCCGTAACAAGGCGCTGTCCATCTACACCGTGTTCGGCGCGGGCGGCTACTCGTCCGGTCTGCTGTTCGGTGGCTTGATGACCGGGGTCGGCTGGCGCTGGACCTTCCTGCTGCCGGTCCCGATCGCGCTGGCCGCGCTGGCCGCCGCGTGGGTGCTGGTGCCCAAGGACAAGCCCGCCGAGGAAGGCGGCCACGACCTGTTCGGCGCGCTGCTGTCCACCGCCGCGATGCTGCTGCTGGTCTACACCGTCGTCACTGCGCCGGAAGCGGGCTGGGCGTCCGCACGCACCCTCGGGTCGTTCGCCGCGGTGCTGGTCTTGTTCGTCGGCTTCGTCGCGGTGGAGAAGCGGGTCAAGCACCCGCTGGTCCGGCTCGGCATCCTGCGCAAGGTGTCGCTGGTCCGCGCCAGCTTGGCGATCGTCGCGGTGGCCGGTTCCTACTTCAGCTGGCAGTTCATCGTGACGCTGTACATGCAGGACACCCTGGGCTGGTCGCCGCTGAAGCTGTCGATGGCGCTGCTGCCGGTCGGTCTGATGGTCGCGTTGTCCGCGGTGTTCTCCGACAAGCTGGTCGACCGGTTCGGCACCGGCCCGATCATCGGCGTCACCATGGCCGTGATGGCCGTCGGCTACCTGATGTTCCTGCGACTGGACACCGCCCCGTCGTACTGGACGATGCTGCTGCCCGCGATCATGCTGATCGGCATCGGCTGGGTCGGCTTCCCCGCCATCAACATTCAGGCGACCAACGGGATCGACGACGACGAGCAGGGTCTCGCTGCGGGCGTGCTGCAGACCTCGATGCAGGTCGGTGCGGCCATCGTGCTCGCGGTGACCACCGCGATCATCGCGTCGGGCAGCCACGGCGACACCTCGCCCACCGCGATGCTCGACACCTACCGTCCCGGCCTGATCTTCGCTGCGGCCGTCTCCATCGTCGGTGCGCTGGTTGCCCTTTCGGCCTTCTTCGGCAAGCGCGCGAAGCAGGTCGAGCGGGCACCGGAGCCCGAGCTGGAGCTCGTCGGCTGACCTCCGACAGCCGACAGGAGAAGCAGGCCGGTGCCACCGCGAGGTGGTGCCGGCCTGCTTGGTGTTACTCAGGAAAAGGGCGGTGCGGCAGTGTCTTTGGCCGAACGGATGAAGGTCAGCGGCCGACCGTCGCGGCCGACCGTCGGCCAGTCGATGCCCAGCCGAGGATCGAAAGCGTCGATGTCCCTGTCGAATTCGGGCGTGTACTCGAGCGAGCACAGATAGGTGACGGTGGAGTTGTCCTCCAGCGACAGGATCGCGTGGCCGAGTCCCTCGGACAGGAACATCGAGCGCCGGTCGACGTCGTCGAGCACCACGCTGTCCCAGCGCCCGTAGGTGGGTGAACCCGGGCGCAGGTCGACGACCACGTCGAGAAACGCACCGCGCACACAGGTGACGTACTTCGCCTGCCCCGGCGGATCCTCGGTGTAGTGGATGCCGCGCAGCACACCGGCGGCCGAGACCGAGCAGTTCACCTGGCGCAGATCGAACGGCCGGCCCGTCACCTTCTCGAACTCCGAGGCCTTGAACCCCTCGAGAAACATGCCGCGACCGTCGCCGAGCTGGCGCGGGGTGATCACCCAGGCGCCGGGGACATCGAGCTCCCTGAACTCCATGCTCACCAGTCCCGGCCGCGTTCGAGGATGTCGAGCAGGTAGCTGCCGTAGCCGGAGCGGGTCAGCGGTTCGGCCAGCTTGCACAGCTGTTCGTCGTCGATGTAGCCCATCCGCCAGGCCACCTCCTCCGGCACGCCGATCTTGAGGCCCTGCCGCTCCTCGATGGTGCGCACGTAGTTGGCGGCGTCGAGCAGTGAATCGAAGGTGCCGGTGTCGAGCCAGGCCGTGCCGCGCGCGAGCACGTCGACCCGCAGCCGATCCTGTTCCAGGTAGGCCCGATTGATGTCGGTGATCTCGTATTCGCCGCGCGCGGAAGGCTTCAGCGTGCGCGCGATCTCGACCACATCGTTGTCGTAGAAGTACAGGCCGGGGATGGCGTAGTTCGAGCGCGGCGTCTTCGGCTTCTCCTCGATCGACACCGCGCGGCCCTCGGTGAACTCGACCACGCCGTACGCGGTGGGGTCCGACACCCAGTAGGCGAACACCGCGCCGCCGTCGATCCCGGCGAAGCGGTTCAGGCTCGTGCCGAGCCCGGGGCCGTGAAAGATGTTGTCGCCGAGCACCAGTGCCGCGTTGTCGGTGCCGATGTGGTCGGCGCCGAGCACGAAGGCGCGGGCCAGGCCGTCCGGCTCGGGCTGCACCACGTAGCTGATCGAGAGGCCGAACTGCGCGCCGTCGCCGAGCAGCCTGCCGAACGCGTCGGCGTCGTCGGGCGTGGTGATGACGAGGATGTCGCGGATGCCCGCGAGCATCAGCGTGGACAGCGGGTAGTAGACCATGGGCTTGTCGTAGACCGGGACCAGCTGCTTGCTGACCCCTCGTGTGATCGGGTGCAACCGGGAACCGGTGCCACCCGCCAAGATAATGCCCCGCATGACCAGGAGTCTGCCAGTTCGGCCCGCGCCGAGCGTCGGCGAGGTTCCGAGTACTCGTCGAATTGATTACGGAATCGGCGTTCACGGTTTCCGGAGCGGTCGGTTCAGCGATTCTGTTGCTTAGGTCACACAATGCATGGTGTTCTGAAATAACACTGTGTGAGATGTCAGCGCCGACAGCTCGCCTGGGACCGCTCGGTCGTGGCTCGGCGCGCCAGTTGGTGAGGTAGGTGCGCGATGGCAGCGACCAGAATCGGCGAGTCAGCCACTGTCATGAATCCGGAAAATCTGAGTGCCCCCGCGCGTCTGGTCCTGGCGGCCTGCCTCGGCGTGGTCCGTCCCGCATTGCGCGCCGCACCGATCACCCGCGCGACCATCCCGATCGGCGCGCTGGCGATCGACACGCTGGCCAGGTTGCGGCCCGAACCCCAGGGCGTCCATCGGGAGCAGGTGTCGCTCAACGGTTTCCGGATGGAGATCGTGCGGCCCGCGGGCGCGGCCAGGGCACTGCGCCACGGTGCCCTGCTGTACATGCACGGCGGCGGATTCGCGGTCTGCGGGTTGCGTACCCACCGGCCGGTCGCGGCGAGCCTGGCGCGGCGCACCGGCCTGCCCGTGGTGAACGTCGACTATCGGCAGTTGCCGAGCAAGCGCATCACCAACTCGGTCGACGACTGTCTCACCGCCTACCGCTGGCTACTGCGCCACGGTGCGGACGCGCGCCGGATCGTCTTCGCCGGTGACTCGGCGGGCGGCTACCTGGCCTTCGCCACCGCGCTGCGCGCGATCGAGGAGGGCCTGCCCGCACCCGCCGGGCTGGTCGGGCTGAGTCCGCTGCTGGATCTGGACTACGCGGCGAAGCGAACCCACGTGAATGTGCGGCGCGACCCCTACATTCCGCTGCTGGCACTGGAAGCCGTGGTCCGCATCGGCGCGGAGATCGACGGCAAGCTCGATCCGCTGCTGTCCCCGGTCAACGGGATCCTGGCGGGCCTGCCGCCGGTGCTGCTGATCGCCGCCGAAGACGAGGTGCTCCGCTACGACTGCGAGTTGATGGCCCAGCGGCTCACCGCCGCGGGCGTACCGAACGCGGTGGAGCTCTGGCGTGGACAAGTGCACGCGTTCATGAGCATCGCGCCGAGCCTGCCGGAGAGCAGAGCGGCACTGGCCAGGGTGTCGCGCTTCGTCCGGGCCCGGATCGAGGAAGGCCAACAGGCGCGGACGGCGTAAGCCGGCCGGCCTGTCCAGGCGAGCCCCGTTCCGCTGTGGCCGGGACGGGGCTCGCGCATGTCGGGACCACGAAAAACCCCGCCCGGCAAATGCCGAGCGGGGTTCTGCTTCGTATTCGGTTGTGCGCGTTGCCTACTTGGCAGGCGCGGGAGGGGCGACGAAGGGGGCGTTGATGGTGGTGAAGTACTGGATGGCTGCGCCGATCGCGACGGGGGCGGTCACGAAGATCTGGCCGAGGAGGGTGCCGACGGCGCCCATGGCGAGGAAGCCGGCGATGCAGCCGCCGATGAAGCCGACCGGGGCGCCGAGCATGGCGGAGAGGGCACCGGTCAGGACGAGGCCTGCGGCGCCGCCGAGCACACAACCGATCGCGGCGCCGCCGAGGCCGCCGACGAGGGTGCCGATGGTGGCGCCCATGGAGATGGTGGAGGTCATGCGCGACCAGGCGGCCTGCTCACGGTCGTACTCGGTCTTCCAGGGCGCCTTGTCCTCGTACGGCAGGGCGACGGGCTTGTAGGTCGCGTGCGCCATGTCGAGCTGCGGGGTCAGAGTCGCGGTGCGGTCGGAGATGTCCGCGGCGATCGGAAATTCGAAGTCGTCGACCCGCATGACGAGCGGGGTGCCCGCGATGGTGGTGCCGGCCGCGTCCTTGATCTTGAGGGCGCCGTCTTCGACCTGGATCGAGCCCTGGTCGATCGTGAGAATGGACTGGGTGTCGGTGCCGGTGGCGGTGTAGTTGATCACCTTCTGATCGGCAGCGGGGGCCGCGTTGACGGTGCCCGCAGTCACGCCGAGAGCGGCGATCAGCAGCGCGGAGGTGGCGGCAAACTTAGTGATACGCATGTGCTTTGGTCCTCATCGGGTGCGTTGAGTGATTGAAGCGGCCGGCAACTGATCTCACGAACTTTCAGTAACCGGGGCGCGGTCCTCAGGAACCCCTGCCCCCGGCGGTGCGCCGGGGGCAGGGGTTCCTGGCTCGATGTTCGGTTTCAATTCGGTTGGGCGAATTCAGTTGT
This sequence comes from Nocardia sp. NPDC052316, assembly GCF_044547795.1. Taxonomy (NCBI): domain Bacteria; kingdom Bacillati; phylum Actinomycetota; class Actinomycetes; order Mycobacteriales; family Nocardiaceae; genus Nocardia; species Nocardia sp. NPDC052316. The sequence goes on from NZ_JBIUBB010000005.1 coordinate 618,495, forward strand.
GCCAGGCCAGCTTCAGCTGGGCACAGACGTATCTACTTGGCCGGGGCCGGGGGAACGAAGGGGGCGTTGATGGTGGTGAAGTACTGGATGGCTGCGCCGATCGCGACGGGGGCGGTCACGAAGATCTGGCCGAGGAGGGTGCCGACGGCGCCCATGGCGAGGAAGCCGGCGATGCAGCCGCCGATGAAGCCGACCGGGGCGCCGAGCATGGCGGAGAGGGCACCGGTCAGGACGAGGCCTGCGGCGCCGCCGAGCACACAACCGATCGCGGCGCCGCCGAGGCCGCCGACGAGGGTGCCGATGGTGGCGCCCATGGAGATGGTGGAGGTCATGCGCGACCAGGCGGCCTGCTCACGGTCGTACTCGGTCTTCCAGGGCGCCTTGTCCTCGTACGGCAGGGCGACGGGCTTGTAGGTCGCGTGCGCCATGTCGAGCTGCGGGGTCAGAGTCGCGGTGCGGTCGGAGATGTCCGCGGCGATCGGAAATTCGAAGTCGTCGACCCGCATGACGAGCGGGGTGCCCGCGATGGTGGTGCCGGCCGCGTCCTTGATCTTGAGGGCGCCGTCTTCGACCTGGATCGAGCCCTGGTCGATCGTGAGAATGGACTGGGTGTCGGTGCCGGTGGCGGTGTAGTTGATCACCTTCTGATCGGCAGCGGGGGCCGCGTTGACGGTGCCCGCAGTCACGCCGAGAGCGGCGATCAGCAGCGCCGAAGTCACGGCGAATTTCCTCATCAGCATTTGGTGGAACCTCAATGTGAAGCGTTCGGAGGGGACTAGACGATCGAAATCTAGACCAGCCAACGAGTGGTGAACGGGTTGTGACCTTTTATTCAAATTTTGTTCACCAAAGAGACCCGTGGCGTGGTGGGGTGGCGGAAACGCACACTCTAAGTGCGGTTTTGGGCTGCAAAGAGGACTGGATGTCCGACTTCTACTGAAGGGTAAGAGACCAAGGTCACAGAGCGCAACTGTGGCGGCATGGACTAGTTCGTTCGTTCGAGCGCGCCGATCTCGAATCGATCACGCTGCGGTGCACCGGTGGAAGTAAGGTCATGGCGTGCGCTTGCTTGTCACCGGCGGAGCCGGATTCATCGGAGCCAACTTCGTCAAGCAGACCGTTGCCGACCGTCCCGATACCACCGTAACGGTGCTCGACGCGCTGACCTACGCGGGAAATCGCGCCTCGCTGGCCCCGGTGGCCGACCGGATCGATTTCGTGCACGGCGATATCGCCGACCTCGATCTGGTCGACGAGCTGGTCAGCGGCGTCGACGCGGTGGTGCATTTCGCCGCCGAATCGCACAACGACAACTCGCTGGCCGAGCCGTGGCCGTTCGTGCAGACCAATATCATCGGCACCTATTCACTGCTGCAGGCCGTGCGCCGCTACGACGTGCGCTACCACCACGTGTCCACCGACGAGGTCTACGGCGATCTCACCCCCGACGAGCCCGCGTTCACCGAACGCACTCCGTATAACCCGTCGAGCCCGTACTCGGCCACCAAGGCCTCCAGTGACCTGCTGGTACGCGCCTGGACCCGCTCGTTCGGCGTCCGCGCGACGCTGTCGAACTGCAGCAACAACTACGGGCCCTATCAACATGTGGAGAAATTCATCCCGCGCCAGATCACCAATTTGATCGATGGCGTCCGGCCGCGGCTCTACGGCGCCGGACATCAGGTGCGCGACTGGATCCACGTCGACGATCACAACCGCGCCGTGTGGGACATCCTGGAGCGCGGGCGGATCGGGCAGACCTACCTGATCGGCGCCGACGGCGAGCTGGACAACAAGTCCGTGGTGCGGCTGATCCTGCAGGCCTTCGACCGGGATCCGGACGACTTCGACCACGTCACCGACCGGCCCGGCCACGACCAGCGCTACGCCATCGACGCGACGCTGCTGCGCACCGAACTCGGCTGGACCCCGCGCTACGCCGACTTCCGCGCGGGCCTCGCGGCGACCGTCCAGTGGTACCGGGACAACGAATCCTGGTGGCGCCCCTACAAAGCCATCACCGAGCGCGCCTACGTGGCGGCGGGCGAGCAGACCCTCAGCGCCGCCGACTAGCAGCGCCGCCGACTAGCCGCACACCAGCGAGAACGGTGCGGCTCAGCCCCAGACGATGTCGTAGTACTTCCAGACCGCGCCGATGAGCGCGACCACGGTGGCGACGATGACGGTGACGGCGGGCCCGACGGTCGGCGTCCGGCCCGCGATGTCGGTCAGGCGCAACGGCATCCAGCGCAGCAGCACCGCGAAGGCGACGATCGCCAGCGGCACGAAGTAGCGGCCCTGCACGCCGTCGATGATGTAGTAGCCGACCGGCGTGAACGACATGTACAGCGTCACATAGATCATCGCCACGCTGGCCGCCACGGTCAGCGCGACGAGCAGGGTGCGCCGGAAGGTGGCCGCGCTCAGTCGATCCGCGACTCCGATGCTCACCGCGAACGCGAACAGGCAGGCCAGCATCGTCAGCGCGGGGACATCGATGTAGGCGAATCCGAGCTCGCCGAAGAACTGGCTGAACCACCGCTCGTCGCGCAGCGCGATGCTCTCGCCGAACACGGAGATGAAATGCCCCGGGTCGGTGAGGATTCCGCGCAGCTGCTCGCCCGGTTTCACCGAGTGCCACTGGTGCTCGGGCCGCATCAGGCCCATGCCGTCGCCGGTGGGTGCCGCGATCTTCATCCACGCGGCGAAGACCAGACCGCCCGCGGCCGCGAAGGCCAACGGGATCCAGCGCCGCCAACCGGTGAAGCCGAGCCGGTCCGCGGGCACCAGCACCACCAGCATCGCCAGCAGCACATAGGTCGGTTTGCTCACCGGCAGCAGGATCGTCGCGGCAAGCAGCGCACCGGTTTCCACTCGGCCGAGCCGGTCGCCCAGGAACAGCGCCTTCACCAGCAGCGCCGACACCATGATGGCCAGCGCGTTGGTCATGGTGTCCGCGGTGACGGTGCCCGCTTGGAACACCGCGATAGGCAGCACCGCGACGGTGAACGCCAGCCACTGCACCCGATGCCTGCGCAGCGTGTACAGGCCGAAGCCGACCACCGTCAGGTAGGCGAGCAGCCCGGCGAGCCTGGTCAGCGCGATCATCCCGCCGACGTCGAGCCCGAACACCTCGGCCAGCCGAATGCCAACGGCGGCAGGGATATACGGCACCGGCGAGTAGGCGGCGGTGTTGGTGAACCAGACCGGCTCGGTGGCGTCGGAGACCGCGGCCCCGCAGAGCCGGTCGTAGGCGGCAGGGTCCTCGACCATCGAGCCGGGCTCTTCGGGGTTGGTCGTGTAGTCGCGCAGCGCGTAACCCATCACGGCGGTGATGCTTTTCGGCACGTCGCCGCCGTAGGCGACGCCGCGAGTGTCGTCGATCCGTTGCGGCAACAACCCGCCGTGCGCGACCTGGTAGGCGCGGCCGAACTGGGTGATCTCGTCGTGGCCCCAGAAGGGCGGCGTGAGCACGGTGAACAGCCCGCCGAAGATCGCGACCAGCACCGTGAACGCGACCGTCGCCCCGCCGAGGCGCGTCACGATCCGCGTGCCGAAGTCGCGAGCCGACCGAGTCTTCGTCGGCGCGGGCGCCTCGACCGATGTGGTCTTCGCCGACCCGTCGGCCGATGCGTCCAGTGCCGGTGTCGAATTCGATTCGGTGTGCTCCGCCGCGGTGGTCACAGTCCTGCTCCGCCGGTGCGGGCGTCACCGCCGTCGCCGCCGGGCCGGTGCTCGTCCGCGCTCACCGCGGAGTAGCGCAGGTACACCAGTCGCGCGGCCTCGTGCCGCGAGCGCCGGATGCCGTCCAGGATCAGGCCGGCGGTCCACGCCAGGCTGCCGAGCAGCAGCAAGGTGAAGGCGAGGAACAGCGTGGGGAACCGGGGCACCTCACCGGTGTTGTAGAACTCGACCACGATCGGGACGCTCAGGATGATGGAGACCAGCCAGCTCAGCGTGCCGAACAGCCCGTAGAACGCGACCGGGCGCTCGTGCCTGGCCAGGCCGATGATCAGCGCCAGGATCTTGAACCCGTCGTGATACGTGCGCAGCTTGCTCTCGCTGCCCGCGGGGCGATCGCGGAAGCCGACCGGCACCGCGGTCCGCGGCACCCGCAGATGCAGCGAGTGCACCGTCAGCTCGGTCTCGATCTCGAACTCGCGCGACACGGCGGGGAAGCTCTTCACGAACCGGCGGGAGAACACCCGGAAGCCGCTCAGCATGTCTTCGACGTTCTCGCCGAACACCTTGCCGACCACGCCGTTGAGCACCTTGTTGCCGGTCTCGTGGCCCGTGCGGTACGCCGATCCGCTCTCGTCCTGCCTGCGGACGCCGAGCACGTGGTCGTACGGACCGTCGAGCAGGGTCTTGATCATCAGCGGCGCGGCCGACGCCTCGTAGGTGTCGTCGCCGTCGATCATCAGATAGACATCGGCCTCGATGTCGGCGAAGGCGCGGCGCACCACATTGCCCTTGCCCTTGGTGTATTCGTGGCGCACGATCGCACCGGCCTCGCGGGCGCGTTCGGCCGTCTTGTCCGTACTCAGGTTGTCGTAGACATAGACGACGATTCCCGGCACGGCGGCCAGCAGGTCGGCCACGACCTTGGCGACGGACGCCTCCTCGTTGTGGCACGGCACCACGGCGGCAATTCGAAGCTCGGTGGAGTCCACCCGGGTCAATCCTCGCGATCGGTGGTGAATGTGGGAACACCGGGAGGGTACAGGGAACGCACTGCGGACGTGTGGCCGACCTCAGCGCGCCGACGGGGAATTTTCGGTCGCGCCATGCCGCGCCGGGCCTGCGGTACCGTCGGGCCGTGCCAACCAGTGAATCGACCGCGCGGGCGGGCGAGACCGTGCCGCCCGCCCAGGGATCGATCGTCGGGAAGGTGCTCGCCGCGCTGCGGCAGGGCAGCGCATTCCTGGTGGTCGGGGCGATCGGCTTCCTCGTCGACGCGGGCACCTACAACCTCCTGGTGTTCTGGGGCGGCGAGGGCATGCTTTATCACTACCCGCTGCCGGCCAAGATCATTGCGATCGCGGTGGCCACGGTGGTCACCTATTTCGGCAACAAGTGGTGGACCTTCGCGCACAAGAAGACCGACAATCCGGGGCGCGAATACCTTCTCTATGCCGTCTTCAATGTCGTCGCGATCGGCCTGCAACTGGGCTGCCTCGGTTTCTCCCGGTACGTGCTCGACCTGTCCTCGCCGCTGTCGGACAACATCTCCGGCACGCTCATCGGCCAGATGGTGGCGGTGATCTTCCGCTACTGGGCCTACGACAAATTCGTCTTCACCGGCGCGCGCGAGCGCGGCGACCAGGCCGACACCGACGGAGCAGCGAACGTTCAGCAATCGAAATAGGACACGGCGGCACCACGGCTGAGCAGGCAGCTCGCTACGGTGGTTGATATCCTCACCCCCGCCGCGAACGGCATCCAGGGGCAGTCTGTCCCGTCCGGCACGATAACGATTTCGAGGACTTCATGGATCAGTCGGCTACCCAGGCCGTTACCGAAACGAACGATCGAGCGCCGGCCGTTGTCGCGCCTGCCTCGCTGCGCTCCGACCACCGGGCGCCGGATCGGCTGGTGTTGCAGCGCGGCATCTTCACCGGTCCCTCGGCGAAGGTGAGCGACGAGCTGTATGCCGTCGTGAAGGGTCGCGCGCATCGGGAACGCCAGGTGCTGCGGCTGGAAAAGGGCGCGGCCGCGCACACCAACACCTACTTCGGCCGGTTCGCCGCGAGCTACTGGCAGCGCTGGACCACCGTCACCGAGGTGCGGGTGGCCATGGTGCTCGACGTGACCAAGAAGGCCAGGATCCGGCTGGTCGCCTCCGATATCGCGGGGCATCGCCGGATCATCGACACCGCGCAGGTCACCGAGAGCGGCCCGCTGACGCTCACCGCGCCGTTGGACCAGTACGTCGACGGCGGTGCCATCTGGCTCGAATTCGACGCCATCGGTGGCGACCTCGGCATCACCGAGGTCAGCTGGACCACCGCGGCACCGGACCACATCCGGCCCGTCGCGATCGCCATCTGCACCTTCAACCGCGCCGAGGACTGCGCGCACACCGTCGCGGCGCTGGCCTCCGACGAGGTCGTGCTCGGCGCGATCGACGCGGTGTACGTGGTGGACCAGGGCACCGACCTGGTGCAGGACCGGCCGCTGTACCAAGAGGTCGCTCCGTCGTTCGGCGACAAGCTGCGCTACCTGCGCCAGCCGAATCTCGGTGGGGCGGGCGGCTTCACGCGCGGGCTCTACGAGGTGTCCGCGGCGAACGAGCACGCCGACGTCATCCTGATGGACGACGACATCCTGTGCGAACCGGAAACGGTGTTGCGGCTCAACGCCTTCGCCAACATGACGGTGGAGCCGACCCTGGTCGGCGCGCAGATGCTGTTCCTGCTCAACCCCGATTACCTCAATGTCGGCGCCGAAGAGGTGCACCTGCAGCAGCTGCGGCACGGCCAGAAGGTGCCGAAGGCGTTGCGCAACACCAGCATGCTCAAGCGCAACCAGGAGCGCCGCGTCGACGCCGGATACAACGCGTGGTGGACCTGCCTGATCCCGGCCGAGGTGGTCGCCAAGATCGGCCTACCCGTCCCGATCTTCTTCCAGTGGGACGACGTCGAATACGGCATCCGGGCCCGCGAGAACGGTTTCGTCACGGTCACCCTGCCGAACGCGGCGGTGTGGCACGCGGACTTCTACTGGAAGGACTACGACGACTGGGCGCGCTACTTCAGCACGCGCAACTCGTTGATCGTCGGCTCGCTGCACACCGATCTCGACGGAAAGGCGATCGCCCGCAAGCTGTTCCGTGAGCTGGCCGAGCAGCTGGTCGCCATGCAGTACGGCCTGGTGCACACCACGCTGCAGGGCATTGAGGACTTCCTGAAAGGCCCGAAGGTGTTGCAGGACGGCGGTATCGCCGCGCTGGCCGCCGCCCGCGGCAGCCGGGCCGACTACCCCGAGACGATCAAGCATCCGGCGTCGACACCGCCGGTGCGCTCCGGTGACATCCAATTGCGCCGCGCCACCGGCGAACCGAGCCGCCCGCTGCTCGTACTGATCAAGCGCGCCGTCAACCAGTGGTTCGGCCGCACCCAGCACGGCGTCATCGGGGTCACCCGCGAGGACGCGTACTGGTGGCATGTCTCGCTGTTCGACCACGTGGTGGTCACCGATGCCTCGCAGTCCGGCGTTCGAGTCCGGCAGCGGGACAAGGCGCGGGCCCGTCAGCTGCTGCGCCGCACCATTCACGTGCTGCGCAGGCTCCGCAACGAGCTGCCCGCACTGCAACGGGAATACCGCGCCGCGGTGCCCGAGCTGACCAGCCGCGCCAACTGGGAGCGGCTGTACGGCATCGAGAATGCCAAGCAAGACAACTGATCTCGCACGGATATGAACAGGGGGACGGGCCTCGCCCGTCCCCCTGTTTCGGTGCTACCTGCCCAGTGGGGAGTCGGCCAAGAAGAGGTCGGTGGTGAGTGGGCCGTCGCCGGGGATCACGCGGTACTTCTCCAGATCCGTGATGCCGTGCGCGGCAAGGACATCGTCATCGATGAAGAAGTTGCCGGAGGTCGACTTGGCCGGCGAGGTGAGCACCAGGTAGGCGGCGTCGGCGTAGATGTCGGGGGTGCGCGAGGTCGCGATCATCTCCTCGCCGCCGAGCAAGTTCTTCACCGCGGCGGTGGCGATGGTCGTGCGCGGCCACAGCGAGTTCACGCCGATGCCGTCACCCTTGAGTTCTTCCGCCAAACCCAGTGTGGTGAGCGACATTCCGTACTTGGCGATGGTGTAACCCAGCGCCATGCCCGCCCATCGCGGGTCGAGATTGAGCGGCGGGGACAGGGTCAGAATGTGCGGGTTGCGGTCGGCCGCGGCCGAGGCGCGCAGGTGCGGGATGCTCAGCTTGGACAGCAGGAAGCTGCCCCGGGTGTTGATGTCCTGCATCAGGTCGTATTTCTTCATCGGCAGCGTGTCGGTGGGCGACAGATCGATGGCCGAGGCGTTGTTCACCACGATGTCGATGCCGCCGAACCGCTCGACCGTCTGCCGCACGGCCTCGGCCACCGAATCATCGATGCGCACATCGCCCACGAACGGCAGCACCTGCGCGCCTGCCGCCTCGAGTTCGGCCGCCGCGGTATGGATGGTGCCGGGGAGCTTCGGGTGCGGCAGATCGGTCTTGGCGATCAGGGTGATGTTCGCGCCGTCGGCCGCTGCCCGCTTGGCGATCTCCAGACCGATGCCGCGGCTACCGCCGGACATGATCAGCGTTCTGCCCGCGAGCGGCTTGGATCCCGGTTCCGTCATTGACCTGCTCCTGTCGTCAGCGCCGCAGGGGGAGACCCCGCAGCCGTCCACCGTGTGCACACTAAGCGTAAACCCTCGTTATATGCAACCAGTTGCATAGGGCGCTGAGCAGGTCTTCATGATCAACGATGCGTTTCGGGCGGCCGATTGGTGCCGCTGCATCATGCGGCGCGGTGGCCGGGGCGGGCGGTGCTGATCGCCGACTGCGACCGCCCGCCCCGGCCGTCCGGTTTCAGCGGCGGGAGCCTCGTTCCTTGTAGCCCTGCCGTTGCTGTTTGATGACGCTTCGCCAGTGGCGGTCGCGCTCGGCCTGCAGGCGTTTGTCGGTGCGCGCCGCCATCCAGGCGTTCTCCTTGGCCAGCTTGCGATAGCTGTCGAAGCGCCGCTGGGGGAGTTCACCGTTGTCGATGGCTTCGAGCACCGCACAGCCGGGCTCGCCGTTGTGCGCGCAGTCGCCGAATCGGCATCGGGCGGCGAGGGACTCGATGTCGCTGAAGGTCTTCTCGATCCCTTCGGCGGCGTCCCACAGCCCGATCCCGCGCAGCCCCGGTGTATCGATCAGCGTGCCACCGTTGGGCAGCGGCCGCAGTTCCCGATGCACGGTCGTGTGCCTGCCCTTCTTGTCCGCGGCGCGAACGGCGTTGGTGGCGAACACTTCCTGCCCGAGCAGGGCATTGGCGAGGGTGGATTTCCCCGCCCCGGACGGTCCGATCAGCGCGACGGTGCCGTCGAGCATGGCGGCGAGCACGTCTAGGCCCGCACCGCTGTTCGCGCTCACTGCGGCCACCGCGGCACCGGGTGCGACGGCCCGCACGTCGTCGAGCGGAACAGCTTCTGCCGCATCGGCTTTCGTGAGCATCACGATGGGTTGGGCGTTGCTTTCCCAGGCCAGCGTGAGCATCCGCTCGATCCGCCCGAGGTCGACGTCCCCGTCGGCCGCGGTGCAGATCAGCACCGTGTCGACATTGGCGGCGAGCACCTGCCCTTGCGAGCGCCCGGATGCCGACGATCGCATGATCGCCGACCGGCGTGGCAGTAGCTGCCGCACCATCGATTCCGCATCGATGGTCACCCAGTCGCCGGTGCAGAGCCCGCTGACCTCGGCGTCGGCGCGTGGACAGCTGGCCCGAGCCGGCCCGGTGGGTGTGGCGACATCACATTCGCTGCGGTCCATCCGGATCACCCGGGCGGGCACACAGCCTTCCTCGATCAGCGAGGCGTATTCATCGGCTACGGCTTCGGTCCAGCCGTAAGGGACAAGAAGGTCGTTCTCGACCATGATGGAGGAATCTTTCGTTGGGCACCGAGCCCAACGCGGACTCAGTGACTGAAGAATGAGGGGGCGTTTCGTGTGGCGGCGTGCACAGGCACAGCTCGTCCGAACACGACAATCCGCAGGCTCCTAGCCACGGTCCACACCTCCTCGCCTCACTCGCAGTTGCCCAACATTGACATGGCTCGACACCCCACGCAACTCATTTATTGCCGGTTCGCGACTACCCCGTCGGCCCGTCCCACGTCGGTGCGCAGGTTCAGGGACGCTCGTCGGGTTTGCCGAACTGCTCGTGGCGGCCCAGCGAGCGCAGATGGAACCATTCGCGCAGCCCCGCGGGGTCGCGGCGGGTGACCAGGAAGAACCAGGAGAAGCGAATCCATTCCTGCGGCAGCAGCTTCCGCATACCGGGCTGCGACATCAGGTACCCCCGGTTACGGTAGGTGAAGTAGCGCTTCACCGGATCGTCGGGATACTGGGTGTGCATCCGGCCGCCGAGGATCGGCTTGAACTCGGCCGCACCGTTGGGATGCAGGTACGCGGTCTGCAAACAGGTGCCGAAGGGCAGTCCCGAGCGGACCAGCCTGCGATGCACCTCGACCTCGTCGCCGCGCACGAACAAGCGCAGGTCGGGCACGCCGATCACGTCGACGGCCTTGGCGGAGATGAGCGCGCCATTGAACAGGGACGCGATGCCGGGCAGGAAGTCCTCGTCGCCGAGTTCGGAACGCAACCGCCGCCACACCACGCCGCGGCGCAGCGGGAAGGCCAGCTGGTCGGGCTCGTTGATGTCGCAGACCACCGGCGACACCTCGACCAGACCGTGCCGCCGCGCGCAATCCAGCAGGGTGGCAAGGACTTCCGGGCCCTCGGGCCGACCGTCGTCGTCGGCCAGCCAGACCCAGTCCGCGCCGAGACTCAGCGCGTGCAGCATGCCGAGCGCGAAACCGCCCGCGCCGCCGAGGTTGTGTGCCGAGCCGAGGTAGGTGGTCTCGATCGGTTGATCACGCACCAGGTCCGCGACCTCGGACTCGTTGGCATTGTCGACCACGATCAGGTGATCGACCGGACGTGACTGGGAAGCAATGACTTTCAACGACTCGGCAAGCAGTTCGCGACGCTTGTGCGTGACGACGATCGCCACGATCCGCGCGTCGGGGCCGGTGCCGACGGCCGCGCTCGCGCTCGCCTGCGGTGTGGTGGCGTCGACCGGAGCAGATGCCCCTTTCTCGATCGGGGTGTCCTGCCCGGTCGGCTCACTCATGCCTGGTTCCGCTCCAGTTCTCGTTCGGTGTCCATAGTCTTTTCGGCTTCCAATTCGCGCAGCACAGTTGCGACGTGGTTTCCCGCGTCCGGACCCTCGTAGGCTCGAACCACTTCTTCGATACCGCCACGCAGGCGGATCTGTCCGTGATCGATCCACAACGCGGAATCGCAGAGTTGCGCGAGAAATTCGTTGGAATGGCTGGCGAATACCAGGATGCCCGATCGGGCCACCAATTTCTGCAGACGCAGCCGGGCTTTCTTCATGAATTCGGCGTCCACCGCGCCGATGCCCTCGTCCAGCAGCAGGATCTCCGGGTCGATCGAGGTCACCACGCCCATGGCCAAGCGAACCCGCATACCGGTGGAGTAGGTGCGCAGCGGCATCGACAGGTACTCGCCGAGCTCGGTGAAGTCGGCGATCTCATCGATCTTGGCCAGCATCGACTTACGCGTCTGCCCGAGGAACAGCCCTCGAATGATGATGTTCTCGTAGCCGGAGATCTCCGGGTCCATGCCGACGCCGAGGTCGAACACCGGCGCCACCCGGCCGCGGATGCGCGCACTACCGCGCGACGGTTCGTAGATGCCCGAAAGCAGCCGCAGCAGCGTGGATTTACCCGCGCCGTTGTGCCCGACCAGGCCGATCTTGTCGCCTTCCTTCAGCGACAGGGTGATGTCGCGCAGCGCCTCGACCACCACCACATCGGATTGGTTGCGCCCGATCGCGCCGCCCGCCTTGCCGAGGAACGCCTTCTTCAGCGACCGCGATTTGGCGTCGAAGATCGGGAATTCAACCCAGGCCTGGCGGGTTTCGATACTCACATGGTCGGTCATCGATGCCCTCCTAAACCCAGTACGGCACGCGGGAGCGGAACTGCTTCATCGCGTAGATCGCGACGAGCCAGCCGACCACGGTGATGGCGCCGACGATGCCCCAGTGATACAGATGCTGATCGTCGCCGAGCAATGGCGCGCGGATGATCTCCAGGTAATGGAACGTCGGGACCAGCTCGGCCAGTTTCGCGCGCTCGCTGACCTGGCCGCCCTGCGCCTCGAGGCTCTTGGTATTCCACATCACCGGCGTCAGCACGAACAGCATCAGCGTGAGGCTGCCGAGGATCGGCGCGATATCGCGGTAGCGGGTGCTGAAGATGCCGAACACGATCGACACCCACATCGCGTTGAGGAACAGCAGCCCGAGCGCGGGAATGGCGAACAGCGCGGTCCAGTGCAGCTTCTCCCACACGCCGAACGCGATGAGCACCACGAGATAGATCAGCATGTTGTGCGCGAAGAACAGCAGCTGCCGCCAGACCAGCCGATAGACGTGCACGCTCAACGCCGAGGGCAGCTGTTTGATCAGCCCCTCGTTGGCGATGAAAACATCCGAGCCTTCGAGGATGCTCGCGTTGATCACATTCCAGACGATGATGCCCACCGCCACGTAGGGCAGGTAGTCCTTGATCGGCTGATTGAGCAGCGCCGCGTACAGCAGGCCGATCGCGGCCGCCTGAACGCCGGTCGCGATGGTGATCCAGAACGGTCCGAGCACCGAGCGCCGGTACCGCTGCTTGATGTCCTGCCAGCCGAGCGACAACCACAGTTCCCGCTGGCCGAAACCGACGCGGAAATCCTTGAACGCCCGCTGCAGGGTCTGCGAATCCGAGGCGATCGGCTCGGTGTCCACCGGCTCGGCGACCGTGGGCGCAGCCGGGGTCTCCGCGGGACTCACCGGATACTCTTCCGCCGCGCCGTCATCGGAGCACACCGCGCTGGTGTCATTTGAGCGCACCGCGCTGGTGTCATCGGAGCGCACCGCGCTGGTGTCATTTGAGCGCACCGCGCTGTCGCCGGAGGAATCCTCCTCCGAACGCACGGAGTCATCTGAACGCACTTGGCTGTCATCTGAACGCACTGAGCTCTCTTCAGGACGCCCCGGACTCTGTTCCGAGTCGGGGCGAGCGGCAGCGGCGGGCACGGTGCTCGACACTACCCTTGGACATTCCTACCGACCCGCGTGGCACACGCGGGTCAGCGCCTCACAGATACTGCCCGGAACCGCCGGTCACGTGATTGGCCGGGCCGCCGCGGGGGTCGCCGGCGTGGATGCCGGGCGGTAGCGCGCCCTGGCGCATTTGCTCCAGTTGCGCCCGTGCGGCCATCTGCTGCGCGAACAGCGCGGTCTGGATGCCGTGGAACAGGCCCTCCAGCCAGCCGACCAGCTGGGCTTGCGCGATCCGCAGTTCGGCGTCGGACGGGATGGCGTCGTCGGTGAACGGCAGCGTGAGCCGCTCGAGCTCGTCGCGCAGTTCCGGGGCCAGGCCCTGTTCCAGTTCGCGCACCGACGACTTGTGGATCTCCTTCAGCCTGCTGCGGCTGGCGTCGTCGAGCGGAGCCGCGCGCACCTCCTCCAGCAGCTGCTTGATCATGGTGCCGATGCGCATGACCTTCGCGGGCTGCTCGACCATGTCGGCGAGCGATTCGCCCGAATCATCCCGGTCGTCCGACTTGTCCTTCTTGTCCTCGTCGGTCACCACCTGCGCGGTGAAGGGCGCGTCGTCCGCGGCCTCCGCTGGGATGACCAACGGGCGGCCGTCGGGCCCGACTACGACGATGTGGTCCGGGGCCTCATCCGATTGCGTCATGGTCCCTATCATGTCGCGTCGCTCCCGAACGCGCTAAGGCGGTGTTCACGCCGCGTGTGGATAACCGGCTGCGACCAGGTTGCCCGGTCCTCGTCATAGGCGCGGGGCGGCGTTCTATTCTGTTCGGGTCGTGTGGTTCGGATTTGCTGAAAGTCGGTTGCCATGCTGAGTCCCAGGTCGCTGTGCCCCCGCTATGAAGCGGAGGGGAACACGGTTACACAGGCTCGCCCGCTGCCCTTAGAGTGGCCAACATGACTTACGACGTCGCGAGGGTTCGGGGCCTGATACCGTCCCTCGGCGACGGCTGGATCCATCTCGACCCGCAGGCGGGCATGCTGGTGCCCGATGCGGTATCTCGCGCCGTCTCAACAGGTTTCCGAACTTCCTCTTTTTCGCATATCGGTCGCAATGGCGCGGCGGTGCGTAGTGCCGCCATTCTCGACGCGGCCCGCGAGGCGGTGGCGGATCTGGTCGGCGGCGATCCGGCGGGCGTTGTGCTCGGCCCGGACCGGGCCGTGCTGCTCGCCTGGCTGGCCGAATCCTTGAGCTCGCGGCTCGGACTCGGCACCGGCATCGTGTTGTCCCGGCTGGACGACGAGGCGAACGTCGCGCCGTGGTTGCGCATCGCCAATCGTTACGGCGCGCATGTGCGCTGGGCCGAAGTGGAGATCGAGACCTGCGAGATGCCGTCCTGGCAGTTCGAGGAGTTGATCGGGCCCACCGCGCGTCTGGTGGCGCTCACCGCCGCCTCGCCGATCGTCGGCTCGGCCCCCGCGGTCCGGGTGGCCGCGGACCGGGTGCACGAGGTGGGCGGACTGCTCGTCGCGGACGCGTTCGGCGCGGCGCCCTACGCGCTCATCGACATCGATGAACTCAATGCCGACGTGGTCGCGCTCAGCGCGCCGGCCTGGGGCGGCCCGCAGATCGGCGCGCTGGTGTTCCGCGATCCGGCCTTCCTCGACCGGATTCCCTCGATGTCGTTGAACCCCTACGCCAAGGGCGCCGAGCGGCTCGAGGTCGGCGGACACCAATACGCTTTGCTCGCCGGGCTGACCACCTCGATCGACTTCCTGGCCGGCCTCGACGAGCGGGCCCGCGGCAGCCGCCGCCAGCGCCTGGAAATGTCGATCACCTCGCTGCAGGACTACCACGATCAGCTGTTCGAGCACCTGATGGATGTGCTGGACAAGATCCCGAGCCTGACCGTGATCGGCCGGGCCTCCACCCGAATCCCCACGGTCAGTTTCACTCTCGCGGGCATGCAGGCCGAGAAGGTCGCCGCCAAGCTCGCCGACAACCGCATCGGCACCCTCAGTGGCGTGCACGGGGGGAGTCGGTTGCTCGACGCCCTCGGCGTGAACGACGAAGGCGGCGCGGTCACCATCGGGCTGGCGCCTTACACCACCAAGTTCGAGATCGACCAGCTCGGCCGCGCGCTCGCCGCGATGGAGTAGTTCAGCAGCGGCCGGCTCGCGCTCGGATCAGCTCCCCGCGGGTCGTACGAGCTCAGAGGTCCTGTACTCGCAGCACGACCTTGCCGAACGCGTCACCGGATTCCAGCAACCGATGCGCCTCGCCCGCCGCACTGATCGGCAATTCCGCGTGGATGATCGGCGCCACCGTGCCGTCGGCGACCAACGGCCACAGCTGCCGGCGCACTTCGGCGATGATCTCGGCCTTGCTGCCGTGGCCGGTGGCCGGCCGGTTGCGCACATTGGTGGCGTGCACCGTGCCCCATTTCCGCAGCAGCGCACCGAGATTCAGCTCGCCGCCGACCCCGCCCTGCATGCCGATCACCACCAGGTGCCCGAAATTCGCCAAGGCCTCGACATTGCGGGACAGGTAGGCCGCGCCCATGTTGTCCAGGATGACGTCGGCGCCTGCGCCGTCGGCCCGCACCGCGGCGACGAAATCGTCGTCCCGGTAATTGATGAGCACGCTCGCGCCGAGTTCTTCGCACTGCCGCAACTTCTCGGCCGACCCCGCGGTGACCGCGACCCGCGCGCCGAGGCTGCGCGCCACTTGGATGGCGTGCGTGCCGATCCCGCTGCCGCCACCGTGGATCAACACCAGCTGACCCGCTTGCAGCCCCGCCGTCAGCACCAGGTTCGACCACACCGTCGCCGCCACCTCGGGCAGCCCCGCGGCCGCGCCGAGATCGAGCCCGTCGGGCACCGGCAGCAGTTGGGTAGCCGGGGCGACCACCTTTTCGGCGTACCCGCCGCCGGACAGCAGCGCGCACACCCGATCGCCGACCTGCCAGTCGCGCACGCCGTCACCGAGTTCGGCGATGACGCCGGAGCATTCCAGTCCGAGCACCTCGCTGGCGCCCGGCGACGGCGGGTAATGGCCCTGGCGCTGCATCAGGTCGGCGCGGTTCACTCCGGCGGCCGCCACCTGGATCAGCACCTCGCCGTGGCCGGGTACCGGGTCTGCCGCCTCGGACCACGTCATTACCTCGGGCCCGCCGAATCCGTTCAGCTCGATAGCACGCACGGGTTCCATAGTGCCCCCGTCCGTACCGTCGCGAACCGTGGGCCCTCGCGAACGGTTCGTGCGGTCGGGCTCGAGTGCGTTCTCGCGGTTTCGCGAACCCTGCCGAGCTGGATAGATCATCGAGCGAGACTGCCCACTGAGCGATACATCTTTCCCCACAGGGAATTTCCGCAGTTGAGGGCGGCATAGAATGAGCATCGTGCATCCAGAACCGAGTAGTCCCGTGGCCGAACCGAGGTGGCTCACCCCGGCGCAGCAACGGGCCTGGCGGGCCTATATGGATGGCCACCAGCGGCTGATGACCGAGCTGAACCGGCAGCTACAGCGCGACAGCGACCTCAGTGTCGCCGAGTACCGCATCCTGGTCCTGCTGTCGGAGGCGCCAGGACGCGCCTTGCGGATGAGCGAACTCGCCGACGGCGTGCTCTCCTCCCGCAGCCGCCTCACCCACCAGATCCGGCGCCTGGAAGGCGAGCGCATGGTGCGCCGCAACACCTGCCTCGAAGACGGCCGCGGTGTCATGGCCGAGCTCACCGACGAAGGCATGCGCCGCCTCGAAGCCGCCGCTCCCGGCCACGTCGAGGCCGTCCGCCGCGACTTCGTCGACCTGCTCACCCCGCACCAGCTAGAGGTCATCGCCGAAGTCTTCGCCCGCATCGATCAGGAAATCGGAAAGCGACCCCGCTGACCCGTCCGCTACCATCGTGATCCTGGAGACGTGGCAGAGCGGCCGAATGCACTCGCCTTGAAAGCGAGCGTCGAGAGATCGACCGGGGGTTCAAATCCCTCCGTCTCCGCAACAGACGCCCAGGTCACGCTGTTGGCCTGCGGCGTGTCCCGCTCGGTGTGCTCAGAGCCGGGGCTTCGCCATGTGGACCGCGCCGCTGATGTGGTTGGGCGGGAGGGGGTCCGGTGTGGGCAGAAGTCGGTAGCCCGCGTTCTGATACATGCGGATGTTGCGTTCGCTGCGGGCGCCGGTGAACAGGATGAATCGCTCGATGTGCGGTGGAGCGAGCGTTTCGATCAGGCGCAGCAGCTGGGCACCGGCTCCCTGGCCGGTCAGGTCGGGAGCGACCATGAGCCGTCCGACGTGCCAGTCACTGCCTTCGACCTGGCCCCGTACCGCAGCCACAAGTCGACCGCGTTGCCGAACGACCAGCGTCGTCGACGTGGTAGCCCACGCCAGTACCTCGTCGTGGGTTTCGTGCAGTGGGGGAAGGTCGAGCATGTTGTTGAGCGCTGCTTCCGGAACCCAGCAGCATCGTTGTAAGACAACGAGTTCGGCGAGATCGTCTGCGGTGAAGAGGGACAGTGTGGAGTCGGCGAGCACGTTCGAGAGGGCGTCGCGGGGTAGCTCTAACTGATAGGGCGACTGTGCGGCCATGAGCGGGTTCCTTTCCGGACGATCGGCGGAGCTCCGGCACCGGCGGGCTCCCGGGGCAACCGCGTCGCGTGAGACATCGAGAGTCAGCGCATCAGCTTGTGGAAGATGAGGAAATCGCAGGGGGTGGCGAGCAGCGGCACCAGGTGTGGGTAACTCTCCTCCAGCTGACCTTTACGCTCGAGGACATACCCGAGCCGCAGATACCAG
The DNA here is from genome assembly GCF_044547795.1 of Nocardia sp. NPDC052316. NCBI lineage: Bacteria > Bacillati > Actinomycetota > Actinomycetes > Mycobacteriales > Nocardiaceae > Nocardia > Nocardia sp. NPDC052316. Next base: position 636,097 of record NZ_JBIUBB010000005.1, read on the forward strand.
CCGCGCAAGAACTCCTTCACCGGATGTGTCCAGTCGCGGGGCACCAGTAGCTCCAACTGCACCGTCCGCGCACCCCGATCGACACAGTGGCGCTCGGCGAAATCGACCATGGCTCGGCCGATTCCGGTGCCGCGCTGCTCGGGCGCGCACACCAGCATGCCGAATTCGCCGATACCGTCGGCCAATAGCCGAATACAGACCGCGCCAACGATTCGGTGATCCGCATCGCGCGCCACGGCGACATGGCCTGCGGCGATCAGCCCCGCCGCCTCGGATGTCGTTGTGCGGCTGGCACCGTCACACCACAGTCCCTCTTCTGCCACCTCGTACACCCGATTCACCAGGTCGGTCAGCTCCGCGACCAGCACGGTATCGCCCGCCGCCGCCGTCGGCACCATCTCGATGTGCACCATCGGTACTCCTACTCGCATCGTGCCCCGACAGCTGTCCCGAGATCGTCTCCGGTCCAGCCGCGCAGGCAGGTTTCGCGACTACGTACCCCGCGGCGTGCGGCCGCCGGGCAACCGCTGACAATATCTGCGATATCGAAACTCACAGCCTGAAAATAAGTTTCGTTACCGCACAGGGGAAGCAAGGTCGCGGATTTCAGCCGAGTGGCTGGCCTGATCCAGCTGATCGGCGGGGTCGACGAGTAATGTTGTCGAGTCCGTTCGCAGCTGAAACTCGAGCGGCAGGGTGCGGCCCAGCGGCTATTTGCTGGTGTTGATCAGGTCGCCGATGAGCGTCCAGTGGTCGCCTTCGAACCGCTGGATCCGCATGGCTTCGAGCGGGAACGCATCACCTGGGCCGGTCTTCACCGTGATTCCGGGCAGCAGCAGGCCGATGTCGATGTTGTCGAGGGCCCGCATGGCGTCGCGGAGCCCTTCGCGGGTGGGGCATTTCGCCGCTTCCATGGTTTTGTGGAAGGTCTGCGCCATGGCCCAGCCGACGGCCGTGTACTGGTTGGTGGGGTCGGCGTCGCGCGTGTACTGGGCCACTTTGTCGCGGTAGGTGCGCATGCCGGGGTCGGTGTCCCACTGCGCGTCGGCCGGGTCCTTCATGAACGCGACCGACACCACGTTCTGCACGTTCTGGAAGCCGACCTGCTTGAGCATGGTGACGCTGTTGGCTACCTGCGCGAGGATGTGCAGCGGGTTCCAGTCGGTGTTGCGTGCGTCGGCGGCCAAGGCCTGCGATGCGAATTTCGGGGTCGAGAAGTTCAGCAGCACATCGGCTTTCGTGTTGGCCAGATTGCGCAGCTGCGGCTCCACGGTCGGGTCGGTGACCTCGTAGCTCTGCTCACCCACGATCTTGACGCCGCTGCCCGCGACGGCTTCGGAGAAGCTGGTCAGCAGGTCCTTGCCGAAGTCGTCGTTCTGGTAGAGCACCGCGACGGTCGCGTTGGGCCGCTGTTCGCGGACGTAGCGCGCGAACGCCTGCCCCTCGGCCCGATAGCTGGGCTGCCAGCCGATGGTCCACGGGTGTTCGGTGTCGCTGCCCCATTTGGTCGCGCCGCCCGCGATGAACGCCTGCGGCACCTTCCGCTGATTGAGGTAGTCCCATACGGCGGCCGAGGTCGCCGTACCCAAAGTGGAGAAGACCGCGAACACCTGGTCCTGTTCGACGAGCCGCCGGGTTTCCTCCACCGTTTTGGGCGGCTGGTAGCCGTCGTCGCGGATCAGGAACTCGACCTTGCGACCGTCCACCCCGCCCTGCTCGGCATTGACGTAGTCGAAGTACGCGCGCACGCCTTTGGGCAGTTCGCCGTAGGCGGAGGCGGGCCCGGACAGCGGGTAGACGCCACCGAGTTTGACGCTGGTATCGGTGATGCCGGTGGTCTGCTGCCCCTTGCAGTCGCCCTGGCCCACGGTGCCGCCGTCTTCGCCGCGGCCACCGCATGCGGTCGCCGTGAGCAGCACGGCCACCGCCGCTCCCACGGCTCGGATCGCCTTAGTGCGCATGGGTTTTCCCTTTCCGAAGGAGGTTTTCGATCCAGCGCGCCGCCCGGCCGATGAGCCCGGCCAATCCGTGCGGCGCGAGGTACATGACCGCGATGATCAGCAGGCCGAAGATGACGCCGGGCGCGGCCTGGTTGATGTCCTGGGCGAAGCTCGGCACGTACAGCACGAACAGCCCGCCGAGCAGCGGTCCCCACTGGGCGCCGAGCCCGCCGACGACCAGTCCGGCCAGCAGCGTGATCGATAGCCCGACGGCGAACGAGTCGGGCGAGACGAAGGCGATCACCCAGGTGTAGACACAGCCCGCGACGCCGGCGAGCATCGCGCTCCAGGCGAAGGCGAGCGTCTTGTAGAACGCCGTGCGCACGCCGAGCATCTCCGCGGCGATCTCGTTGTCCCGGATGGCGTGCAGGGCGCGGCCGACTCGCGAGCGGAGCAGCCCGGCGACGAGCAGGAAGCACAACCCGGTGGTGACCAATGCCAGGAAGTACAGCCACTGGTCCTCGGCCAGCCCGGTCCAGTGCGGCGGTACCGGTTTGGTCAAGGTCAGGCCCATGGATCCGCCGGTCAGTGTCTCGAATCGTTTGAGCAGCGGGACCAGGAAGATCGCGATGGACAGCGTGACCAAGGCCAGGTAGAGCCCGCGCAGCCGCAGCGCGGGCACGCCGAGCGCGAAGCCGAGCACGAACGCAACCAGTGCCGCGACCGGCAGTGTCGCCAAATAGGGTGTATCCCAACGATTCATCAGGACCGCGGTGGTGTAGGCCCCGATCGCGAAGAACGCTCCGTGCCCGAGCGAGATCTGACCGGTGTGTCCCACCAGCAGATTGAGCCCCACCAGCGCGATGGCGTAGATCATCGCCATGGCGAGCTGGAAGGTGCGAAACGGCACCAATTGGAACGGCGCATAGCAGGCGAGGACGATCACCGCAGCGACCGCGAGCCATCGCCAGTGTTGCGCCGCGAGTCCCCGTAGCGATGTCTTCTGTTGTGGCACAGCGAGTTCGACGGTCGCTGTCTCGGTGACCGGCTTGGTGGTGTCACTCATACCCGCTCCACCACCGCTCGGCCGAACAGACCTTGCGGCCGAACAAGCAGGACACCGAGAATGATCACCAGCGGCACACCGATCTTGAGTTCGGTCCCGATCACGTCGACGTATGCGCCGGTGAGGGTTTCGGCGATCCCGACGATCAAACCGCCTGCCACCGCGCCACCCGGACTGTCGAATCCACCGAGCGTCGCCGCGGCGAAGGCGTAGATGAGAACGCCGCCCATCATGGTGGGCTCGAGGAAGAGCAGCGGGGCGGACAACACCCCGGACACCGCGCCGACCAAAGCCGCCAGCCCCCAGCCGAGCGAGAGGACGGTGCCGACCCGAATTCCGACAAGCCTGGCGGACTGTGGATTACAGGCGACCGCCCGCATCGCCAACCCGATCTTGGTGTAGCGGAACAGCAGATACAGCAGGCCCATCACTACCCCGACCACCGCGAGCACGCCGAGGTTCCCGTATCCGGCGGTCACGCCACCGGCGCGTAACGCACCGTCCGGGAACGGATTCGGGAACGACTTGACCTGAAAAGACCAGATCCAGCCCGCTGCGGCGTTGATGAAGAAGAACAACCCCACCGTGACGATGACCAGCGTCAATTCCGGGGCGCCCTCGACGGGCCGGATGATCACCCGTTCGATGAGCATGCCGCCGATGAACGAGACAATCAGTGTCGCGATGAGCGACAACCAGAACGGAAAGCCGTGCTGCATGAACTGCCACGCGAGAAACGCCGAGAACATGGCCAGCTCACCCTGGGCGAAGTTCACGATTCCGGTAAACCGGTAGATGAGCACCAAGGCCAGCGCCAGCCCGGCGTACAACGCGCCCGAACTGATGCCTTCGAAGATCTGCTGTAGGAATCCGGCCACGACTACACCCGGTATCCGAGGTAAGACCTGGCGACCTGCTCATCGGCCCTGATCTCGGCGGCGGTGCCGGACAACACGATTCGGCCGGTCTCGAGCACATGCGCCTGATGCGCGTTCGCCAATGCCAGATGAGCGTTCTGCTCGACAACGATCACCGTGGTCTTTTCCTCTTCGTTGATGGTGTGCACGATGCGAAACAGCTCCTGGGTGACCAGCGGTGAAAGCCCGAGCGACGGCTCGTCCAACAGCAACAGCCGGGGCGCAAGCATCAGCGCCCGGCCGATGGCCAGCATCTGTTGCTGACCGCCGGACAGGCCACCGGCCGGCTTGTGCAGGTTGTCCGCGAGCACCGGGAAGTACCCGAACACCCGCTGCAGGTCCGTCTCGACGCGGGCGCGATCGCGCCGTGGGTACGCGCCGAGCCGCAGGTTCTCCTCGACGGTCAGCGGCATGAAGGTGCCGCGTCCCTCCGGCACGTGGGCGACGCCGAGCCTGGCCATCGCCTCCGGTGCGCGTCCGGTGACCTCGGCGCCGTCGAGCCGCACCGCGCCGCGGGGCCGGATCATGCCGCAGATAGCCCGCAGCAAGGTCGATTTCCCGGCACCGTTGGCGCCGAGGATCGCGCAGACCTCGCCGCGGCGGACCGTGAAACTCACCCCGTGCAAGACCTGGGCACCGCCGTATCCGGCGCGCAACTCGGTGACGGACAGGAAGGGTTCTCCGCTCATGCCGCTGTCCCCAGGTACGCCGCGATGACGGCCGGATCACGTTGTACCGCTTCGGGATCGCCCTCGGCGATCAGCCGCCCGAAGTCGAGACAGACCACCCGATCGCAGGTGCTCATGACGAACCCCATGTGATGCTCGACGACTATCACCGTCAGATCCGACTCCGCGCGCAGCGCCCGCAGGCGATCGGCGAATTCGCCGACCTCACTGTGGTTGAGCCCGTTGACCGGCTCGTCCAGCAGCAGCAACCGCGGCTGAACGGCCAGCGCCCTGGCCAGTTCGATCCGTTTGAGCGTGCCGAACGGCAGCCCGGCAGCCGGATGATCGGCTACCTCGGCCAGCTCCAAACGGTCGAGCAGCGCGTCGATTTCGCTGTGTAAGGCTCGTTCCTCGCGGCGCACGCGCGGCAACCGCAATGCCGCGCTGGTGAATCCGGCACCGGCCCGGTGGTGCGCACCCACCAGGACGTTGTCGCGCACCGACATCCGAGGGAACAGTCCGAGATTCTGAAAGGTCCTGGCGATACCGAGCGCGGCGAGCGCATCCGGTCGCACGGTCAGCAGATCGGTGTCCAGATAGCGCACAGCACCCGAATCCGGCGGATGGCGGCGGGTCAGGCAGTTGAACAGCGTGGTCTTCCCCGCGCCGTTGGGTCCGATCAGGCCGACCATCTGTCCCGGCTCCACCCGGAATCCGACCTCGTGCAGTGCGGTGATGCCGCCGAAGCGGACGGTCAGGTCGGATATTTCGAGCATTCGGCCTCCCAGCCCACGTTTGAGACGTGGGAAAAAATCCCCGCGGGACAACGACTTCTGCTGCCCGCCCGGAGTGCAGATGGTCAGCGTAAGTGCGCTGGTCAGCGGGCACATCGGCCGTGGAGGCCAAACCCGGCCCGCGATGTTGTCCTCGCCGGACATGGACGGCCCGGCTCTAGTCGTGTTGACACCCCCGATACAGCGATGGAGTATCCGCATATGTCAGCTGGGTCACATTCGGACAGCACGGTGTATCCGGACGAAGTACAGGCCGAGCGCATTCGAATAATCGGCGACGCCTATGCCCATGCGGAGGAGATCGCCGACGCCGGACTCTCGGCGATCCTCGCCCAGATCCCCAGCTACGCGGCTCGCGACAGCGCCTTCCACGCCGACGTGCACGATCAACTGACCAGGCTGTGCCGGTCCGGGCTCAGCGCGTTCCTGGAGCACCGCAAGGTGACCGTCGAGGAACTCGCCTGCACCCGCCGGGCCGCGGTGCGCCGAGCCAGAGCCGGGCTCACCCTGGTCGACTACATCACCGCCTTCCGGCTCGGTCAGCAGGCGACGTGGAAGTCGCTGCTGGCCTTCGCCGGTGAATCCGAGGCCGGGCGGCAGGCCGCGCTGTCGATGGTCGCTCCGCTGGCTCGCTACAACGATCTGGTCAGTACCGAGGCCGCCAACGCCTACCTCGAGTTCCAGCAGGCGTGCTCGGCCGACTTCGGTCGCGAAGGACAGGAACTGCTGGAACGTCTGCTCGCCGGCGCGCTGCCCGAGCGTGGACCGCTGCTCGCCAAGGCGAGCGCGCACGGCATCGGCGCGGAGAGCACCGCCGCGATGGTGGTGGTCACCGCGACCGTGCTCGACAGCAAGCTGCGCGAGGCCCGGGACGGAACCGACACCGAGGCAAGACAACTCGCCGCCGCGTCGATGGCGGGTGTCGGCGTCAACGGCCTGCGCACCCTCGCCGTGGTGCGCGGCACCGAGATCATCGCCGTACCCGCGCTCAATCGCAGCGCGAGCACCGGCGAACTCTGCGAGCGACTACAGGCGATGCAGCGCAAACTGAGCGCAGCAGGGATCACCCTCGCCGTCGGGGTCAGCACCGTCGTCGCGGGCATCGCGCAGCTGCCCAAGGCGTACCAGCAGAGCCGCAACGCCCTCGGTCTGCTGCTCGAGGCGGGCGGCGTCCTGGCGCTGCCGCACATCACCCCGTTCCGCTACCTCATGCTGCGCGCCGACGACACCGCCCGCCACCTGATCGACCCCGGCATCGCGGCCGTGCTGTCCGACGACCGAACCCGCGGCGGCGTGCTCGCCGACACCATCCGCGCCTTCGCCGCCGCCGACATGAACCTGCGCGAAGCCGCCGCCACCCTGCGCATCCACCACAACACCGCCAAATACCGCCTTCGCCGCATCCAAGACCTGACCGGCCGCAGCGTCCGCAGCGTCAACGATTTGATCGAACTACTGGTGGCAATCGAGCTGCAGCAACCCGCGGCGGGTAGTCGGCTCCTGAGTGGTTGACCGACACCGTTTTTGGTGTCCAGGGCAGGCCGATAGGTGTCGCCGCCGCCTATCACCGCCCAGAACGCGTGTTTGTCCCCCGCGACGCCGGGTAACCGGCCGTCGACTGGAGGTGCCACATGACAGAAGCGCGCAGCGGCCCACCGGCGGAGACCCGGTCGGTCGGCGAATTGGTCAACGACGCTACGGAGCAGATCAGCAGGCTGATCCGCGACGAACTAGCGCTGGCCAGGCTAGAGGTACAGAAAAAGGGCAAACTCATCGGCCGCGGCGCCGGGCTTGCCGGAGTCGGCGCCCTCTTGGCGCTCTACGGCGGAGCGGCATTGATCGCGGCGGCGATATTCGCGCTGGCGATCCCGCTACCCGCGTGGGCCGCGGCGCTGATCGTCGGTGGGGTGCTGGTGGTTGTCGGTGCCGTGCTCGCCCTCCTCGGCAAGAAGGACGTCCAGGAGGCGGTCCCGCCGGTGCCGCAGGAAGCGGCCGCGGGCGTCAAACGCGACATCGAAACCATCAAGGACGGGAGACACCGATGAGCGACCAAGGACGTCGCGCCACCGACGACGCCACTGAAGTCGACAAGCCGATTGTGAGCGGCCCGATCGAAGAGGAAGCACTGCGCGCCGACCGCGACGCGACCAGAGAACAACTCGGGCAAACGGTTTCGGAGTTGACCGACAAGCTGGACGTCAAGGGGCGAGCGCAGGACAAGCTGCACGACACTGCCGACACCGTGCGCGAAAAGGCCACGGAGGCAACCGAAGCCGCCGCCGAGAAGACCGCGCAGGCCAAAGCCGCCGCGAGCCGGAAGGCGACCGAAACCAAGGAAGCCGCGGCCAAGAAGGCCGCCGCGACCAAGCAAGCCGCGAGCAAGAAGGCTGCTGAGGCCAAAGAAACCACCAGCAGGAAGGCCGCAGAGGTGGAGGCCGCGACCCTCGAGAAGGCCGAGCAGGTAAAACAGGCCGCCGAGGTGAAGACGCAGCAGGCCAAGGCGCAGGCGCGCGACCTGGTCGACAAAGCCGAAGCCGCTGCCCCGGAGCCGGTCGTCGAACGCGGCAGGCAAGCTGCCGACGTGGCCCGTCGGCAACCCGCCGCCGTGGCCGGAGCCGCAGTGCTCGCGGCGTTGCTCGTCTGGTGGATCCTGCGCAGGCGGCAGGCATGAAGACGCTGTACAAGCCGCTCGGCATGCTGGTCAGCGTGGTCGGCGGACTCGCGGCCAACGCGGCGTTCACCCGGGTGTGGCGCACCGTCAGCGGTGAGGACGAAGCCCCCAGCGCCACGGCCCGCAACTACACCTGGAGCGAGGTCTTGATCGCCGCCGCGCTCCAGGGCGCCATCTTCGGCCTCGTCAAAGCCGCCATCGACCGGGCGGGCGCGACCGGCTACAAGTCGTTGACCGGCACCTGGCCCGAGTAATCGGACCGGTTCATTCGTCTGCGCTGAAATCCCGGCGGACGAAGTTGGGGCGGATGTCGGGGTCCGGCGGATCGTAATACCGGTGGAACGTCGGGGTCAGGCCCGACGAGATCGGCGGGTTGATCCAACTCCAGTCGGTCGGGCAGGTCCGGCCCGCGGCCTCCTCCCGTTTGACGTGATCGCAGAACTGTTTGGCCACCGTGTGGTGATCGACGATGTACACCCCCGCTTTGCGGAAGCTGTACAGCACCGCACGATTGAGTTCGACCAGCGCCGAGTCCCGCCACAGCGTGCGCTCGGAACGGGTGTCCAGACACATCATTTCGGCGATCAGCGGCAGCATGTTGTAGCGGTTGGTGTCGCTCAGGTTGCGTGCGCCGATCTCCGCGCCCAGATACCAGCCGTTGAACGGCGCGAACGGGTAGGTGACGCCACCGACCTCCAGGTTCATATTGGAGACCGCGGGCAGCGCGTGCCAGCGCAGGCCGAGCCCGGCGAACCACTCGAACTCCGGGTGCTCCAGCTCCACCTCGCGGGCCAGCTCGGGCGGAATATCGAACCAGCGGATCGGCTCGTCCGGCGTGCTGATCAGTAGCGGCAGAATGTCGAATGGTGTTCCGGCGCCGCGCCAGCCGAGCTTCCTCGCGAACTCGGTGAGCGCCACATTCGCCGCGTCACCGGTCACCGTGCCGTCGCCGTTGCGGTAACCGGCGTAGCGGATGAGCTGCGGGCTGACGATCCGGAACTCGCGCCCGTCGGGCTGACGCGGCGGTCCGACGGTGATCATCGATTGAATAGCGCCGCCATTGGTGGCCATCTGCAGATGTTGCCAGCAGACCTCGGCCAGATCACGCGCGGACCGCACGCGCCGCGCGTCGAGCAATTTCAATGAGCGCCAATGTTTTCGGCCGACACAGCGGGCGTGGTTGCGCCACGCGAGCTTGGCGCCGATCAGGATCTCCTCGGCGGTCTGCAGATAGCCGCCGGTCTGTTCGAGCTGCTCCAGCGCGGTGCGGCGGCGCTGGGACGACAGATGGGCCAGTTCGGGCATGCGGAAGAATTCGTCGCACTCACGGAGCCGGCGTTTCAGATCGTTACTGAAAGGCTGTGTGTCAGGGGAGTTTTCGAACGGTGGCACGGGTAACACAGGGTTCACGGTTTTCTCCGGTCGGGCATCGGTACTGCGGTGAAACAGACAAGTTCGAGCGGGAGAATTCGTTACGGGCGCGCGGCCGACACCGTGGCCCCACGGTGGTCCGCGCGGAGGGGTGCGCAGGGTGATGCCGCGAATTAGCTTCGGCTCGAAGAGGAGTGCGGACCGGCGTGGGCTGTCGCGAGTGCGTACCGAGCGGCCGGTCCGCTTGCTGGGCATAAGCGCAGCGCGGCGAGCTCGGTGCCGATAGTGCGGATCCACGATCATGTGCGTCCTTGTTCATGCCCGGGAGAGGCCCGGAGAGTAGCGTACGGCGGGTGTGCTGGTGGTGTGCCCGGATTTGCTGGATTTGCTGGGTCGGGCCACGTCGCGGACCGAAATCGAGTGGCGTCGAGACCCATTGACGGGGTAGGGGTTCGCGTACCAGGAGTTTGCTACGCGGCGGATGGCCCTCTTTGCGGTGTCCCCGTGGGGTGGGGCGCTGTACGCGCCGGCCGTGTCACCCGGATGCCGCAGGGTGCGGCAGCGCCCACGCCACGTCACGTCCCCGGATGTCGGCGGGCGACGCGGCCGTCGACGGAGCCAAGTCGTGTCCCCGGATGTCAGCGGGCAACACGGGCTGTCTACGGATGCGAGTGATCTCGGCAACAGGATCGCCGGATGTTTTGCGACCCACTGGGTAGCCGCCTTCGCCATCGAGCGGTCGGCGGTGCTGCAACGCTCCTGGCAGGGCTCGAATACTCCCGCGCCGAACCGCAAACGTGGCCCTGGTCACACATTATGGCGACTCGCTATGGCCATCCGATCGATCCACGCATTTCTGGCAGGATGGGTCGCATGCTGTCTCGGCGCAGAATGCGGCGCTGGGTTTCCAGCGTCTTGGTCAGTGCGGCACTGGTTTCCGGTGCCGCGGTGTTCGGCGCTCCCCAGTTGTCGGCGGCCCCTTCGGATGCACCCAAACCAAGCACCGGCTCCTCGGACGGCCCGGCCCCGGCCGAGCCGACCACGGGCCGGGCCGCGAAACCGGCGATCGACCGCATCGAACCGATCAACGATCGGTGGCTGCGCGTCTTCGTCGAGTCGCCCGCCATGCGCCGCGCCGTGGAGGTGCAGGTGCTGCTGCCGCGGGACACGTCGAAGCCCCGCCCGACCGTCTACATGCTCGATGGTCGCAGCGCGAGCCCCGACAGCAACAACTGGACCGAGATGGGCCATGCCGATCGGTTCTTCGAGGACAAAGACGTCAATGTCGTGCTGACCGTCGGCGGCCCGGCCAGCTTCTACACCGACTGGAAGAAGCCCGATCCGGTGCTCGGCACCAACATGTGGGAGACGTTCCTGACCCGCGAGCTGCCGCCGCTGATCGACGCGAAGTTCAACGGCAACGGGCGCAACGCCGTGATGGGCGTCTCGATGGGCGCCGAGGCCGCGATGATGCTGTCGTTCCGGAACCCTCAGCTGTACACCGCGATCGCGGCGCACAGCGGATGCTTCTCCATGGGCACCGACCTCGGTCAGGCGCAAGCCAGGACGGTGATCGCCACCTATCAGGGCGAGCCGGACAACATGTTCGGCCCGCAGGACGACCCCGCCTGGCTGGACCACGACGTGACGCTGCACGCGGAAGCGTTGCGCGGCAAGACGATCTACATGTCCGTCGGCAGCGGTATCCCGGGAATCCACGACGTCCCCGGCAACCCCGACGTCGACGTGGCCACCGCCATCAGCTTCGGCGGCCCGCTGGAGGCCGCGACCAACATCTGCACGCACCGCCTCGCCGATCGACTCCGCGTCCTCGGCATTCCGGTGACCGCGCACTTCCGGCCGACCGGAACCCACTCGTGGCCGTACTGGGCCGACGAGTTGGTCCGGTCGTGGCCGGTCATGGCGGGTGCTCTCGGTGTCTGACCCGGCCGCGGTCTAGATCGAGAAGCGTTCGAGCACTGCGGGATCGGTGGCGAAGCTCAGGAACAGGTCGTTCTCGTGCGGGTCGCCGGTGGTGATCCGCACCCCGTCGCCGCCGTAGGGCCGGACGAGCACCCCTGCCTCGGCGCTGGCCTCGCCGAACTCGACACTGCGCGCGCCCAGCGGCAGCCAGACGAAGTTGGCCTCGCTCGGCGGCACCTGATAGCCCACGGCCAGCAGCGCGTCCCGCACCCGCTCGCGTTCGAGCACGAGAGCGTGGGTGCGGTCCAGCAATTCGTGGCGCGCCTCCAGCGACGCGATCGCCGCGGCCTGCGCGACCCGGTTGACGCTGAACGGGATGTGCACCTTCGTCAGCGCCGTGATCACGGCCGGATCGCCCACCGCGTAGCCCGCGCGCAGCCCGGCCAGGCCGTACGCCTTCGAGAAGGTGCGCAGCACAACCACATTGGGGCGGGTGCGACCCAGCTCGATACCGTTCGGGTAGTCGTCCTCGGCCAGCCGCAGGTACTCGAAGTACGCCTCGTCCAGCACGATCAGCACCCGCTTGGGCACCGAGTCGAGGAAGCGGGTCAGCTCGGCCTTGCCGACCGCGGTGCCGGTCGGGTTGTTCGGGTTGCAGACGAAGATCAGTTTGGTTCGCTCGGTCACCGCGGCGGCGAGCGCGTCCAGATCGTGCACGTGGTCCGGGGTCAGCGGCACCTGCACGGCGGTCGCGTTGCCCACCTTGGTGACGATCGGATAGGCCTCGAACGAGCGCCAGGCGAACAGCACCTCGTCGGTCGGTGCGTCGCAGGTGATCTGTACCAGCTCCTGGCACAGCGCGACACTGCCGCAGCCGACCGCGACGTTGTCCTGCGCGACGCCGAGGAACTCGGCCAGCGCGGCGCGCAATTCCAGGGCCAGATTGTCCGGATACCGGTTGGCCAGCTCGGCGGCCTCGGCGATGGCCTTGGCCGCGGCGGGCAGCGGGCCGAAGGTGGTCTCGTTGCTGGCGAGCTTTACCGCGCCGGGGTGGTTGCGGCCGGGAACATACGCCGGAATCGAGTCGAGATCCGGCCGGGTTGACGCTGTCACATACCAACCATAGGTGGCCGAGCGCAAAGCATGGCCCGCGTACCGGAAAATCTGTGGTCGATAGGCCCCCAACAGCAATTTCTACCGAAGATCAAGAAGTCGCCCTACGCTGGTTTCATGTCGGGCACTTACAACGACCTCGCCCCCCTGCGCCGCGACGACCCGTCGCCCGAACCCGAGACCGGCTCGAAACATCAGGCCGCCGACACCCAGGTGCCCATCATCGTGGTGGAACCCGAGGGCAATGCCCGCGGCGGCATCGTGATGCTGCACGAATCCCGCGAGTTCACCGGCGCGCTGCTCGAGCTGATGAACTCGCTGGCCTCCGAGGGCTGGACGGTGGTCGCGCCCAACCTGTTCCACCGGTCCAGCCGCGAGTCGGTCGCCGAGGTGTTCGGCGACGAGCTCTTCGACGACTTCGACGCCTGCTTCGACTGGCTGACCCGGCACGGGGTGTTCCCCGACACCATCGGCGTGCTCGGCTTCGACTCCGCGGGCACCGCCGCGTTCCTCGTCGCCACCAACCGCCCGGTCGGCGCCGCGGTCAGCGTCGCAGCGCCCGGCATCATCGAACCGCTCACCGAGCAGGCCGACGCCCTCGTCCGCGTCGCCCCGCACCTGCAGGCGCCGTGGCTCGGACTGTTCGGCACCGACGACCCGGCCACCCCGCCCGCGGAGGTCGAGCGACTACGCGACGCGACCGGCCGGGCTGCGGTGGCCAGCCTGGTCGTCAGCTACCCCGGCCTGCGCCACCGCGCCGACCACCCCGCCACCGAAGACGACAACGGCCTGGTCGACTCACAGACCCGGATTTTCGACTGGTTCGACAGCAACTTACGCTGATAACCAGCCGTTTTGCGATCTGGACAACGGCTACTGTAATCTTCATGCTCGGCGGTTCGAAAGGACCGGTGCCCTCGAAGAGAAGGCTCCAGGAGGCGTGCCAGAGCGGCCGAATGGGACTCACTGCTAATGAGTTGTCCCTTCACGGGGACCGGAGGTTCAAATCCTCTCGCCTCCGCCACAACCCGGGCAACCGGTACACAACTGAATACCCATGCGGCTGTAGCTCAACGGATAGAGCATCTGACTACGGATCAGAAGGTTAGGGGTTCGAATCCCTTCAGCCGCACAAGATGAAAGCCCTGGCGGTCCAACTGCCAGGGCTTTCATCATTTCACGGCACATCCGCTTCACCGGTGATGATCGCAATCTCGCCGTCGTCCCGCACTTTCTCCGCAGTTGGGTGCTCACCTGGCGTGCGACGCGCTGAAGCGCGAAAGCCCAGCACAGATGCTGACAAGTCGCGCAGCTCGATCATGCGCGTGCCCAGGGGGCCAGTTGAGAGCGGGTGCCTCGGGGGTAGGTAACCGTCCCCCGGGCCGTTCGGTCGCCCAACCCGAACAGCTCTGCCGTCGCGCTGCCACTGGAAGTGGGGGCAGCGAAGGTGATCGGGTGCGGCGGGGTCGGCCGCTACATTGCACCGAAGGACTGACGAACCGAGATCGAAATGGCAGCTATCTGGCGCCGCGTCATCACTGGTTCGACCCTCATCGGCGTCGCGGCGGCCGCGGCCATCGTGACTGCCGGTGCGGCGGTGGCCGAGCCGAGGGATTGTGTTCTCGATCGGTCGTTGACCGGGGCGACGGGTTTCTGCCCCGGCGGGGACGGGTTTTTCACCGTGGAAGCCGACTGCATCGGTGTGTTCGTCACCCGTGGCGGTGTGGGGATCGGCCCGTACCGGCAGTCGAGCCAGCGCCACGCCTACGCGGGCCCGCACCCTGAGATGGATGCGACGCAAACCCATCCCAGGGCCGAGTGCAACGAGTTCATCACCGGCCATTTCGGCATCGCCACCGACGCTCGCCTGTACGAGACCTTCCGCTGATCGGACCACTCGCCTTCGGAATGCCCAACTGACGCAGTCGGATTGCGCTACTTCCAGGCGGGCAGCTCGGGCAGCTCACCGGTGAGGTCGGAACCATCGGAGCGCCCGATGAGCCAGGCGGCGATCGCCGACGCGGAACCGCTGACGGAGCGGGTGGGGGCCTCGGCGCCGACGATGCCGTGGAAGTCGGTGTCGGTGGCGTGCAGCTCGAAGCCGGGGACCGGTTCGGTTGCGGCGGCGGTGATTCGGTTCATGTCGACGGTCGCCTGATGCAGTACCCGGGCGACGAAGGCGGCGGGCCAGTCGGCAGGGGTGTATCCGGCGTTCAGATCGACGTGGTGAATCTCCACCTCCTGCAGGCGCATCCATCGCACTTCGCTGGCGGGGATCGGCCGCCCTTGGCGGGTGCGGACTTCCGCGTGCCAGGTGTCGTCGGCGAACGAATTGGCCAGGGCGAACCAGCGTTTGGTGGCCGCTTCGTTGTCGATGAGTTGTTCGGTGGCGGGGCGGGGCGCTCCGGCGTCGATGTCGAAATCGCGCAGGAACATGCTCGCGTACTGGGGGATCTCCACCCCGGTGTGCGCCCACAGCAGCAGGTTGAGCAAGCTGTCGGCGTTGCGCGCGGTGTGCGCCAACACATGTCCGCGGGTCCAGCCCGGCAGCAGCGACGGTTCGTTGACGTCGTCGTTGCTCAGCTTGCGCACGGAGTCGAGGAAACGATCGGTCGCCTCGGCGAGTATGTCGAGCGAGACGGGGCCTTCCAAAGCAGCACTGGTCACAGATTTGACCCTAGCGATCTCCGGCAGACCCCGCCGTGCTTCTTCGTGATCTACGGGGTGCCTCGGTAGCGAGTGGCCGCGGCGTCGCTCGAGCAGGACTAAGCAGGACTACTCGGCGACGATCGCGTCCGCTTCGATCTCGACCAGCAGCGCGGGAGTGATGAGGGCGCTGATCTGATACATGGCGGTGGCCGGGCGGATGTCCCCGAAGACCTCGGCGTGTGCCTTGGCGACCTCGGGCCAGCGCGCGATATCGGTGACGAAGATGCGGGTGCGCACGACGTCGGCGAGGCTCGCGCCCGCCTCGGTGAGGGCGGTGCCGATGCGGCGCAGGGTTTCCCTGGTCTGTTCGCCGATGTCGTCGCCGCCGACCGCGCCGCCGCCGGGGATCGAGGCGGTGGTGCCGCTGACCGCGACGTGGTTGCCGACTCGGACGGCGCGGCTGTAGCCGACGATATCTTCGAACTCGGAGCCGGAGGAGATGTTCACGCGTGCGGTCATGGCGACAGCATCGCATGCGCCTTCGACCGGGCAGTCAACGGCCAGCAACGCCGATGTTCGACACCGAGTTGTCACCTGCGCGTCGACCGGAAGTCGGATCGGCAGGGTAGGCAGTCCCGGTGAAAGCTCATTCTCGTCCTCGCGTCACCGCCGCCGCCGTCCTCTGTGTCGGCGCGCTGGCTACCGGCTGTTCCTCCGCGAGTTCGGCCGCGGATTTCACCGCGACCGCGGATCAGCCGCTGGGGATCTCGCTGGATGATCTGCTCGACAAGACCGGGGGCAGCGCCGCCGTCCGCATCGCCGATCCGGAGCACGGCAAGCTGAGCCGCCGGGTGGACGGTGCGCTGGTCTACACCCCCGACGCCGGCTACCGCGGCTCCGACACTTTCACGGTGACCACCACCGACGCGGTGCGCCTGTACACCACCGACATTCCGCCGCTGGGTGAGTTCGGTGGAACGACGGTGCAGGGCAGCGGTTTCGGCTCCGCGTGGACGCCGGTGCCGGGCAGCGCGGACGAGTTCTACGGGCTCACCGACCGCGGTCCGAACGTGGACGGCCCCGGCAAGAACGAGAAGCTCGCGCCGATACCGAGTTTCGTGCCCAAGATCGGCCGGTTCAAGCTGGTCGGCACCCGAGCGGTGCTGCAATCGAGCATCGACCTGCACACCGCGGCAGGTGTGCCGTTCAACGGCCAGGTCGATGTCGCCGCGAACACCGGCGAAACCATCAAGGACCTGGCCGGAAATGTGTTGCCGCCCACCGATCACGGCCTCGATCCGGAGGGCCTGGTCGCGCTGCCCGACGGAACCTTCTGGGTTTCCGACGAATACGGCCCGTTCCTGGTGCACTTCGACGCCAAGGGTGCCGAGATCGAGCGGCTCGCACCGGGATCCGGCCTGCCCAAGGAACTGTCGTTGCGCACGCCGAACCAGGGCATGGAAGGCCTGACCATCACCCCGGACGGCAGCACCCTCGTCGGCCTGATGCAGAGCGGCCTGAACACGCCCGGCCTCACCGGTTCCGCCAAGGAGACACCGCTGACCCGCATCGTCACCGTCGATCTGCAGACGAAGGCGCTGAAGGAGTTCGTTGTCCCGCTGGAGAACCCGAAGAGCAGCAAGGTCGCCGACTCGGAGATCACCGCGCTCAGCGCGACCACCTTCCTGATCGACGAGCGCGACGGCAGCCTGGCGCCGAAGGCGGACAAGAAGCTGTGGACCGTCGACATCGCCAGCGCCACCGACGTCGGCCCCGACGCGAAGGTGCCTGGCGCGCAGTACGATCCGGAACGCGGCCTGCAGATCGAGGGCAAGCCGCTGGAGGCGCTGGTCGGCTCGGTCTCGACCGCCGACGGTGTCGCCGCACTGACCAAGGCGGGCGTCACCCCGGCCGCCAAGACCGCGAACCTCGATCTCGCCGCTCTGGTCAAGGAACTCGACGCCGACGGAGAGTTCTTCGGCCACGACAAGATCGAGGGCGTCGCCACCTTGGACGGCGGCAAGACGCTCTACATCGCCAACGACAGCGACTTCGGCCTGGCCGGTAGCAAGGGCGAGCAGCCGCCGTTCGCGCTGAAGCCCAAGACGCTGCCCAATGGTGTGCAGGACAGCGGCGAGATCCTATTCGTCGACACCACCAAGCTGCCTGCGAAGACCGCGGAACACACCGTCAAGCTGACGGTGAAGTAGCTAATCGCCGCGATCGGTCCACTCTCGGCCCTCCAGCATCACCGCGGCGGCCAACGTGATCAGCCACAGCGACATCGCACCGACCTGGATCCGCTGGGCGATCCCGAGCGCGTAATCGCCGGAGAGGTTGTCGGCGACCAGCATCCACACGGTCGCCGCCGACCCGACCACCAGCACGACCAGTCCGGCTTCGCGCAGGATCCGCCAGCGGTGATAGCGGAACGCGGCCAGGCTGAATGCGAACGTGGCGACGGCGATCGAGGTGACCGCGATGGTGCTCGACAGCGCGTGTGGTTGGTGCAACTGCGGGAAAAGTTCGCTTTCGCCACCGCACGCGCTGTCGCCGGCCGTGCAGTCCTGCAGCGGCAGCAACACATCGGCGATCGTCGCGGCACCGAAGCAGAGCAGCGCGACCCAGCCGATCGTGGTGAACCGGCGCCGTGGAAAAACCAGCAGTCCGCCGATCGCGGCGGGGATGAGCAGCGCGCCGACGATCTTGTCGGCGGTCGCGAACACCGCACGGTAGGGCTTGCCTTCGGCATCCAACTCGCTGAGGAACGAGTTGACCGGATCGACGTCGACCTTCAGGAAGAACTCGAGCACCCAGGACGAGTAACAGACGCCCGCGACCAGGATCGCCACCGCGATCGCCAGGGACGCCATCCGCACCCGCCGCTCGGCGACCTCCTGGCTATTCATCACGGATCCATTCTCCTCCCTGCCACCGGGCCGATGATCGAACGGTAGGTCAGCGCGTCGGCAAACACACGCCATTGCCAACCAGCACACAGGCTCCTGTCAGGTTCGACCGACAGGCTGACAGGGAAGCGTTCCCAAGGAGGTCCCACATGATCGGCTTCGCAACAGCCGCCGCCGGAGTAGCCGTGATGTCGGTGATGGTGGCGTCGAGCTACCTCGCCGCGCACGCACCGCGCACCCTGGTCCGGGTCAGGTCCCGCTAGGCCGGCGTCCCAGCGCGGCCTGCACTCGATCGGCGGCGGCCACGGCGTCTTCGTGCTCCCACACGCGAACGACCTGCCAGCCGGCTGCCGTCAGTGCCGCATCGGTCGCCCGATCCCGCGCCACGTTTCCGGCAAGCTTGTCGGCCCACCATTGCGCGTTGTTGCGCGGATCGGTCGCGTGCTGTGGGCAGCGATGCCAGAAGCAGCCGTCGACGTACACCGCGACCCGTAGTCGCGGAAACACCAGGTCGGCTCGTCGCCGCTGCCCGCGCAGCGGTGCCCGATCGACGAAGTACCGCAGCCCGCGCCGGTGCAGTTCTCTGCGCAACGCGAGCTCCGGTTTGGTCCCGCTGCGCCGCTGCCGGGCCATCCGTGCGCTGGTCGCCGCATCGGTGGTCGGGCGGGGTGCGCGCCCGATCGGCCGCAGGTCACTAGGTTGTTGCGCGTCGTCGGGCGCGTCGTCGAGACCGTCCCGCGAGTCGCTCATGCCGCCCAGCCGCCCATCCGATCGAGATGACTCTCCACATCATCGAGGAACCCCGGCGGAAACCGCAGGCTGCCCATGCTTGTCCGGCGCAGGAACCCCGCGGTCGCCCGCGCGGACAGCAGGCGCGAATCGGTGAGAAAGTTCCGCAGGTCCTCGTACGGCTCGTGCACCGGCCAGGTCGACACCGCGACCCGATGGGCGACCCCGTTGTGTCCCCAGGCCGCCACCGGCCACGGTGTTCCCGGTGGCAATGGCTGATCACCGGGCAGCGGAGGCAGCGGTGCGGCCAGCCGGGACCCGACCCACCCGGCCATCCGCACACTCACGGCGTTGCCGACCAGTTTCCACCGATGCCCCTGCCGGATACCCGGCACGTCACCCGCGGGTGCGGTCCAATCGGGTTCGAAGCCTTGCAGCCGTTCCACATCCACCAGTCCGGGTGTGACGATCTCGCCGGACGGCAGCCGCACCGCGGGCGGGCTGGCGATACCCAGCGCGGACCCACCCTTCAGCGTCGGCACCGCGTTCACCGCCCAACCCAGCCCGCGCACGCCCTCGGTCCAGTAGAACCCGCACGGATCGCGGTCCGGGTCGCCGACGATCCGCGGCCCCGCGTCCTCACCGAACAACACCCCGCGCGGGTCCTCGGTCCGGGAAGCCAGCATCAGCACCCGCTGACGCCGCTGTGGCAAGCCGAACGCGCGTGCGTCCACCACTCGATAGGCCCAGGTGTAGCCGAGCTCTTCCAAGGCCGTGGTGATGTGCCGCATCGCGGCGCCGCGACCGAGCTGCAGCATGAACGGCACGTTCTCGATCAGCAGCCAGCGCGGCCCGCGCTTACGGCGCACCAACCGGAACACCTCGTCGACCAGGCCCGACCGCTTGCCGGTGATGCCCGCGGTGCGCCCGGCCTGGGACAGGTCCTGGCAGGGGAAGCCTGCCGCGACCAGTTCGGTGCCCGCCGGTAGCGCGCGCAGACCGGTGATGTCGGAATGCAGTGGCACATCGGGAAAACGGGCGGCAAGCACGCCTTGCGCGCCCGCGTCGATCTCGCACAGCAGCTCGGACTGCCAGCCGAAGCGGGCGAGGCCGAGCTCGAGCCCGCCGATCCCGGCGAACAGCCCGACCATCCGCGCGCCCGTCACCGACTGTCCCTTCTCCGCGTCCTCGGTTCCCCCGTGCCCGGCAGAGGTTACTCGAGTTGCCGGTTGCCGTTCGCGAACACCGCCATGACGGCGCGACGAAGCGACCGCGAAGGCGGCCTGGTACCGTCCGCGTGTCAGCAACATGATCGGTCTGCTGCTGCTCGATAATGCTCATCGGCCGATCACGTGCGTGGCCCTGATGACAGGCTCGGCAGGCTGATCCGCCTGCGCTCCAGCGCTATCCGCGCGGATGCCGCCCCACGTGCTCGGCGGCGCGTCCGCATGCGAAACGCATTTGCTCCACAGCGTCTGTGCTCCACAAGGTTTTGGGCTCGACAAATTTCTTAGTCGTCACGCTAGGGAAAGTGAGCGAACATGCAGATACCTTCGAAAAACAGGAGCTTTCCCAGCGTCGTGGTCACCAGCTTGGCGGCGACGACCTCGATCGCGGGCGATATCGACTCGACGTGGAAAGGCCTGCTCAACGGGGAGAGCGGGATCGACGTCCTAGAGGACAGCTTCATCGAACAGTTCGAACTGCCGGTCCGCATCGGCGGGCACCTGAAGGTCTCGCCCGCCGAGAGCCTCACCAGGGTCGAGGCGTCCAACATGTCCTACGTCGAGCAGATGGCCACGGTCCTGTGCCGCGAGGTGTGGCGCAACGCGGGCAGCCCGGAGGTGGACAAGACCCGGCTCGGCGTCGCCATCGGCACCGGCCTCGGCGGCGGCGAGTACATCGTCGACGCGAGGGACCGGATCAAAAACGGTGGTTACCGCAAGATTTCACCGCTGACCGTGCAGCGGATCATGCCCAACGGGTCGGCCGCGTGCGTCGGCATCGAACTCGGCGCGGGCGCGGGCGTGGTCACGCCGGTGTCGGCCTGCTCGTCCGGCTCGGAGGCGATCGCCAACGCGTGGCAGATGATCGTGATGGGCGACGCCGACATGGTCGTCACCGGCGGCGTCGAGGGCTCCATCCAGGCGGTGCCGATCGCGGCGTTCACCATGATGCGCGCGATGAGCACCCGCAACGACGATCCGAAGAGTGCCTCGCGCCCGTTCGACAAGGACCGGGACGGCTTCGTGTTCGGCGAGGCCGGGGCGATGATGATCATCGAGACCGAGGAGCACGCCAAGGCCCGCGGCGCGACGATCCACGCGCGCATCATGGGGGCGGGCATCACCTCCGACGCCTTCCATCTGGTCGCGCCCGATCTGGAGGGCAAGGGCGCCGCGCGCGCGATGACCAGGGCGATCGAGAAGGCCGGGCTGTCGAAGCAGGACGTCACCCACGTCAACGCGCACGCCACCGCCACACCGATCGGGGATACCGCTGAGGCGCAGGCTATTTCGTCTGCGATCGGAAGTCACACCTCGGTCTACGCGCCGAAATCGGCGCTCGGGCACTCGATCGGCGCGGTCGGTGCGCTGGAGTCGGTGATCACCGTGCTGTCCATTCGGGACGGAATCGTCCCGCCGACCCTGAATTTGGACAATCAGGACCCCGAGATCGACCTCGATGTGGTCAAGGGGCAGAGCAGGCCGGGTCGGATCGATTACGCCGTGAACAACTCGTTCGGTTTCGGCGGACACAACGTGGCGATCGCCTTCGGGCGGTACTGAGCGTCGGAAGGCTGCGCACCTGCTAGCCTTCCCGACGCTTCGTTATCGACCTGTGTTCGGTGTAACTGCACGGCTGTGTGCGTGCTTTGGCAAAAGGATAAGGCGATGATCGACGAGACCTTCGACGACTATTTGGACGACCAGGGCAATATCAAAATCCGCGGCGACAAGACCCTGATCGACTTCGTCGACAAGCACAGCGCGGAGAACGGCGACGACCTCGCCTACCGCTATATCGACTATTCGCGGGAACGCGATGGCGAGTACCACGAGCTGACCTGGCGACAGTTCGGCGTCCGGCTGCGGGCCGTCGCGGCCCGGCTACAGCAGGTGACCAAACCCGGTGACCGGGTAGCGATTCTGGCACCGCAGGGGCTCGACTATGTCGTCTCCATTTTCGCCGCCGTCTACGCGGGCAATATCGCGGTGCCGCTGTTCGATCCGGAGGAGCAGGGGCACACCGACCGGCTCACCGCGGTGCTCAGCGACTGCACGCCCGCCGCGATTCTGACGGTCGGCTCCGCAGCGGGCGGTGTGCGGAACTTCTTCCGCCATCTGCCCGCGGCACAGCGGCCGCGAATTATTGCGGTGGAAGCGATTCCGGACAGCGTCGGCGCGACGTGGGTGCGCCCGGATATCAATATCGACAGTGTCGCTTACCTGCAATACACCTCCGGCTCCACCAGAACGCCTGCGGGCGTGGAGATCACGCACCGGGCCGTCGGCACGAATCTGCTGCAGATGATCGATGCGATCGGTGTCAAAGAGAATTCGCGCGGCGTCACCTGGCTGCCGCTGTTCCACGACATGGGTCTGCTGTGTGTGATTCTGCCGACCGTCGGTGGCGGATTCATCACCATCATGTCGCCGAGCGCGTTCGTCCGTCGGCCGTACCGCTGGATCAAAGAACTGGCCGCCGCCTCCGACGGTGCCGGAACGTTCGCGGCGGCACCGAATTTCGCGTTCGAGCACGCCGCGGCGCGCGGCAAGCCGAAACCGGGCGAAGAGCTCGACCTGTCGAATGTGATCGGGTTGATCAACGGCAGCGAGCCGGTATCGGTGTCGTCGATGCGGAAATTCAACGAGGCGTTCGCGCCGTACGGGTTGCCGAAGACGACGATCAAGCCCTGCTACGGCATGGCGGAGGCGACGCTGTTCGTGTCCGCGACCAAGGCCGAGGACGAGGCGCGGGTCGTGTATGTCGATCGCGCCCAGCTCAATTCGGGCCGCATGGTTCAGGTCGAGGAGGGCGCGGAGAACTCGATCGCGCAGGTGTCCTGCGGCTATGTCGCGCTGTCGCAGTGGGCGACGATCGTCGATCCGGAGACCGGCGTCGAGCGGGCCGACGGTGAGGTCGGCGAGATCTGGTTGCACGGCGAGAACATGGGCATCGGTTACTGGGGGCGTCCCGAGGAGACCGTGGCCACCTTCCAGGCCAAACTGGCGGCCCGGCAGCCGACGGGTAGCCACGCGGAGGGCACGCCCGAGGACGCGCACTGGATGCGCACCGGCGACTACGGTGCCTACCTCGACGGCGAGTTGTACATCACCGGCCGGGTGAAGGACCTGGTGATCGTCGACGGCCGCAATCACTACCCGCAGGATCTGGAGTTCTCGGCGCAGGAATCCAGCACCGCACTGCGGCCCGGTTTCGTCGCGGCCTTCTCGGTGCCCGCCAACGAGCTGCCCGCGCTGGTCTTCGAGAAGGGCAGTCACTCCGGGCTGAAGTTCGACGCCGAAGACAACTCCGAGCAGTTGGTGATCGTCGCCGAACGCAACACCGGCGCGGGCAAGCTGGAAACCGGGCCGGTCGCGGACACGGTGCGGGCGGCCGTTTCACAGCGGCACGGCGTCACCGTGCGCGATGTGCTGCTCGTGCCGGCCGGGTCGATCCCGCGGACCTCCAGCGGCAAGATCGCCCGACGTGCCTGCCGGGCCGCGTATCTGGACGGCACCCTGCGCGGCGGATACCAGCAGCAAGCCTTCCCGGACGCCCCCCTGGCGGAGCGGGAGAGCGCGGGCGTTCGCTAGAGCCGCGTTTCGTTCGCACACTCGAATGCACTGACCTCGGCGCCCACGATGTGGGCGCCGAGGTCGTTTGTGGTCGCGGTGCTCTTGACCTCGAGGTTGCTCGAGGTTGTTGGCTTGCCTCATGAAGGTTGTCGCTGCCTGCGGTCCGACCGTGATATCCAGCACGAACGCCGCCGCCGGGGTATCGGTGGGCCCGGAAAACCAGTTGGCCGATCCGGGCGATGCTGCAACCCTGAGATGTCGGACCTCGATGCGAACATCACCGAGTGTCCGGGTTCTCGACCCTGCCATCCACAGACCTCGAGGGGGAACTATGTCAGTTGCACTTGATGTCGCGACGGTGGATCCGGAGGCCGACAGACCGGAGCGGCCCGGTGCGTCGGTGCCGGGCCGCCTGCATTCGCTGCGGCGTTTCTGGCCCTACGTGCGCCCGTATCGGCGCGCGCTGCTCGGCGCCACCACGCTCGCGGTCCTCGCCTCGCTGACCGCGATCGTGATCCCGCTGGTGATCGCCAGGATCATCGACGGGCCGATCGCCGAGCGCGATCTCGGCGCGGCCGTCGCGCCGGTGCTGCTGGTGTTCGTGCTCGGCCTGCTGGAAGCACTCGGCGTCTGGGGGCGCCGCTGGCTGGTGTCCAAACCGGCGTCCATGGTCGAGATCACCATGCGCGCCAAGATCTTTCGCAAACTTCAGTCGCTGGCGATCGGGCGGCACGAGGCCTGGGAGTCCGGTCAGCTGCTGTCCCGGGCGGTCGACGACATGGCCACCCTGCGCCGCTTCGTCGCGTTCGCGGGCCCGTTCCTGATCATCCACATCATCCTGATCCCGGTCGGCCTGCTGGTGCTGGTGTGGCTGAGCTGGCAGGTCGGGCTGATCTTCGCGATCATCTCGATTCCGTTGACCTACATCTGCATTCGCTTCGAGCGCGAGTACTCGGTGGCCTCGCGGAAGTCCCAGGACCAGTCCGGCGACCTGGCCACCATCGCCGAGGAGTCGGCGCAGGGTGTGCGGGTGCTGAAGGCGTTCGGGCGCGGCGCGTTCTTCGGTGGGCGGTTCCTCGCTCAGTCACGCGAGCTGCAGCAGACCGAACTGCACAAGGTGCGGCTGGACGCGCGGCTGTGGTCGGCGATGACGGGCCTGCCGCAGCTGGCGATCGCGTTCGCGCTCGGTTACGGCGGCTACGCGGTGGTGCAGGGCTCGATGACGCTTGGCACCTTGGTCGCGGCGATCACGCTGGCGAACTTCCTGCAGTGGCCGATCATCTGGACCGGTTTCCTGCTGGCCGAGCTGAACGACGCCCGCACGGCGGGGGACCGGTACTGGGAGATCATCGACACCCCGGTCGACATCACCGACCCCGCCGACCCTGTGAATTTGCCGGAGCCGATGGTCGGCGAATTGCGTTTGGAGGGCGTGAAATTCGCCTTCCCCGACGCGGAAAAGCCGGTGCTGAACGATGTCTCGATCAAGATCAGGCCCGGCGAGACGGTTGCGTTGGTCGGCGCGACCGGCAGCGGAAAGACGGCCCTGCTCAACCTGATTCCGCGGCTCTACGACCTGTCCGGCGGTGTGATCACCATCGACGGCATCGACATCGCGTCGATGCGGCTGAGCGATCTGCGTTCGCTCGTCTCGGTCGCGTTCGAGGAGCCGGTGCTGTTCTCGGCGAGCGTGCGGGAGAACGTCGCGCTCGGCGACCCGACCGCCACCGACGCCGATGTGCGCCGCGCACTCGACGTCGCACAGGCCACCGAGTTCGTGGACAACCTGCCGTGGGGACTCGACACCAGGATCGGCGAGCAGGGACTCAGCCTGTCCGGCGGCCAGCGCCAGCGGCTCGCGCTGGCTCGCGCCGTGCTGAGCGGGGCGGGCCCCGGCAGCAGCAGCCGGATCATGGTGCTCGACGATCCGCTGTCCGCGCTCGACGTGGAGACCGAGGAGCGGGTGCAGGAGCGGCTGCGCAGCGTGCTGGCCGGCGCGACGACGCTGCTGGTCGCGCACCGGCCCTCGACGGCGGCGCTGGCCGACCGGGTGGCGGTGCTGGCCGAGGGCCGGATCGTCGCCGAAGGCACGCACGACCAGTTGCTGCGCACCAGCAGCCGATACCGCGACCTGATGGGAGGTGAACAGCAGTGAGTACGGAGACGGTCACGTCGAAAGAGGGGACCGGCACAGCGAATTCGACGGTTCTGGACAAGCCCCGCGACGAAGCCGCCGATTGGCGCGGCATCGCCAGCGAGGACAAGGAGGTCACCCAGGCCGGAAACCTGGTGCTGGCCGAGCGTTCTCGCCGACTGCTGCTCGACCTGGTCCGCCCCTACCGCAAGCTGGCGGCGTTCGCGCTGGTGCTCATCGTGGTCGACAACGCCGCGATGGTCTCGGCGCCGCTGTTCGTCGCGTACGGGCTCGACAAAGGCATAGCCGAAGGGCGCAACGGGAATTGGGCACCGCTCACCTGGACGGTCGGCGGGTACCTCGGCGCGGTGCTGCTCGGCATCGCGACCACCTTCTTGTTCCTGCGGGTGTCCGG
Organism: Nocardia sp. NPDC052316; assembly: GCF_044547795.1. Lineage (NCBI taxonomy): Bacteria > Bacillati > Actinomycetota > Actinomycetes > Mycobacteriales > Nocardiaceae > Nocardia > Nocardia sp. NPDC052316. The sequence continues at coordinate 662,198 of NZ_JBIUBB010000005.1, forward strand.
CAGGCTCAGCCAGAGCGTGCTGTTCGACCTGCGGGTGCGCTCGTTCACGCACATGCAGCGGCTCAGCGTCGCCTTCCACGAGAAGTACACCTCGGGCAAGGTCGTCGCGCGCCTCACCGGTGACATCGAGACGCTGCAGGAACTGCTGGAGAGCGCGCTGAACCAGGCGTTGAGCGCGATCCTCTCGGTGGTGACCATCGCGGCGCTGCTGATCTATTTGGATCTGACGCTGGCCGCGATCGTGCTGATCGGTTTCGTGCCACTGGTGTTCGTCACCCGGTGGGCGCAGCGCAGGCAGCGGGCGGGCTACCGCCGTACCCGCGGCGCCATCGCCAAGGTGGTCGTGCAGTTCGTCGAGTCGATGGGCGGTATGCGCGCGGTGCAGACCTTCCGCCGCGAGCAGCGCAACGAGTCGGTGCTGGCCTATGAGGACGCCGAATACCAGCGGGCGACCACCACGGCCATGCGCGGCATGGGCGACTACGCGGGCTTGACCAGGCTGCTCGGCAACCTGACCACGGTGATCATCATCCTGGTCGGCGCATGGCAGGTGATCGAGGGCAATCTCGCGGTGGGCGTACTCGCGGCATACCTGTTGTACCTCAACGAGTTCTACGGTCCGCTGGACGAACTCGCCCAGGTGTTCAACTCGTATCAGTCCGCGGCCGCCGCGCTGGAGAAGATCTCCGGCGTGCTCGAGGAAGAGCCCTCGGTGGTGGAACCGACCGAGCCGACGCCGCTGGCGAAGGCCGAGGGTGCGGTCCTGATGGATCGCGTGTCGTTCGGCTACGGCACCGAACGTCAGGTGCTGCCGGAGTTCTCCTTGGACATCCCGGCCGGGCAGGTCGTCGCGCTGGTCGGTGCCACCGGCGCGGGCAAATCGACGCTGGCCAAGCTGCTGACCCGGTTCTACGACCCGTCCGAGGGCACGGTCACCCTGGACGGTATCGATCTGCGCCGGATCTCCGACGCCGATCTGCGCCGCAATGTCGTGATGGTCACGCAGGAGTCCTATCTGTTCTCCGGCTCGGTGGCCGATAACATCCGGCTCGGCAGGCCGGACGCGACCGACGAGGAGGTGTTCGCCGCGGCCCGCGCCGTCGGCCTGTACGACTTCGTGCGGGCGCTGCCGGAGGGCTTCGACACCGACGTGCGCAAGCGCGGCGGCAGGCTCTCCGCGGGGCAGCGTCAGCTGGTCGCGTTCGCTCGGGTGTTCCTGGCGGATCCGGCGGTGATCGTGCTGGATGAAGCCACGTCCAGCCTGGACATCCCGAGCGAGCGGCTGGTGCAGCGGGCCCTGGAAACGGTGCTGCGCGAGCGCACCGCGGTGATCATCGCCCACCGGCTGTCCACCGTGGCCATCGCCGACCGGGTACTGGTGCTGGAATCCGGGCGCATCGTGGAGGACGGCACCCCGGCCGAGCTGATCGCGGGCACCGGCCGGTTCGCCAGCCTGCACGCGGCATGGCGCGAATCCCTCGTGTGATGCGAGCTGGTGTGGTGCGGGCTACAGCCCCGTGTCGCTTACGGTAGATACGTGACGACTCCAGCCCCCGAGAGCCAGGCCTCCGGCCCCGAGACGCCCCCGGCCTCCCGTTGGCCGGCGATTCTCACCTGGCGCGCCCACAACGCGTCGCGGATGGAGTCGGTGCGGGTGACCCTGAACGGCAATCGCATCCGCGCCGCCGGTCGCATGATCGGCGGCGCGTGCGACGACCACCCGGCGTTCAGCGCGTCCTACGACCTGGTCACCGATGAGAGTGGCGCCACCAAGCGGCTCTCGCTGCGCACCACCACGGCCGCCGGTGAACGGCACGCGTCCATCGCCAGGGACGAGGAGAACTACTGGCTGGTCGACGCGGGCGGCAGCCACGTGCGCTCCACCTTCGCCGGCGCGCTCGATGTCGACGTGGTGCTCAGCCCGTTCTTCAACACGCTGCCGATCCGCCGCTTCGACCTGCAGCACGCGGTGCACGACGTCCAGGTCCCGGTCGTCTACGTGCGCCTGCCCGATCTGCTGGTGCAGGAAGCGAGCCTCACCTACAGCAGCGCCGCCGACGGCATCAGCGTGCTGTCCCCGGTTTCCAGCGCGACGGTCACCGTCGACGCGGACGGCTTCCTGCTCGACTACCCGGGTCTCGCCGAACGCATCTGAGTTTCCGTCGCGCTTTTCGGTGGTGCTTCGGGATCAGGCCGGTCGAGTGATTACTCCGCCGCGTTGCCCGGCGTCCCGAAGGTTCGCGAGCCAATTGTGGTCGCCGGGGCGGATGTCGGTGATTTCCCACCGGCGCGCGGTTTCGTAGCGTTGCCTGGCATCGTGTCCGGCTGCGACGAGATCGGCCAGGGAATTGTTGGCGCGCAGGCTGTCGCGGGCGGCGCCGAGCACGGTGAGGGTTTCTTCGAGGACCGCCAACAGCGCGTCGGAATTCGGTTCACAAATGGCGCGCACGAGATCGGGCGCGGTGCCCGCGACGCGGGTGCCGTCGCGGAAAGAACCCGCCGCCAACCCGAGGGCCAGCTCGCCGCCGCTCGCCCCGGCCAGCGCCAGCGCCTCGGCGAGCACGTGCGGTAGATGTGAGATCCGAGCCACCGCGCGGTCGTGCTCGGCGGCGACGACCGGGACGACCACCGAACCGCAGTCCAACGCCAGCCGCACCACCCTGGTCCACGGCTCGACGTGGGTGCCCTCGTCGACGCCGACCGCCCACACGGCGTCCAGGAACAGGTCGGAATCGGTGGCTCCCCACCCGGATTCAGCGGTGCCCGCCATCGGGTGCCCGCCCACGTAGCGGGCCGACAGCCCTTCCTTACGCACCGCCTCGGCGACCGGAGCCTTCACGCTGACCACATCGGTCAGGTCGCAGTCCGGTGCGAAGGTGGCGACGGCGGAGAGCAGGTGCCCGACCGCGGGCATCGGCACCGCGAGGACGATCAGCGCGTCCGCCGCGGCGGCCCGGGTCAGCGCGGTGGGCAGCTCCTCGGTGACGTCGAATCCGTCGGCCTGTGCGGCCTGTGCGCCGGCCGGCGATCGGTTGTAACCCCAGGCGTCATACCCGGCGCCGACGGCCGCGCGCAGCAGGGAACCGCCGATCAAGCCGGTGCCGAGGACACAAACGGAGGCTTTCTCAGTCGAAGTCACCGGAACAGATTCGCATACGACTTCAACATTTCGGCTCGGGCAGACTACCGTTGCGCCCATGGCAGCACAGCGCTCGGGCACGAATAGGGCGGCGTCGGATGATTACGACGACGTAGAAGGGTTCGCAGTGGCGGTTGTCCGCGAAGAAGGCAAATGGCGGTGCAGCCCGTTGAGCCAGGCCGCGCTCACGGATTTGTCCGCCGCGGAAAACGAACTGAAGGCCTTGCGTAGCTCAGGAGCCGTGTTCGGCCTGCTGGACATCGATGACGAGTTCTTCATCGTCGTCCGGCCCGCGCCGAGCGGCACCCGAATGCTGGTTTCGGATGCGACCGCCGCCATTGATTACGACATCGCCGCGGACGTCCTCGACGCCCTCAACGTGGAAATTCCGGACATCGACCCGGACGAACTCGACGACATCGAGCCGTGGGAAGAGGGCGACCTCGGCGTGCTCGCCGATCTGGGTCTGCCCGAGCCGGTGCTGAGCGTCATCCTCGCCGAGACCGACCTCTACCCCGACGAGCAGCTCGGCATGATCGCCCAACGCCTCGGCTTCGCCGACGAACTAGCGGCGGTGCTGGACAAGCTCCCCCGTTGACATGACCGTCCCGTCGGACACCGACATGGTGCGCGCCGCGATCGCCGCCGCCGCGGCGGCCGACCCACGCGACGTCCCCGTCGGCGCCGTCGTATTCGACTCCACCGGAAGGGAACTCGCGCGCGCGGCAAACGCGCGCGAGGCCCTCGGCGACCCGACCGCACACGCGGAGATCCTCGCCCTCCGCCGCGCCGCCGAACGCCACGGCGACGGCTGGCGTCTCGAGGGCGCCACCCTGGCCGTCACCCTGGAGCCCTGCACCATGTGCGCAGGCGCCCTGGTCCTGGCCCGCATCTCCCGCCTGGTCTTCGGCGCCTGGGAGCCCAAAACCGGCGCCGTAGGCTCCCTCTGGGACGTAGTCCGCGACCGCCGCCTCAACCACCGTCCCCAAGTCCACGGCGGCATCCTGGAACCCGACTGCGCCGCCCTCCTCAACACCTTCTTCCACACCCAGCGCTAATCCGCACCTGACGCACCGTCCGTCCTCCTGAGGCAGGTTGCAACCTCCTTCAGGAGCACCTTCCGTGCGTCAAGTCACACCCGGCCCGTGGGTGCGCTGGCGATTTAGTGATCCGGAGGCATTCCGGTATGGTTGTCGGCGGTGGCGTGTCCGAGCGGCCTAAGGAGCACGCCTCGAAAGCGTGTGAGGGGTAACCCCCCTCCGAGGGTTCAAATCCCTCCGCCACCGCCAAAAAGCCCTTCAGCTGCACTAGCAGGTGAAGGGCTTTTTCTATGCCGGTTGCCTCGTCCTCAGGGTGCCGAGTCTGATTGGAACTGCACTATGGCTGCGGCATTGGTGCTGACCCAGGACAGTAGGCCATGTAATTGTTCGGCCACTTCTATACCCATGGGGGTCAGGGCGTAGGTGACCTGGGGTGGGGTGGTGGGTTCTACGGTGCGGGCTACCTGGCCGTAATTGGTGAAGGTGCGGAGGTTTTGGGAGAGCATCTTTTCGCTGATGCCACCGATGTGGTCGCGCAGGGCGTGGAAGCGCATGGGGCCGCAGCGCAGAGCCGAGAGGATGAGGACGCCCCAGCGGCTGGTCAGTTTGTCGAGGACGGTGCGGGCGGGGCAGTCGCTGTCGAATACGTCACGCTGCGGAGCGGGTGGCAGCTTGCTGCTCTGGAAACCTACGTCCACGCTATGAGCTTACTTCGAGGTAGGGACTTACCTGAAGTTAGCTTCCTTCGTATCGTGAGCGCATGGCTCAACCGAACAGAATTCTGGTGATCGGCGCGACCGGTCATGTTGGCGGACAAGTGGTTTCACAGTTGGCGGAAACCGGGGTGGCGGTGCGTGCACTGGTTCGCCGACCCGAAGCGGCATCGCTGCCTGCCGATGTCGAGATCGCGCCCGGCGATCTGACCGCGCCGGAGACGCTGGCTCGCGCACTCGACGGTGTGGACGCCGTGTACCTGACTTGGCCCACTTTGCCTGCCTCCGTGGCGAACTCGGCGGTTCGGGTGATCGCTGAGCACGCGGATCGTATTGTTCTGCTGTCCTCCGGCGCGGTGCGTGACGACATCGTTGAGCAGGACAACCCGATCGGCGCGGCACACGCGGCGGTCGAACGACCGATCGTCGAGTCCGGGCTGGAGTGGACCTTCCTGCGCCCACACGGTTTCGCGACGAACACCCTGGAGTGGGCGCCGCAGACCCGCGCGGGCAATGTCGTGCGCGGTGCCTACGGTGCGGCATCGATGACGCTGCTGCACGAGGCGGATATCGCTGCGGTCGCCGTTCGTGCGCTGACCACCGACGGGCATGCCGGTGCGAAATATGAACTGACCGGCCCGATTTCGCTGAGCAGAGTCGAGCAGGTCGCCGCTATCGACGCAGCACTCGGCCGCTCATTGGAATGGGTGGAACTTCCGCCGGAGCAGGCCGCACAGCAGATGACCTGGCTCCCGGCGGAATACGCCGACTTCGTGCTGTCCGGGCTCGCCGCGATGGTCGACGCACCCGGACAGCCGACATCCACTGTTCAGGAGGTCACCGGGTCACCCGCCCGCAGCTACCAGCAGTGGGCCGTCGACCACGCCGCGGACTTCGCCTGACGGAACGCGGCTAACCGATCCGCACGCAGGAACTGCCGGTGTCGAGCCCGCTGCCGACGACCTCGACGGTGATGAACTTCGTCGAGGTGTACTTGCCCGGTTCGCTCTGGATGCCGATCAGATTCTGCGAGCCGATCCGGGTCGGCGTCCAGGTGGCGGTGACGGTGTTGCTCTCCGGATGGTGCACGACCTCGCCGGGGATCCGTTCACCGTTACCCGGGATCACCCCGCCGGCCAGCATGAAGAACACCGAGCCTGGCGGGATCATCGCGTCGGTGACGGTGGCCGTCACGGTGTAGCGACAGCCGGTCAGCAGTCCCTCGGCCCCGACGGCGGCGCTGACGGAGACCACGTCGGCGTTGGCCGGCGGACCGACGGTGGCGGCGGTGACGGTGAGGGCGGCGAAGACCGCGGCGCTCACGATGGTTCGGGGAAAGGACCTGCTCATCGTGCTACCTCCTGGACAGGTGGGGTATGCGGGCGAGCTGCAAGGGTCAAGTGCCGCGTGACATGAGCGTAATCGGTGGCGGCATCCGGTAACCGAAACTCTTGATGAATCGTGCGCCGACCCGGGCTTCTTCGGGCTGCAACGGATCGGCGCCGACCATGTTCATCATGCGGGTGGTCACGCCGAAGGTGACACCCACCCACACGGCCTCGTCGAACGCTTCGGCGCTGACGCCCGCTTGCCGTACCTTGTCCGCGTCGTCCGGGGTGAGTCCGTCCGGGTCGCGGGCGAGCTGCTCGAGGAATTCGAGCATCGCCCGCGCCTCAGGGCGCAGCGGCGAATCGTCGCCGGCCGCCAAGGCCAGACGCACGACGTTGCTGTCCACATACGCGCTGGCGATCGCGTGATGGGCCGACGCGCAGAAGGGGCACTCGTTGGTCTGCGCCGTGCCGGTGGCGAAGATCTCCCGTTCGGCCTCGGTCCAGAACGAGGGGCCGCGCATGGCCCGCTGGGTGAGGTCGGACAGGGGTGTCCCGAGAAAGCGATGCCGATAGCACATCACCTTGAGCACCGCGGGCACGTCGCCTCTGGTGAAAAGCCGCATCATGGCGAACATCAACCGGGTCGCCCGATCGTGCCCGGATTCGATTGCGGTAAGCCACATTTCAGCGTCCTTCCCAGGCGCGGCGGGCGGCACGCAGGCGCCGATCGGCGGCACCGTACGCCGCGACGGCGGCCGCCTCGAAGATCTCGTCGTCGCTGTGACCCGCCGCCGTCAGCGCGGCGACGGTCGCCGCGGTAACCCGGGAGGAACGCTGCGCGACCAGATCGGTGAAGGCGGCGAGCTCGGCGGGAATGCCGGCACCGTCGGCCGAATCGGTTGCGCGCTCGCGGATCTGCCGCCGCACCTCGCCGGGTAGCCGTCCCGGCGCGGACTCGAGATGTTCGCCCAACCGCTGCCACTGCTCGTCCATCGACCGCTCCATCGACACATCATCCCTCGCGTGGCGTGCCGACGGCTCACTATCGGAAGGCTCGGTGGGACAAGCTCATTCGCCCTTCGTGCCCTCGGGTCGCGGCATTACGGTGCGCGACACCGATGGGGTGCGGTTTCCGTCCCTTCGTCGCGCGGCATCGACACCGATGCACCGTGGTCCAACTCCGTCTCGGCCGGTTACAAGTGCCGCAACCCTCTGACCAGCGACGACACGCCCGCTCGCGCGCCGGCGAGCAATAGTTCGCCCGCAACGGATATTTCGAGCGAACCGGGGTATACGCCGGATAGCTAAACGCGGGAAGGACGTGGTGGCCCATGCGCCGTCGAACAGTCCGCTCGAGACCGATGAGCGAGAGAAACATGAGAATCGGAAGCATTATTGTCCTGGTCTGGTTGCTGATCGGCATTGTCGCCGCGGCCCAGCGCGACTACTTCGACAGTGGCCCGGTGAACTGCGCCGGGTTCGGCACCATCGCCGTCACCGTGATCGCAGGTCCGCTCAACTACATGGGTGTGAACCCCAAGGTCGACGATTGCAATGTCCCGCAACCCAGCCCGTAGTCGACAGATCCGGTGATCGCGGATAGCGCACCGGCCCAACCCATTCGGTGACCTCGCGCCCGGCAGTGGGCGCGAGGTCCGCCGGGTGCGGGAGCGCAGCGGTTCCGCCGCCCCGCAGGAGTTCTCCGCCGCGCCGACGGCGCGCAGGCTCCCTCGCCGCGTTCGGCGCGTCGCGTTCCGCGCCACATAATGATGTTGCTCAACGGACGCCGACGAACGAGGCAGCGATGCGACTTGGCAGCTTGATTGTCGTGCTCTGGCTGGTGGTCGGCGTGATCGCCGCGGGCCAGCGCGACTACTTCGACAGCGGTCCGATCAATTGCGCCGGATTCGGCAATACCGCGCTCACCATCCTCGCCGGCCCGCTGAATTATCTGGGCGTGAATCCGAAGGTCGCCGACTGCAACGTGCCGCAGCCGAGCCCGTAGGGGATAAACCGTGCTCAGAGGGGTATTCCCAGGTGGGGAGCACGGAAAGGGAGCGACGACATGCGCGACCACGAGATTCGCGACCGCGGTGCCCGCGGTCGAGCAGTGCGCCATACAGGTACCCGGTTCTTCAGCTTTCTGTTGCTGATCTGGTTGGCCGTCGGCTTGCTCGCCGCCGGTCAGCGTCACTATTTCGACAGCAGCCCGACCAATTGCGCGGGCTGGGGCACGATCGCCGTCACGGCGATCGCGGGCCCGCTCAACTACATGGGTGTGAACCCGAAGGTCGACGACTGCACGTTGCCCCAGCCGAGCCAGTAAACCAACTCGCCCCATCGCGCAGTCGAGCCAGTAAACGAACTCGCCCCACCGCGCGGTGGGGCGAGTTCGTGGCATCAACCGACGTCAGCGGATTGCCGCGCCGCACCCGGCGTCGGCTGGCCGCGCAACGCGAACAGCTTGGCACCCTCCACATCGATATCGGGCACGATCTTGTCCAGCCAGCGCGGCATCCACCAGGCCCACTTGCCCATCAGCGCGAGCAGTGACGGGATCAACAGCATGCGCACCAGGAAGGCGTCGAACAGCACGCCGGCCGCCAACGCGAAACCCATCATCTTCGCGGTGACGTCGGACTCCAGCAGGAACGAGCCGAACACCGAGATCATGATGATCGCCGCGGAGGTGACCACCCGGGCGCCGTGGTGATAACCGCTGATCATCGCCTCCTTCGGCGGTTTACCGTGCACATACTCCTCGCGCATCCGGGTCACCAGGAACACCTGGTAGTCCATCGCGAGTCCGAACACCAAGCCGATCAACATGATCGGCAGGAAGCTGACGATGGCCCGCGGATCCTGGATCAGCCCGAGCTTGCCCTCCTGGAAGATCAGCACCGTCGCGCCGAAGGTCGCCGCCATGGAGAGCAGGAAGCCGAGCGCACCGGTGAGCGGCACCAGGATGGAGCGGAACACCAGGATCAGCAGGATGAACGCGGCGCCTGCGACGATGGCCATGTACGGCACGATCTTGCTGAGCAGCACATGGTCGATGTCGGCGTAGATGGCGGTGGTGCCGGTGATGCCGTACTCCATCCCGTACTCCGATTCGAGCCGCCCCTCGGCGTCGCGGGCGTCGCGGACCAGGTCCTTGGTGGATTGATCGTTCGGACCTGATTTCGGCACACCGTTGATGACGGCGCCGAGGCCGTCCTGGCTCAGCCGCGGCTCGGTCACATAGTCCATGTCCGGGTAGGACGCCAGTTCGTCGCGCAGGGAGTTGAGTGCCGCCGTGCGTTTCTCGGCCGGTACGGCACTGAGATCCACAGCTATCTGCAGGACACCGTTGCTGCCCTCACCGAACCCGGCCGTGCGCAGCTCATAGGCCTTTCGGACGGTGGAGGTCTTGGGCATGCTGTCCTCGCCGGGCAGCCCGAGGTTCATATTGGCGGCGGGCAGGGCGAGCAAACCGAGCACGACAACGCTGAGAATCAGCGCGACAGCAGGCGCCTTGCCGATCGCCTGGGCGACCCGCATGCCGTTGGTGACCGAGCTGTCGTCCTCCGGATCGTGCTGCGCGATGACCGGCAGTTTCGGCTTGAACAGGAACCGGCCGAACGCGCCGAGCAGCGCGGGCATGAGGGTGATCGCGGTGAGCACCGCGAACGCCGCGGCGACCGCGCCACCCAAACCCATGAAGGTGAGGAATCGAACCCCGACGATGCTGAGCCCGACCAGCGCGATGATCACGGTCAGGCCGGCGAACACCACCGCGGATCCGGCCGTGCCGAGCGCGGTGCCTGCCGCTTCTTCCGGTGAATCCTGCACTGCCAGTTCATGTTTGTAGCGCGAGACGATGAACAGTGCGTAGTCGATGGACAACGCGATGCCGATCATCGAGGCGAGGAACGTGGTGAAGCTGGGGATGGAAAGGAACGAGGTGCCGAGGAAGATCAGCGAGGTGGCCGCGCTCAGTCCGACGATCGCGGTGATGATCGGCACGAACGCGGCGACGATCGCGCCGAACGCCACGATCATCACGATCAACGCGACGGCCATGCCGATCAGCTCGGATTTACCGCTCGGCGCCTGCTGCTCCATCGCGATGGTGCCGCTCAGCTCGACCGACAACCCCGCGCCGCGCGCCTGGTCGGCCGCGTCGTAGGCGGCCTTGCGGTTGTCGGCGGTGACGTCGGTGAAGTTCTTGATGCCGAACGGCACGCTGAAGAACGCGACGGTGTCGCGCTCGGTCTTGTTGAGCACGTTCAATGGCGCGCCGCTGCATTTCGAGGCGTCCGGGTCGGGGACGAGGCAGCCCATCTCCTCGGTCGCGGTGATCGGGTTGGGGATCGGCTTGCTGTGGTCGACGATGTCGAGCTGGTTCAGCTTCTCGATCAGCGCGTCGATCGCCTGCCGATTGACCGGGTCGGTGAGCCGCTGCCCCGCGGGCGCGCCGAGCACGTAGGTCCCGGTGACGGCGTCGAACTTGAACGCCTCGGACATGCCGGGGAAGTGTTTGTCCAGGATCTGCGTCGCGCGTTCCGACGGCAGGTTGGGCATGCTGAAGTCGTCGCTCATCGGCTCCTTCAACTGGGTTCCCAGCGCACCGAGAACCAGGAAGCCGACGATCCAGATGGGCAGCACGATCCACTTGTGGCGGAAGGCGAATTTTCCCCATCGGTACAGGTAGACGGACACAGGGTTCTCCTCGCGGTGATCGAGTCGTGCCGGATCGAGCGACAAACGCGCGCGGGCCGACTGCACCCGCCGGGGAACTACCGAGCTGGAGGCCGAACTGCTACTGAGTCTGCTGTGGACAGCGCACAAGATCAAGAACCGACCCCGGAGACGACTCGGCCCCGCACCCGGAAACGGGGGCGGGGCCGAGCGGTACTACCGGCGATCAGTCGACGCTGACCGGCTCCTTCGCCGTGTCCGCCGAGCGCTGCTGCAGCTCACGCAGCTTCGCGCCCTCGACGTCGATGTCGGGCAGGATCCGGTCCAGCCACTGCGGCATCCACCATGACCACTTGCCCATCAGGATCAGCAGCGACGGGATCAGCACCATCCGGACGATGAACGCGTCGAACAGCACACCGGCCGCCAGCGCGAAGCCGAACGACTTCGCCGTCACGTCGGTCTCCATCAGGAACGAGCCGAACACCGAGATCATGATGATCGCCGCGGAGGTCACCACGCGGGCGCCGTGGTGGTAACCGGCGACGACCGCTTCCTTGGGCGACTTGCCGTTGACGAACTCCTCGCGCATCCGGGTCACCAGGAACACCTGATAGTCCATCGCGAGGCCGAACACCAAGCCGATCAACATGATCGGCAGGAAGCTGACCAGCGGATGCGGGTCCTCGATCAGCCCGAACTTGCCCTCCTGGAAGATCAGCACGGTCGCGCCGAACGTCGCCGCCATGGAGAGCAGGAAGCCCAAGGCCGCGGTCAGCGGCACCAGGATCGAGCGGAACACCAGGATCAGCAGGACGAACGCGGCGCCTGCGACGATCGCCAGGTACGGCACGATCTTGCCGAGCAGCACGTTGTCCACATCGGCATAGATGGCGGTGGTGCCGGTGATGCCGTATTCCATGCCGAACTCGGCCTTCAGCTGACCTTCCGCGTCGCGGGCGTCGCTGACCAGGTCCTTGGTGGCCTGGTTGTTCGGACCCGACTTCGGCACGCCGTCGAGCAGCACGCCCTGCTTGTCCTTGCTCCACTGCGGCTCGGTCACGTAGTCCATGCCCGGGTAGGCGGACAGCTTGTCGCGCAAGGCCTTGACCGCGTTGTCCCGGTTCTCCGCAGGCACCTTCGACAGGTCGGCGACCACGTTCAGCACGCCGTTGCTGCCCTCACCGAACCCCTCGGTGCGCAGCTCGTAGGCCTTGCGGATGGTGGAGGTCTTCGGCTGGCTGTCGTCGCCGGGCAGGCCGAGGTTCAGTCCGGCCGCGGGCGCGGCCAGCGCGCCGAGCACCACGACGCTCAGGATCAGCGCCACCCACGGCGCCTTGCCGATCAGCTTGCCGAAGCGCATCCCGTTGGTGACCGAGTTGTCGTCCTCCGGGTCGTGCTTGGCGACCAGCGGCAGCTTCTGCTTGAACAGGAACCGGCCGAACGCGCCCAGCAGCGCGGGCATCAGTGTGATCGCGGTGAGCACCGCGAATCCGGCGGCGATCGCGCCACCCAGCCCCATGAAGGTCATGAACTGCACGCCGACGATGCTGAGCCCGCCGAGCGCGATGATCACGGTCAGACCGGCGAACACCACTGCGGATCCGGCCGTGCCGAGCGCGGTGCCTGCCGCTTCTTCTGGTGAATCCTGCACTGCCAGTTCGTGTTTGTAGCGCGAGACGATGAACAGTGCGTAGTCGATGGACAACGCGATGCCGATCATCGAGGCGAGGAAGGTGGTGAAGCTCGGCACCTCGATCACCGAGGTACCCAGCATGATCAGCGAGGTGGCCGCACCGAGGCCGACGATCGCGGTGACGATCGGCACGAAGGCGGCGACGATCGCGCCGAACGCCACGATCATCACGACCAGCGCGACGCCCATGCCGATCAGCTCGGACTTGCCGCTCGGCGCCTCCTGCTTCATCGCGATCGAGCCGCTCATCTCGACGGTCAGCCCGGCGTTGCGCGCGTCGGCGGCGACCGCGTAGGCCGCGTCGCGCTGCTCGTCGGTGACGTCGGTGAACTTCTTGATGGCGAACGGCACGTTCAGCACCGCGACCGAGTCGGGCACGGTCTTGCTCAGGACGTTCAACGGCGCGCCACTGCACTGAGCCGGATCAGGATTGGCCAGACAGCCCATCTTGTCGGCCGCTTCGACCGGGTTCACGATCGGCTTGCTGTGATCGACGATGTCGAGCGCGCCGAGCTTGGCGATGAAGGCGTCCAGTGCCGTCCGGTTCACCTGGTCGGTGAGCTTCTGGCCTGCCGGCGCGCCGATCACATAGGTACCGGTGACCGCATCGAACTTGAACGCCTCGGAGGCGCCGGGAAAGTGCTGGTCGAGAATGTCGTTGGCGCGTGCGGACGGCAGGTCCGGCATGCTGAAGTCGTTGGTCATCGGCTTGCTCAGCTGGGCGCCGAGGCCGCCGAGGAGCAGGAACAGGACGAGCCAGGCGGGAAGCACTATCCATTTTTTTCGGAAAGCGAACTTTCCCCATCTGTACAGATAAACGGACACGAAGGATCTCCTAGCGATAGCTGGGTGCGTGCTGATTAAGCCGTAGACAGCACTCGCGGGATGCCCTGCATGCCCCCGCCTCCACTGGCGCTTTCTGCCTACCGTGCGGTAGGTAGACTATCGAGGTCTAAGCGGAGGCACAACCTCAATTTCGCGGGCATCGTTAGCTCGGCACACGAATGGTGAGAGGATCACTTGATGGCCGCTCGTTCCGTCCCCGCCACCGTTGCCGCTGGTCGGGGCACTAAATCCGCGATACGCGACGCCGCGGTGAAGCTGTTCGGTGACAAAGGATTCGAACAGACCAGCCTGCGCGAGGTCGCGGATGCGGTGGGAATCACAAAGGCGTCGCTCTACTATCACTACGCCTCGAAGCTCGATCTGCTGCATGCGATCATCGATCCGATCATCGATCACCTCCGCTCGGTGGTCGTCGATCTGGACCGGACGCCGCACGACGCGGACGGCATCCGCTACGTGCTGCGCTCCTATCTGCGCGGCATGGTGCACCACCGGGACGCGGGAGCGCTGGTGCTGCGTGACACCGTGACCATCGTCAATGCGGTGGCCGACCGACACCCCGACCTCGTCGACGACGATCAGGCCCTGCGCGAATGGCTGGCCGGTCCGGAGCCCACCGATGAGGCCAAACTGCGCGCCAGCGCCGCGCTGGCGATGCTCGGCGTCGCGCTGATGTCCAAGGAGTTCGCGCCGGGCGCCGACGACGCGCTGGTGGAAGCCACGCTGCTCGATGCGGCGACCTGCGTGCTGACTCCGCTGCGTAGCGCGTAGATTGCAGCTACTCGTCGGACCACCGCAAACGCCAGGAGACGCTGTGCACATCACCGCGAAGGTCGACTACGCGGTGCGGACGCTGCTCGAAATCGCCCGCGCGCCGCGGTTGAACCAGGTGCCGAGCGGCCCCGTCGTGCAGGCGGCGCCGGTCGTCAAGGCCGACGCCATCGCGACCGCGCAGCGCATTCCGCCGAAGGTGCTCGAGACCGTCCTCGGCGATCTGCGCCGCGCCGATCTGGTGATCAGCAGGCGCGGCCCCGACGGCGGCTACTGGCTGGCCCGCCCGGCGTCGGAGATCTCCGTCGCGGATGTGATCAGGGCGATCGAGGGCCCGCTCGCCTCGGTGCGCGGCGAACGGCCCGAGGACGTGACCTATTCGGGTGCGGCCGAGTCGCTGCAGCGGGTCTGGATCGCCTTGCGGGTGAACATCCGTGCGGTACTGGAGAACGTGTCGATCGAGGAGGTCGCCGACGATCGGCTGCCGGAGTTCATCGACGCACTCACCAACGACCCTGGCGCGTGGGCGCGCAGAGAGCATCCGCTGAATTAGGCCGCCGGATGACGAAGCATCGGCTGAATCAGCCGCCAGGGCCGGGTGATCGGACGGCAGGCGCCGCGGCAAGCGCCTCGACTGGAGGGTATTGATGCTGGTCAGAAATGTTTACGACGACCACCACCGGTTGCCGGTAGCCTGCGATCCATCATGCTGATTCGACTACTGCGCACCTATCTGTACCCCTACCGCGCCCAGCTGGCCGGGGTCGTTGTGCTGCAGTTGATCTCGGTGATTGCCATGTTGTATCTGCCGAGTCTCAACGCCGATCTCATCGACTACGGCGTCACCAAGGGCGATATCGGCTACATCTGGACCACCGGCCTGTGGATGCTCGCGGTCACCGGCGTGCAGATCATCGCCTCGGGCTGCTCGGTGTACCTCGGCGCGCAGGCGGCCATGGGCGCGGGCCGCGATATGCGCGGCGCACTGCTGCACCGGGTCGGCACCTTCTCCGCGCGGGAGGTCGGCATGTTCGGCGCGCCCTCGCTGATCACCCGCAACACCAACGACATTCAGCAGGTGCAGCTGCTCATCGCGATGTCGGCGACCATCCTGGTGATGGCGCCGATCATGTGCGTCGGCGGCATCGTCATGGCGTTGCGCGAAGACCTCGGCCTGTCCTGGCTGCTGTTGATCGCGGTGCCCGCGCTCGGGCTGTCGATGGCCTTCCTCATCAGCAAGATGGTGCCCGGGTTCCGGGACATGCAGACCAGGATCGACGAGGTGAACCGGGTGCTGCGCGAGCAGATCACCGGTATCCGCGTGGTGCGGGCGTTCGTCCGGGAGCGTCAGGAGACCTGGCGCTTCGGCGTCGCCAACTCCGAGCTGACCGACACCGCGCTGCGCGTCGGCAGGCTGATGGCGCTGATGTTCCCGCTGGTCATGCTGATCAGCAATGTCACCGCCGTCGCGGTGATCTGGTTCGGCGGGCACGCCGTCGACGCGGGCACCATGCAGATCGGCTCGCTCACCGCGTTGCTGTCCTACATCATGCAGATCCTGATGGCGGTGATGATGGCCTCGTTCCTGGCCATGATGGCGCCGCGCGCCGCGGTCTCGGCCGACCGGATCGGCGAGGTGCTGGAGACCGAGTCGTCGGTCGCCGCGCCGCCGCTGCCGCAACCGTTCCAGGGTGACCCCGCCGACGTCGACTTCCAGTTCGCCGAGTTCGCGTTCCCCGGCGCCGAGAAGCCGGTGCTGAAAGCCATTCGGTTCCAGGTGAAGCCGGGCACCACCACCGCCGTCGTCGGTGCCACCGGTTCGGGCAAGACCACGCTGCTCAACCTCATTCCGCGGCTGATGGATGTCACCGACGGCGCGGTCTACCTCGGCGGCACCGATGTCCGGCACATCGACCTCGAACTGCTGCGGGCACAGATCGGCCTGGTCCCGCAGAAGGCCTATTTGTTCTCCGGAACGGTGGCCAGCAACCTGCGCTACGGCAATCCGGACGCCACCGACGCGGACCTGTGGCGCTGCCTGGAGATCGCGCAGGCCGCCGACTTCGTGCGAGACATGCCGCAGGGCTTGGAAACTCCGGTCGCGCAGGGCGGCACGACCGTCTCGGGTGGTCAGCGCCAGCGGCTCGCCATCGCGCGGGCACTGGTCAAGCAGCCGCGGGTCTATCTGTTCGACGACTCCTTCTCCGCGCTCGACGTGGCGACCGATGCCCGATTGCGGGACGCGCTGCGGCCGGCGACCCGGGACTGCGCGGTCATCATTGTGGCGCAACGGATTACCACGATTCGTGACGCGGACCAGATCGTGGTGCTCGAGGACGGCGAGATGGCCGGGGTGGGTACCCACGAGCAACTGATGCGCGACTGTAAGGAATACCAAGAGATCGTGTCGTCCCAGCTGAGCGCGGAGGAGGTGCGATGAGGCCAGGAATGCCGGCCCCCGGTGCGCCGGACGCCAAGCCGAAGTCGTTCGTACCGTCGCTCAAGCGGCTGCTGCGCAGGCTCGCGCCGGAACGCCTGTTCGTCTGGCTCGTCGTCGTGCTCGCCATCGTCTCGGTGGTGCTGAACACGCTCGGTCCGTACCTGCTCGGTAAGGCGACCAACATCGTCTTCGACGGTGTGGTCGGCAAGCAGTTGGATGTGCCCGCGGGGACCACCAAGGAGCAGGCGGTCGAGTACCTGCGGGCCAAGGGCGACAACACCTTTGCCGACATGCTCAGCGCCATGCACGTGGTGCCCGGGGTCGGCGTCGACTTCGACGCGGTCGGCCGGGTGCTGCTGCTGGTGCTGGCGCTCTACCTCGGTGCGTCGGTGTTCGGCTGGTTGCAGGCCTACCTGCTCAACCTGGTGATCAACCGGACGGTCAAGCGGCTGCGCAGCGACATCGAGGACAAGATTCACCGACTCCCGTTGCGCTACTTCGACTCTCAACCGCGCGGTGACGTGCTGAGCCGGGTCACCAACGACGTCGACAACGTCGCGCAGAGCCTGCAGCAGACGATGAGCCAGTTGATCGTCTCGGTGTTCACCGTGCTCGGCATCCTGGTCATGATGTTCTGGATCTCGCCGCTGCTTGCGCTGATCGCCTTGCTCACCGTGCCCGCCGCGGTGTACGTCACCGCGCTGATCGCCAAGCGCTCCAAGCCGCACTTCGTGGCCCAGTGGAAGAACACCGGCCTGGTGAACGCCCAGGTCGAGGAGGCCTACACCGGGCACGAGATCGTCACCGCGTTCGGCCGCAATCGTGAGGTCGGGGCGGAGTTCGACAAGCGCAACGAGGAGCTCTACCAGTCGAGTTTCAAGGCGCAGTTCATCTCCGGGCTGATCATGCCCGCGATCATGTTCCTCGGGAATGTGAACTTCGTGCTGGTGGCGCTGGTCGGCGGCCTGCGGGTCGCGACCGGCCAGCTCTCGCTCGGCGATGTGCAGGCCTTCATCCAGTACTCGCGGCAGTTCAGCCAGCCGCTCACCCAGATCGGCGCGATGGCCAACCTGCTGCAGTCCGGCGTCGCCTCGGCCGAGCGGATCTTCGAGATCCTCGACGCCGAGGAGCAGAGCCCCGACCCGGTCGAGGCCGACACCCGCCCGGTGGACCGCGGGCAAGTCGAGTTCGAAGGCATCTCGTTCCGCTACGAACCGGAGCAGCCGGTGATCGAACGGCTGTCGCTGCTCGCCGAGCCCGGCCACGTGGTCGCCATCGTCGGCCCGACCGGGGCGGGCAAGACCACGCTGGTGAATCTGCTGATGCGGTTCTACGAGCTGGACTCCGGCGCGATCACTATCGACGGTGTCGACATCACCCGGATCAGCCGCGACCACCTGCGGTCGCGCATCGGCATGGTGCTGCAGGACACCTGGTTGTTCAAGGGGACCATCCGGGAGAACATCGCCTACGGCAACCCGAACGCCGGCGAAGCGGAGATCCTCGCCGCCGCGCGGGCCGCGTACGTGGATCGCTTCGTGCACGCGCTGCCCGACGGCTACGACACCGTCATCGACGAGGAGGGCTCCGGTGTCAGCGCCGGGGAGAAGCAGCTGATCACCATTGCCAGGGCTTTCCTGGCGAAGCCGTCCATTCTGATCCTGGACGAGGCGACCAGCTCGGTGGACACCCGCACCGAGCTGCTGGTGCAGCACGCGACCGCGGCGCTGCGCCGCGACCGCACCAGCTTCGTCATCGCGCATCGGCTGTCCACCATCCGCGACGCCGACCTGATCGTCGTGATGGAGGCGGGCCGCATCGTCGAACACGGCACCCACGAACGCCTGCTGGCCGAACGCGGCGCCTACTACCGCCTCTACAACGCGCAGTTCGCGGCGGCGGCCGCAGAGGTGTAGCGGGCTATCGGTTGCCTCGGTGAGCGCCGAGTCGCGGACCTGGGAGGATGGCCGAGTGGTTGGACCTGGATCTTTTTCGTTCGCTGTTCGTAAGCGCCTGGAAGCGCGGCACGGCCGATCGGGCGTGATCAGCACGCCGCACGGCGATATCGCCACCCCCGCGTTCATCCCCGTCGGCACCAAGGCGACGGTGAAGGCGGTGCTACCGGAGACGATGAAGGAGATCGGCGCGCAGGCGCTGCTCGCCAACGCCTACCACCTCTATCTACAGCCGGGGTCCGACATCGTGGACGAGGCGGGCGGGCTCGGCAAGTTCATGAACTGGCCGGGGCCCACCTTCACCGACAGCGGCGGCTTCCAGGTGATGTCGCTGGGCGTCGGTTTCAAGAAGGTGCTCGCGATGGAAGCGGTGGACGTCCGCAGCGACGACGTGATCGCGAAGGGCAAGGAGCGGTTGGCCACCGTCGACGACGACGGCGTCACCTTCCGCTCGCACCTCGACGGCTCGAAGCATCGGTTCACCCCCGAGGTGTCGATGGGCATCCAGCATCAGCTCGGCGCCGACATCATGTTCGCCTTCGACGAGCTCACCACTCTGCTCAATACCCGCGGCTATCAAGAGAAGTCGTTGCAGCGCACGCACGAGTGGGCGCAGCGCTGCCTCGATGAACACGAGCGACTGACCGCAGCCCGTACCCATCGCCCGTACCAGGCGCTGTTCGGCGTGATCCAGGGCGCGCAGTACGAAGACCTGCGGCGCAAGGCCTGTCGCGGCCTGGAGTCGCTGCGTGGCAGCGCGGGAACGGGTTTCGACGGCTACGGCATCGGCGGCGCGCTGGAGAAGCACAACCTCGGCACCATCGTCGGCTGGTGCTGCGACGAACTGCCCGAGGACAAGCCGAGGCACATGCTCGGCATCAGCGAGCCCGAGGACATCTTCACCGCCGTGGAGAACGGCGCGGACACCTTCGACTGCGTGAACCCGTCGCGGGTCGCGCGCAACGCCGCCATCTATGTCGCCGAGGGCCGATTCAACATCAACACCAGTCGCTTCCGGCGTGACTTCACGCCCATCGACGAGACCTGCGACTGCTACACCTGCGCCAACTACACCCGGGCCTACCTGCACCATCTGTTCAAGGCCAAGGAGATCCTTGCCGCCACCCTGTGCACCATTCACAACGAGCGCTACACGATTCGGCTGGTCGACCGTATCCGCGAGAGCATCGAGGGCGGCTACTTCGACGAGCACAAGGCCGAGACGCTCGGTCGCTGGAAGGGCCGCATCCCGACGCCGTAGACCGGCGGCCCCGGACTCCACCGCGTGCAGTCCGATGGCCGCCACCGTCTTTCAGCTCTGTAGTGCGGGTTCTTTGCGGGGTGCGTAGGTCGGCTCGTTCTTCTTCAGCCAGGCGATCACCCGATAGGTGATCGGCAGCACGAGGATCTCCGCGAGCGTCTTCCACAGGAAGCCGACGATCACGTAGTTCACGAACTGGCTCCACGAGTCGATACCGATGGCGGTGGCCGCGATCGAACAGAAGATCAGCGTGTCACCGAACTCACCGACCACGGTGGAGCCGATCAGCCGCGCCCACAGGTGCTTCTCCTTGGTCCGCTCCTTGATCAGCACCAGCGTCGCGGAGTTCAGCATCTCGCCGACGAAGTAGCCGGCCAGGCCGGCGGCCACCAGCTGCGGCGTGCTGCCGATGACCGAGCGGAACGCGTCCTGATTCTCGTAGAACGCCGCGGCGGGCAACTCGATGGCGATCTTGAAGCACACCACCGTCAGCAGCAGGACGGCGAAGCCGTAGTAGATGGCCCGGCGCGCGGACCGGAAGCCGTAGATCTCGCTCAGCACATCGCCGAGGATGTAAGCGAGGGGAAAGAGGAAGAAGGCGCCGTCGGTGCTGATCGGCAGCAGCTCCACCGGCCCGATCTTGACCGACTGTTCGGTGAAGAACTGCACGCCCTTGGTCGCGCAGATGTTGGAGATGATCAGCGTCGCCGTGAACAACGCCACGATCGGTGTGTAGTACCCCCGCGCTACCTGGGCGAATGCCGCATGTGGCGGCGCGGGGTGCCCAGGTTCGGGGGCTTGGGGTTTATTCGGCTCACTCACCCGCATCATCCAACCAGGTTGTGGAATACCCTGTAGCAATGACGAATCCCGGCGATTCCGACGAATGGTGGAAGCAGTACGGCGGCCAAGGCGTATCGCCGGAATCCGGTGCGCAAAGCTCTGTTCCGCAACACCCGAACGCTGACCAGCCATCGGGGTACCCGTCGACACCGCAATACCCGCAACAGCCAGCCCAGCCCATGACGCCCCCGCCGCAGCAGCAGTACCCGGGATATCAGCAGCAACCGTATGGCCAGCCGCAGCAGCCGTACGGTCAGCAGCCCAACTACGGATACCAGCCCGCCTACCAGCCCTACGGCATGCCGCCGCAGCAGGGCACCAACGGCATGGCGATCGGCGCGCTGATCTCCTCGCTGGCCGGGTTCGTCACCTGTGGCCTCGGCTCGATCATCGGCATCATCCTCGGCGCCATCGCCTTGAACCAGGTCAAGCAGTCCGGTCAGGAAGGCCGCGGCATGGCGCTCGCCGGCATCTGGATCGGCGTCGGCTCCATCGTGCTCGGCATCCTGTGGTTCGTCGTCGCGTTCGTAGCCGGATTCAGCGGCGTGTAGCAACGGCCCGCCGAAAACGTCAGGGGCGCACCCGGAAACGGGTGCGCCCCTGCGCGTATATCAGCCGTTCGGCGTCAGGACTTGACGACCTGGGTGCCGCCGGCGAACTTGTCGTGCCAACCCTGCTTGTTCGGGTCCTGCGAGATGGTGACCATGATGTAGATCGCCAGACCCAGCGAGACCAGGCCGCCGACGCACGGAATGATGTTCGCCGCGACGAACAGGTTGCGCTTCAGCGAAGTGACCGGGTCGATCTTGGCCGCGCCACCGGGGGCGAGCACCTTCAGGCCGAGCACCTTCTTGCCGAGGGTGGTCCCCTGCGAGGTCTCCATGCCGACGAAGTAGCCGAGCTGCACCAGGGTCCAGACCAGGCCGAGACCGATGGTCAGGCCCATGCTGTTCTTGACCAGCATGTAGAGGATGAAATAAGGAATCATCAGGATGAGCGCGTCGATGACGCGCGCACCGATGCGGGTGCCGAGGTCGCCCGGCTGCCCACCGTAGTTGTTGAAGCCGCCCGGCTGCTGCGGGTACTGACCGTAGGCGTCCGGCTGGGGCTGCCCGTACTGCGGTGCCTGGCCGTACTGCGGCTGCTGCCCGTACTGCGGCGGCTGCTGACCGTACTGTGGCTGCTGGCCGTACTGCTGGCCGCCCTGGGGGAACTGCTGGCCGCCCTGCGGATACTGCTGGCCGCCCTGCGGATGTTGCTGGCCGCCTTGCGGGTACGGCTGCCCATACGGCTGCCCGCCCTGCGGATATTGGTTGGGGTCGTACCCACCGCTTGTCATAGTTGTTTGTCCTCGTCGAGTGATCAGTAGTTGGACGAATGCGTACGTTACGGACATCGACTGCGTTGCAACAACCCATTCCCGTCGAGTATCCACGGTTCGTGTGGCAGATGTGCCGGGTCGAAACTGTCGAGGAGCTCCGCCGACGAGGTTGCCGCGTAGCCCAGTGATCGGGCCAGCGCGGCCACTACCTGGTCGGGCGTGTTGCCGAGCTCGCGTTGATCGGACAGCGTGACCGCACCGTCGCGCTTGGCCAGGCGTTGCCCTTCGGCGTTGAGTACCAGCGGAACGTGGGCGTAGTGCGGCACCGGCAAGTCGAGCAGAGTAGCGAGATAAGCCTGCCGTGGCGTGGACGGCAACAGGTCGTCGCCGCGCACCACCTGGTCGATGCCCTGCGCCGCGTCGTCGACCACCACCGCGAGGTTGTAGGCGGGAATGCCGTCCCCGCGCCGCAGCACCACATCGTCCACCGGGGCGCGGTAGCGGCCGTGCAGCTCGTCGACGATCTCGAATTCGGTTGCCGCCGCGCGTAAGCGCAGCGCGGCCGGGCGACCTTCGTCGCGAAACCTGCTGCGCGCCTGCTGGGTCAGGGTGCGGCAGGTGCCGGGGTAGGCGCCGAGCGGGCCGTGCGGCGCCGTGGCCGCCTGTTGGATTTCCCTTCGCGTGCAGAAGCATTCGTAGGTCAGCCCGGCGGCGGTGAGCCGGTCGATGGCGGCCTGGTAATACGGCAACCGCTCGGACTGCCGGACCACCGGGCCATCCCAGTCGACCCCGATCGCGGCCAGATCGTCGAGCTGGCGCTGCTCGGCGCCGGGGCGGACGCGATCGAGATCCTCGACCCGGATCAGGAAGCGCCGCCCGGTCGAGCGGGCGAACGCCCACGCGAGCAGTGCCGTGCGCAGATTTCCGACGTGCAGGTCCCCGGAGGGGCTCGGCGCGTACCGGCCCGCACCCGGCTCAGGCATGGGCCCGGCCGGTACAGGATGACGTGGACACGGTCCCCATCGTAGATATCAGCCACGCAGGCGCGGCGTCAGCTCCGTCGGTGCGATCGGGGTGCCCGCGTCCAAGGCGTCGAGCAGTGCTCGCGCGTGTGCGATCAGACCCGCTCGGTCGATGCCGTAGGGCACCTCCGCGTCGTCCGCCGGGTGAAACTCGGTCAGCCGGGTGATCGCGCGGGCGAGCAGTGTGCGCGCGCCCTTGGCATTACCGCGCTGGATGTGGGTGATACCGACAGCGAGCTGGGCAAGCGCCTGCCACAGCATCCGTTCGGCGAACGGGCCGTTCTTCCAGGCTGCCTCTAATACCTCGTGCGCGTTGAATGCCAAACCATCGTCCAGCAGTTGCTGAGCGAAGGTGAGGGTTTGCTGTGGCGGCAGGTCCAGATCGTCGGGAATTCGGGCAACTCCGACACTGCCGGGGGGAAGCGGACGGCCCAATCGGTCACGCGGACGTGAGTTGAGGGCGCGACCTGCGTCGTCGCGATCGCGGTCAACCATGACTTCCATGATGCCCTGCCCCGGCGATGGCGTCGATGTGCCAGTGTCCGAAGGTGGAAATGTTGACGGATCACGGAGCAATCACATAGGCCTTAACGTTTGCAGACGACCGATCAGAGGAATGGCCTGTGCCGGTGGGCAATATTTCCGCAACATTTTTTCTTCGCAACCTTGGCATTTGCGATGGCCTAATAGCTAAGAGCCGGGCAAACTTTCAATAGACCTGCTAAGGTCTGTGTTGCGGGGGCAGTCCTCAAAGGTGGGTGTTTGCACCTGGTGGTGCAGGGTGATGATGTCGCACCGTGGAACCGCGTGCTAACACTGATATGCAACGCATGCGGTGGCCCCTGTGAGTGCTCGGTGCGAGCGGAATCATGTCAGGCAAATTCTCGTTCTCGACGCATGCAAAGGAGCTAGTGCCGTGAAAGTTGATCTGACGGACGCTGTTTGGCGTAAGAGTACCTTTAGCGGACCCGACGGAGCCTGTGTAGAAGTAGCCTTCCTCAGCGAAGGCAATGTGGCTGTTCGGGACACCAAAGCGCAAAGACGTGGCCCGGTGCTCGCCTTCACGTCACACGAGTGGGACGCGTTCCTTGGCGAGATATTGGCAGGAACCTTCAAGCACATCTGAACTACCCGACCGCACATACCTCGAGTCGGTTGCGGCTCGAGGTAGCCGCGTTGTTCATGTTTCGAACACTGATTCGGTTCGATCCGGAAGTCAGTCGGGTGCCCGTCCGGTATCTTCGCAGTATGGGTGGGAGGCTTGCGCTCGTTGTCGGGTCCGAGTGTAAAGCGCTTGGTGAGTTGGGCTTTCCATTGCAGTTGGCCACCGATCTTCATTCGCGGTTGACTACGTTGGGTGACTGGACCTCTGCTCGACCAGATGACGGGCCGCTCCTGAACCCGACGACACGGGAGTTGGTAGCGGAAGTCAAAGCTGCGTTCGCCCTTGCTGCCCGGCGGCAGGCCGCGTTGCTAATCAGCTTTGTCGGCCATGGCGTGGCGACGGGGAGCGGCAACTTTTTTCTGCTTGCGCATGACTCTCCTCAACACCCGGAGTCGGATACCGCCCTTCACGTCATCCAAGTGATCAGCGAACAGCTGGATAGGCACGCCCTTGATGGGTTGATCGTGCTGATCGATGCCTGTGAGACGCAGGAGAGTCTGAGCGGTGCAGCCCGGCATTTGACCGATCGAATCGAGTTGGCAGCGCGGCGGATCGAACTGCTGATAGCGACTGGTAGTGATGCTGCGTATGGGGGGTGCTTCACCCGGACCACGTTGGCGGTCTTCGATCAAGGCTTGCCGCTGCGAGGGGAGAATCTCATGCCTGTAGATTTGCTCGATCCGTTGGAAGTCGAGTGCACGCGTCAGGTACCCGGGCATCTGGGCATCGCTCATGGCGGCGATCCAGGCTTGTGGTTGGTCCCCAACGCGGCGCGACGCGACGACGCCGTGTGGGGTAGGCCCACAGCGGGTTTCGTAGACCAGCTCACCAGTAGTTTATTGATCACCGAAACATTGCGACAGCGGCTCGCAGAGGTCTTGAACGACAATTCCAGCCGGTTGCGTGTGGTGGTCGGTCCGGCCGGCTCCGGCAAGTCCACGCTTATGTCGTTGCTGATCCGGCCTAACCTCCTGGCGCGAGCACGGTTCACGTCCGAGTACATCGCCGCAGCGGCGTTTGTCTCATCAGCCAGCTCGATCGAATCGCTGGCGCGAGAGTTGTCCGATCAACTGTGTCGTCGGGTGGACGGCTTCGCGCCCATCGCTACGGCCGTCGCCGATGCCGGTGGAGATGTTTCCACTGCTGAGCTGTTCGATCTGTTGGTACTCACGCCGCTCGCACGGCTCGAATCAACATGGGAACCGATCAATCTCGTGGTCGACGGCATTGATCAAGCTGAGTCCGGCGTCAGGAAGCTGATCGTAAGTGCGGTCGTGGACCTGGCGAGTCGTTCTGATCTGACACATGTCAGAGTCATCGTTGGGATTCGTTCAGGCACAGGTATCGATGAGCTCGCTGCATTTGCAGGGGTGCATCGCATCGAGCTGTCTCCGCCCACCGTTGGAGAGCTTGCCAGGGCAGTCGCGAGTCGCGGGCCAACGAGCGACTCAGAGTGGGAGCAATGTGTCGGCCAGTTGCTGCGACAGTCGGAAGCGGGAGGTTGGCTGCTCGCCCGGTTGCTGACAGAGATAACAGATGCCCGAGCCTGTAAGGCTGCGGCCGACGGTGGTCTGAACGCATTGGTCAAGGAGCGAATCCGGTGCGTGTTCGGCACAGCCGCCCCAGCGCCGATCGATTCTGTGGCGGCAGCGCTAGCTGTTTTGGCGGCCGCGGGGTCCGGTCCGATAATGCCCATCGAGCTGTTGCGCGACGCTGTAGTCGTGCTTGGCCATCACTTGTCCATCAGGGAAGTTCGCGACGTTGTGGTGGCGCTTGGGGCGTTGATCAGCCGAGGCAACTCAGGGACTCGGCAAGAGATGTTGGGGATGGCGCACCAAGATTTTGTGTCCCCCACGCAGGATGAAGCCACCCGAATCGGGGTTTCTGTTGTCGAAGCCCATCATGCGATCTCCACCGCGATTTTGAGTGTGGACGGAGACCGTACGGCCGAATACGCCCGGGCAGCTGGTGTGCGCCACCATTTGGCCTATGGAGATTCTGCAGCGGCCGTGCAACTGCTTGCGGCTTCGGAGACTGTCCGGGCGGCAGACAACCGAGACTTGTGGGCCGCTTGGCTTCCGCTCTTCGTGGAAACCCTCGGCTCGGTACATCCGGATTGCCGTACAGCACAGTTCCATCTCGCTCATTGGTTAGGTGAAACCGGCGAACTGAACGCAGCTGTGACCAGTTTTGAGCGCCTGCTCCACGACTGCGTAAGCGTGAACGGTCCTGATGATGTGGAGGTCTTCCTCATCCGAGGCAGCTTGGCGCATTGGCGTGGCAGTAGTGGCGATCCGCGCGGGGCGGTTCGAGAATTCGAGTGCCTTCTCGCTGATTGCGTACGGGTCTTGGGACCGGACCACCCGGATACGCTCGATGTCCGTGACGACCTGGCGGACTGGCGAGGCGAGAGCGGAGACGCTATCGCGGCGGTAGCCGAGTATGAGCAATTGCTGGCGGACAGTTTGAGGGTGTTAGGGCCAGATGATCTGGATACTCTGGCAACTCGGCGCAATCTGTCGTACTGGCGGGGGGCGAGCGGGGATCGGGCTGGAGCGATTCAGGGATTGGAACTGGCGCTCGCCGACTGCGTTCGGGTACTTGGAGCTGACGCGACGCTCACTCTGAACACCCGTCAGAACCTCGCGAACTTGCGTGCGCACGAAGGACATCTCGAGGAGGCTGTGCGTGAGTTCGAGTCGCTGCTGAGTGATCTTCCGCGTCTTATCGGACCGGACCACCTCGATACTCTCGCAGCCCGGGGCAATCTCGCCGCATGGCGCGGCGCAGGCGGCGACCTGGCGGGTGCTGTATCTGGGTATAAGGAACTACTTGCAGATCGGCTACGGATTCAGGGACCCGACCATCCCGACACACTCCGTGCACGCCACAACCTGGCCTCGTGGCGTGGACTGAATGGAGATGTGGCGGGAGCAGTCGTAGGTTTCGCAGAGTTGCTAGCCGACCGGCTGCGGTTGGTAGGGCCGGATCATCCCGACGTCATTGCAACCGAGGAACAGCTAGCGCATTGGAAGGCAAAACAAGTCTCGCCGTCTTCTGATTAGGCAGACGTAGGCGGCGGGCTGTTACGGTGCGAGCCGTTGTTGCGTTCCTGATATTTCCGTAGTACCGCGAGCTGCCGACGCTCCTCCTGGTGGTCGGCCTCGTGATTGCGCTCGGACTCCTGCCATGGATCGGGCCGGAAGAAGCTGCCGGTGCCCGGCTTGCCCGCCGCACCGAGCTGGTTCATCTTCTTCGGCACCGGCGCGCCCTGGTACGGCAGCGGGATCGGGTGGCCGTGCTCGTCCACGGGGCCGAGCGGCTGGTGGATCTCGATGTACTCGCCGTGCGGTAGCCGCCGGACCACTCCGGTCTCCACGCCGTGTGCCAGCACCTCCCGATCGGAGCGCTGCAGGCCCAGGCAGATCCGGTAGGCCGCGAAGTAGGCCAGCGGCGGCACGACCAGGATGCCGATCCGGCCCATCCAGGTCGTCGCGTTGAGCGAAATATCGAACTTGTAGGCGACGATGTCGTTCACGCAGGACAGTGTGAGCACGACATAGAACGCGATCGACATCGCGCCGATCGCGGTGCGCACCGGCACGTCCCGTGGCCGCTGCAACAGGTTGTGATGCGCGACGTCGCCGGTGAGCCGCTTCTCGATCCACGGATAGGCGATCAGCACCGTGAACACCAGGCCCATGATCAGCGCGCCCCACACCGGACCGGGCACGGTATAGCGGCCAAGGTACAGCTCCCATGGCGGCATGAGGCGCATCATGCCGTCGGTCCACATCATGTAGAAGTCCGGCTGCGAACCCGCGGACACCTGAGAAGGGTTGTAGGGACCCATGTTCCAGATCGGGTTGATCTGCAACAGACCGCCCATGAGCGCGAGGATGCCGAGGGTGAACGCGAAGAACGCGCCCTGGTCCAGCGAGAACACCGGCACGATGCGCGCGCCGACCACGTTCTTCTCGGTACGACCCGGACCGGGGAACTGGGTGTGCTTCTGATACCAGACCAGCGCGATATGGGCCGCGATCAGCGCGAGCATGATGCCGGGGAACAGCAGCACGTGCGCGATGAACAGGCGCGGAATGATGATGGTGCCCGGATAGTCGCCGCCGAACATCAGCCAGTGCAGCCAGGTGCCGATGATCGGCATGCCGAGGGTGATGGACGAGAACGCCGCCCGCAGGCCGGTGCCGGACAGCAGATCGTCGGGCAGCGAGTAGCCGAAGTAGCCCTCGAACATGGCCAGGATCAGCAGCAGCGCGCCGATCACCCAGTTCGCCTCGCGCGGCTTGCGGAACGCGCCGGTGAAGAACACCCGGAACAGGTGCACGATGATCGACGCCGCGAAAAGTAGTGCGGCCCAGTGGTGGACCTGCCGGACGAAGAGTCCGCCGCGCACCTCGAACGAGATGTTCAGCGCCGTCTCGTACGCGCGCGACATGGTCACGCCGCGTAACGGCTGGTAGGAGCCGTTGTAGACGACCTCGGCCATGGATGGGTCGAAGAACAGGGTCAGGTACACACCGGAGAGCAACAGGATGACGAAGCTGTACAGCGCGATCTCACCGAGCAGGAACGACCAGTGCGTCGGGAAGACCTTGTTGATCGACCGCTTGAGGAAATTGGCGGCCTGATATCGCTCGTCGGCGGAGTTCGCCTGCGCGCTGACCTTGCGACCGAGTTGAGTTGCCATGGTCGACACCCCGCCCCTGGAGAGTGGTATGCGTTCTACTACAGACGGTAGCAGGTAGCCGAGTCGTAATCGATAGATTTTCGCCGATTCACTTGCAGATCAAGATCATTCACGGTTCGCGGTGAGTGGGGACAGGTCGTCGTCCGGCGCCGGGCACCGGGGGTGCTGCCAGGTTCGATACTGTCGGAGGGTGAGCTCGATGGCGGCGCAGGACGCGACGATGTACTGGCTGTCGAGCCGCACCCGCAACGATTTGTTCCTGCTGTATTGCTTCGCCGACAGTGGGCGGCCGTCCGCCGAACTGCGTGCCTTCGTCGCCGAGCGGAGCGCGCGCATTCCCGATCTGCGGCTCACGGCGCGTGCCGTGCCGGGAGATCTCGACTATCCGTCGTGGGTGCCGTGTGAGTTCACCGACGATCAATTCGTCGAACATGTACTGGCGGAGCCGGATTGGGCGCACGTGCAGGCGGCGGTCGGTGCGGTGGTCGGAACCGGCGTTGATGCGGCGGTGCGGCCGTGGCGGTTGCATGTGTTCCGTGGCATCGCCGACGCGCCTGGAAATCAGTCGGGGCCCGCGCTGATCGTGGTGCTGCAGATGTCGCACGCACTCGCCGATGGTCGAGGTGCTGCTCGGATAGCGCGAGCGTTGTTCGCGGATTCTCCGGTGCCCTCCGTCCCTACAGCGGTGACGCGGGCCCGGTCGGTGGGGGACAGGATCGTCGAGCGGCCACCGGTTGCCGTGGCGCTTGCCTTGCCGCAGCTGCCGATTCGGCTGATCAGGACGGTAATTCGTGGGTATCGAGCCTTTCGGGCGCAGCGGGAACTCGCCGAGCTCACCGCGGCGGGCGAACTGCCACCGCCCGGCCCCGACTTCCCGGCAAGCCTGATCAACCGGGCCGGACCCGCGGCGGACTCGGCCCATCAGGTGCGGATGCTCGTCTGCGAGGCAACGGCATTGCGCGTTCCGGGACGGACCGTGACGGTGGTCGTCCTGACCGCCGTATCCCTCGCGCTCACCCGCTATCTCGAAGGGCGCGGCGCACCGATCGAGCGGCTCGGCGCGCAGGTGCCGATGGCGCTCGATGCCGATATATCGCACGCGCGCAACAACTATCGCAGCCTAAGCGTCGACCTGTTCATCGAGGAGCCCGAGCTCCGTCGTCGGGCCGACAAGATCGCCGCGACGCTGGCCGACCGTCGCAGGCGGGCACAGCATCCGCTGCTGCTGGCGCAGGATCGGGTCACCGCTGTCGTTCCCGCGCCGCTGCTCCGCCGTGACATCGCCCGCTACCCCCTCGATACGGTGCCCGATTCCATCGCCGGTCACACCGTCGTCTCCAGTGTCCACCGCGGGCCGGCGGATCTCACCTTCGGCGGTGGTCCGGTCCGTTTCACCGGTGGGTTTCCGGCCGTCGGTGCGGTCATGCGGCTCACCCACGGCGTGCACGGACTCGGCGATACCGTCACGATCTCGCTGCATGCCGATGCCGACATCCTGCCGGATATCGACGCTTACGCCGAGCTGCTGCGCGCCGCATTGTCGAAAACAGTGCTCAACTTGAAGTGATTGCACCACAGCATAATTCGCCCTGTGGATCACTTCGGTCGCGAGCAGTGCTAACTGCCCGGCTTGTGCCACACCAGTGCGTAGCGCCAGTAGAGGAGCCGCCGAACTCGTGCTCCCGGCAGCAGCGCGGCCGCTTGCTCCCGCACCTGACGAGTGGTCAGCGGCGGATCCAGCACCACCGGCATGTCACCGTGGTTCGGTCCCTTCGCGTACCAGTCGCCGCGACCGAGTGTGCGGAGCACCGCGAAGCCGAGCGCGAATACCCGTTGACCGACCGCCGCCAAGAGTTCGACCGGGAGCTCCCGAAGGAGATCGGCGCGCGGCAGCGCGATGACCGCGAGTACCCCGCCGGGCCGCAGCGCCGCGGCCAACACCGGCAACGCCTCGTCGAGCGGCATGTGGTGCAGCGTGCTGATCGACACGATCGCGTCGTAGGAGTTCGCGGGCAGCGGGTGCTCGAGGACGTCGCCCAAGATGCAGGTGACGTTGTCGGGGGTCGCCTGCTTCGCGGCGTCGATCATCACCGGCGACCGATCGAGGGCATCGACCTGATCGGCGTGCCGTGCCAGTTCGGCCGCGAAAGCGCCTGCCCCACAGCCGACATCCAGCACCCGCGCGCACGGCTTCGGCAGCTGTCGCACGAGAAACCGGTGGTAGAAGCTGTTGTGATCCCAATCGAGTCCGGCCATCAATCCCACTCTGCCATAGGCTTTCCGCGCATCAGTCCAGCGCCAGCTTCGCCGTGACCGTGCCGCCGTCGACCGTCGATGTCGCCGACCCGAGCAGCTTGCGCGCCGCCGAGTTGTCGACGGTGGTGGTGGCCACGACTTGGTGTGCGCCGATCTCCGCGGCGACGGCCCGTAGCTGTTCGGCAACGGCGCGGCCCACCCCATGCCCGCGATCCGAGCGGCCGATCCATACCCCCGCCTCGAGTCCATCATCGCCAGGCTCCAACCGGGCGGCGCCCACGATCCGATCACCCACCGCGATCAGATACGTGTACTCCACGGGGCTTTCCGCCCGCAGCGCCCGCCCGCGATGAAAATCGAGAAAGGCCTGCCTGCTGGCCGCATTCCAGCCCGGCTCACCGTCCACCGGCGGCATCACTTCCAGCGGATCCGCATCGGCGACGGCCGCGTCGAGCAGCAACCCGAGGTTGGCTTCCGTCAGCGGCTCCAGCCGAACCGGCTCCGTATTCCTGTGCACAGCATCGAGCCTGGTCGACCGGCCACACGCTGGTCAACGGAATTCCGCCGTGGTAGCAGGAAGTCACCGTGCCGGGTGGCATGACGGCCTGCTTCCAGCGCGTCGGAGCCAGCGCATTCCGGCCGCCCTTCATGGCAAATGCGCAGGTTACGATGGCCGAACGACCGGTACGGTCGAACCGGGGCGGTCGACCTGACCGCGCAGGTGCGCGATCCAGCTCGGAATCGGCAGCGCATTGATCGAGCGGCTGTGGTCGGTGAGTCGACGTCTGAGAGGGCGGGATGCTGCGCGCTGGTGAGGTTTTCGCCGGATACGTGATCGAGCGCCGGCTGGGTCAAGGCGGGATGGGGTCGGTATATCTGGCGCGGCATCCGCGCTTACCTCGGCGGATCGCGTTGAAGCTGCTCAGCACGGAGCTGCATACCAACGACGAGATGCGAGCCCGGTTCGAACGGGAGGCGGAGCTGGTCGCCCGATTGGACCACCCGAACATCGTCGCGGTGTACGACCGCGGCGTCGACGACGGCGTCCGGTGGATCTCGATGCAATACGTCGACGGCATCGACGCCGGAGCCCTCGATCCGCGCACGCTGGAGCCGCAACGCGCAGTGGACATCGTCGCCGAGACGGCCAAAGCCCTCGACTACGCGCACGCCGTCGGCGTTCTGCACCGCGACGTGAAACCGGCCAACATCCTGCTGGCCCGCCCGACCGCGGGCCAGGGCGAACGAGTCCTGTTGACCGACTTCGGCATCGCCCGCCTGCGCGATGACGCACATCAGCTCACCCGGACCGGAATGTTCGCCGCCACCCTGGCCTACGCCTCGCCGGAACAGCTGTCCGCCGGCACCGTCGACCACCGCGCCGATCAGTACGCCCTGGCCTGCACCCTCTTCTGGCTGCTGTCCGGCACCGCGCCCTTCGCCGCCGATAATCCCGCGGCGATAATCGCAGGTCACCTCCACCAGCCGCCACCCCCGATACGCAACCCCGATCTGCCGCCCGCCATGGACGCGGTACTGGCAAAGGCCCTGGCCAAGCGGCCCGCCGAACGATTCGACTCCTGTTCGGAACTCGCCGCCGCAGCGCGCCGAGCGTTGACCGGGGCAACCGGGGGAGTGGCCTGCTCGAAACCCAGCCAGGAGAACAAACCGTCGACCGGCCACGCACCACCTACCGTGCCGCAGCCGTGGGTACCTCCGGGTGGGCCGCAAGCGAACCTGAGCGAGGGTGCCCAGGAACTGGTGCCGGGCGACCAGCCGCGGCAGGAGGATTCAGCCGATCCGAGACAGCGCCTGGCATCCGGCGAACGCACGCGGCAGGAGGAGCGAGCCGAGTCGGTCCGTGGATCGGAGTTCAGCGAGCGCATCGCACCGGCGGCGGACCAGCATGAGCCGGCAGGAGCGAGCGAGAGTGCGTTGGAGACTGCGGTCGAACGGCGTCCCGGTCGGTCCGCGCGCAATGCCGGGTTCGCGGGGGTGGCGGTCGTTGCCGTCGCCGTGATTGTGGCGGGGATCCTCTGGTCGAATGCGGGATCGTCTTCCAATAGTCCGGCGTCGTCCGGGCTGGGTGCGCCGCGGACGATCGATTGGTCGGGTGCCGTTGCCCCGGGTATCGCTGGTGCGCCGCGAGGCGTCGAGCCGCTGACTCAGATCGACGCGCTCGGTAAGGAAGTGGGTAAACCTGCTGCCGCCAGTGCTCCGGCAGGTGATGGTAGGGCGAGGTGTGCGCCCGTAACCATTGCTACGACGGCTGTTTTCACCGGTCCGGACGCGGGCGCAGGTCGCAGTGCCGATGGCGGTGTAAAGCTGGCCATCGATCAGTTCACGAAGGCGAACCCCGAATGTCCGGTCGCACTGCGTGAATTCGATATGGTGGGTGGCGCGCAGGCGGCCGCGGGGGTGGCCGCGCAAATCGTGAACGATCCGTCGATCGTCGCGTTGATCGGTCCGGTCTTCTCCGCCGAAACCCAGGCCGCTGGAGGGATTTTCGACGGCGCGGGGCTACCGTTCCTGACCCCGTCGGCCACCGATCTCGCCCTGGCCACCAACGGGTGGCGCACGTTCTTCCGGGGTTTGGCCGCCGACGACGCCCAAGGCACCGCCCTGGCGAAGTATCTGGTCAACACGGCTCGCTTCCGCAAGATCTGTGTCATCAAGGACAAGGCCGGTTACGGCAGTAGCCTGGCAGGCAGCGCCGTCTCCAGCCTGGGTTCCGCGGTCGACCCGAACTGTGCGGGGGACATCGCACGGGGAGACCGTGACTTCGCAACGCTGGCAGCCGATGTCGTCGCCGCGGCGCCGGACGCGATCTTCTACGCCGGCTTCTACGAGGAGGCGGCCGTGCTGCTCCAGCAGCTGAGACGAGCAGGGGTGACCGCTCCCTTCGTCTCCGCGGAAAGCACGGTCACCCCGGATTTCATAACCCAGGCCGGTGATTCGGCTGCCGCGGCTATCCTGTCCTGCTCGTGCGGCCCGGTCGTCGCCCAGTTCGCCAGTGACTACCAGGCTCGCAACGGCCACGCGCCAGGTCCGAGCTCCGCCGAAGCCTACGACCTCACGACGATCGTCTTGGCCGGCATCGCCG
Organism: Nocardia sp. NPDC052316; assembly: GCF_044547795.1. Taxonomy (NCBI): domain Bacteria; kingdom Bacillati; phylum Actinomycetota; class Actinomycetes; order Mycobacteriales; family Nocardiaceae; genus Nocardia; species Nocardia sp. NPDC052316. The sequence continues at coordinate 696,491 of NZ_JBIUBB010000005.1, forward strand.
CCGGCCGCACGAACCGCGCCGACCTGGTCGACTACCTGCGCGGTTACGACGGCACCGGCCTCGCCCGCACCTACCGCTGGTCCGCCACCGGCGAACTCGCCGCTCCCCATACCTGGCTCTACAAGGTCGATTGACCCGTTGCTGCATCGAGAGAGACTTTGTCGCAATGCTGCTACCGTGGGTGCGCCGTCATGTTCCGGACGGCTGCCAGGACAGCCAGGATTCGCTCGCCGAAATCACGTGTCCTGCAGGGACTGTGAGGGGGGCACGGTGAATCTGCGGTCGCCGCACAGCGTTCCGGTCCTCGACGTGCACCCCGTCACCGTGGTCACCTATGGTCGATTGACGCCCGATACACCGCCGACCTTTTGTGACGCACGTGACCGAGGCACGTGCCCGCGCTCACACCGTCTGGAGTCTCGTCTTTGACCACGCCACCCTTCTCCGTGTCCGATACCGCCGCACCCGGGGTCTGCCCCGTCCAGCACGGCGCGCCGATCGATACCGATGGCCCCCGCGTGCGCCTGCACACCGCGGAGTTCGCCGCCGACCCGCATCGCGCCTATGCCGACATGCGCAGGCGGTACGGCTCGCTGGTGCCGATCGAGCTGGCTCCCGGCGTGCCCGCCACCCTGGTGGTCGGCTACCAGACGGCATTGCGCATCCTCAACGACCCCGAGCACTTTCCGGCGGACCCGCGGACCTGGCAGCAGCAAATCCCGGACGACTCACCCATCAAGCCGATGATGGAGTGGTACCCGAACGCATTGCGCAACAGCGGCGCCGCACACGCGCGCTATCGGCAGGCCTACACTGCCGCCATCGACGGAATCGACCTGCACGCCCTGCATTCCACCGTCGAGCAGATCGCCGTCCCGCTGATCAACACCTTCTGCGAGGAAGGCTCCGCCGACCTGGTGACCCAGTACGCGTTCCCCCTGGTCTTCGAGGTGCTGAACCAAATGGTCGGCTGCTCGGCCGAATTGGGGCAGCGGGTCGCCACCGGTATGGCCGCGCTGTTCGACACCGTCAACGCCGCCCAGGGCATGCAGATGCTCAGCGAGGCACTGCTGGAACTGATCGGCCTGCGGCGCGCGGACCCCGGCGACGACGTCACCTCCCGACTAGCGCACCACCCGGCCGGCCTGGACGACACCGAAATGCTCTGCCAGCTGATCAGTTTCTACGGCGCGGGCATCGAACCGCAGCAGAACCTGATCATCAACACCCTGCTGCTGATGGTTACCGACGACCGCTTCGGTGGTGACGTCCTCGGCGGCAGCATGTCCACCCGCGACGCACTCGACGAGGTCCTGTTCAACGACCCGCCGATGGCGAACTTCTGCACCTCCTACCCGCGTCAGCCGATCCTGATCGACAACAACTGGCTGCCCGCGCACCAGCCGGTGCTGATCAGCCTCGCGGGCTGCAACAACGATCCGGAGATCCGCGGCGGGGATCGCACCGGAAACCGCTCGCACCTGGCGTGGGCCGCCGGGCCGCATGCCTGCCCGGCCAAGTCCGTCGCCTATCTGATCGTGCAGGACGCCATCGATCAGCTGCTCGACGCGCTGCCCGAAATGGAGCTGGCCGTGGATGTGGACGAATTGACCTGGCGGCCAGGCCCGTTCCACCGCGCGGTCGCGGCATTGCCGGTCGTCTTCCCCAAGTCCCCTCCGTTGAACATGATGTAAGGAGCGTCCGATGGAGCATGAACCGATTGTGCTGGATACGACCGGTGCCGACATCCAAGGCGAGTCCGCGCGCATCCGTGCGCGCGGGCCCGTCGCCCTGGTGGAGTTACCCGGCGGCGTGCCCGCGTGGTCGGCCACCGATGCCGCCGTGCTCAAGAGCCTCCTTGCCGACCCGCGCGTGTCCAAAGACCCACGGCAACACTGGTCGGCGTTCATCAACGGTGAGATCACCGAAGCCTGGCCGCTGCTGCCCTGGGTCGCGGTGGACAACATGTTCACCGCCTACGGCGCCGATCATCGACGACTCCGCAAATTGGTCTCGCCCGCGTTCACGCACCGTCGCACCACGGCGCTGCGGCCGCGGATCGAGGCGATCACCGAGAATCTGCTGAACGCGCTGTCGGCCACCCTGCCGGGTGAACCAGTGGACCTGCGTGCGGGTTTCGCGTACCCGGTGCCGATTCAGGTGATCACCGAGATGATGGGTGTGCCGCAACATCTGGGCGCCGCCATTCACAAATGTGTAGACGGATTCTTCGATACCTCGTTCACGCCCGAGCAGGCGCAGGCGAACTACGTCGAGATGTACCGGCTGATCAGCGAACTCGTCGCCTACCGCAGCGAAACGCCCGGTGACGACGTGGCCAGCGTGCTGATCGCCACCCGGGATGAGGACGGCGCGCAGCTGGCCGAGAAGGAACTCGTCGACACGTTGATGCTTGTCATCAACGCGGGCCACGAGACCACGGTGAACCTGCTGGACCAGGCGATCTTCGCCCTGTTGACCCACCCCGAGCAGCGCGCCGATGTGGTTGCGGGCCGGGTGCCCTGGTCGGATGTGGTGGAGGAGACGCTGCGCTACGAGGCGCCGGTCGCGCACCTGCCGTTGCGCTACGCCGTCGACGACATCGAGATCGGCGATATCCGAATCCCCAAGGGGGAGGCCATTCTTGCCTCCTACGCGGGCGCCGGACGGGACCCGAACCTGCACGGTCCGACCGCTGACCAGTTCGACGTGCACCGCACCAACAAGGACCATCTCTCCTTCGGGCACGGCGCGCACCACTGCATCGGCGCCCCACTGGCCCGGCTCGAAGCGGCGATCGCGCTCCCCGCCCTGTTCGAGCGCTTCCCGGACCTCAGGTTGGCAGTGGATCCGGCGGAGTTGCAGCCGGTCGGCAGCTTCGTCTCCAACGGGCACCGGCAGCTGCCGGTGTATTTGACGAAGTAGGTCGCTGTCGTTGGGGTGTCGCCCGACGACACCCCACCTTCACCGATCAGGAGAAGGTAGCCAGCAACTGTGCGTCCAGGGTGCGCAGATAATCGCGGCCGAAGGGGCCGTTCTCGAGGCCGATCACCAATTCCTCCGGTAGATCCTGGTCGATCTGCGGCGAACGAGATCCGGCGGCCAGGGCGATGGTCGCGACGGTGTCCACGTCTCCGGTGAAAGCGACTGCGGTGCGCAGGATTTGGCTCAGGCTGCGACTCGATGTGAGTGCGGTGAGCGCGGCGCGCACACTCATCCAGCCTTTGGCGCCGACTGTGCCGTGCCACGGCTCGGTCCAGCTCGGATCGAGCCGATCGCCGATCCAGCGGGTTACCTCGGCCACCGGCCCGAGTTGCCGGTGGCAGTAGTGCACGGCGAGCGCGGCAGCCTGGGCCGCCGCTACGCCGGCCGGAGTGTCGTGGGTGACGCGCGCCTGCACGTCCGCATACTGCATCACCTCGCGGACGGTCGGCAGCAGTCCGATCGGCCCGGCCCGCATCGCGGACCCGCTCTTGTCGCTGGCCGGGTCGATGCGGCGCAGCAGGTCGGCGCCGGTGTGCACGGTGTCGAGGAACTGCTGGAACCGGGTGGCGTACCCGTCGCGCGGATCGCGGTGATACGCCTGCACGAAGTGCTCGGCCAGCCGTGCCGGCTCCCACGGTTCGTCCGACACCAGCAGTTCCGCTACCGCCAAGGTCATTTGGGTGTCATCGGTGTACGCGCCGGGGCGCACGCCGAGATGCGTCGGGTGTTGGATGTACCCGGCCAGCGTGTTGTATTCGGTGACGAGCTCCGGATCCGCGTACTCGAACCCGGCGCCGTACGCGTCCCCCACGGCCAACTCGACCAGCATGCGATCCCCTCCCGTGGATCCGCCAGCCCTGCGGTCAGGGCTGCGCGAAACGTCCCGGATACCTGCGATGATCGAGGCCTCATCGATGGGGAAGACCGCGACCCGAACATGCGGCCGAGCGCCGCTGTCCAGCGAGTTCTCTTGCACTTCAGGCTGTTTCGGGACTTGTCGGACGCATACCTTACACCAGAGCCACAGTCGATTCCCCAGTCCGGCGGATGATCTCGAAGCTAGTATTGGTGCGACGGGCGACGACGCATACGCCACCGATCTGGCGGTCGGCTGACCGCTCGTCGGTGCGACCCGCGGTCGGCATCGAACTCGGTCGAGCGGTTCGGCGGACTCGAAGCCTGAGGGGACTGGATGCTGCGCGCTGGTGAGGTTTTCGCCGGGTATGTGATCAAGCGCCGGCTGGGTCGCGGCGGCATGGGCGCGGTGTACCTGGCGCAGCATCCGCGACTGCCGCGACTGACCGCGTTGAAACTGCTCGACCCGGAGTTGTATGCCGACAACGAGATTCGGGCCCGATTCGAGCGCGAGGCGGCGCTGGTGGCGCGGTTGGACCACCCGAACATCGTGCAGGTCTATGACCGCGGCTTCGACGAGGGCCTGCTGTGGATCTCCATGCAGTACGTCGACGGCGTCGACGCCGCCGACATCGACCCACGCACGGTGCCACCGGAGCGGGCGGCGGAGATCATCGTCGAAACGGCGAAAGCGCTCGACTACGCCCACGCCATGGGTGTACTGCACCGCGATGTGAAGCCTGCCAACATCCTGCTGGCCCGCACCGCCGCCGGGCAGGGTGCGCGGGTGCTGCTGACCGACTTCGGTATCGCCCGACTGCGGGACGAGTCCCGGCAAATCACCGAAACCGGCGCGCTCGCCGCGACGCTGGCGTACGCGTCGCCGGAGCAACTGTCGTTCACCCCGGTCGACCACCGGTCCGATCAATACTCATTGGCCTGCAGCCTGTTCTGGCTGTTGACGGGCTCGTCGCCGTTCGCGGCGGGCAGTCCCGCGGCGATCATCGCGGGCCACCTGCAGCACGCGCCGCCGTCGGTGCGCAGCCTGCGGGAGACACTGCCGTCCGAAGTGGACGCCGTGCTGGCGAAGGCGCTGGCCAAGCAGCCCGACGAAAGATTCGCCTCCTGTACGGAATTCGCGGTCGCGGCGCAGCAAGCGTTGACTGCCGCACAGGTTCCGGTTCTGCCACAGTCGGTGTCACAGCAGCGAGATGTGCGTGCTCCCACGAAGCGATCGCTGCGTATCGGTGGGCTGGTGGTCGGGGTGGTGATCGTGCTGGTGGCCGGCTTCCTGTGGGCGAAGGCCGACCGTGCCACGACCAAGACCGCCACCACCGCCCGCACCGGACCTATCGCGCAGCAGCCGATCGACTGGTCCGGTGCCGTCGCGCCGGGAACCACCACCGGCCCCGCCCCCTTCCGGGCGCTGATGCAGATCGATGCCGAAGGCAAGGAGGTGGTTCGGCCGAGTGCCGCGGCCAGTCCGGCCGGCGACGGCAAGGCCACCTGCGAGCCGGTGACCATCGCGTCCACCGCGCCGCTCACCGGTACCAATGCCGGAACCGCCCGCGGACTGCTCGGTGGGGTGAAGCTGGCCGTAGACCAGTTCACCAGGGCGAACCCCGGCTGCCGAGTCACCGTGCGCGAGTTCGATACCGGAGGGTTCCCGCACACCGCTACCGATGTCGCGCGGCAGATCGTGGACGATCCGTCGATCGTCGCCTTGGTCGGGCCGTTGTCGTCTGAAATCCGTTCCACCGGCGGGATTTTCAGCGATGCGGGGTTACCGTTCCTTTTTCCGGGAGTCACCCCCGTCGACCCGACCAGCACCGCATGGCGCAGCTTCTTCCGCGGCGTGGCCACCGACGACGTGTATCGCCGTGCGGTGGCCAAGTACCTGCTCGACACGGCCCACTTCCGCAAGATCTGCGTCGTCCGCGATGACAGCGGCTTCGGCAAGGGCATGGCGCACGATGTCGTCGCCATCCTCGGTGCCGCGGCCGACCCAGCTTGCCGGGTGGCGGTCAAGCAGGGTGAGCGTGACTTCGCCGCAGTGGTTGGCAAGGTCGCCGCTGCCGATCCGGACGCGGTGCTCTACTCCGGGTACAGCGCCGAAGCGGCCGCTTTGACCCGGCAATTGAAAGAGGGCGGCATCACCGCCCCTTTCGTCGCCACCGAAGGCGCGCTCAGCGTGGATTTCGTTGCCCAGTCGGGTGTTTCGGCGCAAGGCGCGATGCTGACCTGCTCGTGCGGTCCGGTCGCCGGAAAGTTCTACTTCGACTTCCGCGCCCTGAACGGCCAAGGGGCGGGCTGGAACGCGGTGGAAGCCTACGATCTCACCACTATCGCGCTGAACGGCATCGCCGCAGGTCACCGGACCCGCGCCGACCTGCTGACCTACCTGCGCGGCTACGAGGGCCCCGGCCTGGCCCGTAGCTACCGCTGGTCGGACAACGGCCAACTGACGACCCCCGGAATCTGGATCTACACCATCAGCTGACCCCACCGAAACCTCAACTCCTGGATCGGATTTAGCCATGAACCGAGTTATCACCACCGGGTGCATGCTGATCACCGTTGTCGCGCTGGCCGCCACCGGATGCGCGGGCGACGACGGCTCGGCGGCCCCCACCGGCGACCATGATCACCACCAACACCACCACCACGACGCCGCCGACGGCTACCAGCCACCCGCCGCCTTCGAAGGCCTCGACCCCTGTTCGATCACCACGCCCGCCGAAGCCGCCGCCCTCTCCGGCAAACCAGACCCGCGGCCCACCCGCAACGGTGGAATGCACCCGGACATGTCGGCGGCCGCGACGATCGACACCTGCAGCTGGCTGGTCGACGGCTTCGATCCGCTGGCCGTGTCGTTCCAGCTCCGAGACCAACTGGGCACCGTCGAGCAGGGGCAGGACGCCACGTCGAAGTGGATGGCCGAACAACTCGGTCACCCAGCCCACCTGAGTTTCGGCAAGAATCCTGTCGAGGCGGGCGTGGAAGACTGCGCGGCCTTCGTCGGCTACAGCGGCAATCGGGCCGTCACCGTGCTGCTCCGGCTGCGCGCCACCGCGGCCACCGCCACCCCTACCGACACCGACAACCTGTGCACCCGCAACCAGACCACCCTCCGGGACATCTTCGCCCGCACCCCCTGGCAGTGACGCAGGCCTCGAGCGCCCCGCGGCTAGTATCCGCGGAATGCCCGTACCGAAAGCCGAACTACATCTGCATATCGAAGGCACGCTGGAGCCCGAGCTGGCGTTCGCGCTGGCCGAACGCAACGGTGCCCAACTGCCGTTCGCCTCGGTGGACGAGCTGCACCACGCCTACCGATTCGAGGACCTGCAGTCGTTCCTCGACCTGTACTACCGGCTCACCGACGTGCTGCGGGTCGAGCAGGACTTCACCGATTTGGCCGAGGCCTACCTCGTCCGCGCCCGCGCGGCCGGCGTCCGGCACGCCGAAATCTTCTTCGACCCGCAAGCGCACACCGCCCGCGGCGTGCCCTTCGCCACCGTCATCGACGGCCTGTGGAAGGCGCTGCACGACAGCGAGCGGCGATACGGCATCACCACCAAGCTGATTCTGTGCTTCCTGCGCGACCTCTCGGTCGAGTCCGCCCTCGACACCCTCAGCGCCGCCGAGCCGTACCTGGACCGGATCGTCGCGGTCGGACTCGATTCGGCAGAGATCGGTCACCCGCCTGCCAAGTTCGCCGCCGTCTACCAGCGCGCTCGCGAGCTGGGGCTGCGCGCGGTGGCGCACGCCGGTGAGGAGGGACCGGCCGCCTATGTCGCCGAGGCCCTCGATGTACTGCACGTCGAACGCATCGACCACGGCATCCGGGTGCTCGACGATCCGGCGCTGGTGCAACGCTTGGTGCGAGAACGGATCCCGTTGACCGTGTGCCCGTTCTCCAACGTGCGGCTGCGCGTAATCGACAAGCTCACCGACCACCCCCTGCGCCAGATGCTCGAACTCGGCCTGGTCGCCACCGTCAACTCCGACGACCCCGCCTATTTCGGTGGCTACGTGCAGGAGAACCTCGACGGCATCCGAGACGCCTTGAACCTCACCGCCGACCACCTGCGCACCCTGGCCCGCAACTCCTTCGAAGCCTCGTTCATCGATGAGCACACTCGCGCTCGCTACCTGGGTGAGGTCGACGCTTACACCTTCTGAACAGGGATGTTCTGCGCTGGGTGCAACGCCGGTATGCGCGAGCCGCAAGGCGTCGTTTTCTCGTTCGGGCCGTGTGCAGGTGTGGCGGGGCCGCTGACAGAACGGTAGTGTCTGTCCGGCAATAGCCTGAGGGAATGACCACGGGATTGTGGTGCACCACGGATGGCCGTGCGGGGGTTGGTGAACGACGGTCCGCGTTTGGAGACTGCAGGCCGTCGTCGCTTGATTCGCCAGTGGCCGTTCGGTAGAGCGATCCCACTGCAGTCGGAACTGATGAAGGGGAGAAGTGGCCACTGGCTTGATCGGAATCGGCCTGTTCACAATGCATCTCGACGAAGGTCGCCTTCCGGTAGATGTCGATGTGAGCCGGAATATCACCGACCGCATAGACCCACGAGACCTCTCCGCCGCCGCGATGACCGGCTATTACGTGGCGCTGTGGCAGCATGACGCACCGGTCATCGCATCGGGCAGATGGACCGAATTGACCGAATCTCCCTCGCGCCGTGCCGAACTCATCACGCTCCTCGACACTCGGTCTCTCGATGAGTTCGAGAGGGTCGAGCGGTCGTTGCGGCAGAGTGATGAATTCATCGGGCAGGGACCGATCACCGACTTCGGCGGACCCTCGATCACGGTGTCCGCGAGCATCTCTCGCATCAGCGACATCGAGATAAATCCCCGCTGGGCGGCCACGGTCGACGCGTCCTACCTCGCGCACGACATCATCGACTGCGCGAATCAGATCCGGCAACAGCGCCCACGGTTCCACGAAGACGGGTCATGGGCCGACCGCACCGACGATGAGCTCGAACACGAACTCGCGGAATACAAGCGCTACCTGATGAGGAACTCGTAATGGTCAATTTTGCTATGGATCTGAACCAGTTGGTGAAGGCGTCGAGGGCGTGGGATCACGCGTCGGATGCCCTCACCGTCGCGGCGACGCAGGCGCAGAGTATTCATTTCAGCCACCAGGATGTCGCTTGGGGATTGTTTCAGGACGCCTGGGACACACAGAAAGTGGTCGCACGATATATGTACGACATACTGGTCGAGGGTAGGAATGAAACCGACTCCATTGCAAAGGTTCTCGACCATGTCGCCAAGGTTCATCAGGAACAGGACCAGAACTTCGCGAATGTCCTCATCGAGCTGGAAGATGATTACTGATGAGCCCCACCCAATCTCTGGACGAGATCAACCGCATACTGGATAAGTTCTCGGACCAGATCGCGGAAATCAAAGACCAGCCCGCCAAGGTGGATGAGGCATTCCGGAAGGCTGCGATCGCTGCCGCCGAGGTCGAGGGGGCGACATTCTTCGGAGTGGCCGGTGCGGTGGCCGGCGCCGTCTACGGCGCTATAACCGAGGATGACTTCACCGGCTACATGCAGGACAACAAGGAAGCGATCAAGAAGAAAATCCAGGAACTGTTGGACAAACTGCAGGGCGCGGTCGACGGGTTGAAGGCTCCCATCGCGTTCTTGCAGACGAGCGAGGCGTGGTCGACGCTGAAGTCCAAGATCGGTGAGGCGCAGAACAACGAGGTCGTGAACGGGGGTGTGACCGGCTACTGGGCAGGAGCGGCGGCGCTCAAGTACACGGCGGCGCGGACACTCCAGGACACCGCCTTGGACTCGGCGAAATCGACTTGCGACAAGATGAAGGACGCGCTCGCCAAGATGGCGGATGCCGCGTACGACTTCTACTCGATGATCGTCAAGGATATCGCTGATCTCCTCGTCAAACTGGGCTCGGCTATCGGAAAGATCGCCACTTTCGTCGCTGCCCCGTTCGGTGTTTCGGACGCGATTGATGTCCTGGGAAAAGTAATCACCAGCGCCGTTTCATATATGGATACGCTCTTACATGTGCTTCTTACTCAAAGAGAAATCATCAACGGTATCGAGGAGTCCAAAGAGCACCAGAAGGGGCTCCACCGCAATCATTGGCCACGAAGCACTTCGGATGATTTCAACATCAACTCTCCCGGCTCCGAATGGCAGGCGACATGAACATGCGGCGGCTCACGGTCCTCTCGATGATGACGCTGATGTTGTCGAGCTGCGGTCTGACTCCGCGCGATACCGACGAGCAGAAGATTCGATCGAGCGATCATACGCTCCAACAACTGTGTGACCATCCTAGGGCGTTCTTCGCTACCCGATACCCTGGCGCAGCTTTAGAAGTAGAGCCCGGACTGAAGAAGCCGCTGACCGACAAGATCGGCACTGGCAACGACTGCTCGTACTTCATGCGTGAACCAGAACGAGCGGACCGGCGGTACATCGGTTCGGCATTGCTATTTCGCGTCATCGATGAGGATCGCACGCTGTCCAAACCTCGGTCGACGAACGAAAACTACCCAACCAAGGATCTGGCCGTTGATGGCGTGAGCGTAAAGGTGATCACCGAGCCATTGCCCAAGGGGGCGGACCCTGCCACCACACTCTTGAGCGTCGACCTCGCCACCACAGTCGACGGCTGGGACGGCGAACTTCACTTCAGAGCAACCGAAGACCGTACGGCGCGAGATGGGCAAGCGGGCGCGCAAGTGCTGGTCGACATGGTCCGCACATTGAAGGGATGATCGCTCGCGCGACTTCCGACACCGTCGAGGCACCCTTCGTCGACGGGCGCACCCGTGCCTGCTACCTCCACAGCGCTAGCGACCCTCGCGGACAATCCGCGCAGCGCCTTGGGTGGACTGTCGATTCGTAGCGGGTTTATCCAAGCAACCTCAACCACTCCGACTGATCATGAGGATGTCGGCGCGACCCGTCGTCGAACTGAATGAAAAGCATGTGGCGGCACAGGTTTTCCTGACTGTCGCATGCGAAAGGACAGGAGTCGGTTCCGATGAACTTCTCATCCGTGGTGCAGGACCGCAGCAATCGGCTGCGCCGCCCACCTACCATGCGTTCGCTGCATCTAGGCGACATGCGCGTCACTTACGTACCAGACGGTGTAGTGGGTCTACGACCGCGCGGATGGTTCCCGGAGTCCACCGACTCCGACTGGGCCACGCACGCCCACTACCTCGATTCCGAGGGCTGCTTGGTCGCCGGCATCGGTGGATTACTGGTCGAAACCGGTGAGCACCGCGTGCTTATCGATGCGGGCCTCGGCACTGTCTCGGTGCCCGCGAATCCCGCCAACCCGTTGACCGGCGCTATGCGCGGCGGTGTGCTGGTGGACAACCTCGCCCGCCTCGGCATCCGACCGGAGCAGCTCGACTCTATCGCTATCACCCACATGCACATCGACCACCTCGGCTGGGCCCTGCACCCCGCTTTCGCGCGAACTCCGCTGCACATACCCGCTGCGGAGTGGGCATGGTGGAGTGCGCTGACTGCAGCGGAGTTCGAGGAACTGCTCGACCGCATGGCACCGTGGATGAAGGGCCGGATCGATCTCGCTCAGCTACTCGAATCACTGGGAACGCGCCTGGAAACCGTCACCGACGGAGCGCAACTCGCGCCAGGCGTCACCGCTGTCGCCACCGGCGGGCATACCGCAGGCCACACCGGATACACCTTGACCTCGCGCGGACACACGATGCGCATCTTCGGCGACGCTATGCATTCGCCCGTGCAGATCCGGCACCCCGAGTGGGTCTGCGCCGCCGATGTGGACCCGACCGGTGCCGTCGCCCAGCGTCGCCGGCTCGTCGACGAACTCGCTGCCACCGGGGACCTGGCAGTCGGCATCCACTTCGCCGACGTCGTTTTCGGCACAGTCCGCCGCCACCACGACGGCACTGCGTCGTGGGCTCCCCGCACCGAGTAGCGCCCGGCTACTACGCGCGACGACCTGCGGACTGATCCGCTGCTGGACGGATGTGCTAGCTGCGCACCCCGATTGGCACTGTCGCTATGTCCGAAATCGGGAGATCGGGCCCTTTCGGAGCGGCGGGAACGCTTGCGTTGCCGGATCGCCCTTGGTCCTGGCGCCGCGTCGATGTGATGTGATCGCGGCATGGGCTGGTAAGTGATCTGGAACTCAGCAAGTGCCGCAAATCTGTTCGCACTGCGAGCGGGCGTTCGGATGCCGTTGCGCTGCAGTAGATCTCGCCGCACCAGCCAGCGGTCGGCTGCGCTCGACCATTGTTGCGCGCTGCGCCGCCACCCGGACAATCGGAGGTGATCGAACAAGGTTGGGCAACGGCTGCCGGGGTACGGCCGTTGAATGCGGGCCCTTCCGATTCGCCGGAGCCCGAGCCCGATCGAGCAGTGGATTCCTCAGGGGAAGGATCGAACGCGATGACAGATACCCTCGTCGACTTAACGGTCGACAGCAGGCAGGTTGCGCGCCCGGCTGTCCGTCCGCAGCGGTGGAGTGGTGGCCGCTCGGACAACGCGAAGGTGTGGCGGGACGCCAAAACGGTTCTGGTGACCAGGGTTACCGGTCCGCGCCAGTTGATGACCGTGCCGCGACTGGTGATCCCGATCGGCGAGACTCAGCTCGCCTTCCGGGTGTCGTCCCAGTCCGAAGAGGCCGAACAGCTGGCGCGCGACGGGCGGGTGCTCGTCCAGCCCGGTGACCGGCGCGGCACCCCCGCGCTCGGCTCCCACCAGCGGCAAGGCCAGGCCCAGTTGGTGACCGCGGGCACCCTGCTGCCCTATGTGGAGTCGGAGATCGCCGCCAAGTACAAGTGGCGAATCCCCGTGGCGCGGTTCGCTCACCGCCTCGGCCACGGGGACGCACCCTACGCCGATGTCGTTGTCCTGGTGACCGTAGCCGAGCCGAGCCCGATCCCCATCCTGCCGCGGTGATACCGACCGCGGGGGTCGTCGGCCGGTCGCGACGTCGCATCCTGCTTCCCACGGTCGGGCGCCGAGCCCGCTGACCCACAGCATCTGCGGTTCGTTCAGCGAAACGAGCAGGTGCCAGACGTAAGGTTGCTCTGCAACGCTGGTCGGCAGCAGGGGATGAGGTTGCGCTCCGCATCGTGAATGCAAGAGCGGCACCGGGTAATCGTTGCCTCTGCGGTGCGGCCGGGCGATCGGTCGGCTCCGTTTGCGACTTCGAGCGAGGTAATCGTGGCCGTCTACAGCATCACCTTGGAGCAATTCCATATCGACACCACCCGCTCCCGCAACGACGACACCGACACGGTGGCCTTCAGCCTCAGGGCTGGAAATCGGTCCTACCCTACGCAGTCGCATTACGCGGGCGACGTCGACGACGGCGACCACGGAGTCAACCTGACCTTCCCCTCCGTGGTCGTCGCCGACGGCGCGACACCGCTCGTGTTCAACTACACGATCTACAACGGGAACACCGGCAAGCTTGCGGGCGGGCTGGCCGCGGCCAACGAGATTCTCGGCGAGCGGGCGCTGGATTTCGTCCGGCAGTCCGCACAGCCGGGCAGCGAAGTCAGCTATCCCGAGTACAGCAGCGGTGACCTGAACGGCGCGGGCATCGAATGGAAAGACGGATCCTGGTTGCAGTACATTCCGCTGGTCCGCCTCGGGTCGTTCCTGTTCCCGGACTGCGACGGGTTCGTCGCGATCGGCAGCGTCGGTAAGACGAAAGCCGGGTGGGACAGGGCCATCGATACGGCGGGCGGAACCACCTATCGCCAGACGATCCGCTACCCGGGCTCCGACTCACCCGCGGGATGCGGCAGCAACTCCGATTACACCGTGACCTGGTCGATCACCAGGCATCGTGCCGCAGGCCGCGGCGTCCGCCAATTCCTGCGCGACCACAACCTCGCTCCGGCACCGGGGCTTCGTTCGTTGACACCCGGCGAACGACTCAGTGTCCGGGAATTGTTGAACTAAGGACTAGGGCGATCCGATGGCGATCAGAGAACAATCCACCGAACCCACGACGCCGGCTGTGCTCGGCGAACACGCGGCGGGCGGCGACGCCGTCTTCGGCCACGGCGGCAGGCAGGGGCGCGGTGTCGTCGGCACCAGCGACGACCACACTGCCATCGAGGGTGCCACAGCGCAGGGGATCGGCGTCCTCGGTCACGGCGGCCCACGCGGGCGCGGCGTCGTCGGCATCGCGACCGTCGCCACTGCGGTCGAGGGTTACAGCGAGCGTGGAGCCGGGGTCTGGGGCCGCGGCACCCCGGCCGGGCACTTCGAAGGTGATGTGACCGTCACCGGAACGGTCACCGCCACCGATCTCATCCTGGCGGGCGGCGACTGCGCCGAGGATTTCGATGCGGCGGCCGGGGATCTCGCGCCCGGTAGCGTGCTCGTGATCGATCCAGCCGGCGGGTTGCGACAGAGTGATCAGCCCTACGACCGGCGGGTGGCCGGTGTCGTCTCCGGAGCAGGCAGCCTGCGGCCCGGCATCGTGCTCGACCGGGCAGGCGCGGCGGGCGAGCGCGTGACTGTCGCACTCAACGGCAAGACCTTCTGCATGGTCGACGCCGAACACGCGCCCATCGAGGTGGGTGATCTCCTCACCACCTCCGCGACGCCGGGTTGCGCGATGAAAGCCGTTGATCCGCAACGGTCATTCGGTGCTGTGATCGGCAAAGCGCTCCAGGAATGCCCGGCCGGACGAGGCCTGATTCCCATCCTCGTCGCGCTGCACTGACCACACTGCCCGCACAAGAAAAGGCCCTGATCAACAGATCAGGGCCTTTTCGTGGCGGAGGATAGGGGATTTGAACCCCTGAGGGCGTTAACCCAACCCGCGTTCCAGGCGAGCGCCATAGGCCACTAGGCGAATCCTCCGTGGAGCAGCATACCGGGTGGGGGAGGGTGGACGCCAAACGGGTCCGTTCGGAGCAGGAAAGTCCCTGTTCGGCCCGGTTCTGGGTCTGGTTCGGGTACCCGGGGGAGGGGGATCGGCGGGGGAGCGGCTACACTGGCCCACGGATCCCGCGCGGCGCGCATCCTGTGAACTCCCCCAGGGCCGGAAGGCAGCAAGGGTCAATGGGCTCTGCCGGGTGCGCGGGGTCCCCTTAAATTTTCGAGGGGCCCGCACGGACCGAAGTCCGGCTGTCGAATAACGCCTCCAAATCCGAGCAACACACGGGTAACGTGAACTATGGTCCGTCGACGCCCGATGCGCTCGATGGGCTGAACGTCCGGCCGCCGCACATCGGTCTGGCCACAACCCACGTCCCCGCTGCTTCGAAAGGCTGCCCAGGATGCCCCGGCAAACGCAGATCGGTTTGATGAGCCACGAGGAACTCGTGTCCGAACACGAGACTCAGCACGCGAACTATGCGACGCTCAAGACCGAGAAGCTCACGCTGGACCTGACGCGAGGCAAACCCTCGCCGGAACAACTCGACCTGTCCCTCGGCCTGCTCTCGCTGCCCGGTGACGGGGACTACCGCGACGGCACCGGCACCGACTGCCGCAATTACGGTGGTCAGCACGGACTTCCGGAGTTGCGCGCGATCTTCGGCGAGCTGCTCGGCATCCCGGTGGACAATCTGATCGCGGGCAACAACGCCAGCCTCGAGCTGATGCACGACGTGCTCGCCTTCGCGATGCTGTACGGCACCAACGACTCCGCGCGCCGGTGGGCCGCCGAGGAGAAGTTGAAGTTCCTGTGTCCGAGCCCCGGCTACGACCGGCACTTCTCGATCACCGAGGTGCTCGGCTTCGAGATGATCCCGGTGCCGATGCATCACGACGGCCCGGACACCCACGCCATCGCCGAGCTGGTCGCGAACGACCCGCAGATCAAGGGCATGTGGGTGGTGCCGAACTACTCGAACCCGTCCGGGGTCACCTTCTCCGAAGAGGTTGTGCGCGAACTGGTTTCGATGCCAACGGCCGCGCAGGACTACCGCCTGATCTGGGACAACGCCTACGCCGTGCACCCGCTGACCGACACCGCCGCCCCGGTGTACGACGTGCTGGGCATGGCCGCCGCGGCGGGAAACCCCAACCGCCCCTTGGTGTTCGCCTCCACCTCGAAGATCACCTTCGCCGGCTCGGGCGTCAGTTTCCTGGGTGGTTCCACCGAGAACCTGAACTGGTACCTGGGTCACGCGGGGAAGAAGAGCATCGGCCCGGACAAGATCAATCAGCTGCGTCACCTGCGTTTCTTCAAAGACGCCGACGGCGTGCGCGCGCACATGCAGAAGCACCGCGCCATCCTGGAGCCGAAATTCGCCCTGGTGCTGCGGATTCTGGAGGACCGGCTCGGTGCGTCGAAGGTCGCGTCCTGGACGGAGCCGAAGGGCGGCTACTTCATCAGCCTGGACGTTCTGGAGGGCACCGCGGGCCGGGTGATCGCGCTGGCCAAGGACGCGGGCATCGCGCTCACCGCGGCCGGTTCGGCCTTCCCGTACCGGAATGACCCGGAAGACAAGAACATCCGGATCGCACCGAGCTTCCCGAAGCTGCCCGAGCTGGAGAAGGCGATGGACGGCCTGGCCACCTGCGTGCTGCTCGCGGCCACCGAGAAGCTGCTCAACGCCTGACAACGCGACAGCGGGCGCGTACCCGAAGGTACGCGCCCGCTGTGTTGGATAAGGGTCAGTTCGGCTTGTGCGCCAGCACGGCGAACATCGTCACCGACAGGTGGATGTCGCCGCTGGCCGCGCCTGCCTCGAGGTCGTCGACCAGCTGCGCGCGCTCCTGCTCGGTGATCACCCCGCGTGCCACCGCCATCGCCGAGATGCGGGTGACCAGCGAGCCGACGCCGACGGTGCGATCCTGCACCAGCGCGTGCGAGCCGATATCGTCGATCACCAAGCCCGCCTTGGTCAGCTGGCCGGGCAGCTTGCGGCCGGAGAACGGGTTGGTGGTCGCGGAGATCAAGGTGTCGACCACCTCGCGGACCACCCGCCGCTCGCCGGGGTGCACGATCGCGGTGCCCCAGTCGCTGTCCACCACCACGACCCGGCCGCCGGGTCGCAGCACGCGCGCGATCTCGTTGGCGGCGCGGGCGGGCGCGGTCAGATGCTGAAAGACCCGCTCGCACAGCGCGGCATCGAAACTGCCCGCGCCGAACGGCAGGCCGTAGGCGTCGCCGGAGTGGAACTTGGCCGTCGAACCGGACTGTGCGGCCCGGCGTTCCGCGGAGGCGAGCAGGTTCGGGTCGGGTTCGACCCCGACCGCCACGCCGTCGGGTCCGACGACCTCGGCGAAGGCCATGACCTCCGTGCCGGTGCCGGAGCCGATGTCGACCGCGCGTTCGCCGGGGCGCAGCGCGAGCGCGTCGTGCGCCCAGTCCCGCAACCTGCGGATACCGGGCAGCGCGGCCTGTAAGTCGCGCACGTCGACGAGTTGATCCTGACCTGCTCGATCGAACCGATCGGGGCGCAAAGTGTAGGTGTCCATGGGCCCGTGTCCATCCCTAGCCGTGGCCACCTCGTGGGGTGCCGATGTAGGTACTGCCGTCTGCTGAGGCATGCGCAGGAGCCTACGCGCGGCGTCATAGCCACGCACGTCAGGTCTGTGAGGCCGGTCACCGCGGTGGGCGGCAGGTCAGGAGGCGAGCGTGTAAGCGGTAGCGGCCAGTGCCGCGCCGAGCAGCGCACCGACGACCACCTGACCGCGGGTGTGATCGCCGAGCCAGACGCGCGACCAGCCGATCACACCGGTCAGCGGCAGCGCGAGCAGGAACCACGGGGAAGCGATGATCGCCAGCAGCACCGTGGTGCCCGCGCCGACGGCCGTGTGCACGCTGACCTTCCAACCACCGAGCATGGTGACGATGCCGATCCCGATCAGCACGACCAGCGCGGCGACCGTCCAGGCGATCAGCTCACGCGGCGCGCCCCGCACGATCTCGACGATGAGCCCGACGCACACGATCGCCAGAATCGCCGGAATCACCCAGTGGCGGTCACCGATCTCGGTCACGTGATGGTCGCTGGCGATACCGCGCCGTACTCCCAGCAGAATGACCATCATCGGAATCACCCCCGAGATCGTCGCGACGAACAGTCCCCAGCCGGGCGCGTCCACCAAGAATCCGGCGAGCACCGACGTGCCGATATTGATCATCCACGGTGCCCCGAGCTCGGTGATCACCCGCGCGGCCCGCGCCTGCGCCACAGCTGTCTCCGTCACGCCACAACCTCTCGTTGCCTTTTCCGATATGCCTGCGCCAACATGACGGCCCAGCGGCGGTCCAGGCCCGCCGCCAGCGCCGCCGATCGGACGCTCTCCCCGTTCAGCGCCGCCGAGCGGTGGCCGCCGATCAACCAATCCGCCACCGCCGCAGCCACTTCCCGCTGCTCGGTGACCGGGCCGTCCGATCCCGCCGGTCTGCTCGATCTCCAGGCTCAGCGCGTCGAGCAGCTCGGTCACCCGGTCGCTGGCCTTCTCGTCGGCGCTGCTGCCCCGGCGAGACGGGCGACGGACACCGGGCCAACGCCCGACCAGCTCGTCGTACATCGGCCCGATCGCGCGCAGTACGCGCCGTGCCCGCGCCCAGGACACGACGGGCGACAGCATCATGCCGACGAAGATCACCAGCACCCCGGCTGCGGAGACCGCACGGGTCACCTCGAACACCGCGGGCCTCGGCGCGGCCCCGCCGTAGCGCACCGCCACGAAATACCCCAGCCGGAGCCACGCCCAGACGGTCGCCGCCGCCAGACCCGCCGACAGCAGCGCGAGACTCCAGCCCGTCACCGTCCGCAGATCCGCGGGGCGGGCCGCCATCACCATCAGCGCCGGGCACAGCAGGGCTGGAAACAACGCACCCGCTATCCCCGCCTCGGCATAGCCGGGCAGGTGACTGTAGGACTGGTCGAACTCGAACCCGCCGGCCGCCTGCGGCACCGGCGGCGTGCCGACGAAGATCGCCAACGCGACCACCGACCCGGCCACCGCGATCGCGGCGAGGATGCGCACGCCGCGGGCGAGCCGCGCCGGGTCGATCGTCACGGCCAGGGTGAGCGCGCCGGTCGATGCCGCGATCAGGTTGAACAGCACCATGCGCAGCCCGGTCGAGAAGTTCGGCATCGGCGCGACGACCTGCAGAAGACGTTCTGCCGCAGGGATATTCAGACTCAGATGCACGGCGACAACACCCAGCGCCACGGTGATACAACCCAGCACCCAGCCGCGCGACCACCACCAGCGCCACGCCCGGGTCAGCACCGCCACCCACATCAGCGGCGCCAGCACCATCGCGATCATCCGAGCGCCTCACCCCAGCGCGACCGCAGTCGCGGCTCCCGGCCGCCGCCGCTGCGCAGCCGATTCAGCAGCAGGCTGGCGAATTGTTCCGCGGCCAGCTCCTCCGCGGCGGCGGCCGCGTCCGCGCAGTCCCGGCGCAGGATCAGTGCCGCCAGGTCGTGCATGTCCGTCGGCAGCACCGCCTGCGCCACCTCCAGCACCGGTCGACCCTGATGACCGAGCACGATGTGGCCCAGCTCGTGCGCGATGGTCCGGTCCCTGGTCTGCGTCCAGGACGCGTAGGACACCTCGTCTCGGTCGGCGAAGCGGATCCAATGCCCGAACACCCCGGCAGGCATGTGCGGATCCTCGATCACCGTCAACGGGCGGCCCCGATCGCGCGATACCGCTTGCAGGAGTCCGTCGAGGGACAGCGACTCCTCGGCGGTCGCCATGGCGAAGACGCGATCGACCGCGGGACCGACCGCATACCCCCCTTGCATGCCGCCATCCAACCACGCGACGTCGCGCCACGCCCAGCCGCCGCAGCACCTGCTTGAACAGCTCACCGTGCCGCCACGACGCGGCCGAACATGCGATGACCAGGACGCCATCATGGCGTGTTGACAAGTGAGATGATCGAATCCGTCCAAGCATGTTTTGTCACGGTGGGAAGGAATGGCGATGAGTCGCAAGCTTTGCCTGGCGCAAGACGTCGAGGCGGACGAGCTATTGACCGAGGACCACTTCGCCACCCTGCTCGGCATGCTGCTCGACCAGCAGTACCCGATGGAGCAAGCCTTCCGCGGCCCGAAGAAGATCGCCGACCGCATGGGTGGCTTCGATATCCACCGCATCGCCGAGGCGGACCCGCAAGAATTCGAAGACCTCTGCGCCACCCCGCCCGCCATCCACCGCTACGGCCGCTCGATGGCCCGGCGCGCTCAGGAACTCGCCCGCTACATCATCGAGAACTACGACGGCAAAACCGAAAACCTGTGGAAGCAGGACAAACCCGATGGAAAAGAAGTTCTGCGCCGATTGAAGGCCCTGCCCGGCTTCGGCGAACAGAAAGCCAAGATCTTTCTGTCGCTGCTCGGTAAACAGCGCGGTGTGCAACCCGCGGGGTGGCGTGAGGTCGCGGGCGCCTACGGCGACGAAGGCTCGCGCCGCTCCGTCGCCGACGTGACCGACGCCGAATCGCTGGCGCAGGTGCGGGAATTCAAGAAGCAGGCGAAGGCGGCGGCGAAGAAAAGCTGACGGACTCCGCCGAAGTGGCGGGGGACTGGCAGCGGGTTGGCGTTGTTGCGGACGGCTCCTTACCGGATGGTTGTTTCGGAAGGGAGTGGTCTGATGAGGCGACGTCCAGCGGCAGTCGGGTATCTGCGTCGAGATGTTTCCGGGGCGCGGCAGCAGTGGGATGAGGTACTGATCCGGAGTTTGGCCCAGCGGTTCGGGTACGACCTAGCCAAGACGGTGGTGTTCGGCGCCGAGACCGAGGACGTCATCGGCAGGCTGACGACCGTGGCCCAGCGGCTCGAGACGGACGCCGTGATAGTGCCGAGCACAGCGCATTTCGGCGGGGATGTGCCGGACGAGCTGGTGCAGGTGTGCGATGTGATCACCGTGTCGCCGGAGAACACCTACGCGCGCCGGGCAACCTCCCCTTTTGCCGACGGGGCGTGAAGCCGCCCGCCCCGTTGAACCTCGCGGAATTGACTGGCGCCGCACACATTCGACGACTTGTGCGCCGGTGTGTGCAACGGACCGACAGCGTGCGCAGGCGGCTGGGGTCGGTCGGGAAGTTCCGTCCGGCGCCCCCGGCCGGACTGTGCGACAGACCCTAGCTCACGGCGCCGGATGGGGCCGTGAAGGTGTTGCACTGAGCGGCACGGTTCTTGTCCAAGCCGATTTCGAACCACTGGCCGCCGTTCTCGGAGGTGCCGTGGTCGCGCATGTCACCCGCCTGGTCGCCGCGACCGTAGGCGTCCTTGCGGGCGAGGTTGAGTTGCGAGTCGGAGAGTGAGCCGCCGCCTGAGGCGGAGTTGAGGTACATGCCGTCGAAACAGTTGGCCTGCAACTCGACTCGGCGGGACAGCTCGAGGCCGCGGGAGCTGCGTGGGCCCGCGTCGGCCCGGTCGCTGTTGGCCTTGCGCAGGATGCCGGACATGGCCTGGATGTGATGGCCGTACTCGTGGGCGAAGACGGACAGGTACACCACCCAGTTGTCTTTGAAGAAGTCGGTCTGCAACTGGCTGATCGGCATGTAGATGGTTTTGTTCGCCGGGCAGTAGAAGGCGGCGAAGTTACTGGTGGAGCCGGTGCACGGGGTGGTGATGCCGGTGGTGGTCGCGCTGATGTTGAGCGCGGGCTTCTGGAACGGCAGATTCGCCTTCTGCAGCACCGGTTTCCAAGCCGCCTCGAGGCAGTCCGCGGCGCTCTCGAAGAACTTCCGTGCGGCATCCACCTGAGTACCCCACGGGGAGTACGCGCAGCGCGCGGGAATGAGCGTTGCGTTCGGGTCGGCGAGGAGCGGGTTGGCGCCGGTCTCGGCGGGACCCGTCTTGCCGTCGGGGGCGAAGGTGAGGCTGGGCGCGGGGCCGGTGGCGTCGGCGTCGCCATTACCGGTTGTTATCGCGTTGCGGACCAGGCCGCCGGCGACCAGGAACACGACGACGACCAGGACGGCGATCCAGCCGCCGCCACCGGACCTGCGGCGTGGCTGGTGTGGGGGGCGTCCGGGTGGGCCGTACGGCATCGGCGGGGGTGCGCGATGGCCGGGCGGAGGGCCGTAGCCGGGCGAATAGCCAGGTGGCGGACCGTATCCCGGCTGTTGGCTGTAATTCGGTTGCTGGCCGTAGCCGGAGGGTTGGGGATAACCCGGTTGGCCGTAGCCAGGAGGCTGGCCGTATCCGGGTTGTTGACCGTAACCGGGCTGTTGGCCGTATCCCGGTTGTTGGCTCGGCTGTTGGCCGTATCCCGGTTGTTGGCTCGGCTGTTGGCCGTATCCGGGTTGATGATTGGGCGGCTGGCCGTAACCAGGCTGGCCTTGCCCTGGTTGCTGGCCATAGCCGGGTTGTTGGCCGTAACCCGGCTGCTGACCATGCGCCTGCGCGCCGTGCGCCAGCGGCTGACCTTGTGCCGCCTCCCCGTGACCCTGCTGGCCGTGCGCCAGCGGCTGAGCTTGTGCTGGCTGCTGCCCGTGACCCTGCTGGCCGTGCGCCGTTGGCTGACCTGGCGGGGGTACGTACCCCTGGCCGGCCGGCTGTCCGTATCCGGGCGAAGGTGGAACAGCTCGCCCACCAGGCGGAACCGGTCCGTTTCCGTACGGTGGTTGTGTCACGCCCCCGTACCCCCTCGTCTCCATGATCACCGACAGCCGATGACGCAGAATAGCAAGCTGTCTAAAGTAGGCAGCCATGCTGACTTTTCGGTGGGGCGCCCTGGGCGCGCTGCTGCTCGCCACCGCGGGATTACTCGCGACCGCCCCGATTGCCCACACCCAGCCCGCACCGACCGGTGTGTCCATCATCGCCGATCTGAAGCTCAGCCGCGAGGGTGTGCTCGAGGTGGTCGAGCAGGTGACGGTGCCGCAGGACAGCACCTTCCGGATGTCGCTGCCGTTGCGGGTGCAGGTGCGCGACGACGTCGAGCGTCATTTCAAGGTCACCGATGTGGACACCAAGGGCGCGGGCACCGCGACGGTGGCGAACGATCAGTTCACCATCGAGGCGAAGCCGGGTGAGTCGACCTTCACCTACTCGGTACACAATCTCGTCAGCGATGCGCCCGGCAGCCAGGTGTTCAACTGGCTCGGCGTGATGGGCACCGATATCGCCTCGATCAGCGCCACCTTGATCAGCCCGAGCTTCGAAATGGGCATCGTGGACTGCAAACTCGGCCAGCCCGGCAACACCAGGCCGTGCGCCGACGTGAAGACCGAGGTCGACGGCGTGCTCCATCTGGAGCAGACCGATCTGAAGAAGGGCGAGGCGATCGACCTCACCCTGCAACTGCCGCCGGGCAGTGTGCCGAGCAACGCCGACGTGCGCGATACCAGCGACTCCGGACCGTTCGCGATCACCACGCCGGTGCTCGTCGCGTTCGGCGTGCTGTTGCTGGCGTTGGCCGGGATGGCCGCCTTCGTACTTCGTGCGCGGCGCGAGAACACCGCTGCGGGAACGGGTTCGGAGACGCTCGACCCGCTGGTACGCGACGGCGAACGCGTGCAGTTCACCTCGCCGGACGGTGTACTGCCCGGCGAGGCGGGGCTGCTGCTCGACGAGCATGTCGACCCGGTCGATATCGCCGCCACGGTGGTGGATCTCGCGGTGCGCCGCTACATCTGGATCACGCCGCTCGGTGAGACGGATTGGCGGATCACCCGGGTCAACGCCCCCGACGACCAGTTGCGCGCGTATGAGAAGGCCGTCTACGCAGCGCTGCTGCCCGACGGCACCGACGCGGTCACCATCACCGAACTGCGCGCGCCAGGCCGGGTGCAGTCCGGACCGGTGCGCGCCGCCCTCGTCGCCGACGCGGTCACCCGCGGCACCTTCAGCAATCGCCGTGGACTCGGTCCGGCGACCTGGCTGGGTGGTGCGTTGCTCGTCGGCGGTATCGGCGCGACGATCGCGCTAGCGTTGACCTCGGGGCACGCGCTGGTCGGCGTCGCGATCGCGCTCGCCGGTGTCGCCACCTTGCTGTTGCCGAAGTACCTGCCGGTGCGGACCGCGCACGGTCTCACCTTGACCAGACAGATCCGCGCACTCCAGCGCGGCCTGGAATCGACCAGGCGCGAACAGGTTCCGCCCCTCGACCAGGAGACCGTGTTCTCCCGTGCGCTGCCCTTCATGGTGATCGGCGGCCGCGCCGACAACTGGATCCGCGCCTTCCGCGACCTGAACCCCTCCGCCGATTCTCAACCCGGCCTCTACTGGTTCGGCAGCTTCGACCGCGACCGCAACCTTCAGCGCTTCGCAGGCCACTTCCCGTTTTTCATCACGGCATTGGAAGGACTGTTCGCGACGGCGGGCGACCCGCATCGGTAGCGGATGGTCGCGCCCCCGTTGCGATGCATGGTGCCCGCTCCGACCACGGGCCTACTCGTCCGACCCGGAGCGGGTGCATGGCGGCGTACTCGGGTTGTGCTCCGCTAGTGATGCGAGGCGGCCTGCGCGCCCACTATTGGTGCAAGAGAACCCAATTCGCCCGGGTCGGCCTGAAAAGTGTCCACTCAGGCCGACCCTGGGGCTTATCGTTCAGTCGCCGAGGGTCGTCCGGCGGATGGCGGCGAGCGGGTCCGCGTAGAGCACGCTCAGTGAGGTGACCACTGCGGCGAATTCCTGCACCTTGCCGCCGAATCCGCTGATCCGGATGTCGGTGGGCGGGAGGGTGGAGCCCTGGTTGAAGGCGCGGGCCACGTGGGCGACGGCGGGGCGATAGCCGGTGAAGGCTTGACCGCCGAGGATCACCCGGTCGGGGTTGAGCATGTCCCGGACCATGGCCACGGTGTTGCCGAGGATGGTGGCGCGCTCGGCGAGCAGTTCCCTGGCCGGTTCCGAACCGGACTCGGCCGCGCGGTACAGGTCGACGATGGTCGAGCCCGCGCTGCCCTGGTACGCCGGAATGATGCCGCGCCCGACGGCCCGCGAATGCAGCGAACGGTCGCCGACGGTCACCTCGAGGCAACCCCGCCTGCCGCAGGGGCATTCGACATCGGAGCCGGTCGGCAAGTGCGCGATCGAGCCGGGCCCGTTGCTCGGCGTATGCACGCGGCCATCCAAAGTCACTGCGACACCGGCGGTTTCGCGGACGTAGAAGTACAGGCTGCTGCCGCGCTCTGGGCCGGCGATGCGTCCGTTGGCGGTGTCGCGCGCTTCGATGGTCGGCAGCAACAACTCCGAGGCCGCCATCGCCTCGACGTGCGGGGCCACCGAGATGGGCAGCTCGAGCACCTCGCCGAGCACGGCACCGATCTGCGCGCCCTGCCAGTCGAGCTTAGGATGGTCTACCACGCCGGTGAGCGGATCGACCCGGCCGCCGATGGCGACGCCCGCCCACAGCGGCTTGCGCCGATGCCAGCGCTGCAGGAACGCCTTGGCGCTGCGTGCGACGGTGGTGGTGGCGAATTCCTGGCCGGTCTGGGGGGTGGCGATGGCCAGGCCGCCGAGGATGCGGCCGCGCAGGTCGGCCGCGACGATCTTGGTGACCGCGGCGCCGATATGGATGCCGAGGGTCAGGTACGCCTCGTGGTCGATCTCGAAGGGCACCCGCGGTCGTCCGACCGCACCGGAGGCCGTCAGGTCGGGCCGTTCGCGCAGCAGGCCGGTGGCGAGCAGCGCGGACACCTGACGGTTGACCGTCGCGATACTCAAACCTGTTGCGCGCGCGGCATTGTCGCGCGAGATCGGGCCGCCGGTGGCGGAGCGGAGCACCGCGGCCGCCGGGTTGTCGGCGATGCGCAGTTCCGGGGCGATCACGGGGCGCTGGACGCGAACACGGCCGCCGCTGACCCTGGCGACGGATCGATCGAGGGTAGGGAGGGACATAGTGCAGATTCCTTGCCGAGGTCCCGCGACTGGCGGGACGTGCCTACATGGGCGACTAGGCAGCAAACGAGCCGGAAAAGCAGCTCAGCTGCAGCAAGGGCGACAACACAGTTCGCGGGTCAATGGCAGCCGCAGACCCAGCGCAGCGGTCACATAGGTGACGCGCAGGGCGCTCGATCGATTGGCAGACATGTAGATGAAATTAACACCGCTGCCCACGACTCACCAAGCCTCAATCCGCCGCTGTGTTATCGCACACACCGTTTTCGCAGGTCGAGAGGGAGCTGAGGCGGCTGTCACGGACAAAGGGAAGGTCCCGCCCAGCGAGCGGATGCTGGGCGGGACCTAGTCGCGGCAGTGGCGACCGCGAGCTACTTGGGCGGGGTGAACGGCTGGTTGATCGTGGTGAAGTACTGGATCGCCGCACCGATCGCGACCGGGGCGGTGATGAAGATCTGACCTGCGACCGTGCCGAGGGCGCCGACGGCGATGATGCCGCCGAGGCAGCCGATGGCGGCGGCGGGCAGGAACGGGCCGAACAGGCCGATGATGGTGGCCGAGGCGGCGGTGGCGCCGAGAATGCCGCCGAGCACGCAGCCGACGGCCGCGCCGCCGAGCCCGCCGACCAGGGTGCCGATGGTCGCGCCCGCACTGATCGTGCTGGTCAGCCGGCTCCACGCGGCCTGCTCACGGTCGTACTCGGACTTCCACGGCGCCTTGTCCTCGAACGGCAAAGCGACCGGCTTGTAGGTGGCGTGCTGCTCATCGATCTGCGGGGTGAGCGTGGCGGTGCGCTGGGAAATCTGGGCGGCGATCGGGAATTCGAAGTCGTCGATGCGCAGCCGCAACGGCGTCGCGGCGATCACGGTGCCGTCGGCGGATTTGATCTTGAAGGCGTCGTCCTCGACGACAAGCGACCCGGCATCGGTGGTGATGACCGATGACTTGTCGGTGGCGCGCGCGGTGAAGTTCACCGGGCCCTCGGTGGTCGGTGGTGCGGCGACAGCAGTGCCTGCGGCGACTCCGGTCGCCATGGTCACCAGCGCCGCGACCACGGCGAGCTTGCTCATCCTCATGTACTGCGATCCCTCGGTTAGACGGTGCTGTCGAGGCAAAGCATCGAGGAGAAAGCCCAGCGGAACGAGGGAAAAACGCAGGCAGATTCCAATGCGCGACCGCGAAGTTCAGAGTTTGCGGCGCAGCTCGTCGAGCCGTTGCGCGGCCTCGTCCGGCGCCGCATCGCTACCGATCATGTCGACCACCACATGGCCGACACACGCCGCGCGCAACACCCGGCCCGCCGCCACCTCGGTATCGCCCCACGGGATGAACGGCTTGGCGATCAGCAGCGATGCGATGCCGTGCGCCGCCGCCCACAGGTCGAGCACCACCGGCATCGGATCACCCGGGGTGACCACGCCCGCGTTCATGCATTCCTGCACCGTCTGCGAGAAGCGCTGGAACGCACCACTACCGAGCACCTGATCCACCGCATTGCCCGCCGCGGCAGGCAGGGTCGCCAGCCGATACTGCTCGGGATGCGCCCTGGCGAACCGGACATAGGCCAGCCCCTGCTGATACAGCCGGGTGATCGGGGATACCGTCAGATCGGTCTCGGCCGCTATCGCGGCGTCCAGGTCCTCGAAGACCTGCACCACCACCGCCTCGATGAGCTCGTCCTTGTCGGCGAAGTGCCGATAGATCGATGGCGCGCTCACCCCGACCCGCTTGCCGATCTCCCGGATCGATACCGCGTCGGCATGGCCGGTGTTGGCCAGCAATTCCCTTGCCACATCGAGGATTTCGGTGCGCAGCTGGGCGCCGCTGCCGCGCGCCGAGCGGTTCCGGCCGGTACGGATCATTCGCGTCCGGCCTGCACGCGCTCGGCGGGAACGGCGTCGGCGTGCTCGCGCAACCCGATGCGGGCATGCAGGCGGGCCAGTGGCGCGGGCGCCCACCAGTTCGCGGTGCCCATCAATTTCATCAGGGCGGGCGCGAGCAGGGTGCGGACGAGGGTGGCGTCGGCCAGCACGGTCAGCGTGAGGCCGAGGCCCATCAGCTGAATGAACGACACCTTGGAGGTCACCATCGCGCCGATCACGATCGCCATGAGAACGGCTGCGGCGGTGAAGATCCGGCCGGTTCTGGCGACGCCGACCGCCAGCGCGTGCTCGTTGTCCTTCGCGGTGCGCACCACGACGCCGTCCACCACCCGGCCGGTGGCGAGCCATTCCTCGCGCACCCGGGAGAGCAGGAATACCTCGTAGTCCATCGACATGCCGAACGCGAGGCAGAACATCAGAATCGGCATCGTCGGCGTCATATAGCCCACCGCGGTGAAGCCGAGCAGTCCGGACAGGTGACCGTCCTGGAAGATCCAGACCATCGCGCCGAACGCCGCCGTCAGCGAAAGAGTGTTGAGCACAATGGCTTTGAGCGGCAACAGCAGACTGCCGGTGAACAGGAACAACACCACGAAGGTGGCCAGCGCGATCAGCGCGATGGCCAGCGGCATGCGCTTGCCGAGTGAGTCGAGGGCATCGGCATTGACCGCCGCGCCCCCGCCGAACAGCGCGGTCGATGGTGCGGGCACCGCCCGCAACTCGCGCAACTGTGCCTCGCCCGCGGGTGAGAACGGGTCGACGCGGGTGGCCACATTGAGGTATTCGCCGGTGCCATTGGCCATTCCGGGCGGACCACCGGCCACTCGCGAACCCTTGACGAAGACACCGGCGCTGGACAGCACCGCCGACACGCCGTCGGTGCGGGACAGTTCTTTGGCGTACTCGCCGATCGGCCCTGGCCCGCCTTGATAGCCGTCGAGGACGACGGTGGTGTTGTTGCCCGAGTTGGCCGCCGGGAACTCGGCCCGCAGCACGTCACCGACCTGGCGGCTGGCGGCACTCGTCGGCAGCACCCGGTCGTCGGGGTAGCCGAATTTCACCGAAAGGAACGGTGATCCGAGCGCGAGGAGCAGCACGACGAGCACAAGCGCGACCGGGATGGAGCGCCCCATCACCCAGGTCACCACGCGATACCACCGGCTTTGCTCCGGCACCAGCGGTGTCATCGGATCGGGCGCGGACCGGCCGAACATGCGGCGCAACGGAACTCGGATGTCGAGCGCGTTCACCCGGTGCCCGAGCAGCGCCAGCGCGGCGGGCAGGATCACGATCGCCGCCGCCGCGGCCGTGGCGACCACCGCGACCCCCGCGTAGGCGAACGAGCGCAGGAAGTAGATGTCGAAGATGCTCAGCACGGCCAGCGAAAGCGCAACGGTCAGTGCGGAATACAGCACCGTGCGCCCCGCGGTCTGCACCGCGCGAATGGTGGCGGGCACCGGATCGAGGCCGTTGGCGAGCTCCTCGCGGTACCGGCTGACGATGAACAGGCTGTAGTCGATCGCCAGCGCGAGGCCCAGTGCGGTGGTCATGTTCAGCGCGTAGATGGACACGTCGGTGACCAGCGTGAACATCCGCAGAATGGCCAGTGTGACCAGGATGGCGAAGATGCCGACCGTCAGCGGCAGCGCGGCCGCGATCAGACTGCCGAACACCAGCACGAGCACGATCAGGGACACCGGTATCGCGACGCCCTCCGCGACGGCGAGGTCGTGGGTGATCTGTTCGTTCACATCGTGGTAGACGGCGGCGATGCCGCTCTGCCGGACGGTGACGCCGTCGGTGGTTCCGGTGAGCTGCTCGGTGAGCTCGCCCGCCGTCCGTTGCGCGTCGGTCTCGTCGCCGGTCAGGTACGCCAGCACCAGCGCGTCTTTGCCGCTGGTGCTGCGCAGCGCGGAGGCGACCGCGGGCTGTGCGGTCCAATACGACTGCACGCCCTTGACGTCGGCGCGGGCGCGCAGTGTGTCCACCAGGTGGGTGCCCGCCGCGCGGGTGGCCGGTGCGTCGGCGCCCGCGTCCGAGCTGACCAGCAGTACGTAGTTCGGTGACGCACCCTCGAAATTGTCCGCGAGGAGCCGCGCGACCTCGGACGACTCCGCGTCGGGCGAGGTGAAGCCCGCCGACTTCAGGTGCGATGCCGCCGTCGCGCCGAACACCCCGCACAGGATCGCCAGGGCGGCCGCGGCGAGCAGGATCGCCCGCGGATACCGGGTGACGAGCTGAGCAATCCGAATCAGCATGCGCGGCTCCCTTGCTCGGCGCAGTCGGTTAACGGCGTTAGCGTAACGCCGTTAACCTCCCGCCGATAGAGCGAACTCGCGCCCGTTCAGTGATCCCGATCACCCACGCTGCCCTGGCCGAAATGGCCTTCACCGAACCGGCGCGGGGAGTGGCCGTGCACGCCCTCGGCGTAGGCGGTCTCGGCGTGCAACGCGAAGTCGATGCCCGCCGTCTCGTCCTCCGGGCTCACCCGGAAGCCGATGGTGCGATCGATCAGCTTGCCGAGCGCGAAGCTCACCGCGAAGGCGTACGCCGCGACGACGAGCACGCCGACCACCTGCTTGCCGAGCTGCGCCAGCCCGCCGCCGAAGAACAGCCCGTCGACGCCGCCGGTCAT
Source organism: Nocardia sp. NPDC052316 (assembly GCF_044547795.1). NCBI lineage: Bacteria > Bacillati > Actinomycetota > Actinomycetes > Mycobacteriales > Nocardiaceae > Nocardia > Nocardia sp. NPDC052316. Next base: position 726,651 of record NZ_JBIUBB010000005.1, read on the forward strand.
CACCTGGGTGGCGAGCAGGCCGATCAAGACCGTGCCGACGATGCCGCCGACGAAGTGCACGCCGACCACGTCGAGCGAGTCGTCATAGCCCGCTTTGAATTTCCAGCCCACCGCGAACGAACACACCACACCGGCGGCGAGCCCGACGATCAGCGCGCCGAGCGTATTCACCGACCCGCAGGACGGCGTGATCGCGACCAGACCGGCGACCACGCCGGACGCCGCACCGAAGGTGGTCGGCCTGCCGTCGCGGATCTGCTCGACCGCGAGCCACCCGAGCATGCCGAGGCAGCCCGCCACCAGCGTGTTCAAAAAGACCGCCGCCGCAACACCATTGGCGGACAGCGCGGATCCGGCGTTGAAGCCGAACCAGCCGAACCACAGCAGGCCCGCCCCGAGCAGCACGAAGGGCAGATTGTGCGGGCGCATCGCGTCGATCTTGAACCCGATGCGCGGACCGAGCACCAGGGCGAGCGCGAGTGCCGAAGCGCCGGAAGCGATCTCGACGACGAGGCCACCCGCGTAGTCCAGCGCGCCGAACGAGGCGAGCCAGCCGTCCGGCCCCCACACCCAGTGCGCGATCGGCGCGTAGACCGCCAGCGCCCAGAGCGGCACGAAGATCATCCACGCGGCGAATTTTGCGCGGTCCGCGATGGCGCCGCTGACCAAGGCCGCGGTCAGGATCGCGAAGGTCAGTTGGAAGGTGGCGAACAGCAGTTCCGGTACCGCGCCGCGCAGCGTCGTCGGATCGATGCCCGCCATGCCGACGTGGTCGAGGTTGCCGATCAGGCCGCCGCCCGCGTCGTCGCTGAAGGCCAGGCTGTAGCCGACCAGCAGCCAGGCGACGGTGACCAGCGGGATCGCGATGAAGTTCATCATCAGCATGTTGAGCACGCCGGTCGAGCGCACCATCCCGCCGTAGAACAGCGCGAGCGCCGGGGTCATCAGCAGCACCAGGGCTGTGCTGATGAGCAGCCAGGCGGTGGCCGCGGGATCCAGGGGTGTGGACAAGGTAACTCCTTCCACGCGGGGTGCGTTGCAAGGAAATTACCGAATGCTCATTACCGGATTTGCGCTGGTCCAGGAGTTGCGCGTCACTTCGGACATGGGATGTTTGCCCTCGGACGTCGTGAAATCGGGTGCGATCAGACGCGGGATTTGCGGGCGATCGCGCGCTGACCGCGCTTGCCGGGCACCGGGAGATCGTCCTGGATGGCGATCCATTCGGCGGTGGTCAGCCACCGTTCCTGGACGCGGGCGTCGGCGGTGTTGTGGAACACCCGGCGGCCGCGATCGTCGCGCAATTCCTGGGCGACGGTGGACCAGCGCGGGGCGCGGCCGTGCTCGGCCTGGTAGTCGGCGAGGTAGGCGGCCACCGCGGTGCCGATGGTGTTGACCGGACGCAGCGAGACGCGGTTGCCGTACTGGTCGGAGTAGAACCGCCGCCCGGCGCACAGCGATCCGGCGTTGGCGTTGGAGGCGATCCAGCCCGCGCGCTGGGCGCGTTCGATCAGCCAGAGGTGTTTCACCGCGGACGGGGCGATGTCACCGATGCGGGTCCGGATCAGGGACATGACCTCGTCGGAGGACAGCACGTCGCGCCGGGTCGGGCCGATGCCGTGCGCGGTCCAGTGCGCGTCGGCCAGGGTGGCGAGCGCGCGGCCGAAGTCGTCGATGCTGCGCTGGGCGCGGCGGCCGAGGCGCTCGATGCGCTCGGCCTCGCGGCGCATCTCGTTCTGCGCGGTGAGGGTGCGGATCGCGGCCATGGTGGGCACCTGGCCGCGCTCGAGCAGCTCGAGGATGGCGGCGGAGGTGGCGGGGTCGGCCGCGGCGGCCACCGGGAGCGAGTCGCGTTTGATCGCGAAGTCCTGGGGGCTGATCGCGCGGCTCAGCAGATCTACCGCGGAGCGGTCGCCGGCGAAGTCGGTGCTGGAAAGCAACGCGGCGGCGATGTCATCAGGCGACGGCACGGTGAGAAGTTCCTCCGATGGAGAGTGGCACTCGGCTGCGCTGGAACTTTGATTGTGCGGGAACTTTGGTTGTGCCCCGGTCGGGATGAGGGACCGGCCGGGGCAACCAACCTGATGAAGGTTTGGCTACCGAAGTTGCCGTTTGCCACGGTAGCCAGCGGATTGCGTCGGTGTCACGTGCGTTGACGCTTTCGTTATCTCCACAAACCTGCGGTAAATCGGGGTGTGAGTACATATTTTCCGGTCTACAAGGGGGAATTGGGCGGTATTTTCCCGCGTTCGACCGGTGCTTCGTCAGCGATAGCTCACGCGTTGCCGCTGTTGTTATCGGTCAGCGGGGGTTAAGAAGGGCCGTGGAATCCTGTGATTTGGATCACAATCGAAAAGGGTCGCTGGCCGAGTTGCGCCGCGCCTGGCCCGGCGGTCAGCGCGAGTGTTCTTTGTCGGTGCGCGCCGGTAACCTCTGGCCGTGGCTCTGTACCGGAAGTACCGACCGGCAACGTTCGCTGAGGTAGTGGGTCAGGAGCACGTCACCGACCCACTGAGCACCGCCCTGGACACCGGCCGGATCAGTCATGCCTACCTGTTCTCCGGCCCGCGCGGCTGCGGCAAGACCTCCTCGGCGCGCATCCTCGCGCGGTCGCTGAACTGCGTGCAGGGGCCCACCTCGACGCCGTGTGGGGTGTGCCCCTCCTGTATCGCGCTCGGGCCGGGCGGGCCGGGCAATCTCGACGTGATCGAGCTCGACGCCGCGAGTCACGGTGGCGTCGACGACACCCGTGAACTGCGCGACCGCGCCTTCTACGCCCCCGCCGAATCCCGCTACCGGGTGTTCATCGTCGACGAGGCGCACATGGTCACCACGGCGGGCTTCAACGCGCTGCTGAAGATCGTCGAGGAGCCGCCCGCGCACCTGATCTTCATCTTCGCCACCACCGAGCCGGACAAGGTGCTGCCGACCATCCGTTCGCGCACCCACCACTACCCGTTCCGGCTGCTGCCGCCCGCCACCATGCGCGGGCTGCTCGGCAAGATCTGCGACCAGGAGCAGGTGACCGTCGAAGAGGCGGTGTACCCCTTGGTGATTCGCGCGGGCGGTGGTTCGCCGCGCGACAGCCTCAGCGTGCTCGACCAGCTGCTCGCCGGTGCGGGTCCCGAGGGTGTCACCTACTCCAGGGCGGTCTCGCTGCTGGGGGTCACCGATGTCGCGTTGATCGATGACGCCGTCATCGCGCTGGCTGACAACGACGGTGCCGCCCTGTTCGGCACCGTCGACCGCGTGATGGAGGCGGGTCACGATCCGCGCCGTTTCGCCGTCGATTTGCTCGAGCGCTTGCGCGACCTGATCCTGATGCGCGCGGTCCCCGACGCCATCGATCGCGGTCTGGTCTCCGGCCCCGGCGACGTCCTCGACCGGATGCGCGAGCAAGCCGGGCGCATCGGCCCGGCCACCCTGGCCCGCTACGCCGAGCTGCTGCACGCGGCACTCGGCGAGATGCGCGGCGCCACCTCACCGCGCCTGCTGCTCGAGGTCGTCTGCGCGCGCATGCTGCTGCCGTCGGTGTCGGATGCGGAGTCCGCGACCCTGCAGCGATTGGAACGCCTCGAACGCGGATTCGCCGGTGGCGCGGTGCCCGCCGCGCCTTCCGCCGCACCGAGTTCGGCGCCCGCCTCGCGCCCCGCGCCGGTCAGCGCCGCTCCTGCCGAGCCCAACCGGCGGCGCGGTGCCGAGGCGCTCGCCGCCATCCGCCGCGAAACCGCGGGCGCGGGTGCGCAGGCCCCGGACAGTGCGAGTGCCGGCCGAGATGCTGCTCCTGGTTCGGTGTCTGCTCCGGCCGAGACCACTGTGAATCCCGACGCTGCACAGGGATCGCGCATGGCCGCAACCGCCGGTGCTGCCGCGTCGGGTGCGGACGATGTGCGTTCGAGTGGTGCGCCGGAGACACATGCGGATGCGCTCGCCAGCTCTGCGGGTAGTGCCGCCGCCCGCAGTCAGGACAGCGGCGGGAACCTGCCCGTGGAAAGTGCGGCTGCCGGTGCCGGTGCAGCAGGCGGTGCGGTCGTCGGTGGCGGTGGTGCGCCAACGTCCGCTGCGACGGGCTCAGATTCGGACGGGCGGCCCTCGTCCACAGCGCAACACCAAGACGCACAGGCGGTCTCGCCGACGGAAGCCGGTGGCGGACAGATTGCCGGGCAGGCACCGGCCGCAGGGCAACCAGCGCCGTCGCGGCCTACGACGGCGACCGCAGAGGCCGCACCAGCCGCCGAAGCAGCACCAACTGCCGCGACCGCGTCAAACGCGCCGGTTGCGCCGAACGCCGCGACCGCGCCGACTGGTGTGGCTGCGCCGAGCGCCGCGAACGGTCCGACTGCCGCGGCTGCGTCAAACGCCCCAGCTGCGCCGAGCGGCGCAACCGCGCCGAGCACCGCGACCGGGTCGACTGCCGCGACCGGGTCGACTGCCGCGACCGGGTCGACTGCCGTGACCGGGTCGACTGCTGCGACCGCGCCGACTGGTGCGGCTGCGCCGAGCGCCGCAAACGGTCCGACTGCCGCGGCCGCGGCTGCGCCGACTGCCGCGGCTGCGTCAAACGCCCCGACTGCGCCGGGCGCCGCAACCGCGCCGACTGGTGCGACCGCGCAGAACGCCGCGACCGCGCCGAACGCCGCGACCGGGTCGACTGCCGCGACCGTGTCGACTGCCGCAACCGGACCGGCTGGCGCGGCTGCGTCAACCGTCGATGCAACACCGAACGCCGCGACCGCGGTGCCCGCCGAATCCGCCCCGTCCGCCGAATCCGCGCAACCCGAGCCTGCTCAGGCCGGGTCGAATGCAGGCCTGCTGCGTGAGGTCGAAGCGTCCTGGGCGGATATCCGCGCCAAGGTGCGGGAGTTCGGCGCGGCTGTGCAGGCGATGCTGGCCGGTGCCTCGGTCTCCCGGATCGACGGCGACACGATCGTGTTCGTCCATCAGCACGCGCCGTTGGCGCAGCGGCTCTCCGATCCGCGCAATCTGGATGCGGTGCGTTCGGCGGTTCGTGCCGTGCTCGGGCGCGAGCACGATGTGCGCTGGGAGGCGGGCGGCGGAGCGCAGCGTCCCGCGGCGGCGCGGGCCGGTGCGCAGGCGAAGCCGCAGCGCGGTGTCGGGCAGCCCGCAGGGCGTGAATCCGGCAACGCGGCCGGGGGTGGCACGGATGCGCCTGCCCCGCCGCGGTTCTCGCGGCCGAGCCAGGCCAAGAACGCCGCTGCGGGCACCTCCGCCGCGAACAAGCCGCGGGCATGGGGCGACGACGACATTCCGCCGCCCGATTTTCCCGATCTACCGGATGATCCCGGCCCTTTTGATTCAGCGCCGCCCGAGTCGGCGCAGCCCCCGGTCGGTAGCGAGGTCAATGGCGTCGGTGGCAGGCCCGCCGACGGGGTGGTGCCGCCGTCCACCGCGGAGGACGAGGAGGAGATGATCCGCGCCGCGGCCGTCCCGGTGGCGCCGGAGGATCGGCGCGACCCCGACGAGGTCGCCCTCGAATTGCTGAAGAGTGAGCTGGGGGCCACACAGCTGAGTGGTTGACAACCACCGCCGTCACGACGTTAAGTTAACCGGAGTTCGCACACCACGGTAGTATGAACGGGTGGCCGTGAGCTCCGGTACGACGAGGTTCTATGGTATGCCCAGGCGTACGGGCGATCGGAACCTGCGTCCGCCGTCGCATGCCGCGTTTTGTACAGCGTCAGGACGGTCGGTCGCGGGACCGGTCGGCGAGGTTACCCGCAGCTGTTCCGCATCGCGTGGAGTAGCCGCACAGAGCGCTCGGACGGACGACGTCCGGCCGCCGCACCTTTAAGGAAGGAACACTCCGATATGACCACAGAGGCCTACATTTACGAGGCCATCCGCACTCCGCGCGGCCGCGGCAAGAAGAACGGCTCGCTGCATTCGGTCAAGCCGATCGACTTGACTGTTGGTCTGATCCAGGAGCTGCGCGGCCGCTTCCCGAACCTCGACGAAGATCGGATCTCGGATCTGATCCTCGGTGTGGTCAGCCCCGTCGGCGACCAGGGCATGGACATCGCCCGCACCGCGGTGACCGTGGCCGGCCTGCCCGACACCGTCGGCGGCTTCCAGCTCAACCGGTTCTGTGCCTCCGGCCTCGAGGCCGTCAATCTGGCCGCGCAGAAGGTGCGCTCCGGCTTCGACGACCTGGTCATCGCGGGCGGCGTCGAGTCCATGTCGCGCGTGGCGATGGGGTCCGACGGCGGCGCGTGGGCGCTCGACCCGGCGACCAACTACGACACCTACTTTGTGCCGCAGGGTGTTTCGGCCGACCTGATCGCCACCATCGAGGGCTTCAGCCGCGACGACGTCGACGCCTACGCGGTGCGTTCGCAGGAGCTGGCCGCCAAGGCCACCACCGGCGGCTACTTCGCCAAGTCGGTCGTCCCGGTCAAGGACCAGAACGGCATCGTCGTGCTGGACAAGGACGAGCACATGCGTCCCGGCACCACCGCCGAGGACCTGGCCAAGCTCAACCCGTCCTTCGCCGTGATCGGTGAGATGGGCGGCTTCGACGCCGTGGCGCTGCAGAAGTACTACTTCGTCGAGAAGATCAACCACGTGCACCACGGTGGCAACAGCTCGGGCATCGTCGACGGTGCCGCGCTGGTGCTCGTCGGCACCGAAGAGGCGGGCAAGGCCTCCGGCCTGACCCCCCGCGCGCGCGTCGTCGCGACCGCAACCAGCGGCGCCGACTCGACCATCATGCTGACCGGCCCCACCCCGGCCGCCAAGAAGGCGCTGGCCAAGGCGGGCCTGTCCATCGAGGACATGGACCTCGTCGAGATCAACGAGGCGTTCGCCTCGGTGGTGCTCAAGTTCCAGAAGGACATGAACGTCCCGGACGAGAAGCTGAACGTCAACGGTGGCGCGATCGCGATGGGCCACCCGCTGGGTGCCACCGGCGCGATGATCACCGGCACCATGGTCGACGAGCTGGAGCGCCGCAACGGCCGCTACGCGCTGATCACCCTGTGCATCGGCGGCGGCATGGGCGTCGCGACCATCATCGAGCGCGTCTAAACCCAACCGGCAGCTGAGAATTCAAGGAGACACAGAGCTGTGAGCGAAACCAACATGATCGGTTGGGAGCAGGATTCGGACGGCATCGTCACGCTGACGATGGACGACCCGAACCAGGGCGCCAACACGATGAACGAGCTGTACAAGTCGTCGATGACCGCGACGGTCGAGCGGCTCGAGGCCGAGAAGGACAGCATCACCGGCGTGGTGCTGACCTCCGCGAAGAAGACCTTCTTCGCCGGCGGTGACCTGAAGAACATGATGAAGGTCGGCCCGGAAGACGGCCAGGGCGTGATGGATGAGCTCTTCACCATCAAGGACGCGCTGCGTCGCCTGGAGACCCTGGGCAAGCCGGTCGTCTCCGCCATCAACGGCGCCGCGCTCGGCGGTGGCCTGGAGATCACGCTGGCGACCCACTACCGGATCGCCGCCGACGTGCCCGGCGTGCAGCTCGGCCTGCCCGAGGTGAGCCTCGGCCTGCTGCCCGCCGGTGGCGGTGTCACCCGCACCGTGCGCATGCTCGGTCTGCAGAACGCGCTCATGCAGGTGCTGCTGCAGGGCAACAAGTACCGCCCGGCCAAGGCCAAGGAGATCGGCCTGATCAACGAGGTCGTCGGCTCGGTCGAGGAGCTGGTGCCCGCCGCCAAGGCGTGGATCAAGGCCAACCCCGAGGGTGGCGTGCAGCCGTGGGACAAGAAGGGCTACAAGATCCCCGGTGGCACCCCGTCCACCCCGGCCTTCGCGGCTAACCTGCCCGCGTTCCCGGCCAACCTGCGTAAGCAGCTCAAGGGCACCAACATGCCTGCCCCGCGGGCGATCATGGCCGCCGCGGTCGAGGGCTCGCAGGTCGACATCGACAACGCGTCGCTGATCGAGTCGCGCTACTTCGTGCACCTGCTCACCGGGCCGGTCGCGAAGAACATGATCCAGGCGTTCTTCTTCGACCTGCAGGCCATCAACAACGGTGGCTCGCGGCCGAAGGACGTGCCGAAGAAGGACATCAAGAAGATCGGCGTGCTCGGCGCGGGCATGATGGGCGCGGGCATCGCCTACGTCTCCGCCAAGGCGGGCTACCAGGTCGTGCTCAAGGACGTCACCATCGAGGCGGCCGAGCGTGGCAAGAACTACTCCGAGAAGATCGAGGCCAAGGCCCTGTCTCGGGGCAAGACCACCGAGGAGAAGTCCAAGGCGCTGCTGGACCGGATCACTCCGTCGGCCGACGCCAAGGATTTCGACGGCGTGGACTTCGTGATCGAGGCGGTCTTCGAGAACACCGAGCTCAAGCACAAGGTGTTCCAGGAGATCGAGGACATCGTCACCCCGGACGCGCTGCTCGGCTCGAACACCTCCACCCTGCCGATCACCGGCCTCGCCGCCGGGGTGAAGCGCCAGGAAGACTTCATCGGCATCCACTTCTTCTCGCCGGTCGACAAGATGCCGCTTGTGGAGATCATCAAGGGTGAGAAGACCTCGCCCGAGGCGCTGGCCCGGGTGTTCGACTACACCCTCGCGATCAAGAAGACCCCGATCGTCGTCAACGACAGCCGTGGCTTCTTCACCTCGCGGGTGATCGGCACCTTCGTCAACGAGGCGATCGCCATGCTCACCGAGGGTATCGAGCCCGCGACCATCGAGCAGGCTGGTCTGCAGGCGGGTTACCCGGCCGCGCCGCTGCAGCTCTCGGACGAGCTGAACATGAAGCTCATGCAGAAGATCGCCAAGGAGACCATCGAGGCCGCTGAGGCGGGCGACACCACGATGGGCAAGAAGCGCCACCCGGCGCAGGACGTCATCGACTACATGGTCGGTGAGGGTCGTCCGGGTCGCCTCGAGAAGGCGGGCTTCTACGAGTACGACGAGAACGGCAAGCGCACCGGTCTGTGGCCTGGCCTGCGTGAGCACTTCAAGACCACGGCGGATTTCACGGTGCCGCTGCAGGATCTGATCGACCGCATGCTGTTCGCGGAGGCGATCGAGACCCAGAAGTGTTTCGACGAGGGTGTGCTGGAGACCACCGCCGACGCCAACATCGGCTCGATCTTCGGCATCGGCTTCCCGGCCTGGACCGGTGGTGTGCACCAGTTCATCGTCGGTTACCCGGGTGGGCAGGCGGCGTTCGTCGAGCGCGCCGACTACCTCGCCAAGACCTACGGCGATCGCTTCGAGGTGCCCGCCTCGCTGCGTAAGTAGTCACCAACGGTAAAGCCCGCCACCGCGATTCGCGGTGGCGGGCTTTCGCCGTCTCCGGCATGTGTGATTCGGGTGATGTTCACCCGCCGGTACCGCATTGTGGATAACGTGGTTCCTGTGAGACGTGGATACCCGCGCGGTGGACAGGCTCTGTTGGTCGCGACCATCGCGGTGGCGCTGGGTGTGGCACCCGCCGCCGCGGCGCCGGAGTCGGGCCGAGCGGTCCGGCTGCTCGGCGAGCAGATCGTGCCGCACTCGACGGAGTTCCAGGGCACCATGGTCGGCGGCCTGTCCGGGATCGACTTCGACTCCCGCACCGGCGATTACGTACTCATCAGTGACGACCGTTCGGAACGTAACGCGGCGAGGTTCTACACCGCGCGCTTCCCGGTCGGCGAAAGCGGCGCAGGCCCGGTGACTTTCACCGGAACCCGGCCGTTGCTGACCGCCGGCGGCACCGCGTACGGCCCGAAGTCGGTGGACCCGGAGGAGATTCGGGTCGACCCGTGGTCGGGCAACTACTTCTGGACGCAGGAGGGTGAGCGCACCGAGACGGTGCTCGCCGACCCCTCGGTCCGCGTCACCCGCCCCGACGGCACGTTCGCCGGTGAGCTGCCGATTCCGAACAACGAACGGATGCAGCCGAATTCGGGTCCGCGGCAGAACGCGGCCCTGGAGGGCGCGACGTTCGCCGCCGGTGGCTCGTTGTTCATGACCTCGGTGGAAGATCCACTGCTGCAGGATGGCCCGGTCGCGACCACGACGGCCGGTGCGACCGCGCGGATCACCGTCCAGGCCCGGTTTGGCCCGGTGTTCGCCCAGTACGCGTACCCGGTGGAGCCGGTGTTCGCCGAGTCGCGCCCGCAGCCCGGTCTCGGCGGGAACGGCATCGCATCGATCCTGGCCGCCGACCCGGTCGACCCGACGAAAGTCCTTGTGCTGGAACGCTCTTTCGTCGTCGGTGTGGGTAACAAGATCAGGATCTACCAGGCGGACCTGAGCGGCGCCACCAACGTGCTCGATGCCCCGCTCGGCAACGCCCGGCCCGCTACCAAACGCCTGCTGGTCGATCTGGATGACGTCGGCCTCGCGAAGATCGACAATGTCGAAGGCATGACCTGGGGTCCACGCCTGCCGTCCGGCGAACGCACGCTGATCTTGGTGAGCGACAACAATTTCGCCGCCAACCAGATCACCCAGTTCATCGCCCTCGCGGTCCGCTAGCGGGTATCGGCGGGCACCGGCACGTCCGTGCGCCATTAGACGCCGAGGACGCCACCTCGACCGGCTGTTCTCGGCGGCGCCTACCCATTGTTGGACAGGCCCCCGGAGGTCGCACAGCCACCGCCCGTCGACCGCACCGGCGATGTGCCCGAGAGAGACGATGCGTCGCGTCGGCTTTCGTCGACTGCCGCGTGTCCCGGTCGCTGCGCCGGATCGCGACCTCCGGTCGCTGGAAAATTGCGTCCTTCCTCCCCGCCACGCGTCAGAATGGAGTGGAGCGATTCGCGCTCCTGGTCGCACCGGCGACCAGGTCGGCGGCGCAGCGCTGAGCAGGGATGATCGGGGGAATGTCGACGTGGAACTCACCCTCTTTGGAAACTTCTCCCACCAGGTGCCGCGCCCGCGCTACGTTGGAGTATGCGCAGACATATCGGACATCGCGCGGGGATTTCGATGATGTCCGCGTGTCAGCGTGCTTGTTGGTTGCCGGTGACGCCGATTCGATGTGAGTTCGAGGTGGTCACGTGAATCCACGGACGCGTTCGGGCAAGGTCGGTCCCGAATCGACCCTGGCCGACTCGGACACCCAGCGCCACCCGCTCATCGGGATCGCCGATGAGCTGGACGCGATGGGGCTGTCCGAGGCGAAGGAGATCGGCCGGGGTGGCTTCGGCGTGGTCTATCGCTGCGTCCAGCGGACGTTGGACCGGGTGGTGGCGGTGAAGGTGCTCTCCTCGGAGATCGAGGCGGAGAGCCGCGAACGTTTCCTGCGCGAGGAACAGGCCATGGGCAGGCTGTCCGGCCATCCGAACATTGTGGATATCTTGCAGGTCGACGTCACGATGAGCGGTCTGCCGTTCATCGTGATGCCCTTCTGCACCCGTGGCTCGCTGGAGCAGGTGATCCGTGATCAGGGCCCGCTCACCTGGAGCGACTCGCTGCGCGCCGGGGTCAAGCTGGCGGGTGCGATCGAGAGCGCGCACCGCGCCCAGATCCTGCACCGCGACGTGAAACCGGCGAACGTGCTGCTCAGCGGCTACGGCGAGCCGCAGCTCACCGACTTCGGCATCGCCAGAATTCCCGGCGGCTTCCAGACCTCGAGCAGCTTGATCACCGGTTCGCCCGCCTTCACCGCGCCCGAGGTGCTCAAGGGCGACGACCCGACCGTCCTTTCCGACGTCTACGGCCTCGGCGCGACGCTGTTCGCACTGCTCACCGGGCACGCCGCGTTCGAGCGGCAGGCGGGGGAGAAGGTGGTCGCGCAGTTCCTGCGGATCACCACCCAGCCGGTGCCTGATCTGCGCGAGCACGACATTCCGCCGGATGTGGCCGACGTGATCCAGCAGGCCATGGCCACCGACCCCGACGATCGCCCGCCCTCGGCCTACGACTTCGGTCAGCTGCTGCGCGCGGTGCAACGCGACCACGACCAGATGCCCGACGAGATGGCGCTGCTGGAGACCATTGCCGCGCCGGAGCCGATGGAGCATTCCGGCGACTCCGCGACGCCGACCCAGTCCCGGCCCGCGGTGACGGCCCGGCGTAGCTGGCCCCTGACGCTGCGCCCCGCGGTCTCCCAGCACACCGGTGGCGGCGGCTCGGCGACCACGTTGCCGCCCACCGCGGCCACCAAGTTCCGGCCACCGACCCCGGCCAGGGAACCGGTCCCGCGCCCGCGCCTGCTGGACATCCTGCGGGCGGGCGGGCGGCGCAGGCTCGCCGTCATCCATGGCCCCGCCGGTTTCGGCAAGAGCACCCTGGCCGCCCAGTGGCGGACCGACCTGACCGAGCGCGGCATCCCCGTCGCCTGGATCGGCGTCGACCACGACGACGACAACGAGATCTGGTTCCTCGCCCATCTCATCCAGGCGATCCGCCGGGTGCGCCCGGATGTGGGCACCGGGTTGGATCAGGCGCTGGAGGAACGCCCGGCCGATGCGGCGGCCTTCGTGATCTCCACGCTCATCGATGAGATCCACGCGAGCGGCAGCACCATCGTGGTGGTGGTGGACGACTGGCATCGGGTCACCGACCCCGGCGCGCAACGCGCGATGGAGTCGTTGCTGGACAACGGGTGTCATCATCTGCGCTTCGTGGTGACGAGCCGGGAGCAGTCCGGCCTGCCGACCAGCCGGATGCGGGTGCACGACGAACTGGTCGAGATCGGCTCGTCGGCGCTGCGCCTGACCACCGAGGAGACCAAGGAGATCCTGGTGCGCCACCACGGATTTCCGCTCACCGAGAGCCAGGTGGAGCAGATCCACACGGCGACCGACGGCTGGCCTGCCGCGATCCAGCTGGTCAGTCTGTCGTTGCGCGGCAACGCCGATCCCGCCCAGCTGATCGCGAATCTGTCGGAGGGCAACCACGGCATCCGCGAGTATCTCGCCGAAAACGTCTTGGACACACTGGAACCCAGGATGCTCGACTTCCTGATGTCGATCTCGGTGACCGAGCGGGTGTGCGGTTCGCTGGCCGCGGCGCTGTCCGAGGACGCCGACGCCGAGCAGCTGCTGGAGCAGGCCGAGCAGCGCGAGCTGTTCGTGCGCCGGATCGTGCACGACCCGGAGTGGTTCCGGATGCAGCCGCTGTTCGCCGAGCACCTGCGGGCCCGGCTCGAACGTGCCCAGCCGGGCCGGTTGAAGTCGTTGCACCGCAAGGCCTCCCGCTGGTACGCCGAGCATCAGCTGCTGCGTAAGTCGGTCGATCACGCGCTGGCGGCCACCGACTTCAAGATGGCCCTCGATCTGCTGGAGACCGGCGGCATGGACCTGATCGACCGGTCCCGGCTGGCGACGCTACTCGGCACGGTCTCGAAGCTGCCGATGCAGCAGGTGGCTTCGCGGTCCAAGCTGCTGATGGCCGTGGCCAGGGCCAACGTGAACCTGCAGCAGTCCGGCGCGGCGCGCACGGCGCTCGGCAGGCTGTCCAACATCCTGGCCCGCGGCTCGTCCACCGACGAGGACGTCAATCAGCAGCGCTGCCAGGCTGCCGTGCTCGGCGCGGCCGACCAGATCGCGCGTGACCACACCGAGGGCGTGCTCGATCGGATTGCGGACTGCCTGCAGAAGCCGGACGAGCTGCCGGCCTGGACGGTGTCCACCGCAGCGAACTTGACCTCGTTCGTGCGCCTGTGCGAGTTCGACTTCGACGGCGCCCGCGAGATCCAGGACTGGGCTGCGGAATACCATGCCAGGTCCAAGGATCCGCTCGGCGAGGTCTTCGGGTTGTGCGGCCGCGGTGCCGCCGCCTATGAGCAGCTCGACATTCCCACCGCGACAGCGTGTTTCCAGCAGGCCTGGGAGGTCGCGAAGTCACGATCGGGTCCGCGCTCGCACGCCGTGCGGGTGGCCTCGGCGATGCTCGGCGAATTGAACTACCGCCGCGGCGATCTCGACACCGCCGACCAGCTGCTCGACGAGAGCCATCAACTGGCCGCCAGGGTGGGCCCGGTGGATTTCCTGATCTCGACGTTCGTCATCGGCGCGCGCGTCAAGGCGGTACGCGGCGACTTGTTCACGGCGGCGACCCGGCTCGACGAGGGCGCGCGGATCGCGCACGACAACAGGCTGTTCCGGCTCGCCGCGCACATCCGCGCCGAACGGCTGCGGCTCGGCCTGCCGCTGGACGAGGCCGACGATCAGTTCGCCGGCCCCGAATCGCCGTCGGCGCCGCTGCACGCGGGGCATCGGATGACCGGCGCCGCCGTGCTGGCCGCGGAGGCCGAGGAGGTCGCCGCGATCCGGGAACTGCTGGCCCACGGCAGGCTCGGCTCCGACGACCGGGCGGTCCGCCGGTCGCGCGCCCTGCACGGCCGAATGCTGGAACAGCGGCGTCCCCGCGCACAATTGGACGCCTCGTTGCTGCTCGCCGAGTGTCTTGCCGCCTCGGGCTGGGTCGGCGAGGCCACCGGCCTGCTGCTGCCGTCGGCCGCGGTCTGCGCCCGGCTTGGTTGGACCAGACCACTGCTCGACGCGGGCCCCGGCGTCGTCTCCATCCTGCGCGTGCTGCGCGCCGAGATGCCCTCGGCCGCAGCACATACCGGAGACATAGAGCTGCCCGCCCTGTTCCTGGCAGAACTCCTGGATCAGGACGGGCAGTAGGCGAGAACTACGGCTGCCACCACGGGCGCAGCGGCACCGTCCAGTCGCCGTCCTCGGGCAGCTTCACGCCGAGCACCTGGTGCAGCTGAACCACGTTGCGCTGGAAGCCGAGCCGGCAACCCGCCATGTACAGGCCCCACACCTTCGCGGTGCCCTCGCCGACCTCGGCGACGCACGCATCCCAGTTCTCCACCAGGTTCTTGCACCATTCGTGCAGCGTGAGCGCGTAGTGCTCGCGCAGGTTCTCCTCGTGCAGCACCTCGAGGCCGACATTCTGGATCTCGGAGATGATCCGGCCGGACCCGATCAGCTCACCGTCGGGGAACACGTAGCGGTCGATGAAGTCACCGGCCTTGGTGGTCCTGGTGTTGTCCGGGCGGGTGATGCAGTGGTTGAGGAACAGGCCGCCGTCGCGCAGCTTGTCCTTCATGAACTCGAAGTAGTACGGGTAGTTGTGCACGCCGATGTGCTCGGTCAGCCCGATCGAGGACACCGCGTCGAAGTTGCCCTCGGGGATGTCGCGGTAATCGGAGTGGCGCACCTCGGCCAGCTCGGACAGGCCCTGCTCGGCGATCTTCTGCTGGGCCCACTCCGCCTGCTCGGCCGAGAGCGTCGCGCCGATCACTTTGACGCCGCGCTTGGCCGCGTAGCGGACCATGCCGCCCCAGCCACAGCCGATGTCGAGCAGCCGGTCGCCTTCCTTCAGCCGCAGCTTCTCGAAGACGAGGCGGTACTTGTTCTCCTGCGCCTGCTCCAGCGTCCAGTTCTCGTCGCCGTAACAGGCACAGGTGTAGGTCATCGACGGGCCGAGCACATACTCGTAGAACTTGTTGGAGACGTCGTAGTGGTGGTGGATCGCCTCGGCGTCGCGGGTCTTGGAGTGCCGCAGGCCTTCCAGCGCGATCCGGCGCCAGCGCGGCAGCGTCTCCTGCGGCGGCGGTGCGACCGGCTTGAGCCGCTCCCAGCCCAGCGAGCGGGCGATGGTGACCAGTGCGAGCGCGGACGGGCGATGGAACTTCAGCCCCTCCATCGCCTTCAAGATGTCGTAGGGGTCGCCGGGGTGGACGCCGCTTGCGGTCATGTCGCCCGCGATGTAGGCGCGCGCCATGCCGAGATCGCCGGGGGCGGTCGCCAGATAGTTGATGCCGCGGGGCGTCTTGATCTCCAGCCCGTACTTCGAGTCCTCGGGACCGGCCGTGCTGCCGTCGTAGGCGGTCAGCCGGATCGGTACCTCGCCGTCGATCAGCGTCTCGAAGATCTCGGCAATGCTGAGTTTGGTACCGAGGTCCGCTAAGACGTCGGAACGGTCCTTGAATGTCGTCATTTGCGTTGCACCGCCTTCGAATACAAATCCAGCAGCCGCTGGTCCGGGTCGTAGCGTCTCTTCAATTCGGTGTAGGTATTGCCGCCGTACAGCGCCGCGAACTCATCTTTGTCGTAGTAGGAATCCGAGTACAGCGACTTATGTCCGTCGAAGTCGGTCACGGTGCGCTCGATCGCCCGATTGGCCGCTCCTTCCTGCTGTCCTGGCACAGTAGGGACGGCTGACCAGAACCCGACGTTGACGTAGGTCCGGTTCGGCTCGAGCGGGTACAGCGGCCAGGTGCGCTCGGTCGTCGCGGGCGCGCCGGTCTCGCGCAACCGCAGCGGGCACAGCCAGATCGGCTCGATCGGGATCTCGCGCAGGAACCATTCGACGAAGTCGGCGGTGCGCTCGACCGGCACCTCGATGTCCTGCACCACCCGCTCGCGCGGCGGGTTGCCCTGCCTGGCCTCCAGCTTGTCGGCGATGTTGTATTTGTGGTCCAGCGCGATGAGCTTCCAGTAGAAGCTGCTGCGCCGGTACCGCTTCGGCCAGAACCGGCGGATCTTCGGGTTCTGCGTGCCGAACGCGCGCGAGCACCAGAACCAGTCGGTGTCCCAGCGCCACAGGTAGTCGTGAATGGTGAGCCGGTCGCGTTTGGGCCGGTCGTCGTCGTGCTGGATGGACCGGTAGAAGATGTCCATGCCGGTGTAGTCGCTGACCGGACCGGTCTCGTCGGTCTGCCTGCCGAGGGTCAGATAACTTTCTTCGGCGGTGAAGACGACGCCGTCGAGATAATCCACTCGCTCACCGTCGTATGCCTTCTCGTCGACGATGGTGGCGAGGGTCCGCTCCAGCTCGCGCAGGTCGTGAAAGCGCAGGTGCCGCATGGCAACGTAGGGCTGCACGGTCTCCAGCTCGATCTTCAGCCGGACCGAGTAGCCGAGGGTGCCGTAGGAGTTCGGGAAGCCGCGGAACAGCTCGGCGTGCTCGTTGTCCGGGGTGGCGGTGATGATCTCGCCCGCGCCGGTCAGGATGTCCATCTCCAGCACCGACTCGTGCGGCAGGCCGTTGCGGAACGAGGTCGACTCGATGCCGAGGCCGGTCACCGCGCCGCCGAGGGTAATCGTCTTGAGCTGCGGCACCACCAGTGGCGCGAGGCCGTAGGGCAGGGTGGCGGCGACCAGGTCCTCATAGGTGGTCATCCCGGCCACGTCGGCGGTCTTGGCCACCGGGTCCACCGCGATCACCCGGGTCAGTCCGGAGACATCGAGGCCGGGCGCGGGGTTTTTCGCCCTGGCCCGGAACAAGTTCGAGGTCTTCTTCGCCAGCCGCACGTTGGCGTTTCCGGGAATAGCGCGATAACTCGCCAGCAGTCGGTCCACACCGGCCCGATGCGCGGCAAATCCGGATTCCTGTGCGGCCGGTGCGCGTCCGGCCTTCCCCAACAGACTCACTGCCACCCCTCGACGCTAGTACGCACCGCATTCGGAGACCACCACGAGGGCGGGGTCTCGGGAGAAATGTCACGCATATGTTGCGAACCGGAATATCGGCCGACTCGGAGAAGTTCGCCACACGACTCGACCGGTATGCGGTGCGGTGCCCGCCGCAGGGCAGGATGGACACCGGTCGACATACCGTACCCGGACAAGGAGCTCATTGTGGGACAGGTCAGCGCCAGCAGTTCGATCGCCGTGGCGGCGGATCCGCAGCGCACCCTCGACGCCATCGCGGACTACCAGACGGTGCGGCCGCGCATTCTCTCCGCGCACTACCGCGACTACAAGGTGGTCGAGGGTGGCAAGGGTGCGGGCACCGTGGCGGAGTGGACGCTGCAGGCCACCGAGAAGCGCACGCGCAACGTGCACGCGGTCGTCACCGTGTCGGATTCGATTGTCACCGAGCGTGATT
This sequence comes from Nocardia sp. NPDC052316, assembly GCF_044547795.1. NCBI lineage: Bacteria > Bacillati > Actinomycetota > Actinomycetes > Mycobacteriales > Nocardiaceae > Nocardia > Nocardia sp. NPDC052316. The sequence continues at coordinate 744,429 of NZ_JBIUBB010000005.1, forward strand.
CGAACTCCACCATGGTGAACACCTGGACCGTGACGCCGGACGGCGCCGGCTCGCAGGTCACCCTGCGCACCACCTGGCAGGGTGCGGGCGGCATCGCGGGCATCTTCGAGGGCATCTTCGCACCGCTCGGGCTGAAGAAGATCCAGGCCGAGGTGCTGGGCAACCTGCAGCGCGAACTCGCCTGACCCGCAGGTCATCAACGGGCCGGGTAGCCCGGCAGCTGAATGCCGGGCTACCCGGTGGGCTACTTCGCGCCGATATCGAAGAGATTGCCCTCCGGGTCGGCCAGCGTGGTCCACTGCCCGCCGTACTCGCTGAAGTCGCCGATCCGCTTGGCGCCCAGGCTGATCGCGCGCTCGACGTACTGATGCCACTCCTCGGCGTGGAAGTCGAGGTGGATCACGTTCTTCCCCGGATTCTTGTCGGGCACCTGGATGAACATCAGCACCGGCGAGGCCCCGGCCGCGCGGCCGACCGTGGCGAAGTGTTCGGATGCGCCCTCGTCTACCGCCAGATCCAGGAATTCGGACCAGAATCCGGCGAGGGCGGCGGCGTCGTGGCAGTCGACGGTGACGTGCGCGAGCGACAGTGGCATAGGGTTCTCCCCTTTCTCAGAGCAGGCCGATCGGCCAGCAGACTTCGGTGCGGTAGGTGTTCGGGTCGTCGGTGTCGCCGGGGCTGAGCAGATAACGCTCCCTGACCGGTTCGGCGAGCGCGCCGCCGTGCTCGGCGACGTGGCTGCCGAGCGCGCCGTAGGTGCGGTCGAAATCCTCGAAATCGCCTTCGTGCAGCGCGATGGCGAAGCGGCGCGCCGGTAGTTCGATGACCGAGGATCGGCCGACGGGTTCGATTCGGGCGGCCGGTGGGATCGGCACGTAGGCGATCACCTCGCCGATGTCGTTCTCGAAGAACTCCATGGCGTAGGTGGCGCCGTCCACGCCCGCGGGTTCGAGGCCCGCGGCGCTCAGCGTCTGGTGCAGCAGCGGAAACGCCGCCGCGCACCACGGTCCGATATCGGCCCGGCTGACCACCTCGGCCACCGCCAATGCGGGAAAGGCGGGGATCGAGCGGTATTCGACGGCGATCGGCGCGGCCGGGGTGAGCAGCGATCGCAGCGAGGCCACCACCGCGCGGGTCCTGGCCAGCTCCGCCTCCATCCGCGCGAGGTGGGCGCGTAAGGCGGCGTTGCGGATGTCGTCGTCGGGCGCGGCGAGCACGGCCTTGATCTCGGGCAGCGGCATGTCGAGTTGACGCAGGCGCCGGATCAGATGGGCCTGCGCCACTTGATCGGTCGAGTACCGCCGGTAGCCGGAGCAGGCGTCGACCTCAACCGGTTCGAGCAGTTCGATGTCGTGGTAGTACCGGAGCGTTTTCACAGTCAGGTAGGTCAGCCTGGCGAACTCCCCGATGGAGACAGTCGCGGTCATGCCTTCAGCGAACACCCTCCAGCCAGGGGAGAGTCAATTTTCGGCGAAGTCGATCAGGCGAGCACGAAGGTCAGCAGCATGGTGTGCTGGAACGCGCCGCGCCACCACGAGTAGCCGAACCACACACCCGGGGTGATCTCCCTGATCTCGTCGTAGACCGGCGGGGTGGGGGATGGGTCGTAGTTCAGTGCCCAGGTCGGCCTGCCGTCGAGCAGCGCGGGCGCGGTGTAGACGTTCGCGGGCCAGGCCTCGTATCCGGCGCCGGTGACCCGGTTCATCAGGTAGCCGCCGTCGGGCCCGGTGTAGAAGGTCTTGCCGATCCAGAACGCGGGTGCGACGCCCTGCATCGTCGGCGGCCTGGTCACCCAGCCGTTCTTCACGCCCATCGGGACCGCGCCGCGTTCGGCGTCGCGGAAGATCGCGTCCTGCTGCTCGGGTGTGCAGCGGAACCGCAGCGAGTCGATCGTGATCGCGCGGTTGTCCGGGTCGAGGACGCAGCCACCGCCGTAATCGGCGGCCGCCTCGGTGACACCGTCGTCGGCGGTCGCCGTCGGGGCGGCCACGCCGAGAAAAATGCCGGGAACCCCCAGGGAAAGCACCATGGTGCTCAGGAAACGTGCCCTCATCGTGCTCATATCGGTACTCCAGAACTGCCGCACGGTCTCCCGACCTACTCTTTGATGTTAGGTCGATCTTGATGTTCTGAAGCTGGACTTACCCAACCTGTTACCGGTCATGCATCGAGAACATGACGACCGGCGGGCAGTAAGTGCGGTGTGGAATCCCGGGCGGGCCGGTGTGCCGGGCGGCCGAGGCGGCCCGGCACCGCGCCCAACTCAGGGACTAGGCTGATCAGTGACACTTTCCCCAGAGAGGAATATGCCGTGCAGCCCGGTGGTCAGTTCGACATGCAGCAGTTACTCGCCCAAGCCCAGCAGATGCAACAGGCGGTGATGGAGGCCCAGGCCGAGATCGCGGCGGCCGAGGTGGAGGGCCAGGCCGGCGGCGGGCTGGTCAAGGTCACCATCAAGGCGTCCGGCGAGGTCGTCGCGCTGACCATCGATCCCAAGGCGGTCGACCCGGAGGACGTGGAGACGCTGCAGGACTTGGTGATCGGCGCGGTCAACGACGCGATGGCCAACGCGCAGCAGCTGGCGGCCGAGCGGCTCGGCCCGCTCTCGGGTGGGCTCGGCGGCGGCTCGCTGCCCGGGCTGCCGGGCTTCTGAGAGCCACGGGGACATAGCCGTTGTACGAGGGTCCGGTTCAGGATCTGATCGACGAGTTGGGCAAGCTGCCCGGCGTCGGTCCGAAGAGCGCGCAGCGCATCGCTTTTCATCTCCTCCAGGTGGAGCCGCCGGAGATCGACCGGTTGCAGGCCGCGCTGCAGAAGGTGCGCGACGGCGTGCAGTTCTGCGTGGTCTGCGGCACCGTCTCCGACGGTGAGACGTGCCGGATCTGCGCCGACGCGCGCCGCGACCGCACCATGATCTGCGTGGTCGAGGAGCCGAAGGACGTGCAGGCGATCGAGCGCACCAGGGAGTTCCGTGGTCGATACCACGTGCTCGGCGGCGCGCTGGACCCGCTGAGCGGCGTCGGCCCGGACCAGCTGCGGATCCGGGAGTTGCTGGCGCGCATCGGAAACCAATCCGACGGCATCGACGTCACCGAGGTGATCATCGCGACCGACCCGAACACCGAGGGCGAGGCGACGGCCACCTACCTGGTGCGGATGCTGCGCGATTTCCCCGGCCTCAGCGTGACGAGGCTCGCCTCCGGGTTGCCGATGGGTGGCGATCTGGAATTCGCGGACGAGTTGACGCTGGGTCGCGCGCTGTCCGGGCGCCGCGCGCTCTGACTCCTGCCCCGAATCTCGGGGGGTTGCGGGGCATCTCGGGCAGGTTACTGTGTCGGGGATGAGCATCGAATTCATGCTGACCACGCTCGTCATCGTCGCCACCCCCGGCACCGGCGCGCTGTTCACCCTGGCGGCCGGTCTCTCCAGGGGGACGAAGGCCAGCGTGATCGCGGCGTTCGGCTGCACACTGGGCACCGTCCCGCACATGCTCGCGGCGATCACCGGCCTCGCCGCGCTGCTGCACACGAGCGCGGTCGCCTTTCAGACCCTCAAGTATCTCGGCGTCGCCTACCTGATCTACATGGCGTGGAGCACCTTCCGGGACAAGGGCGCGCTGACCGTGCCGGAGGGCGGCGAGCAGAGCGCCTATTCGGCCCGCAAGGTGATCACCTCGGCGGTGCTGCTCAATATCCTCAACCCGAAGCTGACCATTTTCTTCTTCGCGTTCCTGCCGCAGTTCGTGCCCACCGGTTCGCCGAACGCGTTGGCGCGCATGCTCGAACTGAGCGCGATCTTCATGCTCGCCACCTTCGTGGTGTTCGCGGTCTACGGCGTGTGCGCGGCCGCCGTCCGCAGCCACGTCATCTCCCGGCCCACGGTGGTGACCTGGATGCGCCGGGTTTTCGGCGTCTCCTTCATCGCGCTGGCCGGTCGCCTCGCGCTGCAAAACCAGTGAGCGGCACCGCGACTCAGAGTTCGACGCGCGACCACGGCAGCGTCTGCATGCGGCTGCGGTCGTCGGTGGCCCAGTCCCAGATCACCGCGGACACCGTCGGCGCGTCGAGCACCGTGGTGCCGAAGTGCTTGTCCGGGGAGCCATCTCGGTACTCGAGGGTGAACGCGCCGGTCTTCTCCCGGTAGGTCTGCATGTAGACCTGATCGTCGCGTTCCACCACCAGATACGGATTCGGCGGAGCCAGCTCGGCGACCCACTGATCGGCAAGGGGTTTGGTCAGGTAGGGGAACTCGCCCGCGCCGCCGTGGGTGACCGTGGCGGGCACGTGCCCGGCCGGATCGATCAGCCAGGCCAGCTGCGGATCGTAGATCGCGTAGTTCAGCGGCGTCGCGATCGCGAACAGCAGCTGGCGGACGAAGCCGATCGCGTCGTACGGGCACGGCACCTGTAGCGCCGCGCCGGTCGCGACGCCGCCGACGGGGTGCACGCTGAGGAAGCTGTCGTCCTCGGGAACCTCGGCGTTGGCCTTGTTCAGTTCGGCCGCGATCTGCGCGACCATGCCCGCCTCCGGGAGTCCCTGTTGGGTGCTGAGGTAAGCGTCCACCTCGGCGATCGATGACGCGACACCTGATGGCAGCAAGACGTGGTCATAGCTCACCCGCACAGGGTACGTACGGCGCGGTTCAGGCCAGGCGACGGGCCGTGTCGGGCTCGGCACAGGCGCAGCCGCCCGCTACGTCGGCGCAGTCCACGACGAAGGTGTGCCTGACGTAATCCAGGTCGACACAGTCGTTTTCGGTGCATTCGGTGAGCCTGCCCGCATGGACGACGAGGGTGCCGTGGCAGTGGTCGACGGCGGATTCGCAGGACGAACAATCCGGCGCACGCATGTGACCTCCAGACGTGATCGGTTCGTTATCTTTGTCTACCACTTCCGAGCCGGACGCTGGGGGAAGTCGGCGATGTGTGTCGCCCGCCGGGCGTGGCGCACCCGGGCGGTTCGGCCTATGCCGGGCGCATTCGGGCCCGGTGGCCGCGCAATCACTCGGCAATCGGCGCTTTGTGGCGACCGGGTACCTCGCGATACGGCTGGATCACCGCGATCCACGTGCGAAAATGACAGCACCATCGGTGGGCGGCGGTGCGCAGGGCACGGGTGAGCGCCGACCGGCCGGGATCGGTCAGCGAACCGTCAGGCACGTCTGGCAGCGGAAGTGAGGTCGGCGCGGTGACGATGCGCGAGGACGCTGTGCGGGAGACGAACGCGGCGGCCGACCTGCGCGAGCAAGTGGCCGAGCAGTTCGCGCGATACCGCACCGGCGGCGTCGAGACCGCGCCCTATGACGAGTGCGGCAGACCCACCGCGGGCTACTACGACGAACTGGTCGATGCGGACGGCAAGGTGCGCCGGATGTGGTCGGAGCTGTCCGCCGATTTCGTCGAGCTCGGCACCGCAGGCCTCGGCAGACTCGACAATCGGGTGCGCAGGCTGATCGAGGACGACGGCATCACCTACACCGAGGTGATCGGCCAGGGGGAGCAAGCGGTGGCGACGCCGTGGCGGCTCGATCCGATCCCGCTGCTTGTCTCGGCGGACGACTGGACCCGGTTGGAGGCGGGCCTGGTGCAGCGTTCACGGGTGCTGGACGAGGTACTCACCGATGTCTACGGCCCGCGCCGCACGCTCACCAGCGGGCTGCTGCCACCCGAGGTGATCTTCGGCTACCGCGGCTATGTCCGTGCCGCCCACGGCATTACGGTGCCGGGGCGGCACCAGCTGTTCCTGCACGGCTGCGATATCAGCCGGTGGAGCGACGGGCAATTCCGGGTGAGTGCCGACTGGGCGCAGGCCCCGTCCGGCGCCGGGTACGCGCTGGCCGATCGGCGGGTGGTGTCCACCGCGATCCCGGAGGCGTTCGAGCATTCCAATCCGCGTCCGCTGACGCCGTTCGCCAGGGCGATGCGGTTGATGCTGATCGAGTCGGCGCCGGGGGAGGCCGACGATCCGTTCGTCGTGGTGCTGAGTCCGGGTGTGCACTCCGAGTCCGCGTTCGACCAGGCCAATCTCGCCTCGATGCTCGGCTTCGCCCTGGTGGAGAGCGCGGATCTGGTGGTGCGCGACGGTGCGCTGTGGATGCGGTCGCTCGGCACGCTGCGCCGGGTCGATGTGGTGCTGCGCCGGGTGGACGCCGAGTTCGCCGATCCGCTCGACCTGCGCCCGGATTCGCGGCTCGGCGTGGTCGGGCTGGTCGAGGTGTTGCGCAGGGGCGCGGTCACCGTGGTGAACACGCTGGGCAGTGGACTGCTGGAGAACCCGGCGCTCACCGGGTTCCTGCCGAGCCTGTCCAGAGCGCTGCTCGGCGAGGACCTGCAATTGGAGAGCGCACCGACCTATTGGGGCGGTGACGATAAAGAACGCGCCCAACTGATCAAGAACCTGCACCGGCTGATCATTCGGTCGGCCGTCGACGGGGCCACCCTCTTCGGGCCGGAATTGTCGATTCGACAGCGCGCCGAGCTGCGGGACCGGATCGAGAAGACCGGTTGGCAGTGGGTCGGCCAGGAACCCGCGCAGTTCTCGGTGGCGCCCGCGGTCGAAGGCTACGGCGGCTTGGCGCCCGCGCCGGTCGGCATGCGGCTGTTCTCGATGGCCCGCCGCAGCGGCTACACCGCGATGGCGGGTGGCCTCGGCCGGCTGCATCAGCGCACGCTGCCCGACCGCGCGGTGATCAGGGCTGGTGCCAAGGACATTTGGGTCAGGGCGGCGCCGAGTCCGGTGCCCGCGGTCGGTACCGAGGTGCACGAGGAACGTGAGCGGCGGGCCGCACCGGTGGTGGCGGCCGTCAGTTCCCCGCGTGTGCTCAACGATCTGTTCTGGATGGGGCGTTACGGGGAGCGGGCCGAGTCCGCCGCGCGGCTGCTCATGGCCACGCACGACCGGTATCAGGACTTCCGTTATCGGCCGTGGCTGGAGGGGGCCGAGGCGATGCCGGTGTTGATGGCCGCGCTGGCTCGCGCCACCTGCACCGCCGCACCGGACGCGGTGCTTGGTGTGGATGACGCCGATAGCGCCGCGGCAGAGCCGGTTTCGCCTGATCCCGCGGGCGCGGCCGGGAGTGAGCCTGATTCGGCGGAATCCGACCGGGCGGATGTCGCGGGCGCGGGTATCGCCGACGAAACGCAGGTGCCGGTCCGGCCGGGAGTGTTGCAGCGGGCCATCGTTGCCGCGGCGAGTGCGGCGCAGGAGCAAGGTATTTTGGCGCCAGGGTCGTCCGGCCCGCCGCCTACGGCCGGAGCATCCCGATCGGGGTATGAATACCTGGCGGCGTTGACCGTCGACCGTGAGCTGCCCGGTTCGCTGGCCTTCGCCATCGATCGATACGAGAACGCCGCGCGTGCTGTGCGTGACCAGCTGTCCGCCGACACGTGGATGATTCTGAGCGCCGTGGATCGGGCGCTCACGGAGTACCGGAGCACCGAGGGCGACCGTGAGACCGCGCTGTCTGCGGTGCATTCACTGACCCTGGCCGCGCTGCTGTCGCTGTCCGGCATCGGCGCCGAATCGCTGGTGCGCGACTCCGGTTGGTACGTCATGGATATCGGCAAACGGATCGAGCGCGGGCTCGCGCTCACCGCGTTGATGTCGGCCGCACTGACGCAGGAGTTTCCGGAGGAGGCCGAACGGGTGGTCACCACGTCGGTGCTGCGGGCCGCCGAGTCGCAGGTGAGTTACCGTCGGCGCCACGGTGATTCGGTGCGGATCTCCGCGGTCGCCGGACTGCTGCTCTTCGATACCGCCAATCCGCGTTCGCTGGCCTACCAGCTGGACCGGCTCGAAGCCGACCTGCGGGCGCTGCCCGGTGCCTCGGGATCGTCGCGGCCGCAACGCCTGCTGGCCGACGCGCAACGCATGCTGCGCCGCGTCGACCCGGACGACCTCGATATCACCGACGACGACGGCGTACGCACCGAACTGCTCGAGCTACTGGAGGGTGTGCACCTGCGGCTGCGCAAGTTGTCCGACTCGTTCGAGACCGCGCGACTGTCGCTGCCCGCCGGCTTCCAGCCGCTGTGGGGTAGCACGCGGGTGGTCGGATGATCGACCGCGCCGGTTCGGTGCGGCGCTACCGCGTCGCGCACCGCACCACCTACTGCTACTCCGACGAAGTCACCAGTTCCTACGGCCGCGCCTACCTGACGCCGCGCGAATTCTCCGGTCAGAAGCTGCTTTCGCACGACATCTCGATCGACCCGGCGCCCTCGGACCAGTCGATAGGCTCGGATGTGTACGGCAACACCACGTCGTACTTCCACGTGACGGCCCCCCATCGGGCCCTGGTGGTCACCGGCGACTCGCTGGTCGAAGTCGATCGCCGCGACCATGCCGCGGACGGGCCTGCCGGTCTGCCGTGGGAACTGGCCCGTCCGACCGGCGCGACGGGGCCGCTCGCGGTGGAGTTCACCCTGGATCTGCAACCACCCGAAATCACCGACGAGGTAAGGGCATACGCGGCCGAGTCGCTGACCCCCGGCCGTCCGCTGCTCGACGCGGTGGCCGAACTAACCAGCCGCATCCACGACGACTTCACCTACCGCTCCGGCTCGACCACCGTCTCCACCAAGGTCGCCGACGTCTTCGCGGCCCGCGCCGGGGTCTGCCAGGACTTCGCCCGTATAGGCCTGGCCTGCTTGCGTTCCCACGGCCTGGCCGGCCGCTACGTGTCCGGCTATCTGGCCACCGACCCACCCCCCGGTCGGGACCGCATGATCGGCACCGACGCGACCCACGCCTGGGCCGCCGTCTGGGTCCCCGGCGTCGACGAGCACGACCGAACCGGCCACTGGATCGACTTCGACCCCACCAACAACCAATTCGGCGACGAGCGCTACGTCACCGTCGCCTGGGGCCGCGACTACGCCGACGTCCCCCCACTCCGCGGCATCATCTACACCGACGCCAAACACAGCACGATCACCGTCTCGGTCGATGTCTCCCCCGTATGTGGATGACGCACACGTGTGGGTCGCCTGCCTGATTGCTGTGACGCTGCGCCGCCACGCCCCGCTCAGACTGTGGTTATGGCAAGTCCGTTGCACTCGGCACCTTACCGGACTAACCTCTTAGCTAAGGAGGTGGATCATGTCGGGCAGTGCAGCTGAACAGTTCAATATCCACGAGGCGAAGACGAATCTGTCCCGCATCATCGAGCGGGTAGAACACGGTGAGGAGATCGTCATCAGTCGCGCCGGTCACCCCGTCGCGAAAGTGGTCCCGCTGGTCCGGCGAGTCAACCGGGTCGGCCGCGGCTCGCTGCGGGGGCGACTCGTGCTCGCCACCGACTGGGACTCCGACGCGACCAACGCACAGATCGCCGACGACTTCGGCACGACGGCATGAGACTGCTGCTGGACACCCACGTGATCGTGTGGTGGCTGACCGACGATCCAGCGCTGTCCGATGATCTCAAGGAGCGGATCGAACACGATCCGGATATCTACGTCAGCGCGGCGACGGTGTGGGAAGTCGCCATCAAACAGGCCCTGGGAAAACTGACCGGGCCGATCGACCTGCCCGAGCACGTGATGGGCAGCGGGTTCCTTCCGCTGCCCATCAGCGCCGAGCATGCGAGACTGGCCGGCCGACTGCCGTTGATTCACCGGGATCCATTCGACCGAATGTTGGTGGCGCAGGCGCAAACTGAAGGTCTCACGCTGGTCACCCATGACGCATGGTGCCAGAAGTACGAGGTCGCGATTCTCGCCGCCTGATGTAGTGCCGTGTTACGCGTGGGCGGCGTAGATGTGGGCGGAGACTTCGTCGCGCATGTGGGCGAAGGCTGGGTGGGTGCGGGCCTGGGTGGGGGTGGTGTGGGGGGTTTTGAAGGTGGTGGGGTTGTCGTAGATGATGCGACCGGGGCGGGTGCCCATGACGATGACTCGGGTGCCGAGCAGGAGGGCCTCGTCGATGCTGTGGGTGACGAAGAGGACGGTTTTCCTGCGGTCGCGCCACAGGGTGCGGAGTTCGTCCTGGAGGTTCTCGCGGGTCAGCGCGTCCAGCGCGCCGAAAGGTTCGTCCATCAGGATGATTTGGGGGTCGTTGACCAGGACTCGGGCGATTTGGGCGCGTTGCTGCTGGCCGCCGGAGAGTTCGTAGGGGCGGCGGTTGCCGAGGTGGTCCAGGCCGACCAAGGTGAGCATGCGTTCGGCTTCGATGCGGCGCTCATCGCGGGGCACGCCACGGACTTCGGGGCCGAATTCGACGTTTTTGCGGACCGACAACCACGGGTAGAGATTGGGTTGCTGGAAGACGACGCCGCGGTCCGGAGAGGGGCCGGTGACGGTGCGGCCGCCGACTTGCACTGTGCCTTCGGTCGGCGCGAGGAACCCAGCGAGGATGTTCAACAGCGTCGACTTGCCGCAGCCGGAAGGCCCTACGACACAGACGAATTCGCCGCTCTCGATGGTCAGGTCGGTCGGTGCGAGCACCTGCGTCGGGCCGTCGTCGCCCCGGTAGCTCTTGCTGACGCCGGTGAGGACGACCCGGTGCTCGTCCAGCGCGGTCACGCGGACGCTCCCTTGGCCGCGTCAGCGTAAATACCACTGCGGTAAGCGGTTTCGTCGCCAACCGAATCGACACCACCCTGGCTCAACAGGAATTCGGCCGTCTTGCGCAGATCGGCGGCGAATCCGCCTCCCAGGTACTTCGCGTCGGCCTGTTCGGCCGCGCCGAGGTAGGTGTACCCGGCCAGCTGCGGGCCGACCAGTTTGGGCGCGATGCCGAGCTGCGCGCCGATCGACACGGCGGCATCCTCGGGCTTGCTCCGCAGCTGCGTCACCGCGTAGTCCTGCAGTTTCGCCCACATCACCGCGAATCGCGGGTTCTCGTCGAGAAACTCGGTGCTCGCGACCGCCAGATCGAAGGTCGGCGCGCCCGCGGCCGCGGTATCGGCGCTCGAGGTGACGAGGTGACCGCCGGACTCGAGGAGCTTCGACAGCGTCGGATCCCACACCCAGGCCGCGTCGATCTGATCGCCGTTCCAGGCGCCGGGAATCGCATCGGGCGCCAAGTTGATGACCTGTACGTCACTGCCGAGGTCGGCCTTGCCGAGCGCGGCCAGCAGGCTGTAGTGCGCAGTGCTGCCGAACGGTGTCGCGATGCGCTTGCCGCGCAGCCCGGCCAGCGTGGTGATCGACTTGTCCTTGGCGACAAGCGATTCCGACTTGCCGATCACATCGTGGATCCACAGCACGCGCACCGGCAGCCGTAGCGGTGCGGACAGCGCCTTGGTCGCCGGGCTCGACCCCATGGTGCCGATGTCGAGGCTGCCCGCGCCGAAGGCCTGGACCACGTCGGCTCCCGAGGAGAACTGACTCCAGGTGACTTTCGCGTTCGGCAGGCAGGCGGCCAGCAGGCCGCGATCCTTCACGAACAGATCGGCATTGGGGATGGCTTGGAAGCCGATCCGCGCCTGCGTGGTGACGCTGGGATCCGCGGCGAACGGGCAACTCGCCTGCGCCCCTGCCACTCCGGTATCACCGCGGCCGGACTCGACGCACCCTGCGGTCGCCGCGACGACGGCGGCCACGGCGAGACCAATCGTGACCAGGCGACGGACTGCGGCTTTCATACCTTGCCTTTCCACGGAACTGCTTTGGTGCCGAGAAATTTGATGACGGAGTCGAGTACGAGCGCGGCGCAGCCGATCACGATGATGCACGCGATGGTCAGTGGCGTATTCAGCTGTGTGCCCGCGATATACGCGAGGCCGCCGATGCCGGGAATGCCGTTGTTGAGCTCCGCGGCGACCACGGTGGTCCACGCGAACGCGGTGGCGATCCGGATGCCGCCGATCACCTCGGGCAGCGTCGCGGGCAGCACCACGCGCGAGATGACCTGGGCGCGACCGGCGCCCAGCGCGCGGGCGGCATTGAGATAGTCCTGCTTGACCCCCGTGACACCGCCGAGTGTCGCGATGGCGATCGGCGGGAACGCGGCGAGGAACAGCAGCCAGACCTTCGACAGATCGCCGATGCCGAACCAGACGATCAACAGCCCGATATAACCGAGCGGCGGCAGCGACCGCAGGAAGTTCAGGATCGGCTCGGTGACCAGGCGCACCGGGGTGAGCATCCCCATCACGAAGCCGACCGGCGGACCGACCACGATCGCGATCCCGACACCGGCGCCGATCCGCTGCAGGCTGGCGAGCAGGTGCTCCCACAGGTAGTAGTTCTGTTCACCGATCACCGTGCGGTCCACACCCGGCGCGATCTGATGCCGGGAGTTGGCCCGTACGAACGCATCCCACACCGCTCGCGGCGACGGCAGATACAGCGGATCGACCAGCCCGGCCGCGGTTACCGCCGCCCACAGCCCGAGCACCAGCGCCAGCGCCCCGACCCGGGTCAGCGCCGGAGCCAGCAGGCGGCGATAGTCGCGGGGTCGCCGCGGTGCCACGGCAGGCTGGTCCGTCTGGACCGGCTGGGTGTCCGGGGTGCTGATCGCGGTCATGCGGAACTCGGCGACAGTCCACGCCGACCCAGGCCCACCTCGGACACGGCACTCTCCTCAACGCTCGGCAAACCTCGACGCTATCGGTGCCGATGGCGTCGAGGGGAGAGTTAGAAACGCCGTGAACTTAATCGCTGCGGTGGCTCCGCGCGCTGAGCGATCACCCTATTCCGTTGACACTGCCATTCATGCCGACGTGCTCGCCGATGTTGCCCGCCAGCCACTGGTTCTGCGCCAATGTCTCGAAAACACAGATGAGCAACAGCTTTCGGCTGCGCCTGCTCACCGAGTACTCGAGATCGGGCGCGACTTCCGGGCCGCGCAATGCACTGCTGATGCCTTTACGCAGGTTCGGTTCCGAGAGCAGCCAGAACAATTCAGGCCCGATCAACACCGATTGTCCGCCGGTCTCGTGGAACCACCGGCCCGCGAATTCGATCAACAGGTCGGTGAACGCGTCCCCGCTCTCCACCGACTCGGTGAGTTGGCTCAGCGCACCCGATCGGTCCACACTGCTCTGAATCACCGAGGCGAGCCTGCTTGCTACTTCACGGAACTGATCGACGTCCTGGTCCTGCCAGACTGTTAGAGACATAGTTTTTCTCCATCGAAGTAGTCGAGCGTTGGTGGGTAATTACCGGGACGTCGCGGCGGGATTATCGGTGGTTGACCAGCTTTCGGCCGTCGGCGTCGAAGGTGTTGAAACGCATCGGGGTATTCGGCCCGGTGGCGAAGGGCGCCGCGGGACCGGTCTGCGGATGGTCGTTGCCGTTGCCGTTGCCGTTGCTCTGTGCCTGGCCGTTGCTCTGCGCGTTCCCGTTCGTCGAGGCGTGCCCGTTCGTCGAGGCATGCCCGATGAGCTGCGGCGACGTCACCAGCTCCGGTGCATCCTCGACGGCGAACTGCTCGGCTTTCACGGCGACGGTGGCGCGTCGGGTCGCGCTGTTGCGCGCCAGCAGGATGAGGGTCAGGTGCACCGCGAAGAGCAGGGTCAGCGGCATTCCGGCGTAGATGATCAACGACACCGGCCCGCCGCCGATTTCCCGCGCGTATTCGATATTCCCGGCGACCGAAACCAGCGTCGAGACCACGAAAAGCCCCGTCGCATACCACCATCCCGCGCTGCGCTTGGGAAATGACGCGGTGGCGACGATGGAGCCGACGACGAGACCGTCGATGGCGATCGGTACATTCGCCGCCAGTTCGGGTTCAACCAGGTTGCGTACGGCCAGATGGTGCAGTGCGGCAAAAGACATCTCGAACGCCTTGAGCGCCACTACCGAAGAAACGATCAGCGACAGATACAACGGACGCGGCCATAGCAGGCTGCGCCAGCGGGCCCAAATCGGTGGACGGCGTGGCATTACCGGCTGCGTCATTGATTCGGCAGGTGACCCCGGCGTGATCGTCGTCATAGCGGGGAGCGTAGCGTGCAAATAGCCACACACCCCGGAGCCTATCGGTCGAGTCGCGTTTGCTGATCAATCACGACGCGACCTGGCATTGCGCTGCCCGCAGGCGGAGTAACCTACGCGCGCAGGCGTTCGCGGCGCAATTGCTCCACTTCCGGCATCGGCAGCGGCGCCAATTCCGCGACGCCGAGCGCCCGCGCCAGCAACAGGTCGGCCAGTTCGGGATTGCGGGCGAGGGCGGGGCCGTGCATATAGGTGCCGATCACCGAACCCTGCACCACGCCTTCGAGCCCGTCGCCGACGCCGTTGCCGACCCCGCGGGTGACCCTGGCCAATCCGGTCGCCTCGCCGCCGAGTTTCGTGCCACCCCGGTGGTTTTCGAATCCGGTCAGTGCCGCGGTGAGCCCGTCGAGCAGGGGAGCGGTGGTCACCTCGCCGATCGCGCGCTTGGCCTGCGGCGCGGTGGTGACGTCGATCATGCCGACGCCGTCGACCCGCTCGCCGGTGGACGTCTCGTACCACTGGCCGAGCACCTGGATGGCGGCGCAGATGGCCAGCACCGGCGTGCCTTTCGCGGCCGCCTGCTGCAGGCCCGGGTAGCGCTGCAGGTGCCGGGTCGCCAGCCGCTGCGCCGAATCCTCCGCCCCGCCAAGGGTGTAGATGTCCAACGAGTCGGGAACCGGGTCGGCCAGCGTGATCTCGACGACCTCGGCGTCGTAGCCGCGCAGCCGCAACCGCTGCCGCAGCACCAGCGCGTTTCCGCCGTCGCCGTAGGTGCCCATCACATCGGGCAGTACGAGACCGATGCGGAAGGTCGATTCACTCATTTACTTCGCCTCGAGGTCGCGGTTGAGATCCCGGAATGCGGTGTAGTTTGCCAGCACCTCGACGTGGCCCGCCGGGCAGGAGGCGATGGCGCGCAACGGGTTCGGCACCGTGGTGTGTTCGACGCCCGCGTAGGTGAGGCGCACCGCGAGATCGGTGGCCCGCTCACCGGCGGCGACCACCTGCACGCCCTCGAAGTGCTCGAACCGCACGTCCCACAGCCAGGACAGGTCCTCGCCGTCGGGCACCTGCCCGTTCACCGCGATCACCAGTCCGGCCGCGGTGGGCTCGATCATCGACAGCGCCTCCTGCCAACCCGCCGGGTTCTTCGCCAGCAGCAGCCGTGCGGCATGGTCGCCGACCTGCACCGTCCGGTAGCGGCCCGCGATCTCGCGCACCGTGCCGGTCGCGGTGACCGCGGCCGCCGGATCGGCGCCGAGCGCGATGGCCGCGGCCACCGCCTGTGCGGCATTGCCCCGGTTGGCCCGGCCGGGCAGCGCCAGCTTCAAGGGGAACCGCAGTCCGTCGGGGCCGACCAGGTCGTCGCCGTCGAGCCACCAAGCAGGTTCGGGCCGTTCGAAATCCGCGCCGGTGCTGCGCCAGTGCTTACCCGCCCCGCCTGCTGCCGACCCCGAGTGGCTGTCCTCCCACACGATCGGCTCACCACTGCGTGGGCAGCTGGTCGCGTCCATCGACCAGCCGCTGCCCGCGGCCACCCACACCACGTTCGGGTGGTCGTAGGCGATCGAGGTCACCAGCACGTCGTCGCAGTTCGCGATCACCACGGTGTCCGGGTGCCGAGCCAGGCCGGCGCGCAGCTTGCGCTCGATCATGTTGATCTCGCCGACCCGGTCCAGCTGGTCGCGGCTCAGGTTCAGCAGCACCACGGCGGCCGGGTCGAGCGCGTCGGTGACGTGCGGCAGATGCAGCTCGTCCACCTCGATCGCGGCGAGCGGCGCGTCCCGGTGGACGCTGAGCGCGGCCACGATGCCCGCGTCCATGTTGGCGCCGTCGGCCTGGGTGGCGACCGCGCCGAGCGTGCCGAGCGCCGCGGTCGTCATCCTGGTGGTGGTCGACTTGCCGTTGGTGCCGGTGATCAGCACCGTGCGCTTGCCGCGGCCGAGCTGACCCATGATCGTCTTGTCGATCTGCAGGGCGATGAGCCCGCCGATCATCGATCCCTTGCCGCGCCCCGCCTTCTGCGAGGCCCACGACGCCGCCGCCGCCGCCCGCAGTGCAATACGCCCACGCACCGAAATGTCTGCCACGCCGCGAGTCTATGTTCGGCGTCGGTTCCCGGCGCGCCCCGGTCCAGTGGCGTAGCCCACCCGGGCCGCTCAGCCCTGGTAGAGCTTGGCGTTGTAGTTGGCGGGCGCGTAGTGGTGCTCGAGCTCCTCGATGCTCTCGGTGGTGTCGGTCTGGACTTCCTTGACCAGGTGGGCCCACGAGGGCAGTCCGTCGGCGGGCCACTGCTCCGGCTCCCAGAGGTGGCTGCGCAGGAAGGCCTTCGCGCAGTGGAAGAAGATCTGCTCGATCTCGACCTCCACGGCAAGGATCGGGCGGTGGCCACGCACCACCATGTCGTCGAAGTAGGGGGCGTCGCCGACAAGCTTGGCGCGGCCGTTGATCCGCAGGGTCTGGCTGCGGCCCGGAATGACGAACAGCAGACCGACGTGCGGATTGCTGAGGATGTTGAGGTAGCCGTCGGCGCGGCGGTTGCCGGGACGCTCGGGAATCGCGAGGGTCCGGTCGTCGAGTACCCGCACGAAGCCCGCCGGGTCACCCTTCGGCGACGCGTCGCAGTTGCCCGCGGCGTCGCTGGTGCTCATCACCAGGAACGGGCTGGCGGCGATCCAGTCGCGATCCCTGGGGTGCAGCGCGACCCGCTCCTTGTTCGCGGCGCGGGGCGGCACATCGCCGAGTAGTTGTCGTAGTTCGGCCGGGTCGGTGATCGCACGCATACCCGATTCAAGCATCGCCGTGCCGAATCCGGTGCTGGGGTAGGGCTATCGGTCGCCTCAGAGCTGGAGGTCGAACATGTTGGGCGCGCCCGCGGCGTAGCGGTCGGCGTCGATGCGGCGCAGCGGGTCGAGCTCGGTCGCGCGGTACAGCGTGAACATCCGGCACCGCTGCGCATTCGAGCCCGCCACGTCCAGCAGTGCGTTCACCGCGGCGCGGGCGGATTCGTTTGCGCCTTCCATAGTGGCCAGGTCCACATTGGTGCGCACGTAATCGCCTGCGAGGAACAGGTTTTCGAGCGCGCCGTGGGGTTCCGGCCGATACTCCCACGATCCTGCGGTGTTGATCAGCAGCGGGTCGGCGTTGGTGTTGCGCCGCTGGTCCGGCTGCCAGGTGATGCCGGGGTCGAGGAACCACGAGTGCAGGTCGGCCTCGCGCAGCAGGTCGCCACGGTCGTCGAGGTGCGCGGTGAGCTGCGCCCAGACCTCGCGGGCGATCTCCTCGTGCGTGCACTCTTTGGCGGGTTTGCCGAAAAGAATGCCCGGGGTATTCCAGTCGGAGATGTCGACCGACAGGCAGTCCTGCACGGTGCCGTCGCCGAACTCGCTGAATTTGCGGGCCCACACCTGATTCTGGTTGATCGAGGTGAGTGCCCACGGCGCGTCGATGTAGGCGGTGTGGCCGCGCGAGATATCGGCGGGGGTGCGTAGATAGAACTGGATGCCGTTCATCCAGTCGCTGAAAAGCCGGTCCATCGCGGCCAATTCGGGCCGCACCGCGAGCACGTCGGGCGACCAGAGGGCGCGGGCCTGTTCGGCGGGTACGGCGACCACGAAATAGTCGGCGTCGACGGTGCGTTGGGTCCCGTCGCGGTCCACGATGCGGGCCGAGGCGATCCTGCGGTCGCGCACCTCTAGCCCGCGCACCTCGGCGCCGAGCTCGAACCGCACGCCGAGCTCGCGCATCCGCCGTAGCCACGGGTCGATCCAGACGTCGTTGGTCGGCCCGTTCAGCACCCGGTCGAGGCCGCCGTCGTTGCCGATCTCGGCCGGGTTGCCGAGGAACTGTTCGCCCATGTTGCCGATGGTGCGGACGCTGGCGACGTCCTCTTTCGCCGCGACCATGATGCTGGTCAGCGTGCGCGAGAGCAGCGCGCGGAATTCGTGGGAGCGGACGTGGCCGCCGACGTAGTCGCGCCAGGAGGTGTGTTCCCACTGGCCGAGGCGGCGGGCATCGCAGCTGCTGTTGAACACCAGTAGGCGATTGGCGAAGTAGAGGCCTTCGCTGCCAGGCATTTTGAGGGTGGTGGCGAGGGCGGCGCCGAGGGTTTCCCGGAAACTGTCCGGGTTGAACGCCATGCGGGCGCGTGGGCCGAGCGGCAACCGGAAATCGTCGCCGTCGCGCCGGGCGAAACGGGCCTCGGGCACCGCGACCAGGTTGTTCCACACGCCATTCGGGTTGTCCTCGAACGGGATACGGCGCATGGTGTCGGGCACGTGTTGATAGAAGCCGGGGAAGAACCGGAAGCCGTGCTCGCCGGGTAACTCCGGTCTGCCGCCGGAGCCGGTGCCGGGCACCGGCACGCTGCGCGCCTTGCCGCCCCAGGCGCGGCGCTCGTAAATCGTTACCTGGAAACCGCGTTCGATCAGTTCATGCGCCGCGGTCAATCCCGCTACGCCGCCGCCGAGTACCGCGACCCGCCTGCCGCCCGGACTGCCGGCGGCAGGCCCCGATCTCAGCGCACCGGTCAGCAGTGCCCCCGCCGTCGCTACCCCCGCCGTAGCCGTTGCGCGAAGCACTTTCCTCCGCGATACGGTCCACCGATCATCTGCCATGCGCCGCACTGTGCCTAGCCTCGGGACCTTTGTTACACGTTGTCACTACTGTAAAGCGGCAGGTCCGCACCGGCGTACCCGCCCCGTGCCTGGCCCGAGGTGAAGGCTGATTCGGACGGCGGATGTGAGCATAGCGATATTCGGGTTCGGATAGGCGAACGTGTGACGGCGGTTTCTCGAACCCGTTGGCACACATAAATATCCGCGCTGTTAGGGACTCGGCACCGGGGCTGTCGCCGAGTCCGCTCCGTGGGTGCGTGGGCGGTGACGATGTCGACGGGAGTCTCAGGTCTGCACGAGTTGCGGTGTGCCAGGACGCCGCCCGGCGGCGGCGTCGAGCTCCACCGCTTGGTCGGCGGCCACCGCCGAGCGCTTGCCTGAGGTCGCGGCGAACGCACCCGCGATGACGATGACACCACCGACCAGTGCCAGCGGCGTCGGTGTCTCGTCGAGGAACAGCCAGGCGGCGGCGATGCCGACGACCGGAACCAGCAGTGTCAACGGCGCGACGATGCCCGCGGGGTAGCGGCTCATCAGGTAGGTCCACAGGCTGCTGCCCACCACGGTCGCGAGCACCGCGATGTAGGCCAGCGCCACCAGGGCGGGCCAGCCTGTCGCGGAGAACGAGTCGGCCACGGCGCGCAGCCCGGCGGTCGGCCCCTCGGTGGCGGCGGACAGTGCGAACAACGGCAGCGGCGGGATGACGGCGATCCACAGCGTCAGGTGCAGCGTGTTCAGCCCCGGCGATTCGAGGGTGGCCCTGCGCGCACCGATATTGCCGAAGGCCCAGCCGAGCCCGCCCGCCAGCGTGAGCAGCACCGGCAGCAAGCTGGCGTGTTCGAGGCGGTCCCAGCCGATCACCGCCATGCCGGCCATCGCGACCACGATGCCCGCGACCTGCACGGGCCGGATCCGCTCGCGCAGGAACAGCGTGCCGAGCAGCACGGTGAACGGCGCGGAGGACTGCAGCACCAGGGAGGCGAGCCCGGTCGGCATGCCGATCCGCATAGCGGTGAACAGGAAAGCGAACTGCAAGGCGCCGAAGCCGGTGCCGTACAGCAGGATCCAGCGCATCCGCACCTTCGGGCGCGGAATGAAGATCAGGACGGGCACCGCGATGACCGCGAAGCGCAGCGCGGCGAAGAAGAACGGCGGGAAGTGATCGAGCCCCACTCGGATGGCGAGGAAGTTCAGTCCCCAGAGCAGGACGACGGTCAGCCCGAGCAGGCGGTCACGAGTGTTCACGCGGTCCATCGTTAGGGTCACGAACGTTCAGGACAATCGAATTGAAATGGAATATTACGGTAGTTTTGCTTCATGATTGCAGCGCGTACCGGCCGGAACTGACGTGGCGCCGTCGATGTCGGTGGAGCGGCTGCGCGTGCTGCGCGAATTCGCCGATCGCGGCACCATCGCCGCGGTGGCCGCCGCGCTGTCGATGACGCCATCGGCCGTCTCCCAGCAGCTCAAGGTGCTGGCCATGGAGGCGGGCGCGGCACTGCTGGAACGCGACGGTCGCCGAGTCCGCCTGACCGACGCGGGCCGCGCGTTGGTGGTGCGCGCGGACGAGGTGCTCGCCGCGCTGGATCGCGCGGCGGCCGAGATGGCGCACTACCGCGGTTCGCCGCGCGGCCTGGTACGCGTGGCGGTGTTTCCCTCCGGTGGGGCGCTGCTGCTGCCCGCGGTGCTGAATGCCATGGCGGACAGCGGGGTCGACGTCGTCGCGAGCGACGTCGACCTACCGCCGAGTGAGGTGTCGCGGCTGCTCGCCGACTACGACGTGGTGCTGACCCATCGGGACGAGCGCGCCGCGCCCATCGCCGACCCGAGGGTCACCGTCCAGCTGCTCATGCGGGAACCCATCGACGTGGTTGTCGCGCCGACCCATCGGCTGGCGGGTCGCACCGCGGTGACCCCCGAGGAACTGGCCGACGAAACGTGGCTGAGCGTCCGCGGCGGCTTCCCGATCGATGACGTGCAGCGCTCGATCGCCACCCTGACCGGCGTGCAACCGCGAATAGCGCAGCGACTCAACGACTTCCGCGTCATCGAAACCCTGGTCGCGAGTGGCTACGGTGTCGCACTGATGCCCCGCTACTCGGTGGCCCACCCGAACCTGTCGGTGCTGCGCCTCACCGACGTTCGCGCCGCCCGCCTGTTCGAACTGGCGATCCGTCCCCGCGCCGAAGGCAGCCCCGCTATCGCTGCGGTCATTGCGGCTTTCCGGAACGCCGCAGCGGGCGTCACCGCCGAATCCGCGCCGCCGGCGCGGTGATTCGCCGGGGCGGTCGTTGTCGACTCTCCACAGTCGGGTTCGCGATGGTCGACGGAGCGGACAGCAAAGGCCCTGGTCCGGCGGTCGGGCGTCGAGCCTAGGGTCTGAATCCCGTTGCGTCGTTGGCATATTCTTACAAGATCGGCATCTGTCCTGTGAGGGTTCCCGACATGTCTCCACCGCGAGCGAGCCAACTACAGTGCAGGATAGTCAGCCAACCGATGAAGGATTTCGACACGATGCGTGATATCTCCGAGTTCTCCACCCGCAATGGCGGATTCCGAAGCGTGGTGGTGACCGCGGTCGAGGTTTCCTCGGCGCTCGGCGCCGACACGGAGTCCACATGGAAGGGGCTGCTGGGGGGGAGAGTGGTGTCCGGCCCCTCGACGACCCGGAGATCGAGAGCATGCACCTGCCGATCGCCATCGGCGCGCGGTTCACAAGCGATCCGACGGCCGGGCTCGATCGGGTCAAGAAGCGGCGCATGTCGTACGTCCAGCAGGTCGCCTACGTGATGGGCAAGCGCCTCTGGGCAGCCCTCGGCGCGCCCGAGGTGGACCAGGACCGGCTCGGCGTCTCGCTCGGCACCGGCGTCGGCGGAGCCGAGGTCATCGTCGACTCGAACGACGTCATGCGGGAAAAGGGCTACCGCAAGGTTTCGCCGTTCGCGATTCCGATGGCTATGCCGAACGGTCCGGCCGCGGTACTCGGGCTCGAACTCGGCGCGCGGGCGAGCGTGATCACGCCGGTGTCGGCCTGCTCGTCGGGCTGTGAAGCACTCGTGCACGCCTGGCGGTCGATCATCCTCGGCGAGGCGGACATGGTGGTCGCGGGCGGCGTCGAGGGGCCGATCAATGCCCTTGCGCTAGCCGGATTCACGAATATGCGGGCACTCAGCTCGCGGGTGGCGGAGCCGGAACGAGCGTCGCGCCCGTTCGATCGTGACCGGGACGGTTTCGTGTTCGGCGAGTCCGCGGCACTGCTCGTGCTGGAGTCCGAGGAGCACGCCCTGGCCAGGGGCGCCCGGCCGCTGGCCCGGTTGCTCGGCGCGGGTTTGACCGCCGACGGCTACCACTTGGTCGCGCCGGACCCGGAGGGTCGCGGCAACGCGCGCGCCATGCGCCGCGCGCTGGAAACCGCAGGCGTAGCCGGCACCGAGGTCGACCACGTCAACGCGCACGCCACCGGAACGCCGTTCGGAGATCTGGCCGAGGCCAAGGGCATCGCCGCCGCGATCGGCAAGCATCCCGCGGTCTACGCGCCCAAATCGGCGCTCGGGCACTCGGTCGGCGCGGTCGGCGCGCTGGAGGCGGCGATCTCGGTGCTGACCCTGCGCGACGGGGCGATACCGCCGACCCTGAACCTGGAAAACCAGGACACCGACATCGATCTCGACATCGTCAGCGGTGCGGCGCGCTACGCGGACATCCAGTACGTGATGAACAACTCGTACGGATTCGGCGGCCACAATGCGGCGGTGCTGTTCGGCAAGTACTAGGGCGGAAAGAGGGCGGCCCCGATGTGAATACATCGGGGCCGCACCATCTTTCGGTCGTTCAGTGACCCATCGGGCCGGGGTGGTGGTACTGCTGCGCGCCGACGTAACCGAAGTCGTCGGCGACCATCGCGGCCAGCTCCAGCAGGGCGCGCCGGGTCGGCTTGCTCACCAGTTCCAGGTCGATCTCCGCGCCCTCGGCGAGGTGGTCGTCGAAGGGCACCACCTGGACCGCGCGGGTGCGGTCGAGGAAGAGCTTGCGGAGCTGATCCAGGTCGACGGTGGAGGCGCCGCGCCGGGAGGCGTTGACCACGACGACGGTGCGCTCGACGAGCTTGCCGTAGCCGTGGTGGTCCAGCCAGTCCAGCGTGGCCGAGGCGCTACGGGCGCCGTCGATGGCGGGCGAGGTGACCAGCACCAGGGAGCTGGCCATATCCAAAACGCCTGCCATCGCCGAGTGCATCAGGCCGGTGCCGCAGTCGGTCAGGATGATGTTGTAGAACGACTGCAGGATGCCGATGGCCTTGCGGTAATCGGCCTCGCTGAACGCCTCGGAGACCGCCGGATCCTGTTCGCTGGCAAGCACTTCCAGGCGGCTCGGCGCCTGCGAGGTGTGTGCGCGCACGTCCGAGTACCTGCTGATGTGCTGGTCCTCGAGCAGGTTGCGCACGGTCGACCTGGTCTGCCGGGGCACCCGGTGCGCCAGCGTGCCGAGGTCGGGGTTGGCGTCGATCGCGATGACCCGGTCACCGCGCAGCGACGCGAAGGTGGAGCCGAGGCCGACCGTGGTGGTGGTCTTGCCGACGCCACCCTTGAGCGACAGGATCGCGATCCGGTAGTCGCCGCGCACCGGCTGATTCACCCGGTCGACGAGGTCGCGGTAGACGACGTCGGCCGCGGACTCACCCGGGTTGAGCACGCCACCGGTGGCCTTGTGCACCGCGCGCCGCCACCCGCTGCGCGGCGCCCGGCGGGCCCGCTTGAGCAGGTTCAGGTCGTTGACCGAGTGGCCCGGCTGCCCCGGTGCGGGCACATGCTGCGGCTGGAACGGCTGCGCGGGCTGGTGCGGGTTCGGTCCGCCCTGCCAGCTCGGCGGGGGTACCTGCCCCATCGCCGGCGGCTGCTGCTGCCCCATCGGGGCGGGCGGCGGCTGATACGTGGGCGGCGGCTGGTGGGTCACCGGCGGTGGCGGCGGCGCCCAGCTGTAGATGGGCGCGGCCTGCTGCTCGGCTTGCGGCGCAGCGGCTTCGGAATGTTCCTGCGGAACCCGCCGGACCAGCCCGTCGGGGCCGATCTCCTGGCGGTACTCGCCGTAGCCAGGGTTCTGCGGTTCGGGCGCGATCTGGTGACTACCGCTGTGCGCGGCGGCCGGCTGATACTGGCCGGTCTGGTACGGCTCATATGCGCCGGGTGGCGCGAACGGCCCGGCGTTCGGCGGCGCGTAGCCGCCGTACTGCTCGGCCTGGCCAGGCGGCGCGAATCCCTCGGGCGAGCCGTAGGACTGCTGCGACATCGCGTGCGGGTAGGACACGGTCTGGTCGGTGGAGCCGCCGAAGTCGGGCTCGGCCGGATCCTGCTCCGGCGGCGCGGGCGCCTCGGCCGTCTCGGACTCGGTCACGTCCACGTCGCCGGACGGCTCCGCCGACGGATCGGCGGCGGGCTCCGACTCTTTCGCGTCGGCCGTGTCCACCGATTGACTCTGCAGCCAGGGCGGTGAGGTCGGGTTGTGGTCGTTTGTTGTCACAGTTCCCCCATCTGCTCGGGACTACGAGCAGAGAGCTCGGCGCTTGAGTGCGAAACCAACGCTAGCACGGGGTTCGCGGGCTCGCGTCACGGTATGGAGAGCGGACGCGCACGAATGCCACACCGCCGATATCTGGTCTCCGACAGCAAGATCGAGAGCCGGATGCCGGGCCGATCGACGACCCCCGCATCCGGCTCTACCGTACTCGACCTGCGCTATCGGTGTGCGCGGTTGGCCGAGGAGGCCGACCGCGCACCGATGCGGTTGCTACCGGTGTGCCCGGTTCACCGCGGAGACCACCGCACGCAGCGACGCGGTGGTGATGGAGGTGGCGATGCCGACGCCCCACACCACCTTGTCGCCGATCGCGCACTCCACGTAGGCGGCCGCTTGCGCGTCGTCACCGGCGGACATGGCGTGCTCGGAGTAGTCCAGCACGCGGACGTCGAAGCCGACGGTGGCGATCGCGTCCACGAACGCGGCGAGCGGGCCGTTACCGGTGCCGGTGATCTCCTGCTCGGCGCCGTCGACCTTCACCACCACCGCGATGGTGTCGGTGCCGCCGTCGGTTTCGGACGCGGTGACCTTCTGCCGGATCCGCTCCAGCGGCCGGATCGGGCTCAGGTACTCGTCGGCGAAGACGTCCCACATCTCCTTCGGGGTGACCTCGCCGCCCTCGCCGTCGGTGATCCGCTGCACCGCCTGGGAGAACTCGATCTGCAACCGGCGCGGCAGCGCCAGGCCGTGATCGGTCTTCATGATGTAGGCGACGCCGCCCTTGCCGGACTGCGAGTTGACCCGGATGACGGCCTCGTAGGTGCGGCCGACGTCCTTCGGGTCGATCGGCAGGTACGGCACCGCCCAGGTGATGTCGTCCACGTCGGCGTCCGCGTCGTCGGCGGCGACCTTCATCGCGTCCAGGCCCTTGTTGATGGCGTCCTGGTGGCTGCCGGAGAAGGCGGTGTAGACCAGGTCGCCGCCGTACGGGTGGCGCTCGGCGACCGGCAGCTGGTTGCAGTACTCGACGGTGCGGCGGATCTCGTCGATGTCGGAGAAGTTGATCTGCGGGTCGACGCCGCGGGAGAACAGGTTCATGCCCAGGGTGACCAGGCAGACGTTGCCGGTGCGCTCACCGTTGCCGAACAGGCAGCCCTCGATCCGGTCCGCGCCGGCCTGGTAGCCCAGTTCGGCGGCGGCCACGGCGGTGCCTCGGTCGTTGTGCGGGTGCAACGACAGCACGATCGAGTCGCGGCGGGCCAGGTTGCGGCTCATCCACTCGATCGAGTCGGCGTAGACGTTCGGCGTGGCCATCTCGACGGTCGCGGGCAGGTTGATGATCAGCGGCTTGGCCGGGGTCGGCGCGATGATCTCGGAGACCGCGTCGCAGACCTCCTTGGCGTAGGCCAGTTCGGTGCCGGTGTAGGACTCCGGGCTGTATTCATAGCGCCAGTTGGTGTCGGGGTAGCGCTGCTCGATCTCCAGGCACAACGTCGCGGCGTCGGTGGCGATCTTCTTGACCGCGGCCCGGTCCGCGCGGAACACCACTTTCCGCTGCAGGATGGAGGTGGAGTTGTAGAAGTGCACGATCACGTTCTGGGCGCCAGCGCAGGCCTCGAAGGTGCGCTCGATCAGCTCGGCGCGACACTGGGTCAGCACCTGGATAGTGACGTCGTCGGGGATCGCGCCGTCCTCGATGATCTCGCGAACGAAGTCGAAGTCGGTCTGGCTGGCCGACGGGAAGCCGACCTCGATCTCCTTGTAGCCCATCCGCACCAGCAGGTCGAACATGCGGCGCTTGCGGGCCGGGCTCATCGGGTCGATCAGGGCCTGGTTGCCGTCGCGCAGGTCGACGGCGCACCAGCCGGGCGCGACGTCGATGATCTTGTCGGGCCAGGTGCGGTCGGGCAGCGTGATCGGCTCGACCTCCTCGGCGAAGGGCCGGTACCGGAAGGTCGGCATCGAGGAGTTCTTCTGCGTGTTCCAGGCGGGCTGGTCGCCGGGGGCGGGCTTGGCGGGCGGCGTGATGGTGCGCGCGCCGGATACGAAAGCGTCAGCAGGGGACATGGCGATTTCTCCGAGGGTGTGGTGTTTCCCAAAGGGTGGGTCGACCGGCGCGGCAAAACCCCGCGGCGGGAGCCGGTCCGATCAGACCCCGTCGCGGCGGCTGAGAAGAAGTGCCCGCTGCATGATGCGGCGAGTTTACCGTGTGGCAATACACCTGCGGAACCCCGGTCCCGTCGTCGGGTGATCCGACGTTGCGGCTAGCGTTCGCGCCAGAAGCAAACGCTTGTACGGATCTGGCGATCCGACGGGACGTCGAACGGACTCGGGCATGACTTGGTTGGAACAACTGGCGGTCTTCGGTGCGGGCATCGCAGCGGGCGGCATCAACACGATCGTCGGATCGGGCACCTTGATCACCTTCCCGGTACTGCTCGCCTTCGGGCTGCCGCCGGTCACCGCGAACGTGTCCAACACGATCGGCCTCGTCCCCGGCTCGATCAGTGGCGTGCACGGCTATCGCCGGGAGCTCGCGGGGCAGCGGGAGCGGCTGCTTCGCTTCGGCACCGCGTCGCTGCTCGGCGGCATCACCGGCGCGATACTGCTGCTCACCCTGCCTGCCGACGCGTTCAAGGCGATCGTGCCGGTGCTGATCATCGCGGCCCTGGTGCTGGTCGTGGTGCAGCCGCGGCTGTCGCGCTGGGTGAAGCTGCGGCGCGAGCAGGGCGACAGCCCGGCGCCCAAGCACGGCGGCCCCATCCTGTTCGTGGCGATCTTCGCCACCGGCATCTACGGCGGCTACTTCGGCGCGGCACAGGGCGTGTTGCTGATGGGGCTGCTCGGGGTGTTCGTGCACGAGGACATGCAGCGCCTCAACGGCATCAAGAATGTGCTCGCGATGCTGGTCAACGGGGTGGCCGCGATCATCTTCATCGTGATCGCCGACGTGGACTGGCGGGCGGTGCTGCTGATCGCGCTCGGCTCGATCATCGGTGGACAACTCGGTGCGAAGATGGGCAGGCGGATGCCGCCGACCGTGTTGCGCGCGGTCATCGTCGTGGTCGGCCTCATCGCGGTGGTCCGATTGTTGATGACGTAGGAGGTGGCGCGTGGGGTCGACGAATCACGGCTTGGGCGTGGTTGCGGCGGAGTGGTGCGCTCAGGGTCGACAGCACCGGGATTCTCAGGGTGCAATTCATCCCTACGGCGGACGACGGCCGCGCCGTTGCGGCACAAGATAATCGGTATGCGTGGGTGGAGGATCGTCGTCGTTGCCGCACTGGCCGCGACGCTGGCAGTGAGCGGCTGCGGCACGCCCGCCAAGCACGAACAGGCGGTGGCCGATCTGGTCGCCCAGGCCGATGCCGCGCCGACGCCCCGGTTGGATTGGGTGCCGTGCCAGGAGAAGAGCCTGAGCAAGCTGCAGTGCGCGACGGCGGCGGTGCCGGTCGACTACGCGCAGCCCGCAGGCCCGACGCTCGGGCTCGCGCTGGTCCGCCAGCCCGCGACCGACCAGTCGCGCCGCATCGGCACCCTCTTCACCGCCGCGGGCGGGCCAGGCGCCTCCGGCATCGACTGGGCGAGCAAAGGCGAGATGTTCCCCGGTGAGATCGCGCGCCGGTTCGACGTGGTGACCTTCGATCAGCGCGGTCTCGGGCGCAGCTCGCCGGTCCGCTGCTTCCCCGATGCCGAAGCGGCGCAACGTTTCTGGTCCGGCGTACGGCTGCCACCGGTCGGCACCGAGCAGGCGGCCGAACAGGCGCGCGCCAGCCGCGACCTGGCGGCCGGGTGCGCCGCGCACAGTCCCGCCCTGCTGCCGCACCTCACCACCGTGGATGCCGCGCGCGACCTGGATCTGCTGCGCCGTGCCGTCGGTGACAAGCGGTTGACCTACGAAGGTGGTTCCTACGCCAGCTATCTCGGCGAGGTGTACGGCGCCGTGTTCGGCGACCGGGTGCGCGCGCTGAGCCTGAGCTCGATGATCGACCCGGACGCGTACACCTCCGACACCCGCACCGAGATTGCCGACGCGGCGGCGGGCACCGAAGAGGTGCTGTCGGAGTTCTTCCGGCTGTGTGCCCGAGCCGGACAGCCGCGCTGTGCTTTCGCGGCGGGCGGTAAAGCGCCCGCCGACCCGATCGAGCAGATCCGCAGCGACCAGAAGCCGAGCGGCGGTGAGGATCTGCGCGTCCGCGACACCGCGCTGCTGGAGCGGTTGCGGCAAGGGCCGGTAGTGGTCGGCGAAGGGGAGCGCGCCCGGCCGGTCACCTACGCGGAGGTCATGCCCGCGCACGCGCTGCTGCTGTACGACGCGGCGGAGGGCTGGCCCGCCCTGGCCCAGCTGCTCACCGAACTCGAGCGCGGCGCCGCGGGCAACCCCGATGTGGTGCGCGCGATCCTCGATGAGGGCACGCTGCCGCCCGCCTTCCTCGACCCGTTCACCGCGATCTCCTGCGCGGACAACACCGTGCCCCGCGACCCGGAGCAGTGGCCCGCGCTGGCCGCGGAATTGGCCGCGGACGGACCCACTTTCGCCGCGTTCTGGCTGTACCTGCGGCAACCGTGCGCCGCGTGGCCGTCCCCGCAGGGTGGCTACCCGCAGCGCTACGCCGGACCGTGGATCCTGCGCTCGGACGTACCCGCGCTGCTGTTCAACAACCGGTTCGATCCGGCCACGCCGCTGACCGCCGCGCGCAAGGCCCAGCAGGCCCTGGTCAACGCCCGCCTGGTGGTCGTCGACGGCGGCTACGGGCACGACACCACGGTCGACTGCACCCGGCGGCTGCAGGAGCGGTACCTCATCGACCAGCAACTTCCCGCCCCCGGCGCGACCTGCGAAGCCGATCGGGCGCCGTTCGCGGGCTGAGTCGCCGACCCCCGGCGTCCACTTGCCGCGGCGTTTCGTGGCCTGCTCGTCACCCTGCCGTTCCCTTCGCCCGGCGGTCCCGCGGGCTCATCCTGCGGGACAACGGAAGGGGGACAACGGATGACGGGCGGGCGACGACTGTTCAGCCGCCAGGAATACCGGTAATCTGCGCTCGGCCATGCGTGATGAGGGAGGTGGCTGGGTGCGTAGACGCGCCTTCTTCAAAGCTGTCGGTGCAGCCGCGCTGTTCGGTGCTGCCGCGAGCACGTCGCTGCCCGCCCGACCGGCGTCCGCCGACCCGGCCTGGAACCTGCTGTTCCAGTCGTGGGTGCCGGAAATCTTTGCGCCACTGCCCGATCCGCCCGAACACTCGCCCGCGATCGTGATCGGCTCCGGCTTCGGCGCCGCGGTCACCGCTTTGCGACTGGCCGAGGCGGGCATCGCCAACACGGTGCTGGAGCGCGGGTCGCGCTGGCCCAACGATCCGTGGCGGGAGATCTTCACCGGCGACGACCTGCCGGACGGCCGCGGCTTCTGGCATCGCACCAGCTTCACCGGTGTCAGCAAGGTGCCGATGCGGTTCGCCAGCTTCGGCGGTGTCCTCGACTGCACCGAGTATCCCGGCATCGACGTGTGGCGCGCGGCCGCGGTCGGCGGCGGGTCGGTGATCTTCACCGGCGCGATGGTCGCCCCGGAGCGGCGCTTCTTCGACCACCTCTTCGGCGGCACCGTCGAGTACGGCGAGCTGGATCGCGTCTACTACCCGCGGGTGCGCGAGATGCTGCGGCTCAGCTCGATGCCGGGCGACATCTACGCCGCCAAGCCGTTCACGCACTCCAGAGCCTGGGACGATCAGGTCCGCAAGGCCGGCTACCAGCCGATGCCCAACGACTCGATCTTCAACTGGGACATCCTGCGCGGCGAGCTGGCGGGTACCACCCGGGCCTCGGCCACCGTCGCCCGCAGCAACCTCGGCAACTCCAACGGCGCCAAATTCGACCTGAACCAGAACTATCTGAAATACGCCGAGGGCACCGGCCGGTCCGCGATCTTCCCCGGCCACCAGGTGGAGTCCATCGCCCAGGAGCCCGGCGGCCGGTACTCGGTCCGGGTGACGAAGCTGGCGCCGACCGGCGAGGTGCTCGGCACCCGCACGCTCACCTGCGACCGGCTCTTCCTCGGCGCTGGCTCGGTGGGCACCTCGGAGCTGCTGGTCCGGGCGCAGGCGACCGGCGCGCTGCCCAACCTCAACGAGCACATCGGCGACGGCTGGGGCACCAACGGTGACGTGGTTCTCGGCCGCGGCGCGAGCGCGCTGGCCGGCCTCGGCCAGGGCGTGCCGAGCGCCAGCCGGATCTTCGACGAGTCCGGGCTGCCGCTCAGCCTGGAGAGCTGGTACATCCCCGGCATCCCGTTCGAGACGGGTGCGCTGGCCTCGCTCGGCATGGTGCTCGACCCGGCCCGCACCCGGTTCGGCTACGACGCGGCGGCCAACCGGGTCGGGCTGTCCTGGCCGAGCAAGAACCGCGACGAGATGGTGGCCGCGGCCCGCGCGGTCGACCACCGGATCGCCGAACGCGCCGATGCCGTCCTCGAATACGGCGCCCTCGGCTACGACGCGAACGCCTTGTTCACCGCGCACCCACTGGGCGGCGCGGTGCTCGGCAAGGCGACCGACGGCTACGGGCGGGTACACGGGCATCCGGGGCTCTACGTGATGGACGGGGCCGCCATTCCGGGCAGTACCGGAACCGTGAACCCGTCGCTGACCATCGCCGCGCTCGCCGAGCGCAATATCGAGGCGATCATCCGCACCGGAAAGTAGACCTGCAGCCGCTGTGGGGTCGTGCCGACTACCCTCGGCCTGACCGTTCGGCGTTGAAGGGAACCCAGGTGATGGCTGCGAGCACCACTGCGGTGAGCGAGGAACTCCCGGAGGGCGATTACCCGCGTAAGCCGCCCACGCTGTGGACCGATTTCGTGATGTTGGCGCTGGCCATCGTCTCGGTGGTGTTGGTCGGCTGGATCACCTTCTTCACGGTGTCCGACCAGACCTACCGCACGATCGTGATCGTCGACTGGGCGGTGTGCGGGGTGTTCGCCGTCGAGTTCCTGTGGCGCTGGCGCCGCGCGGGCTGGCCGTGGACGTTCCCGTTCGTCTACTGGTACGAGGTCCTCGGCATGATCCCGGTGACCAGCCCGTTCTTCCGCGGCTTCCGGCTGCTGCGGATCGTGGTGATCGTGGTCCGGCTCGGCCGCGTCGCCGACCGCGTCTTCGGTGATCGGGTGACCGCCGCGCTGGTCAACCGGTTCGTCTCGACGATCGTCGAGACGATCAAGCGGCCGATGACCATCGCGGTGATGGACGAGGTCGCCAAGGTGATGCGCACCGGCCACTACACCCGCAATATCGCGGCGGCGCTACAGGAGAACCGGTCCGAGCTGGACGAGATGATCCTGGAGCTGATCAAGAAGGACCCGCAGGCGGGCCGGGTGCGCTACATCCCGTTCCACGACGACATCATCCGGCTGATCGCCGACACCACCTTCCGCATCCTGTTCCAGGTGCTGGAGGATCCACGCACCGATGAACTGGTCTCGGATGTGTTGCGGGAGAACATCGATCAGATCCGGCTGGCGGTGCAGCACGATATCCGGGTGCCGCCGTCCGCGTACGGGCCGACGGCCGCCGAACACGGCGTGCGCCATCACCTCAGTCGGATACCCCGTGCCTGATCGCGTCGCGCGGCTGCGCCAGTTTGATTGTCTCCCAGACGATCAGCGCGCCGAGTACGGCACACAGCAGGGCCAGTGACGCCAGCGCGGGCAGCGCGGCCGCCAAGGGGATCGCAGCGAGCAGCAGCACGATCGTGACCACCCTCGGCACGCTGATCATCCCTGTCGCATAGTGTTTCGCCCCGACCAACGCGATCAGATACAGCACAACACCGCCGTACAACGCGAACAACGGAATTCCGTACAGCGCGTCTTTCAGTGTGTGGTGCGAAGAGTCGCCGACATAGTAGAGAACTTTTTTCAAACCCAGTGAGAGCCCGATGATTCCGACGATCATCGGGAAATGCCAAAAGGTATAGGCCCCGCGCGCGATCTTGATCTGCTTCGCGCCGTCGGCGTGCTTCAGCTCGTGCTCGATCGACAGCGCGGCGACATCGAAATAGGTCCACCACAGCAGTCCGGAGACCGCGAGCCCGAGCAGTGCGCCGACGGTGATCGGCCAGGAAATCGGTAGTCCGGCCACGCCGATACCGATCGACACGATCGACTCGCCCAGCGCAACAATGATGATCAGCCCGTAGCGTTCCGCGAAATGGGTCGCCGAATTCAGCCGCCAATCGGTGCCCGCCAGCAGGGTCCACAGGTAGTCGCCTGCGATCGCCGCGATCCACAGGCCGATCTGTAACGTGCCGGAGGTCATGGCGGCGATCACCAGCAGCGTGGTGCCGATGGTGATCGAGCCGAGGGCCCACCGCAGCACCTGGTTGCGTAACTGCGCGTCCTCGGTGCTGGCGAGCCAGAACATGATGACGTGGACCAGCCGGACCACGAGGTAGGCGATCGCGAAGACCAGCGGCCCGTACCAGCCGCCGGGCAGGTCGTGGAACGCCTCGGGAATGGTGAGTGCGGCCAGGAACGCGCCACCCATGGCGGTGAACATCGCGACCCTGGCGAAGCCCTCGTCGGCGCGGATCACGTTGCCGAGCCAGGAGTAAGCGATCCACAGCCACCACATCAAGGCGAGCACGAGGACCGCCCGCAGCATGTTCTTGGCGCTCGTCTCTTCCGCCGCCAGGTCGGTGACCATGGTGAACGCGAAAACGAGGACGAGGTCGAAGAACAGCTCGAGCTGCGTCACCGACGCACCTTCGGCCACCGGCTGGAGCCGAACCCGTTTGGAACCGATCATGGTGCACATAGTCGCACCCCGATCGGGTCGGCGCGTGTCAGCCGCGCCCCGCGTCGCCCGATTTCGCGCTGCGCGTAGGTCTACCGGTTATTCGTTATAGCTATACGGCTTGATTGTTTCCGGGTCGGGAAATCCCTCGGCGAACTCGATGAAATTCTGCACCGCGATCTCGTTCTGCTTCCGCACGGTGCGCTTGAGTAGGAGACCGGGCACCGGGATGGGTAGGTAGATCTCGCTGTGGAACCAGACGTCGGTGCCTTCCCTGCCGTCGGAGACCTCGAACCAGCCGCCGCCCTTGACGCCCCTTGTGCTGTCGGTGACCTGCCACGACGATCGGACGTCGGTCCAATCATATTCCAGCACTTGCAGATCCGAGCCGTTCATCAGTTCGGCCTTGACGAAAACTCGAACCGGCCTTCCTCGATCGTCGCGGGAGGCGACTCGGGCATCGGTATATCCGGGCGACCATTCCGGGAGCATTTCGACAGCTGCCAACGCATCCATCACCTGCGCGGAATCGGCGTCGACGACGAATCGAATATCGGTTCTCGTGCGCATGTAAAACCTTCCGACCCCCGATGGACAACTCAGCCCGATTCTCTCTATCGGTTATCTGATTCGTCAACCTCGACGTCCTGGTCAATGGGCCGTCGAGGGGTCGACATGGACGTATGTGTCCAGAACGTAGCTCGGGAGAACGGTGAACAACTTGCGGGTGGAATGGTTTGGGACAACATCGCGCGCGTGTTCGGGACAGTTGTCGGCAAAAAGGCCAGGTGTGCGGCGCCGCCCGCTGAATCGCCGTGCGGACGCCGCCGCGCTGTCTCGCGGGCACTGGCGCGTTGCCGTGCGGCCACTGACAATCAGCGCCTCGCGGGGCCGACCGGGCCGGCAGGCTGGGCCTCAGCCCGCCGGTTCGACGATCGCGTCCGGCCCCGGGTACACCAGCGACTCGTGCCCGTCGGCATAGCGCACGAGGTAGGGCGGCGATCCTTCCGGTCCACGGACCTCGATGATCTCGGCGTGGCGATCACCTTGGCCCACAACGTGTCCGTGTACGAGCAGTCGATCTCCGACATTCGCCATCATCGCCCCATTATCGGACGGAAGTGACAGGGGTCACAAGGTTTCCGACGTTTGGACCTCCTGGCCTTCCCGGCCGATCACGCGATCGACCGCCGCCTCGATCAGCTCCTGACTCTGCTGTTCGGTGAACACATCCGGCAGCGTGAGCCGGTCGACGATCAGCCAATTCAATGCCAGATACAGCAGTAATACGGATTTTTCGTCGCCGGGCAGGCCCGCCGCGAGGTGGTTGCGCACGTTGAAGTCGATGTCCGCGCGCACCCGATCGGTCAGCACCGCCCGTAGTTCCGGGCGTCGGGTCGCCTCCAGGCGGAGTTCCAGCAGCGCGAGGTAGCCGGTGCGGAACGCCTCGATGCGGCCGACGGTCTCCTGCATCAGTTCGAGGATGTGCGCTCTGGTCTGCGGGCCGTCGGCCAGCTTGGCCATGGTCGCCTCGCTCGGCTGCAACCGCTCGTAGAAGCGCCCGCCCGCCTGGGTCAGCAGGTCGTCGCGGTTCGCGAAGTAGTTCGACGCCGTGCCCGCGGGCACGCCCGCCTCTTTGTCCACCGCGCGGAAGGTGAGTCCGCGGGCTCCTTCGCTGGCCAGGACCTCGATCGCGGCGTCGAGCAGCGCCTGTCGACGTTCAGGGTTGGTCCGCACTTGACACCACTCCATTCGTAGTACTACATTTCAACCACTTCGATCAGAGTACAACAGGTTGGGCGGTCCCGGAATGCGAAAGCTTGTCTACTACGTCGCCGTATCTCTCGACGGATACATCGCAGGTCCGGCGGGCGAGTTCGACTTCTACCCCTACGACGAAAAGATGCTTACTTGGCTGAACACGCAGTACCCGGAGTTCGTCCCGACGGAGTTCCGGCCGCAGGTGGGCATGGCCCTGGATACACCGAACAAGCGCTGCGACACGGTGCTCATGGGCCGCACCACCTACGCCGTCGGCGTGAGCAACCCGTACGCACACATGCGGCAGTACGTGGTGTCCAGCACGCTCGGCAGCGTCGATGACCCGGCCGTCGAACTGGTGCGGTCCGACCCGGTCGGCCTGGTACAGCGGCTGAAGAAGGAAGAGGGCCGCGACATCTGGCTGTGCGGCGGCGGCACACTGGCCGCCGCGCTGCTCGGCGAGGTCGACGAGATGATCATCAAGAGTTACCCGGTCGTCGCGGGCAGCGGCATATCCGCCTTCGCCGGAGAGTTCCGCCCGACCATGTTCACCCCGACCCGGCGCGAAGAATTCGACAACGGCGCACAGGTCACCTGGTTCACCCGCGCCTGATCTATCCCCACGAAAGAGGCTCTGCTATGCGAAAACTCGTTTACTTCGTCGGTATGTCGCTCGACGGTTACATCGCCGGACCCGACGGCGGGATCGATTTCTATCCGCTGCCCGAGGATTTCACGGGCTGGCTCGGACAGGATTACCCGGAAACCCTGCCTACGCACGCGCGTTCGTATTTCGGCGTCGCGGCGGACGCGCCGAATCAGAAGTTCGACACCTTGGTAATGGGCCGGGGGACCTACGAACCCGGCCTGGCCGTCGGGGTGACCAGCCCGTACGGGCATATGCGGCAGTACGTGGTGTCGACCACGCTCGGCCGGATCGATGACCCGGCTGTCGAGCTGGTCGATCAGGACCCGCTCGCCCTGGTGCGACAGCTGAAAAAGGAAGAGGGCCTCGATATCTGGCTGGCAGGCGGCGGAAAGCTGGCCGCCGCCCTGCTGAGTGAGATCGACGAGCTGGTGATCAAGAGCTACCCGGTCGTCGCGGGTACCGGCATTCCCGCTTTCGCCGGTGAGTTCCACCCGACGCTGTTCACCCCGACCGGACGCCGGGAGTTCAGCAACGGGAACCAGGTCACCTGGCTCACCCGCGCCTGAGTCGCCCGTACCGACGGCCCAGCGGTAGCAACCGCTGGGCCGTCGTCTTCTTTTCCTGGCCGGTCAGCCCTCGCGCAGGAACGACAGCCGGACCTGGCGATCGGGATTGTCGACATTGAGATCGACGAAGGCGACGGACTGCCAAGTCCCCAGCGCGAGTTCGCCGTCGATCACCGGGATCGTCGCGTACGGCGCGATCATCGCGGGCATCACATGGGAGCGCCCGTGCCCGCGTGACCCGTGCGCGTGCCGCCAGCGATCGTCGGCGGGCAGCAGATCCCGCAGCGCGGCGAGCAGGTCGTCGTCGCTGCGCGCGCCCAGTTCCATCACCGCCAGGCCGGCCGTCGCGTGCGGGACGAAGACATTCAGCAGCCCGTCTCCGCCACCGCAGGCCTCGCGCACGAAGGCCGCGCACTGCTCGGTGATGTCCTGCACGACCTCGGTCCGTCCGGTGGTCACCGTGATTACCGTGCTCTTCATGTCCCCATGGTGCGTCATTCACCCGGTTTCGTCGGCGCGCAATGCCCGGGTCACCCGCAGCGATGTGTCGTGCAACCGGTTGAACAGTTCCAGGATCAGCTCCAGCTGATCCTCGGTGTAGTCGGCGGCTACCGTGCCGAATTCCTTTGCCAGCAGTTCGTAGTGCGGCGCGATCTCGTCGATCCGCTCCTGCACCGGGGAGATGATCACCCGCCGCCGGTCCTGCCCATCGTGTTCGCGGCGCACGTAACCGGCCTTCAGTAGCCGGTCGATCATCCGGGTGATGGCGCCGGTGGTCAGCCCGGCGGCGGCCGCCAGTTCGCCCGCGGTGGCAGGCCCGCCGAGGCGCAGCATGTTCAAGCAGCGCAGATCGGTCACGTGCAGGTCCAAGCGGTCCGCAACGGCTTGGTGCATCATCACCGCGTCGGTGGCGCTGCGCTGCGCGGCGAGCGTCAGCGCGGCACCCAACTCCACCCGCCGGGATTCGCCCTTCTTCGACATGACTTGACACCTTAGCCTCACTCGGACAATATCTTACTCAATCAACTATTTACTTATGCAGTTGATGAACAAGTAAGATTTCATCGAGGGGTAGCCATGACCACTGACCAGCGCACCGACGAAGCCGCCATCCGGGATCTGTTCGCACGCCAAGCCCAGGCGTGGCAAGACGGCGACGCAGCCGCCTTCGCCGCGCTGTTCACCGAGGACGCGGACTACGTCACCTGGTTCGGCACCCACGCCAAGGGTCGGCAACAGATCCACGAGTCCCACATCCCGGTCCTCACGAAGTACCTGAAGAACACCCGACTCGACGGCGAGATCACCAGCCTCCGCTTCCTCACCCCCGACGTGGCATTGATCCACGCCGAGGGCGCAGTGCTGAAGGGCAAGCGCCGCCGCAACCGCCGCAACACCAAAGTCCAGACCACGGTGGTCGTTCGCACCGACGGCGACTGGCAGATCGCAGCGTTCCAGAACACCAAGTACCACTGGCTGTTCGCGAAGTTCGCCGGCTAGTGCGACCTGCGTGGCAGCTCCCGCGCACCGGTCGGCTGAGGAGGCAGGGGGAATCCGCTGGACCACGGCCGGTACGCTGGGTTGCTGTTAGCAGCTGGTAGTCGATCTTGGAGGACCCTGTCGTGGCTCTCGTTGTTCAGAAGTACGGAGGATCCTCGGTGGCTACCGCCGAGCGCATCCGGCGCGTCGCTGAACGGATCGTCGAGACCAAGAAGGCAGGCCACGACGTGGTGGTCGTCTGCTCGGCCATGGGCGACACCACCGACGAACTGCTCGACCTGGCCCAGCAGGTGGCGCCCGCGCCACCGGCGCGGGAAATGGACATGCTGCTCACCTCGGGTGAGCGCATCTCCAACGCGCTGGTCGCCATGGCCATCCACTCGCTCGGCGCCGAGGCGCGCTCGTTCACCGGCTCGCAGGCCGGGGTGATCACCACCGGCGCGCACGGCAACGCCAAGATCATCGACGTCACCCCGGGCAGACTGCGCCAGGCGCTCGACGACGGGCAGATCGTGCTGGTCGCCGGCTTCCAGGGCGTCAGCCAGGACAGCAAGGACGTCACCACGCTCGGGCGCGGCGGCTCCGACACCACCGCGGTCGCGCTGGCCGCGGCGCTGGAGGCCGACGTCTGCGAGATCTACACCGACGTGGACGGCGTGTTCACCGCAGACCCGCGGATCGTGCCGGACGCGCAGCGGCTCGAGCAGGTCTCCTACGAGGAGATGCTGGAGCTCGCGGCCTGCGGCGCGAAGGTGCTGATGCTGCGCTGCGTCGAATACGCGCGCCGGTACAACGTGCCTGTGCATGTGCGTTCGTCCTATACCGACAAGCCGGGCACCTACGTTTACGGATCGATGGAGGACATCCCCTTGGAGCAAGCAATCCTCACGGGCGTCGCGCACGACCGCAGCGAGGCCAAGGTGACTGTGGTCGGGCTGCCCGACGTGCCCGGCTACGCCGCCAAGGTGTTCCGCGCGGTCGCCGACGCCGAGATCAATATCGACATGGTGCTGCAGAACATCTCCAAGATCGATACCGGCAAGACCGACATCACCTTCACCCTGCCCAAGACCGACGGCGCGCGCGCCGTCGAGATGCTGACCAAGCAGCAGGACGAGATCGGCTTCTCGCAGGTGCTCTACGACGACCACATCGGCAAGGTGTCGCTGGTGGGCGCGGGCATGAAGAGCCACCCCGGCGTAACCGCCAAGTTCTGTGAGGCGCTGGCCGAGGCGGGTGTGAACATCGATCTCATCTCCACCTCCGAGATCCGGATCTCGGTGCTGGTCAAGGACACCGAACTGGACGAGGCCGTCAAGGTGCTGCACCGGGCCTTCGAGCTCGGCGGCGACGAGGTCGCCGTGGTACATGCGGGAACGGGGCGTTAAGCCATGGGCATTCGAGTAGGCGTCGTCGGCGCGACCGGACAGGTCGGCGCCGTCATGCGGAAACTGCTGGAGGAGCGCAACTTCCCGGCCGACGAGGTGCGTTTCTTCGCCTCGTCGCGCTCGGCGGGCACGAAGCTGCCGTGGCGCGGCGGCGAGATCGTCGTGGAGGACACCGAGCTCGCCGACCCGGCCGGCCTGGACATCGCGCTGTTCTCGGCCGGTGCCACCATGTCCCGGGTGCAGGCCCCGCGCTTCGCCGCGGCGGGCGTCACGGTGATCGACAACTCCTCGGCCTGGCGCAAGGACCCCGATGTCCCGCTGGTGGTCAGCGAGGTCAACCCGGAGCAGACCCGCAACCTGGTCAAGGGCATCATCGCCAACCCGAACTGCACCACCATGGCCGCCATGCCGGTGCTGAAGCCGCTGCACGACCTCGCCGGGCTGCGCCGCCTCATCGTGTCCAGCTACCAGGCGGTGTCCGGTAGCGGCCTGGCCGGTGTGGAAGAGCTTGCGACACAGGCGCGTGCGGTGATCGACGACGCGGAGCGACTCACCCACGACGGCAGCGCCGTCGCCTTCCCCGCGCCGAACAAGTACGTCGCGCCGATCGCGTTCAACGTGCTGCCGCTGGCCGGTTCGCTGGTGGACGACGGCTCCGGCGAGACCGACGAGGATCAGAAGCTGCGCAACGAGAGCCGCAAGATTCTCGGGTTGCCCGACCTGCTGGTCAGCGGCACCTGCGTGCGCGTTCCGGTGTTCACCGGTCACTCGCTGTCGGTGAACGCCGAGTTCGACGAACCGCTGTCGGTCGAGCAGGCCAAGGAGATCCTGGCCAAGGCGCCCGGCGTCAAGCTGGTCGACGTGCCGACGCCGCTGCAGGCGGCCGGCGCCGACGACTCGCTCGTCGGCCGTATCCGCCAGGATCCCGGCGTTCCGGACGGGCGTGGGCTGGCGCTCTTCATCTCCGGTGACAACCTGCGAAAAGGTGCCGCGCTCAACACCATTCAAATCGCCGAAGTGCTGCTCAGTAATCGCTGAGGCGTTGTCGACGCGGCCGTGGCTCCCCAGTGGATCCACGGCCGTTGTCGTTTACTCCGCGTCGTACCCGATGGTCAATGGGCGGTCGGTGTAGGAAGAACCCGCCTGGATCTCGTAGGAGCCGGGCACCGTACGCCAAGCGTTGTCATCCCAGATCTCGAAGGCGCGCTGCGGGATTCGGATCTCAGCGGTGACCAGCTCACCCGGATCGGCCGCCACCCGGGCGAAGCCGGCCAGCCAGCGAGCCGGGCGCAGCGCCGAATCCGCAACGGGGGCAAGGTAGACCTGCACGACTTCGGCGCCCCGGCGCGACCCGGTGTTGCGCAGGTGGACGGTCACCGTTGTTCCGGTGCGGTCGATCGACTCGTAATCCCATGTGGTGTAACCGAATCCATGCCCGAACGGGAAGGCAGGCGCGGTGCCCGCCCGCTCCCACGCGCGGTAGCCGATGAAAACGTCTTCCCGATAGACGAGTTCGCCGTCGGTCGGGGTCACCTCCGAGACCGGGCAGTCGGCCAGCGTGACCGGCCAGGTGGTCGGCAACCGGCCGCCCGGCTCCGCGTCGCCGAGCAGTACCTCGGCGAGGGCCGCGCCGCCCTGCTGGCCGGGGAACCAGCTCAACAGGATCGCGGCCACCTCGTCCCGCCACGGCAGCTCCACCGGCGACCCGGCGTTCACGACCACGACGGTGTTCGGGTTGGCGGCGGCCACCCTGCTGACCAGTTCGTCCTGGCGGCCGGGCAGTTTCAGGCTCGTGCGATCGAAGCCCTCGGACTCGACCTGTTCGGTGGTGGCGACGACGACCACCGCCACGTCGGCGGCGCGCGCCGCTTCGACGGCCTCGTCGATCAGCTCGTCCGGATCGCGGCGCGGGTCGCCGTGCGCGAGGGTGCACAGGATCGCCTGGATCGGCATGTCCGCGAACTTCATCGGCGTGTGCGTCATCGTCACCTCGACCGTCGTGCCCGCGGTCAGTTCGACCGTGCCGCGTTCGGTCGGCGTGCCGAAGAACGCCTCGAACGGGTCTGTGCCGGTGAGGGTTTCGGCGCCATCGAAGAGCACGGTGCCGTCGACCACGAGCCGAAAATCACCGACCCCCTTGGTGCCGAACGCGTGCGCGCCGGTCTCCGCCGGCGTGAAGGTGCCGCGTACCTCGACGGTGTGCAGTGCGTCGTAGTCGATGCCTTCGGGCAGTTCGCCGAGCCAGTTGACCATGCCGTTGGGCAGCGAGCTCGTACCGAGCAGCGCCCCGTCGGCGTCGAAAACGCGGGCGTGCAAGTCGAATCCGCGGTCCGCGGCACCGAGGACGTCACTCGGGGCGGCACCGATCGCGTAGCTCAGCGCGCCGTCCGGCAGCGCGGCGGTGAGACCGTCGAGCGGCGACACCACGGATTCAGGGAAGACGGTGGCCGAGCCGCCGCCGAGAATGCGGGCATCGCGGGCGGCGAGACCGCTGAGCGCGACCTTCGTTCGTTTCCCGTCGAGGGGGAGGGCGGGGCGTTCGCCGATCGTCTCGTTGCGCACCAGAACGAAAGCGCGCCCGGAGATCTCGCGGGCCAACGCGACTCCGTCGATCTGCTCGGGCAGCGTGGTCACCGCGGGCTCGGCACCGTCCAGCAGACCGACGCGCGCCGCGAGCCGCAGCACATTCCGCACCGCGGTGTCCACCACGGACTCGTCGACGTCGCCGTTGCGCACCGCCGCGACGAGTGCGTCGCCGTAGACGCCGCGCGGCCCCGGCATCGCGACATCCAGCCCGGCGGTGATTGCCGCGACCGTCGACCTCGCGGCCATCCAGTCGGAGACGACGATGCCGTCGAAACCCCATTCCCCGCGCAGTACTCCGTTCAGCAGCTCGCCGTGCTCGGTCATCGTGGCGCCGTTGACCTGGTTGTAGGCGGCCATCACGCCCCACGGTCCCGCGTCGCGGACGATCGCCTCGAAGGGCGCGAGATACAGCTCGCGCAGCGCGCGTGCGGAGACCACATTGTTCACGGTGAAGCGTTCGGTTTCCGCATCATTGGCGACGAAATGCTTGACGGTGGTGCCGACTCCGCCGTCCTGCACGCCGCTCACATAGCCGGTGCCGATCCGCCCGGTCAGGTACGGGTCCTCAGAGTAACTCTCGAAATGCCGTCCACCCAGCGGTGACCGATGCAGATTGACGGTCGGCGCGAGCAGTACGTGCACGCCCTTGCGCCGCGCTTCCTGCGCGAGCAGCCGACCGGCGCGCCTGGCCAGTTCCGGATCCCAGGTGGCGGCCAGTGCGGTCGGCGAAGGCAGCGCGATGGACGGGTCGTCGGCGGTCCAGCGCACGCCGCGCACCCCGATCGGACCGTCGGACATCACCAGCGACCGCAACCCGATCTCGGGCAGCGCGGGCAGCGACCACATGTCCTGGCCCAGCAGCAGCCGGGCTTTGGCAGTCAGGTCGAGCTTGCCGAGGGCCGCCGTCACCACGGCTTCCCGGGTTACGTCGCCTGGACTCATGAGGAACTCCTTTGTCTGCCGATGTCGTCGCGGAGCGGATTACGCGTGCATGAGTCCAGGCGGGCGTCCGCGGGTTCCGCCGTACTCACCTAATCAATGGTAGGTGTCGTTATCGGCTCGTTATACTATTCGGTGTCGGCACTCGGTCCGAGCAGCGCGACGAAGTCCCGGAACGCCGCGCCCATGTCGACCGACTCCGGGTCGAGCAACCACTGCGTCTGCAAACCATCCAGCACCGCGATCAGCAACGGCGCCACCTGCTCCGGCGTCCGCCCACCGGCCAGCCGCTCCCCGAACTCCGCCCGCAGTAGCTCGGCCAGCCGCACCCTGGCCTGCGCGTACCGCTCGATGAAATACTCCCGAGCCGGATGCCCGCCGGTCACGCTTTCCCCCGCCAACGCGGCGAACGTCTGCACCACACCCGGTCGCATCGCGTTGTACTCGACCAATTGCGCGAGATGCGACAACCGCCAGCTCTGTGACGGCCCCGCCAGGAACGCCGCGGTATCCCACCGATCCCGCTCTTCGAGCACCGCGACCAGCAGGTGCTCTTTGCTCGGAAAATAGTGCAGCAACCCGGGCTGGGTCAGCCCAACCCGCTCGGCGACCGCCCCGAGCGACGCGCCCCGATACCCCCGCTCCGCGATCACCTCGCGCGCGGCATCGAGGATCTGCACCCGGCGCCGATCCGCCTGCCCCGCCCGCCCACCGCGTTGTTCCTGCGTCACGGGTCGAGCGTAGTGGCGTGCGCTGGCGGACCAGCTCAGGTCGAGGGGCGCATCGTCGCCGAGACCCTACAGCCGTTCGAGGGCGGCGATGGCCGCCAGGAAGAGCTCGACATTGTCGTGCACGAACTCGTCGCGCGGGTAGGGCAGCGACTGCTGGATCCACGCGGTGCTGGTCTCGCCGAAACCACCGACCAAAAATCGTGCGGTGAGATCGATGGCAGGGTCGTCCGGCGGGCGGTCGGGCA
This sequence comes from Nocardia sp. NPDC052316, assembly GCF_044547795.1. Lineage (NCBI taxonomy): Bacteria > Bacillati > Actinomycetota > Actinomycetes > Mycobacteriales > Nocardiaceae > Nocardia > Nocardia sp. NPDC052316. Next base: position 787,589 of record NZ_JBIUBB010000005.1, read on the forward strand.
GTAGTCCGTGCAGCAGCGCTCCGTAGGTACGCGAGACGTTCTCCGACCGCGCGAGCCGACGGGCCGCCACGGCCGGATGCCCATAAGCCTTGGTGGACAAGAGTTTTCCCTTGGCGGGCGCGCTCGAGAAGAAATCGACCAGCGCCTCGACCAACGCCGTGACCTGAGTGCGACGGCCCGGTGCCGCGGCCGCGACGGCCGCATCGACCGACGCCGCCATCTGGCGGAAGGCCAGCTCGAACGCCGCGACCACGAGGTCGTCGAGATCGGTGAAACTCTCGTAGACGAACCTGGTGGACAGTCCCGCCTGCTTCGCCACGGCCCGGATGGTCAGCCCGCCGGGACCGTCCAGCGCCAGCACCTCGAACGCCGCCTCCAGCAGCTGCTCGCGCCGGGTGGCGCGGCGCTGATCGGCGGTGACTCCGCCGTAGGTCCGTGCTTGCTTCGCCACCCCGTCATCTTGACACGGATGTTTCCTAAACCTAGCTTCAATCAGGAGACAGTTGATTCCTGATCGAGGAGTGCGGATGACCGGACTTGCCGAAGCGTCCGATCGCGGCCTGCGGGACGCGCCACGCGCCGCGGGCGGTGCGCTGTCCCCGCACGGTGACCACTGCTTCGGCTGCGGTCCGCGCAATCCGGCCGGCGTCGCGATGGCGTCCACGCTGGTGGACGGCCGCCTCACCGGCAGCTGCACCTTCGACCGAAAGCACCAGGGCGCACCGGGCCTGGCCCACGGCGGGGTGGTCGCCGCAGTGCTGGACGAGGCCTGCGGCAGCGTCCCGACCGGCACCGGGATTCCGGCTGTGACCGCGAAGATCACGGTGAACTACGTCAAACCCGCTCCGCTGTACCGCCCGATGACGGTGTCCGCGCACCTGGATCACCGCGAGGGCACGCGCAAACTGCACATCTACGCGCGGCTCGAACTCGACGGCGAACTCATCGCCGAGGCCGACGCGCTGTTCATCGTCGTCTCACCCGACCATTTCCGCGCGCACGGGGCCGAAGACGGCGAATTGCCGTTCCTCGGCGTGTGATTCAGCGGATACCGGGAGCGCCTGGTCCTAGGCAGATCACGATCGTGCACCCCGGCGCGGTATCCGCGAAGGGCGGCGTGAGGGGATAGTTCAAGCAGGACAACACATCACAGCCCGGATAGGCGTACGGTCCGGCGCCGAAGACAGCGAGCACGAAGTTCAGGTCGACGAACTGGCTCGGGTTCAGCCGCACCGGTGGCTCGACGTACGGACCGGGGTCGGGGATGGGCTGCGCATGGAACGCCGCGAACAGCTTGCGGAAGAACTCGTACGGCAACTCCGCGATGTTCTGGATGGTGCCGGTCAGTCCGTACCGGCTGACATTGCCGTAGAACCCGGTCCACACCACCGTCAGCCCTAGGCTCGGCATGACGAAGACATTCTGCAAGCCGAGCCCGGCCATCATGTAGGTGTCGGGCGGCAGGTTGGTTGCGGACTCCGCGCAGCCCGGCCCGAGCCAGAACAGATAGCCGTAGCATCGGTTGGCCTGCGAGGGTTGGCGTGCCTGCCGCAGATAACTGGCCGACACGATCTGCTGTGCGCCCCATCGCCCTTCGTTGCTGACCAGCAGACCCAGTTTGGCGAAGTCGTTCGGCGGAATCAGCAGATGGGCGTAGCCGTAAGTGTGCCCGGCCCGATCGCGCGCCCAGTAGTAGTCGCCGCGTTCGATGCCGAGCGGATCGAACAGTTCCCGTTGCGCGAATTGCTGCAGCGGTTCCCCGATCGCCAATTCGAGGACATAGCTGAGCAGGTCGACATTGCGCTGGCTATAGCTGAATACCGTGCCCGGCGGATTGTCCAACGGCACACCGAGTGCCTGCACCGCGCTGTTCGGATCGATCGGCACGACCGCGGTCGCGCCCTCGGTTAGAACGCCGACCTTCATTCCCGAGGTTTCGGTGAGCAGATTATGCACGGTGATCGACCGATGCTCGGCGTCACCGAGTCCGGGCGGCAGATACCGATCGATCGGTGCGGCGATATCGAGTTTGCCTTGATCCCAAGCCATCCCGGCGAGCAACGAGACCACACTCTTGGTGGCACTCCAGATATTCCACGCGACATCGCCGGTCTGCGCGTTCGTCGGCCCCTCGCCGATCAGGCAGTTGTGTCGGAATACCTGCACATTGATCCGGTTTCGGGTGGCGGCGAAAGCCAATGCGTCCGCGAGCCCCGCGCTGTCGATGCCGACCTGCTCGGGCCGCGCGCGGGCGAATTCGCGATCGGAGCGCACTTCGCAGGACACCGGGTCGGCGGCGGCCTGCGCACTCCCGGTGAAGACGTTGCCCGCCACCAGCGATAACGCAGCGAACCCGACCAGGAACCCACTGAATCGCCCCATGTGCACGAGGCTATCGCGCGAGGTGGCGGTGGACAGGTGAATGGCGTGTTGTGGTGCGCCGGGGTCAGTCGATGCCCGGGGCGCCCGGGCCGAGGCACACCAGGATCGCGCAGCCCGGCGCGGTGTCCCAAAAGGGCGGGGCCAGCGGGTAGTCCAGGCAGGAGAAGACGTTGCAGCCGGGATAGGTATCCGGTCCGATACCGAATACGGCGAGCAGGATGTTCGGATCGACGAACTGTCTCGGATCCAATTGCACCGGAGGTTCGACGAACGGACCCGGATCGGGCAGCGGTCGCTGCTGGAATGCGGCGAACAGTTTGCGGAAGAATTCATACGGTAGCTCGGCCTGGTTCTGCAAGGTGCCGGTCAGGCCCTTGCTGCTGCGATTGCCGAAGAATCCGGTCCAGACCACCGTGAGGTCCAGGCTGGGAATGCCGAAGACGTTCTGCATGCCGAGACCGTCCATCATGAACAGATCGGGCGGCACGTGGTAAAGGGTTGCCGCGCACTCGGGTCCGACCCAGAACAGATATCCGTAGCAGTCGTTGGGGGGCGAGGGCGTCAGCGCTTGCCGCAGATACCGCTCCGAGATGACTTGCTCGGTGCCCCAGCGTCCGTCGTTGCTGACCAGCAGCCCGAGTTTGGCGAAGTCGTTCGGCGGGATCATCAGATGGGCGTAGCCGTAGGTGTGCCCGGCTCGATCGCGCGCCCAGTAGTAGTCGTCGCGCTGGATGCCGAGTGGGTCGAACAGCTCGCGCTGCGCGAATTGTTGCAGCGGTTCGCCGACGGCCAGTTCGAGCACGTAGGTGAGCAGGTCGACATTGCGCTGGCTGTAGCTGAACTCCGTGCCCGGCGGATTCTCCAGCGGCATGCCCAGCGCCTGCACCGCACTGTTCGGATCGATCGGGACCACGCCGGTGATGCCCTCGGTGAGGGCGCCGATCTTCAGCCCCGAAGACTCGGTGAGCAGGTTCTGCACGGTGATCGAGCGGTGCTCGGTGTCGCCGAGCTCGGCGGGCAGGTAGCGGCCGATCGGTGCGGCGAGATCGAGCTTGCCCTGATCCCAGGCGATCCCGGCGACCAGCGAGACGACGCTCTTGGTGGAACTCCAGATGTTCCAGGCCACGTTGCCGGTCTGCGCGTTCGTCGGTCCCTCGCCGATCAGGCAGTTGTGCCGGAATACCTGCACATTCAGCCGGTTGCGGGTGCTGGCGAAGGCCAACGCCGCCGCGAGGCGTTCGCTGTCGAGGCCGACCTGCTCCGGCTTCGCCCGCGCGAACTCCCGCCCGGACTGCGGGGTGCAGCGCACCTCATCGGACGCGCGATGGGGTATCGCCTGCGCTTTGCCGGTGCACATATTGCCCGCGACCAGCGATAACGCAGCGAGCACGACGAGAAACCCACCGAATCGCCCCATGCGCACGAGGCTATCGCGGTCACCGGCGCAACCCCGGCCACCGAGCGGCGAGCCGGGCCGGAAATCACAAACGCCGCCAGGTCGCAAAACCTGGCGGCGCTGAGTCGCCGGACGCCACGCCAGCGTCACGACTCGAAGTCGACGTCCCACAAGCGCCTCTCGGCGGGTGGTCGCTCGTAGCGACAAAGGGGTGAGGCCCGGGGCTGTCCGGACGCCGACAGTGAGCATCAACGACCATCCGCCCGGATGTATTCCACGCGGTCGAATGTGATCTACGCCATGCCGGACCGGATCCTTTTCTTGACTAATTCCAGAAAAGGAGGAGTATCGGAGTCATGCACACCAACCACACCGACGCCGAGGCGCAGCTGCGCGCGGCCGGTCTGCGGGTCACCGCCCCGCGGGTCGCGGTGCTGGAGGCGGTCGCCGCCGCCCCGCATGCCGATGCGGATCGGGTGGCCGCCATCGTGCGGGAAGCGTTGGGTTCGGTGTCCACCCAGGCCGTCTACGACGTGTTGCGCGCCTGCGTGCACGCCGGCCTGCTGCGGCGCATCGAGCCCGCCGGTTCGCCCGCGCGGTACGAGGCCAGGACCGGGGACAACCATCACCACCTGGTGTGCCGAGACTGCGGCACGGTCGTCGACGTCGACTGTGTCGTGGGCGCAGCACCCTGCTTGGAACCCGATGACGCGCACGGGTTCTCGGTTGACGAGGCCGAGGTCGTCTTCTGGGGACTGTGCCCGACCTGCCGTTCGGTGTAGCGGCAGCCATTTTTGACCAGCCCGGGTCAGCCCACCCGGGACGTTGTTCACCAGCCGAGGAGGCTTCGACGATGACCAAGCCGACAACCACCAACACCGGAACGCCGGTGGAGAGCGACGACGAATCGCTCACCGCGGGCACTCAGGGCCCGATCCTGCTGCACGATCACTACCTCATCGAGAAGCTCGCGCAGTTCAACCGTGAGCGGGTGCCGGAGCGGATCGTGCACGCCAAGGGCGCGGGCGCCTACGGCGAGCTGGTGGTGACCAACGACGTCAGCCGCTACACCAAGGCCAAGCTGTTCCAGCCGGGTGCGCGGACCGAGTCGCTGGTCCGGTTCTCCACCGTCGCCGGTGAGCAGGGCAGCCCCGACACCTGGCGTGACCCTCGGGGTTTCGCGGTGAAGTTCTACACCGAGGACGGCAACTACGACCTCGTCGGCAACAACACCCCGGTCTTCTTCATCAAGGACCCGATCAAGTTCCCCGACTTCATCCGATCGCAGAAGCGCCTGCCCGGCAACGGACTTCGCGACCACAACATGCAGTGGGACTTCTGGACCCTGCGCCCGGAGACGGCGCACCAGGTGACCTGGCTGATGGGTGATCGCGGCATCCCGAAGACCTACCGGCACATGAACGGTTACGGTTCGCACACCTACCAGTGGATCAACGCGGCGGGCGAGCGCTTCTGGGTGAAGTACCACTTCAAGACCGATCAGGGCATCGACTACCTCACCCAGGCCGACGCGGACCGCATCGCCGGCGAGAACGCCGACTACCACCGCAAGGATCTGTGGGACGCGATCGAGCGCGGCGAGTTCCCGAGCTGGACGGTGCACGTGCAGGTGATGCCGGTGGCCGAGGCCGAGGGCTACCGGTTCAACCCGTTCGACCTGACCAAGGTGTGGTCGCACAAGGACTACCCGCTGATCGAGGTCGGCAAGTGGACGCTGAACCGTAACCCCGCCAACTACTTCGTCGACATCGAGCAGGCCGCCTTCGAACCCTCGAATGTGGTGCCCGGCATCGGCTTCTCGCCGGACAAGATGCTGCTCGGACGCGTCTTCGCCTACGCCGACGCGCACCGCTACCGGATCGGCACCAACTACGCGCAGCTGCCGCCGAACCTGCCGAGGGCCGCTGAGGTGAACTCCTACTCCAAGGAGGGCGCCATGCGGTACTTCTACAACGACGCGAGCGTGCCGGTGTACGCGCCCAACTCCTTCGGCGGCCCGCACGCCGATCCGGCGCTGGCACCCGACGGCGGACTGTGGGAGTTCGACCCGACCATGGTGCGGGCCGGCTACGTCCAGCATGCCGAGGACGGCGACTTCACCCAGGCGGGCACGCTGGTCCGCGAGGTACTCAACGATGATCAGCGCGACCGGCTGGTGAGCAATATCGTCGGGCACGTGCTCGGCGGTGTGCGGGAGCCGGTGCTGAGCCGCGTGTTCGAGTACTGGACGAACGTGGATCCCGACCTGGGTAAGCGCGTCGAGGAAGGTGTCCGCGCCGGGCTCGAGGGTGCGCCGACACCGGCGCCCTCGCAGGGCTGACCGACGCTGTTCCACAACAGGGCAGGTGCGCATCTCCAGCGGGCGCACCTGCCCTGTTCGTATGTGTGGAGTCGCCCCTGGGCTCGGCGCAACGTTCCATCAGGCGACGGCGCGCCGGGCTCGCAGTCCGGCGAAGCCGAGGATCAAGTCGGCGATAATCTCGAAAATTGCTGCGAACCAAGAGAATCCGGTGACCTTGGCGGCGGCGGGCGGATTGATGAAGCTGTCGCTGAACGGGCCGAACCAGTCCGGGAACAGATGTACCAGGATGAACCCGGCGGCGCTGACGAAGCCGATGGCCACGGCGGCGAGCGGGGCGCGGCGATGACCGGTGCACACCAGCACGATGGTGGCGAGCGCTAGGACGAATTGCACTGTGCCGAGCGCCATTACGGTGCTGGAAATGGTGTCCATCCCGCGTCGGAGGTGGTCGGCGCCGTGGGTGAGCAGCGCCACCGCGAACACGGCGGTGGCCCAACGTAATCGGGTGTGGGCGGGGTCGGTGCCGAGGTTCGGCGCGGCGGCGGTGGGGCGAGCCATGGTGACTCCCATCGGACGAGAGATGAATGCGAGCTCGACGCACCCCAACTCTACTACCGAATGTAGTAGACCTGGCCGGTTTCGGCCAGGTTGCCCCTCATGACTACAGCAGGCCCCACCAATAAAGCAGGCAGGCCAGTACCCAGACCACTGCGGTTTCCATCGTCGCTCCCACTCTCTTCGTCGCACTCACCTTTATCATCCGCCATTCGGGGCCGGGTGCTACAAGCTCGGCACATTCGCCGCCCAGATGGCCGTATCACCAGCGGTTTTCCGTCTGCAAGGTGTTCTTAAGTGCGTGCTAAGCCCGCCCGTGCATTGTTTGTGTCAACACCGCCACCCGGGGGTGGGAAACCCGGATGGGGAGCCGGGTGGGGGAGCCGGGTGGCGGTGTTGGATCCACCGCCGGGGGTGGGGAACGGGGCCCGACCTGTCTTCGAGGGGTTGACAGGTCGGGCCTCCGGGAGAGTGCTTGCCGGGCCGGTCTTCGAGGGGTGACCGGCCTGGTGGGCCACTCGGGTACCGGACACGTTTTCGCAGGCTCTTCCGGGAGCTGACCGGCAACGATCACCGTTGCCACTGCCGAAGGTAACCGCGGGCGCGCGGCAACGGTCCCGACTCGGAGGGGCAGCCGGACTGGTTTCGGAGGGTGATCGGCCCGGCGCCACCGAACTAGAACTCGTTCTAGACATAATCGTCTATCTGTCTTACCGTCACTACATGGTGATCGATGCGTATCGGACCGCTCCCGCCTTCGAGCTTCGCTCCGGCGCCACCTGGAAGTCGCCGTGGGGGATGTATGCCGCACTGCGCGAACAGGATCCGGTGCATCACGTGGTGCCGCCGACACGTCCCGAGCACGACTACTGGGTGCTCACCCGGCACGAGGACGTGTACGCGGCGGCCAGGGACAGCGAGACCTTCTCCTCGCGCGACGGGCTGACCGTGGAGTACGGCGAGCTCGAACAGATCGGGCTGGTCGACAACCCGCCGCTGGTGATGCAGGATCCGCCGGAGCACACCGACTTTCGCAAGCTCGTCGCCCGTGGGTTCACGCCGCGTCAGGTCACCGAGGTCGAACCGGTGGTGCGCGCCTTCGTTCGCGAACGCCTCGACCGGATCGCCGCGGACGGCGGCGGCGACATCGTCAAGCAGGTGTTCAAGCCGCTGCCGAGCATGGTGGTGGCCTACTACTTAGGGGTGCCCGCCGAGGATCGAGATCGGTTCGACGGGTGGACCGACGCGGTGGTCGCGGGCAGTACCGATCGCGCGAGCACCGAAGCCATGCCCGCTTCCATGGCGATGATGGCGTACTTCGCCGAACTCGTCCGGCGGCGTCGCACCGACCCCGGCACGGACACGGTATCGCTGCTCGTGCAGGCGGGCATGGCGGCGGACGCCGCGGACGTGCGTGGCCTGGTGCAGATTCTGGCCTACACCTGGACGATGGTCGCCGGCGGCAACGACACCACGACGGGGCTGCTCGGTGGTGCGGTGCAACTGCTGCATCAACATCCCGAGCAGCGTGCCGCGTTGGTCGCGGACAAGGGCCGGATCCGCACGGCCGTAGAGGAGTTCGCGAGGCTGACGGCACCGGTGCAGTGTCTGGCGCGCACGGTGACGCGCACGGTCGAGTTGGGCGGCAAGACGATTCCCGCGGGGCGCAAGGTTCTGCTGGTGTTCGGCTCGGCCAATCGGGACGAACGCGCCTTCGGCGCCGACGCGGCAGCGCTGGACATCGATCGGAATCCGCAGCGAATCCTCACCTTCGGGCACGGACCGCACCACTGCCTCGGTGCGGCCGCGGCTCGGATGCAGGCGCGGGTGGCGTTGGAGGAACTGCTCGATCGCTTCCCGAACTTCGCGGTGGATATCGACGCCGTCGAATACGCGCCGGGGCCTTACGTGCGCAGGCCGACCACCGTTGCGTTCCGGTGTCTCGGATGACGGGCGACTGGCTGGCGGACGGTCGCGCCGAGCTGGCGAGCGAGCGCATCCTGGACGCGGTCCGCGCGCTGTTCATCGACCGGGGGGTCAGCGGCGTCGGCATGGCCGAAGTCGCCGAGGCCGCAGGCTGTTCCAGGGCGACGCTCTATCGCTACTTCGACAACCGGCAGGCGCTCTACGTCGCCTTCGCCGGCCGCGAGGCCCGCCAGGTGGTCGAGCGGGTGTGGCGCGACCCGGCCGTCTCCGCCGCCACCGACCCCGGTGAGCGGCTGCTCGACGGTCTCACCGCGCTGCTCGCCGAGGTGCGTAAAACGCCGCATCTGGCCGTATGGTTCGCGCCCGCCAACACGGGAATCGTTGCGCAGCTGTCGAATTCGTCAGAGGTGGTGGACACCCTCGCCGCCGATTTCGTCAGCGGCTTCCGGCCGGATCTTCCCGCACCGGCGGCCCGCCGACTCGGCCGATGGTTCGTGCGCGTAATGGTGTCGCTGCTGACCTTGCCCGGTGCGACCGAAGATGACGAGCGCGCAATGCTTCGCAACTTCGCGCTGCCGTTCCTGCTCGACAAGCGAACGACGATCGATTAACGACCGCAGCTCGGGGAAGACTGCGGTCGTGACGATTTCGAACTACCGGCCGACGGTCTGCGTGGTGTAGTCGGGCAGTTCATAGGACTCGGCCTTGGCGAGCATCTTCAGCATGAGCGGCCGCAGCAGCTTCGTGGTCATCAGCTTGCTGAGGGTCTGACCCGCACGGATGCCGAAGCTGGTCTCGGGGGTCATGGCCTTCAGCCCGCCCGGCGGGAGTTCCTGTGCTTTCGCGATGAACGGGCGCAGCACTTCCTCGTAGCGGATCAGTGCTTGCGCGAGATCGTCGGTGTGCCGGGCGATTTCACCTGCGAGCACGTACGCCCCGATCAGTGCCATCGCGGTGCCGTTGCCCGTGAGGGGTGACCCGCAGTACCCGGCGTCGCCCAGCAGTACGACCCGGCCCTTCGACCAGGACGGCATATCGATCCTGGCCAGCTCGTCGAAGTAGAAGTCGGTGGCCTCGCCCAGCGCGCCCGCGATCCTGGCCGACTCCCAGCCGCCGCCCGCCAGCCGTTGCCGGATGAGGTCCTGTTGGGCCGCGACATCGCGGCGCAGTGCCGGATCGGCGTCGCAACGGATGGTGATCAGGGCCTTGGCGGTCGCCGGGTCGGCGTCGGGCCGCAGTCCGATGCTGGTCGCGCCGACCAGCGAGTGCATGGTGAACCAGTGGTGCTCCACGTCGTCGGGGGAGGGCAGCGTGAAGAAGGACATGTAACCGCCGAGATAGGTGGAGAACTGCTCTTCCGGGCCGAACACCAGGCGGCGGGTGCCGGAATGCAGGCCGTCGGCGCCGATGACGAGGTCGAAGCGCTGCCGCGCGCCGGAGGCGAAGGTGACCTCGACGCCGGCCTCGTCCTGTGCGATAGCGGTGATCCACTCGCTGTAGCGGTAGTCCACGCCGCCCGCCTCGGCCAGCGCGTCGAGCAGGACCTGGTTGAGATCGCCTCGGGTGATCTCGATTTCGGCGACCCCGCCCTTGCCTTCGAACAGTTCGGTGGGCATGCGTACCAGGTCGCGGCCCGCGGCATCCACGAACTTCAAGCCGCGCTCGTCGAGCTGGTACTTGCGGATGCCGGGCATCAGCCCCATCCGCTCCGCGACCGCACGGCTGGGGCCGCGTAGATCGACGGCTTGCCCACCCGGTCGCGGCGCCGCGGCGCGCTCCACCACGGTCGGCCGGATACCCGCCCGAAGCAGTTGCAGCGCAACGGCATTGCCGCCGATGCCGCCGCCGGCGATGAGGACGCGGGGCTGGGTGGTGGTGGCGCTCATGATCTGTTCCCTTGCTCGGCTCCGAATGTCTTGGACATATGTCTACCCGGTTCTTGCACAAATGTCTAGTACAAATGTTTAAGACCAATGTGCAGGCAAGGTCCGTCCGCAGCGAGGGGGCTGCTGGCCGATGCGGGTGTGCTACCTACGGGCGGTGTTCGAGGTACGCCTTCCAGCCGCCGAAGGAGGTGATGTCAGTGGCGTTGATTGCGGCCTCGTAAGTGCAGGTGAATCCGGTAACCGAACGGCCGTCGGACAATTCGACGCTGGCAAGCGCCATAGGGGCCGGAAGATCGGCGAGGAAACTGCCGAGTCCCGCCTCCGCGACGCGGAACAACTCACCGGCGATGGGGGCGCCGAGGCCGTCGCCGTATCGCACCAGACCAGGTTTCGGCGGCGTGGTGGCCAGGGCGGTCAGGCGGTATGCGTCGGTGGTGTGGATTTCGCCTGCGAAGCGGGCACCGATTTGTTCGAGCTGCCAGTGCAAGGGCTGGCCACGCAGGTGCGCGCCGAAAACGGCCAGCTCGACACCGCGCTCGACCAGCAGCGGTGTGGACTCGGCGCCGAGCAGGCGAGCGGCGAGATCGACGCCGACCTGATCGGCGAAGGCGGGCGTCGCCAGCATGACGCCGAAAGGCGCACCATCGGTGGTGGGCTGGCCGGGGATCGCGATCGCCGCCAGGTCGAGCAGGTTGCCGAAGTTGGTGTAGGTACCCAATCGCCTGTTGATGCCTATCGGATCCGCCTGTACCGCAGCAATACTCGGATGCTCGGTGGTCGTCGGCAGCAAGAGCGCGTCGAAGTCGTCGAGTAGTACGGCCGCTGCCGCCCGGGCTCGGGCCAGGGCGTCGAGATCGGCGGCGAACTCGGGACCCGTTGTCTTACCGGCTGCTTCGATGATGGCGGCCACCGTGGGGTCGGCGCCTGCGGGCGCCGTAGCCAGGAAAGCGCCGACCGAGGCATGCCGCTCGGCGACGATCGCGCCGTCGTAGAGCAGCAGTGCGGCGTCGAGCAGACCGGAGATGTCGATCTCGTCGAGCTTCGCGCCTGCTGCCGCAACGGCAGCGGTGGTTCGTGCGAAAGCATCCCGGTAGGGCGCGCTCAACGCGGCGAGGTCCGCGGCACGGGGGATCGCTATGCGCGAGGCCTGCGGTGCCGCCAACCGGACATCGGGGGGCCAGGCGCGGCTGCGCGGATCACGCGGTTCCGGTCCGGACATGATCGCGGCGGCCGTCACCGCGTCGGCGAGGTCGGTGGTGAATACGGTGACCGCGTCGTAGTCCGCACAGGCGGGCACGACACCATGGTTCGGGATGATGCCCAAAGTGGTTTTGAGACCGATGATTCCGTGCAGCGCCGCGGGAATCCGCCCCGAACCCGCTGTGTCGGTGCCGATTCCGATATCGGCGATGCCGAGCGCCACCGCCGCCGCCGAGCCGGAGCTGGAACCGCCGGATATCAGCGTGGGATCGTGTGCGTTGCGCACGGCGCCGTACGGACTGCGGGTGCCGACCAAACCGGTGGCGAACTGGTCGAGGTTGGTCTTGCCGAGCACGATCGCACCCGCCGCGGTCAACCGTTCGATCGCGGAAGCGGTGACGGCGGCGGTGTAGGCGAACTCCGGGCACGCCGCGGTGGTCGGCAACCCGGCGACGTCGATATTGTCCTTGACCGCCAGCAGCATCCCGGCCAGCGCGAGCGACGCACCCGCGGCGAGTCGCTGCTCCACCGCCGCCGCGTCGGCGGCGACCTCGTGTTCCGGCCGCAAGGTGATCCACACTTCGGGCCGATCCACCTCGGCGATCCGCCGATACGCGGTCCGCACCCGCTCGGTGGGTGTTGCGCTGATACCTAGGCTGTCGGCAGACATTGGTCTACTCCGATCACTGCTGAACGGTTCGCAGTTCTACCTTGGCACTTGCCCGACCGGTAGCTGCGAATTACGGCATCTTCCGGTGGGCGTTATTCGGCGGCCATCGCGGCGATGGCGCGGGTGACCCGCTCGAGCACGACATCGAGGGATTCGCCGATATGAGCGTGCAGCAGCCGGTAGGCGAGGGAAAGATCCTCGGCCAGTACGGCTTCCAGGATGCCGAGGTGTTCGGCGATGGTGGTCTCGATGCGGTTGTTGACCATGAAGTCGTACATGCGGACGTGCCTGATCCGCGAGTTCACCGCGCGCAGCGCCCGCACCATTTCGGCGTTGCCCGCCGCGGTGAGCAAGGTGACGTGGAATTCCTCGTCGCGCACCACGAAACCCGGTTCCTGCGCGGGCGGGTCGGCGCGCAAGGCTAGCCAGTCGGCGCGCTCCACCTCCAGCAGTGCGCGGTCGTGGGCCACCGCCGGATTGGTCATCGCGCGTTGAATCCCGCCTAGCTCCAGGGTGATTCGCAGTTCGTAGAGGTCGCGGATCAGCGGTACGCTCGGGCGTACCGGGCTGAAACCGTAGTCTTCGCGTTGTAGCAGTCCGTCGGAGCACAGCACCGTCAACGCTTCCCGGATCGGCGTGCGGGAGATCCCGAAGCGCGCCGACAGCTTCGGTTCGGTGAGTCGTTCGCCGAACTTGATGTCGCCGTTCATCAACTCCCGGCGCAGCGCCGTGTACACCACCTCGCGCAGTGGGCGGCCCGCGGCGTCTTCCAGTGTGGCCAACCGTGTCGACATGGGTGTATACGCTATGGACCTCGCGTTTCGGTGACGTGACGACAGGTTAGCGGGGCGTAAGGGCCTGCTCACCGCGCGCTGAATAGTCTCGTCGCGGCGTCGTGTTCACCTGTGGTGTGACGTGGTTTACAGGGTGTTCGTTTGTCCAGGTCAGTGCTGGCCTGACACCCTGGGTAGGTGTCTCAGCCTGAAAAGTCGGGTACGACCGAAAGCTCCGCGACACCCGCATACCGCCTGCTCTCCCTCGATCACGAGACGGCGCTCGAGCACGCCGAAGCTCGGCTGCGCGAAGAGTTCGCCACCATGTTCGACCTCGCCACCATCCACCGCTATCTGCATTCGTCGTACGACGAATTCGCTTCGCGTGCAACGGTAAAGCGCTACCTGACGTTGCTCGCCGAACGCTTCGGCAGGCAGCGACTGCAGGCCTTGGCCAAGATCGAGGGCAAGGTCGCCCGCCCGCGCCCCACCGTGCTGTTCCTCTGCACGCACAACGCGGGCCGCTCCCAGATGGCCCTCGGCTTCTTCGCCCACCTCGCCAAGGGCCGCGCCGTCGCCTGGTCCGGCGGCTCCGACCCCGGCCAGGCCCTCAACCCCGCGGCGGTGGCCGCCATGGCCGAAATAGGCGTCGACATCGCCGACGAATACCCCAAACCCTGGACCGACGAGATCATCCGCGCCGCCGACGTCATCGTCACCATGGGCTGCGGCGACACCTGCCCCCTTGTCCCCGGCCCCCGCTACGAGGAATGGTTCATCGACGATCCCGCCGGCCTCCCCCTCCACCAGATCCGCCCCATCCGCAACACCATCCGCACCCGCGTAGAACACCTACTCACCGACCTCGGTGTCACCGTTTAGGGTTTCACCAACTCAGCCCTGAGTCCAGGGTAGGGATCCACTATCCGCCGCGGAACCTCCTCGCGGAGAACGGATCTGAGCTCCAAGAGATGTGTACCCGCCACGTAATGCCTGCCCCGGGTCGCACCACGTGCGGCAAGAAGCCCGAGATCGGTCAGCGCCTTGAGGTCGCGCGAGGCGGTTCTTTCATCGATCTGAGCGCGGGTGAGGTAGCCGTGGCGGGTCATCGACGTGCCGCCATGCTGATACGGGTGTTTTGTGCGCGGGCTCGATCGAATCGTGCGGAGGGCGGGGTCCAGGAATGTGGGCAGCAATTCGTCAGCGAAATCGAGTGTGTGGTCGAGTGGGGGTCCAAATCTGGTGACGGTTTACGTGGAGTTGCTCGGGACGGAAAAGGGCTGACCATAGTGGTGGATTCACTCGGCCGAACCCGTGTTGTGTCAGTGCGCAACGGAGGGTCGGCCTCGGGAATGGAGTGACGAAATGTACCGAAAGGTGCGGGAGCGGTGTGCGGTAAAGCTGTGATTCGATCTTGGTTCGCAGTGGGAAGGTGTCCTCGAACGGTTTTCAACACTGGGTGACCTCGCCGAATATCCGATTACCGCCGCGTGGGTAGATCGTGTAGTCGGTCAATACTCTTGGTAAATATCGGGAACGGGGGGACACTTTAGGCAGTCAGTGTTCGTAGCGAGAACGGGGGGCTGATGAGGATCCAGCCGCGGCAGCAGCTTTTGGAAGTGTGGCGGTCGTTGCTTTCCGCTTGCTACGACAAAGGGGTGTGGCATTGGGGTGGGCGCGATGGGGCGAACTCGATCAGCGATACCGAGCAGTTGCTTTGTTTGTTGTATCCGGCCACCGAGATCCAGGCATTCGCACTGGATCAACCCGACGATATGTCCGACGACATTCGCTCGGTGCTTATTCCGCTCGGCGAGGAAACGCGGATCGGCGGCGCGCTGGTCGGCGTGCTCGAGGACTATTTCACCCGCTACACCGCGCCCGACGGGGAGCCGATCTTCGCCGCGGGTAGTTATCTGCGCACGACCGATGAGCGCGAACCGAGCGCCGAGCAGTACGGCCTGGAGGTGGTCGACGCGTACTCGATGTCGCTCACCCTGTGTATCGCTTCGCTGCGCTTCCTCCGGGTTTTCCAGCGGTTCGTGGACAAGGAGGTGCGGCGCGAGGCCAGGGAACTCTCGGCGCGCATCCGGGTACTGATGCCGCGGGTCAGCGCCCGGTTGACCGCCGCGATGACGGGTTTGGTGCGCAGCTTCGTCGTGCACACCCCGAGCCCGAAATCCGAGCAGGGACAAGCGATCCTGGGCATGCTCAACCAGATCGGCGCGCCGGAGGACACGGTGATCGCGGGTATCGCGCGCCGGCTCGACCGGGTCCGCGTGCAGATGGCCAACGACGTGAAACTGGGGCAGACCCCCGACATCGATCTCGAGGACGACCTGCTGCTGTTCGAGTGCGGCTGGAGCTGGGGCATCGATCAGAAGGCCTCGCCGATCGACTTCGTCTCGGGCCGGATCGGCGACCAACCCGGCTACGCGGTCTCGCGCCCCGACTTGTACTTCACCATCGTCGCGCTCGACGGCATCGACGATCTGACCTGGCGCCGCACCCGGGAAATGGACCTGCTCAACGACGAACAACGCCAGCTCGCGGACGCACTGGAGCTGCGCTGGGATCTGACCCAGCGCTACTGGTCCACCGCCGCGCGCTACGGACCCGGCCGTTGGCCGCTGGAGGACATCCCGTGGCGCACCTCGGATGGCGAGGAGTCCGACTACTACACCCTCGCCGTCGCGACCATGGTGCTGAAGGACTTCGCCAACCGGCAGACCACCGAGGAACTACCCGAGCTGGTGGCCGTTTTCGACCAGCTCGCCAGGCGCGGCCGCATCATCAGCAGGCTCACCGCGGGCGATCCGGCCGCCGCGCTGCACTACCCCGGCGTGCGGATGGCCCTGCCGGGCAGCGAGGGTATCGGTGGCGGTCCGCCACTGGTGTGGGTGGTGCCGGACTTCGCGACGCTGTTGCTGAAACGCTCACTGCAGGCCTGGCAGTTGTCCGGCGACGTGGCCATGCGCGACCGGTTGATGTCGCTGGCCGAACTCACCATGGACCACCTCGGCAGGCGCCAGATCACCACCGGCCCGGCGGCCGGACTCTGGGACGACGCCGAGCGGGTGGCGGGTAGCCAGCGACCCGGTCTGGCCAGAACGGCGGTCGAGCCTGAGCCCGAAGATGCTGCGGTGCAACCATCCTGGTACCTGACCGAACGCATCGTCGAATGCCTGGTCTCGGCCGATCGCAATTTCCGGGAGCCACCGCTGGCCATGCGGTCGATGATCACCCGCGCTGTGGAGATGCGCAGTGAGGCCGAGCATCTGCTCAACCAGGAAATGCTGGAGGTCGGCGATCCGGACGTCTCGCAGGCCATGCTCTCGCGGATCGAGCAGCAGCTCGACGAGGCGCGGCGGCTGTCCAACGAGCAGCCGGCGACCGCGTTCATCCTGGCCGGGCAGGCGCTGCAGCAGTTGTACGAGTTGGCCTACGCGCGACGCGATGCGACGAGGGCCTGACCCATGCTGGTGTTCTCGACCTCGGACAAGGGTGGCACCGGTCGCTCGGTGACCAGCTGCAACCTCGCGTATCGACTGTGTACGAGCGGTCGCAATGTCGCCTACGTCGACTTCGATTTCGGGTCACCGACCGCGGGTGCGTTGTTCGAAATCAGTGCGGTGGAACGGGGCACGCCGCACGAGAACGGCGTGCACTCGTATCTGCTGGGGGAGACGGGTGTTGCCGCCAGGATCGACGTGCGCACGGCCTCGGACCGGCCCGCGTTGCGCCGGTTGGGTCCTCGGGCGGGCAAGCTGCTGCTGTTACCCGGTGACGAGGGCGGGGCCGAATTCCTCACGGCCGACGACGCGGTCGTCGCGCGGTGCGCGGAACTGCTGCTCGCGTTGGAGCAGGAGTTCAAGGTGGTGCTGGTCGATCTGAGCGCGGGCCGCTCGGTCGCGCTGGAGTTGGTGTTGAAGGCCACCGCGCTGCCGCAGCTGCGTTCGTTCACCGCCCGCTGGTTGATCTTTCACCGGTGGACCCGCCAGCACATTCTGGCCGCGAGCGGGCTGGTGCACGGGCCGCACGGATTGAAGCAGACGGGCAAGGAGTGCGGGCACGATCCGGTGGAGCTGCTGGAGTCGGTGCGCTACGTGCGCACCGCCGTGCCCGCGCCGACTTTGCCCGGCTCGGTGGACCGCAGACCCGCGCAGACGGCCTGGTTGATGGAGCAGAACGCCGCGCTCAAGCGGCTGGCGTCGGCGAATCAGCTCGGCGCGAGCGCGCTGCTCGGCGAGACGCCGATGGAGCCGGTATTGCAGTGGCGTGAGCAGGTGATCATGGATATGGACGTGGACGCGAAGATCGCCAATCCCGCCACCACGGCGGCGTACGCCGACCTGGCCAGGCGCCTGCTCGACGCCGCGACCTGGGAGAGGTTCTGATCCGCCGTGAGGGACGCCGTGGGGTACAGCGAAGAGACCGAACGGGCGCGGATCGATGAGGTGCCGCTGTCGCATCTGTCGATCGAGGTCGGCCACTTCTACATGAACGAGATCGCCAATGACATGGATCAGGTGGTCCGCGAGTTCCGCAGAATCGTGCCGCTGGTCGAGGCCTTCATCGCCTCGGCCAGGGTGCAGTTCGGCCCGCGGGCGCGAGTGAGTACCTGCTATCTGATCGACGACTACTTCCAGCCGGATACCGATCCGCGGGAGATCCTCGGCAAGCTGCTCACCGCCGCGGACGAAACCGATTTGCGCATCGACTATTTGGCGCGCGAGTCCGGCTGCTGGGAGGCGGATCCGTTCGTCGACGGGGTGCCGTTGGACGAGCCGATCCGGCTGGCCGAGATGGTCGCGGCGCGAATCGTCGCCGAGCCGGAGATCTCGTCCTCGACCGGACGCCGCCCGCCGACCGCCGAATCCGGCTGGCTCTGCAACGGGCGGCGGTCGTCGCTGGACGAACCGGCGCAGGCCATGCGGGTGCAGCCGTATCGGCCGCCGGAGGAGTTCGGCAGGCGCGAGCACTCGATCTTCCTTGACGTGCAGTTGTGGAGCAAGCGACCGGAGGTGGTCAACGGGCACAACGAGATTCACACCAAATGGTCGTGCGCGTTCCTCGCCTCGGTGTGGCATCTGCTGCGGCTCGGTATGCTGCGCTACAACGGCGCGGCGGTCGTGGTGCCGCAGCCGTGGCGGGCGGGGGACGGCTGGCCGGGCCGGTGGCGCGAGATTCCCGCTGTGGTGCAGCTGAATCCGGACGCCGCCCCGTTCGCGGCCTACAAGGCGCTGTCGATGTTGCCGAAACGCTATCTGGCCATCGAACATTCGGTACGGCTCATCCTCGACCACATCGACCTGGACGGTGATGTGGTCGATCAGATCATCAGGTGCGGCACCTACGACGAGGTGCCGGTGACGGTGTCGCGCAAGGTCACCGAACGCCTATCCCACCTATTACTCGACGGATCCTGAGTGATGGGGCCGTCGACAACTCCGTTGATCGCCCTCGGCGAGGTGCGCACCTGCCTGGTTCCCGCGTCCGCCACCCTGCATCGTGCCGAAGCAGGCGAGTTGCTCGCCCTGGTCCCCGGGCGGCGGGTGCTGTGGCGGCAACGGCCGTGCACGCTCGCCGTTTCGCCGACCACGCCGGTCGGGGTGGACTGCAAGCTGCTACTGCCCGACGCCGACCCGGTTCGGGTGGTCGGCACGGTCGCGGGCCGCGCGGTGGTGACGGGCGGGCGGGTGCTGCAGAGTTCGGTACGCACCCAGGTGATCCGGGCGGCGGAGCGGCGGCGCCAGACCTGGTCGCACTACCTGAGCCGGGTCGGCGTGACCGACGTGATCGACCGGCTCGGCGACCGGGAGACCGCCTGCGACGCACTGGCCGACGGCTACCTGAACGGCCGCCCCTCGCCGGACACCCTCGACCTGGCCTCGATCAGCGAACGCCTGCTCGCCCGGTTACGCGCCGACCCGAGGCTGGACCAGCAGGCACCACTGCAAGCGGCGACCACCCGGCTGCGCTGGACGGCGAAGGTTGGCGGCTCGGCGGGGCCGAAGGTGCGCCTGCGGCTGGACGACGACTCGGTGCGCTCGGCCTGGATCATCGTCCGGAGCGAGACGGATCTGGATGCGGCACAGCGGTTCTGCGAGGATCTGGCGGCGCACGACTGGTTACTGACGGTCGGTGACACCGCGATCGAGGAGGCCGATCGTTTTCCCTCGTCCAGCCGGGACCAGATGGAGATCCTGGCCGCGGTGCTGGAGCACCTGGCGCACCTGTGGATGCCTGGCGCGCACACCCCGCCCGCCCTGCGCAGTCTGTGGAAGGATCTGCAATCCGATCCAGGTTTCTCTCGCCAGTGGACGGCGCTGATCGGGCAGGTGCGGGATCGGCTGCGAGTGGCCCAGTGGAACAACCTTTCCCGGCGTATTCAGGTGAGCAGCCCCGAGTGGTGATGGCGCACAGGCGCATTCGCAAGAGTCGACTGCAACCAACCGTCGAATGCCGTTGCAACACAGCCTTATAGACGGAACCAGCGGCGAACCAGTAGCGCGAAGAACACGGACAGCGACACCGTGCCCACCCAGGACTCGGTGGCCAGCAGCGCCCGCCCGCCGTCGGCCAGCGTGCTGGTATCCCCGAGCCCCATGGGATTCAGATAACTGGTCATGCTGAGATACAGCGTGTCACCGAGCGGTTCCCGACTCACCAGCAGCAGCGCGACACTGAACACGGCCAGCTGCACCGCGATCCAGCCGAGCAGCCGGAACGGCTTGTATCCGTAGCCGCACAGCAGATCCGACAGCAGCGAACCCACGCGCGGCAAGCCGCGTGGCTTGGTCTGGCACCGCGCCCGCGCCTGCTGCAGTCCGCACCGGTCCACCGCGTCCATGTCCTCGTTCAGCCGGTGCAGGGTGGCCGCCCGGCCGAAGGACAGGACGGCGTGCGCGGGCAGGCCGAGCGGGCGCAGCTGGGCGCCGAGTCGCTCGTATACCTGGGCGAGCAGCGTGTTCTGGGTATGGCTCAGCCGCAGCGGTCCGCGGAACTCGACCTCGGCGGCGAGCAGCGCGGCGATCACGTTCACCACGCCGCGTCCGTCCTCGTCCGGTGCGACCGTGGTGTCGGGGACGTCGGTGTAGAGATGCGCGAACACCAGGCTGTCGCCGCGCCGCCACGGGCTCGGCGGATGGTACCTGCCGAGTACCGCTTCGACGTCGGCATTGAGCCCGTCCAGTAGCGCGTATTCGCCGGGCGCGCTGTTGCGATAGGTCTCGTCGGCGTATTTCGCTGCCCGGCGCAGGATTCGAGTCGTGGTCGATTCGACGAACTCCGAACGCGGTTCCTGCTCGGTCATTCAGCTCCCCCGGGGCTCGGGCACCCGCCTGGAAGCGCCTGATCCAGATTACCGAGTTCGCGGGAGTTTCTGGAGCCCCTGATCAGGCGTTGGTCAGCTTGTACTCCAGCACGTCGCGCGGCTCGCCTGCGCCGAAGTAGCGCTCTTCATGGTGCCCGGTCCATTGAAAGCCGATGCGGCGGTAGAGGTTGTATGCCGACTGGTTGGTCGGGCGCACGGTGATGAGCACACTGCGCATCTTCTGCCTGCGGCACAGCTTGATCGCCTCGGTCAGCAGGGTCGACCCGTAGCCGCGTCCGCAGCTTTCCTCGGTGACGGCGAGGCTGAGCAGCCACGCGCGGCGATCAGGCAGCAGGGCCACCAGCACATGGCCGAGGACGACGCCGTCGACCTCGACGATCAGCCAGTTGGCGCCGTGCAGATCGAAGAGTTGGCGCAGCGCGAAGTACGGGTAGGACTGATCGCCGAAGCGTTCGGTCTCGATCGCGGCGACGCCGTCCAGATCGGACAGCGCGGCAATCCGATACACGGGCGTCGGTGACGTCGTCGCGATATTCGTCGTCGCGATGTCCAATGTGCTCCCTTGCGCGGTAACACGGGTCATAAACCACAGCGTAGGCGTTTGCTCGGCCGGTCGAGGCGAACCCGGCTCGCGCGATCCGCATCGAAGTAGTTTAGGCCTCCCCGCGCCGCACCGCCGCGTCATCCTGCGATCGTGCTACTTCCCATCGTACGTGCATTCCAATTGCCGCACATTTGCGAATAATTTGCCTTCGCCGCGGGTCAGCTCTCCGCCATTCCGGCGCCGACCCGAATGTGCTGCGCCGTCACCGCTGCGGCGTCGTCGCCCGCCAGTATGGCCACCACGTCGGTGATCTCGGTCGCCGTGCCGAGTCGATCGAGCACGCCCGATCCCGGTGCGTAGCTCGGCTCGTGCTCGCTCTTGGCCTGGTCGTCGCTGTTGTCCCCGGCGCCCGCCTGCGCGGCCGAGCTGACGGCGTTGACGGTGATGTGCCGCGCCGCGAAGTCGGTGGCGAGTAGGCGGGTGAACTCCGCGATGGCCCCGGCGGCGGCGTTGTCGAGGGCGTTGCCCGGCGCGGTGGCCGCGGCGACGGTGATGATGCGCCCGCCGTCGGCGAGGTGCGCTGCGGCGAGCCGCATCCCGTGCACGAGGGCTTTGGCCGGAGCCGCGAAACCGAGTTCGAACTCCTCCTCGGAGAGCTCCCGCAGCGGTGTGGTGAGGGCTGTGGACGCGGTGTGCACCAGCAAGTCCCAGTGTCCGCAGTCCTCGAGCAGGACCTGGATCAGCTCTTCGTACTCGGCGCGATCGGCGAGGTCGGCCGCCAGAGCGAGCGCCGAACCGTCGGCCGCGGTGATCTCCTTCACCACGTCGGCGGCCGATTCCGGGCTGTGCGGATGCTGGATCACCACCTGCGCCCCCTGCCTGGCGAGGGTACCTGCGATAGCCCTGCCGATCCCGGCGTCCGCACCGGTGATCAGGGCCGTCTTTCCGGCGAGCGGGCCGGTCGCGTTCATGACTTCGCCTTTCCGTTGTGCGGAAACCGCCACCGCGGAGACACATTCGCCGCTGGGTGACCGGCAGAGCCAGTATGCATTCCGGGGCCGACCGTATCGACCCCGGTTCGCTACCCCGTGCGACTCTCGGCCGCGCGCCAGGCGGGTCGGCTGCCGTTGGTGATCCAGCGCAGCAGCCACTCCGCTGGTCCATACCGATACCGGCGCAACCAGGCTGCGCTGACCGCCAATTGGGCCGCGAACACCAGCAGTGCCACCGCGAGCGTGGCCAGTGGGGACAGGCTGCCCGCCGCGCCGAGCCCGACGCCGGTGAACAGGAGCAGCCCGATCAGTGACTGGCCGAGGTAGTTGGTCAGCGCGATCCGTCCGGCCGGAGCGAGCGCCGTGCGGAGCCAGGCGGTGCGTGGGCTGTGCATCATGCGCAGCAGCGTCGCGACGTACGCGGCGGCGAGTAGCGGTGCGGTGGCGACGCTCACCGCGACGGGTAGCGCGGTGCCGGTGCCGCCGCCCAGCGTGTAGAGCACGCTGCCTGCCAGCCCCACCGGGAAACCGATCCACTGGACGCGCCGCAGGATCGGTTCGTCACCGCGCACCTGTGCCAGCAGTTTCCGGCGGCCCGCGATCATGCCGAGCAGGAACATCGCGAGCGCGGTCGGTCCCTGCAGGGTGACTGCCTGCAGGACGAGCAGCGGCAGTCCGGCGAGGTGCTCGCCGACGATGGCACCCCACCCGCCGAGCAGCGCCTCGGTGGCCTGTCTGCCGTTGGCTTGTGCCTCGGCGGCCGAGGGCAGCATGGCCGAGGTGTCCAGGAGCAGGCCGCTCAGCAGCAGGCTCGCCAGGACGAAGGCGTACATCGCGGCGACCACCCGCAGCGCGGTGCGGTCGGTGACCCCGCGCATCCAGAACAGGACGAGGCAGGCCAGTGCGTACGTGGTGAGAACGTCACCGCCGTAGAGGAACACGATGTGCAGCACGCCGAGCACGAACAGGCCGGCGATGCGGCGCAGCATGCGCGGTTCGAAGGCGGCGCCGGCTCGGGCCGCCGCGCTCATCTGCAGGGTGAAGCTGTAGCCGAACAGGAATGAGAACAGCAGGTAGAACTTCATGTCGACGAAGACCGACGAGAGCGCGCGGACCAGGTCGTCGAGCGGCGCGGCGTAGGCGGGGTCGGTCGCCAGGTTGCCCGGGTATCCGGAGGACATGAAGGTGATGTTGACGATGAAGATCCCCAGCAGCGCGAATCCGCGCAGGGCGTCTACGTCGTAGATGCGGGCACGCGGGGCGGCCAGCTGATCGGTCATGGTTTTCGGCTTCCGTCGATCGGGCGGCGAGTAAGTATGTGGCAAATACTATATGACAGATACTAATTCGAACACCGCTAGACCACGATCGGCTTCATCTCAGCTGAATGGCTTGCGTCGCAACAGGTCCGCGCCGAACGGCGACGCCTGGAAACCACTTTGCCCCCGGCCTTGGTAGGCCGGGGGCAAAGTGTTCGTCTCAACCACGAGTCGGGGTGACAGGATTTGAACCTGCGACCTCTTCGTCCCGAACGAAGCGCGCTACCAAGCTGCGCCACACCCCGTGAATCGAACCTGGACTACCTTACAACAAGGTCGGTGTAGACGTTAAACCCCCAGTTCAGAGGGGGTTAATACGGCACGATTCAGCGGCGGGGCGGTCAGTTGTCGTGTGGGCGAATGCTGGTGAAGATGCGCTTGGCGGTCTCGGCGTCCAGCGCGCCGGGTACGCCGGTGTCGGCGGCGATCACCATGACGAAGCTGCCGTTCTCGGTGGGGAAGGCGGCGGTGTAGACCGAGTACGCGGTCGCGCAGCCGGGCTTGGCCTGGGTGACGGTGCCCTTGGTCTCCACGAACATGCCGTGCTGCGTCCCGTCGAGCGAGTCGATCGGGACGGGCGGGGACGGGTGCGCGTCGGCGGAGGCGGTGTAGGCGAGCTTGGCCGTTCTGGTGCCGAGTTCGGTTGCGGCGGCGCCGGAATCGGGGTCCTTCGAACCGGTGAGGAACGACGCGGTGCGGGTCGAGCCGGGGCAGTAGCCCTTGCCGTCGCTGGCGTAGCCCTTGCCCGCCACCGCGTTCGGCGGCTCACCGAACCCGCCGATGGCGGTCTCCGGTGCGATCGTCCAGCCTGCGGGCACGTCATAGGCCGCGCCGCGGTCGGGGGCGACCACCACCTGGTAACCGGGGATCACGGGCGGCTCGTTGCGGCCGTTCGCCGGTGTGGGCGCCGTGCTGGACTTCGACGGGGTCGGGGAGGTCTCCGCGCTGGTGGTCAGCGCGCTGACCATGGACGGAGAGTTGCGTTGCGAATCGGAGTTGTCCGATCCGCGCTTCGCGAGCGTCACCGCGGTCACCGCGCCCGCCGCGACCAGCAGCACGACCAGTCCGACCAGCAGTATCGCCTTCCCGCGCCCGCTGGGCGGCGGACCGCCCGCACCGTGGCCGGGTGGTTGCTGCCGCGGCGGTCCGCCGAACCCGCTCTGTGGCGCGTACGCACCCGCTACCGGCTGTCCGTACTGCGGCGGGGCATAGGCGGGTGGCGATGGCGCAGGCTGCCATTGGAGGGCGGGGTCGGGCTGGCCTAGTCGAGTGGCGTTGGGGTAGCCGAGCATGGTCGGTGCCGCCTCGCTCGGCGCCTGCTGACTCGGCTCCGGGGTGCCCAGGCTCGGCTGCCACAGGCCGACGGGTTCACCGAAATCGCGGGACTGCTGGTGTGCCAACAGGGTTGGGTCGGCTTGTCCCGGTGTTGCGGTCGGCGGCTGCCACTGGGCGGGCTGGGCTTGTCCGCCGGAAAGTGGTTGTGCCAATAGTGTCGGGTCGGCTTGTCCCGGTGTTGCGGTCGGCGGCTGCCACTGTGCGGGTTGCGCTTGTCCGCCGGAAAGTGGTTGTGCCAACAGGGTCGGGTCTGCCTGCCCTGGCGTTGCGGTCGACGGCTGCCATTGCGCGTGCCCGCCGGATACGGGCTGTGCCAACTGAGTTGGGTCGGCGCGACCGGATCCCGCTGCGGGGGCTTGCCATTGCGGCGTCGGCGGTGCCTGGCCGATCCCACCGGGCTGCCATTGCGCGTTGGGCGCCGCACTGCCGCTGGGCTGCCGGTGGGCGTTGGCGTCGGGGGTCGAGCCGCTCGGCTGCCACTGGGCGTTGGCCGCGGGCGAGCCGCCTGCCTGCCACTGCTGGGCCGGTTGCCCTTGCCCGCTGTGGCCTGGCTGCCATTGATAGTCCGGTGTTTGACCCTGCTGCCACTGCACGGTGGGGTCAGGAGTGGACGACCCGCTCGAGCCCGCCGCACCCTGCTGCCACTGGGCCGCCGGGTCGGCAGGCGGCCATTGCACCTGTTCGTGGAAGCCGGAATCCCGCTTCCACGGCCGCGCGGGCGCCTGCCGCTCGGCCTCGTCCTGCGCGCCTGCCTGGTCGAATTGATCGGCGCCGGATGGCTGTTGCTGATTTGGGTGGGCCGCACCGGGTCGGCCCAGAACCGTCGGGTCGTTGCGCCGGTCGTCGAATCCACTCACAGTTGTCCCCTGCCTGACACACGTCTCGGCACGCGACCTTAGCGGGCGACGGCCTCCGATGTGGACACGCCCTGGCCGGTGTCGGCCGACGGCCGCTTCGGTGGCGCGGCGACCAGCGTCAACAGGGTGGCCTCGGGGCGGCAGCAGAAACGGTACGGCGCCCACGGCGAGGTGCCGACGCCCGCGGAGACGTGCAGCTGGGTGTGCTCGCCCCACTTGGACGCGCCCTTCACCCGGGACCGGTCGATACCGCAGTTGGTGACGAGCGCGCCGTAGCCGGGCAGGCACAGCTGACCGCCGTGCGTGTGTCCGGCCATGACCAGGTCGTAGCCGTCCTCGGCGAAGCGGTCGAGCACGCGCGGCTCGGGCGAGTGGGTCAGGCCGATGCGCAAGTCGGCCAACGGGTTCGGGGCACCCGCGATGGTGTCGTAGCGGTCGCGGTGCAGATGCGGGTCGTCGACGCCCGCGGTGGCGATCCGGATGCCTGCGACCTCGAGGTCGCGGCGGATGTGCGTCAGATCGAGCCAGCCGCGCTCGGTGAAGGCCGCGCGCAGGTCTTTCCACGGCAGCGGGGCGCCGTAGACGCGCCGGTGATCCTTCTTGAAGTACTTCATCGGGTTCTTCGGCACCGGCGCGAAGTAGTCGTTGCTCCCGAAAACGAAAAGCCCCGGGCGGGAAAGCAATCCGCCGAGGGCCTGGACTACCGCGGGTACCGACTTCTGGTGCGAGAGGTTGTCGCCGGTGTTGATGACCAGGTCCGGCTCCAGCCGGTCCAGTTCCCGCAGCCACTGCTGCTTGCGCTGCTGACCGGGGGTCATGTGCAGATCGCTGATGTGGAGCACCCGCAGCGACGACGACCCCGGCGCGAGGACCGGCATCGTGGCCTCCCGCAGAACGAAGGCGTTGCGTTCGACCAGCGAGGCATAGCCGATTCCGGCCACGGCCGCCCCGGCGGCTCCCAACGCGGTCGTGCGGACAGCAGAGGTCGAGATTACGGGCATTTGCCCAGCATAGGTGACCCCGTTGTGGAACGCCGAGTGTGTTTACGCACAAGCGCTTGCGCATGCCCCGGAAAACAGCGTCGGTATTCGCCGCAGCAGCGCAAATGTGGTGGGCGGGTTGCGAAGGACCAGCTACCGTGAGCCTCATGTCGGAACTCAAAGCGCAACTGCGGACGGACATGACCGCCGCGATGAAAGCCAAGGACACGCTGCGCCTCGCCACGCTGCGGATGCTGCTCGCCGCCATCCAGACGGCCGAGACAGCGGGCACCGAGGCGCGCGAACTCTCCGATGCCGAGGTGGTCGCCGTGCTGCAGAAAGAGGCGAAGAAGCGCAGCGAGTCGGCCGAGATCTACACCCAGAACGGTCGCGGTGAGCTGGCCGCCAACGAGCACGCCGAGGCGCGGATCATCGACGAGTACCTGCCCACCCAGCTGAACGAGGCGGAGGTGGCCGATGTCGTCGACACCGCGATCGCGCAGGTCGCCGAGGAGCTCGGCGAGCGCCCTGGCATGCGGCAGATGGGCCAGGTCATGAAGGTCGCCACCGCACTGGCGGAGGGCAAGGCCGACGGCTCCCGGCTGTCCGCGGCCGTGAAGGCTCGGCTGTAAGCCCCTCTCGAGTCCCACGCAAAGGGGCCGCGAACCTTATGGTTCGCGGCCCCTTTTCTCAGCGTGGGATGGGGATGGGGATCGGGATGGGCGGCAACAGCGGCGGCGGTGGCAGCCCGGGGATCCCCGGTGGCCCCGGCGCCGGACCGGGCGGCGGTGCGGCGCGTTGGGTGCCGTCACTGATGTAGAGGGTGATCACCGAACCGGGGATCGCCGAACCGTTCGGTGCGGTCCCCATCACGGTGCCCTTGGCCTGCGCGCCCGGGCCGGTCACCGGCGTCACCTGGAAGCCCGCGCCGACCAGCGCCGCGGTCGCCTGCCCCTGGGTCATCCCGACCACGTCGGGCACCTGTGCGTTGTTCGAGCCGCGGACGTACTTGTCGTCCAGCGGCGGCAACGCGGGCGCCGGGAACCGGTCGAGGATCGGCTTGACGGAGTTGAACCAGGTCCGGGCGGGTTCGTTACCGCCGAACAGGTTTCCGTCGCCGCAGTTGCGCAGCGGGAACGAGCAGATCTCGCCGGGGGTCGGGCTGTCGCCGTAGACGTAGGTGGCCGAGGCCAGCGAGTTGGTGAAGCCGACGAAGGCCGACGAGCGGTGGCTCTCGGTGGTTCCGGTCTTGCCCGACATCGGCGCGTTCCAGCCGACGGACTTGGCGGCGCCCGCCGCGGTGCCGCTGATGTCGTCCTTGCTCATCGCGTTGGCCAGGGTGTTGGCCAGGCCGGGCTCCACCACCTGCTCGCAGGCCTGCTGGGTGAGCGGCACCTGCTTGCCCTGCCGGTCGACGACCTCCTTGATCGGATTCGGCGGGCACCACTTGCCGCCGGAGGCGATCGTCGCGGCGACGTTCGACAGTTCCAGCGGGTTGATCGCGACCGGGCCGAGGGTGAACGAACCGAGGTTCTGTTCCTTGATCATGTCGGCGAGGCTCTGGTTGCCGTGGCCCGAGCTGCCCGGCTCGGTGTAGGAGCGCATGCCGAGCCGGACCGCCATGTCGACGGTCGGCGTGACGCCGACGGCCTGAATGAGCTTGACGAACGCGGTGTTCGGCGAGGTCGCCAGCGCCTCGGTCACCGACATCGGTGACTTGTACTTGCCCGCGTTCTCGACGCAGTAGGTGGCGGGCGGGCAGCCGCGGGCGCCACCGTTACCCATGCCCCTGGCCTCGAACCGACTCGGCACGTCGAGCTGGGCGTTGATGCCGAGACCCTTCTCCATGGCCGCGGCGGTGGTGAACAACTTGAAGATCGAGCCCGCGCCGTCGCCGACCATCGAGTACGGCTGTGGCTGCACGGTCTCGTTGGCGTCGCGGTTCAGGCCGTAGGTGCGGCTGCTCGCCATCGCGATCAGCGGGTGCGAGTCCTGGCCCGGCGCGACGACCGACATCACCTGCGCGATGTTGTCGAGGTTCGGGTTGGCCGCGTCGGTCACCGCCCGCTTCACCGAGTCCTGCACGACCGGGTCCAGCGTCGTCTTGATCAGGTAGCCGCCCTTGTCGATCTGCTCCCTGCTGATGCCCGCGTTGGCCAGGTACTGGATGGCGTAGTCGCAGAAGAAGCCGCGGTCGTGGGCGGCGATGCAGCCACGCGGCAGGCCCTTCGGCTCCGGCAGTACGCCCAGCGGCATGGTCTTGGCTTCGCGGAATTCGTCGGCGCGGCTGGGGATGTTCTGGATCATCGTGTCCAGCACCGTGTTGCGGCGGGCGAGCACGCCCTCGGAATTGGTGTAGGGGTTCAGCTTGGACGAGCTCTGCACCATGCCCGCGAGCATCGCCGACTGCGGCACGTTCAGCTCGGAGGCGTCGACGCCGAAGTAGGTCTGCGCCGCGTCCTGGATGCCGTAGGAGGAGTTACCGAACGGCACCAGGTTCAGGTACCTGGTGAGGATCTCGTCCTTGGTCAGCTCGCGGTCCAGGGTGAGCGCCATCCGGATCTCCCGGATCTTGCGCGCGGGCGTTGTCTCGATGGCGGCGCGGCGCTCGGCGTCGGTCTTGGCAACGACGAGCAGCTGGAAGTTCTTCACGTACTGCTGGTCGAGCGTGGACGCGCCCTGCTGGACCTCACCGCTCGAGGTGTTGGTCAGGAACGCGCGCAACGTGCCCTGCCAGTCGACACCCTCGTGCTCGGCGAAGCGCCGGTCCTCGATGGAGACGATCGCCAGCTTCATGTTGTTGGAGATCTTGTCGCTGGGGACTTCGAAGCGGCGTTGCTCGTACAGCCAGGCGATCGGTGCTCCACTCGCGTCGACCATGGTCGAGACGGCGGGGACCGTGCCCTCGACCAGTTCCGAGGACACGTTGTCGACGGCGTCGGCGGCTCGGTTCGAGACGAATCCGAAGCCACCGGCGAGCGGGAACAGCAACCCGGCGACGAGCACGGCGGCCAGCGCGCAGCTGCCGGCCAGCCTCGCTAGCGTTTGTGTGATCGGCACGATCCCCAGCCTACGGGGTGGGGTCCGAGCGTTCTTCCGTGCGTTTACCGGAAGGCGATTCGTGCGGACGATTGGGCGTGTCGCGGCTGCGAGTCTGGCGTGTCGCGGGACGGCGCGCCGCGAATGTGCCGGACCCGCCGCCGCTCCCGGCATTTTGCAGGGACGGACGTACCAAAAATTCCGAGGGCGGTCTTGCGCTAGGCCCATACCTTTACCTAGATTGAGAACCCAGTGTGATAGAGCTAACACTCAAAGTGGAATGTGGTGCAGTTCGCAGCGGGGTTTGGGTTGCTGCGACGCTGACACGCGATTCTGGAGCGCCGTTGACCCGGTGTTCGGACTGCAAAGGGGCACACCAAATGCACATGACAACCCCCATCGCTCGATTGGACGTGGAGCAGGCCGAAGCAAGGATCGCCTGGGTAGCCCAGGCCCGATGCAAGGAAGTGGATCCCGATCAGTTGTTCGTTCGCGGCGCTGCGCAGCGCAAAGCCGCGACGATCTGCAGGCACTGCCCGGTGCTGATGCAGTGTGGTGCCGACGCACTCGACAATCGAGTGGAGTTCGGCGTGTGGGGCGGTATGACCGAGCGGCAGCGTCGCGCGCTCCTCAAGCAGCATCCCGAGGTCACCTCGTGGGCGGATTTCTTCCAGGCCCAACGCCAGCATCAGGTGGCCATGTAGCCCCGACCGACATTCGGAACTGAGCCTGCGAAAGCGGGCTCAGTTCCGTTTGGGGGCAAATACTTCCGTTTGGACCAATAGCCGATGCGTCTATGTATCAAGCAGATGCTCGGTGGCCGGTGAGCTGATCACCGACCGCGCGCAGTGCCGCCAGATCCGACACTTCGAACGGCAGTGCGGTCACCGCGACGATCGGTACCCGAGGATGCGCGCCGGTAAACCGGTGCAGCAGATGCTGTTCGCGCTTGTCGGTGGCGACCCGGCGCGCGTGGATACGCAAGACGGACGCGGTGAGCGGATCGGTGTCGGCGAGCTGCTCGGCCGCCGTCAGCGCGTGGTCCGCCGAGAGCGCGCTGAGCGCCGGATGCGTGCGGTTGAGCACCAGCCCGGCCAGCGGCATCCGCTCGGTCGAGAGCCGGTCGACGAAGAACGACGCCTCGCGTAACGCGTCCGGCTCGGCGGCGGCGACCACCAGGAAGTGCGTGCCGGGCTTGGACAGCATCGCG
The DNA here is from genome assembly GCF_044547795.1 of Nocardia sp. NPDC052316. Taxonomy (NCBI): domain Bacteria; kingdom Bacillati; phylum Actinomycetota; class Actinomycetes; order Mycobacteriales; family Nocardiaceae; genus Nocardia; species Nocardia sp. NPDC052316. The sequence continues at coordinate 818,312 of NZ_JBIUBB010000005.1, forward strand.
TAGGTGCGGTCCGCCCGATCCTGGAAGCCGCCGAACAACGAGTCCAGCGATTGCAGAAAGTTTGACGCGTCCTTGAGCATCTGGCCGCCGACGATGGTGGACACCCCGCGCACCGCCAGGCTCATCGCGCCGGTCACCAGCCGGGTGACGCCCCGGCCCGGCGCCATGATCACCCGGATCATCCTGCCGTTCAAGAAGTTTCCGAGCCGCTTCGGCGCGTCGAGGAAGTCCAGCGCGTTGCGCGACGGGGGAGTGTCGACCACGATCAGGTCCCACTCCTTGCGCCCGGCCAGCTGGCCGAGCTTCTCCATCGCCATGTACTCCTGCGTGCCGCCGAACGAGGAGGCGACCGTTTGATAGAAGGGGTTGGCGAAGATCTGTTCGGCCTTGTCCGGACTGGTGTGCTCGAGCACCATGTCGTCGAAGGTGCGCCGCATGTTCAGCATCATCGCGTGCAGTTCGCCCTTGGCCTCCGGGCCGAGCGGCACCCGCTGCGGGGTGTTGCCGAGGTCGGCGACGCCGAGTGACTGGGCCAGCCTGCGGGCCGGATCGATGGTGAGAACCACCACTTTGCGACCCTGCTCGGCCGCGCGCAAGGCGATCGCGGCCGCGGTGGTCGTCTTGCCGACGCCGCCGGAGCCGCAGCAGACGATCACCCGCGCCGTGCGGTCGTCGATGATGTCCGAAACATCCAGTGGCGCGGCCACAGTCGGCGTGGTCATGGCTATCGGACCCCTTGCTCGCTGAGGTGTTCGGCTAGTTCGTACAGGCCACCCAGATCCATGCCGTCGGGCAGGGCGGGCAGGTACAGGCGGGACACATCGACCTTTGCGAGGTCGGCTGCGCTGTCGTCCTGTGCCTGCAAAGTGGCTGCGTGCTCGACGGTTTCGGTGATCAAGCCCTGGAAGTCGTTGTCGGACAGGGTGATCCCCGCCGAGGCTAGTCCGGCCCGGACGGCGTCGGTATCGACGTGTCCCTGCGCCGCCTTGGCGCGCAGCTCGATGGGCAGCTGGCCCTCGGCGGCGCGGTTCACGATCACCGTGCCGATGCGCAGATCGGCCGCCTTCAACTCCGCGATCGCGTCGGCCGTCTCCTGCACCGGCAGCGCCTCGAGCAGGGTGACCAGATGGATCATCGTCTGATCGGAGTGCAGCAGCTTCGAGACACCCTCGGCCTGCGAGGCGATCGGCCCGCCCTTGGCCACCTCCAGCATGGCCTGGGTGACGTCGAGGAAGCTGGCGATCCGGCCGGTCGGCGGGGCGTCCACCACGATCTCGTCGTAGACCCGCTTGCCCGCCTTGTCCACCCGGACCGCGGTCTCCTTGATCTTGCCGGTCAGGATGACGTCACGCAGACCGGGCGCGATGGTGGTGACGAACTCGATGGCGCCCATCCGGCGCATCGCCCGGCCCGCGAAGCCCAGGTTGTAGAACATGTCCAGGTACTCGAGGAACGCATGCTCGATGTCGAGCGCGAGCGCGACCACCTCGCCGCCACCGTCCGCGGTGGCGATCCTGGTCTCGGTCGGCGGCAGCGGCGGCAGATCGAACAGCTGCGCAATCGACTGTCTGCTCTCCACCTCCACCAACAACACCCGGCGGCCACCCGCGGCCAACGCCAAGGCGAGCGCCGCGGCCACCGTGGACTTGCCCGTGCCGCCCTTCCCGGAGACATAGTGCAGACGCGCCTTCTCGGCACGCTTCGGCCACCCTGTTTCCAGTCCCGGCTCCGCCGAAACAGGCACTGCTGTTGGTACTCCCACGCTCGCGAGCCTATAACTCGTTCTGAGATCGCGCCCGAGGGATCCGCCTAGTGCCTGGTCCAGGGCGTGTATCTGTACCAGACAGCGGATGATTGCGCGTTGAGCAACGAACCGTATTCCCTCTGCCCAGCCGCCGAATCCGCGACCGAACCCAGCGGTAAACCTTCGTTTCCGAGCGAAGCGAGACCGAGCATCATCGTTCGCGGCCCGTCTCGCGTCCGAGTGGCCGAAGCGCACGCGCCGCAGGCGCAAGTCTCGGCCACTCGGACGCGAGACACCCGGGGGCCGCGAACACGCGGCGCCGCAGGCGCCGCCAATTAGACACAGCTACGCTCACTCGCATGAGTGAAGCGAGCTTGTGGGAGTACGCGACCGTGCCGTTGTTGACGCACGCGACCAAGCAGATTCTCGATCAGTGGGGCGCGGACGGTTGGGAGCTGGTGACCGTGCTGCCCGGGCCGACCGGTGAGCAGCACGTCGCCTATCTCAAGCGCCCGAAGTAAAGGAGAAGGGGATGACCGCAGTGACCGAATGGGAGACCAACCTCACCCGCCTCGGCCTGACCCTGCCTCCGGTGGCCGCGCCCGTGGCCGCCTACATTCCGGCGATCCGGACCGGTTCGCTGGTCTACACCTCCGGCCAGCTGCCGTTCGTGGACGGCGAGCTGTCCGCGGTCGGCAAGGTCGGCGCGGAGGTGACCACCGAGCAGGCGAAGGAAGCCGCGCGGCTGTGCGCGCTCAACGCGCTGGCGGCGGTGCACAGCCTGGTCGGCCTGGACGCGGTGGTGCGCATCGTGAAGGTGGTCGGATTCGTCGCCTCCGCACCCGGTTACAACGACCAGCCGATCGTGATCAACGGCGCGTCGGAGTTCCTGGCCGAGGTGTTCGGTGACGCGGGCGTGCACGCGCGTTCCGCGGTCGGCGTCTCCGAGCTGCCCAAGAACACCCCGGTCGAGGTAGAACTCATCGCCGAGGTGCGGTAACAACTGAAAAGTCCCGGACTGGGATTCGATCGACTGGGGTACATCGATGACGCTGACTCATCCCGCGTACGGACAACTACGGCAGGTCACCCCGACGGCAGCGGTGCTGCTGGCGGACAACCCCGGCCAGATGACGCTGGACGGCACCAACACCTGGATCCTGCGGGCACCGGGGCGGTCGGATTGTGTGGTGGTCGATCCCGGTCCGAAGGACAAGGCGCACAGCGCCAGAATCGCCGAGGTCACCGGCGGAGAAATCGCACTCACGTTGATCACGCACCGGCACCACGATCACACCGGCGGCATCGATCGCCTGGTGAAACTGACCGGAACCCCCGTGCGCGCCAAGGACACCGGCTTTCTGCGCGGCTCGGACGCGCCGCTGGTCGACGGTGAGGTGATCGAGGCCGCCGGCCTGCGCCTCACCGTCGTGGCGACACCGGGCCATACCGGGGATTCGACGAGTTTCCTGCTCGACGACGCGGTGCTGACCGGTGACACGATTCTGGGCAGCGGCACCACGGTGCTCGATTCGAGCGACGGCACGCTGGCCGATTATCTGGCCTCGCTGGACCGGCTGGTCGAGATCGGGGCGGGGAAGGCGCTGTTGCCCGCGCACGGTCCGGACCATCCCGATCTGGCGCCGGTCGCCCGGTACTACATCACGCACCGGCAGGAACGCCTGGATCAGGTGCGCGAGGCGTTGCGGGTGCTCGGCCCGAAGGCGAGCGCGATGGACGTGGTGCGGCGCGTCTACGCCGATGTCGACAAACGGCTCTGGCTGGCCGCCCGCAGCTCGGTGCAGGCGCAGCTGGAGTACCTACGCGCCCACGGCTGAGCAGTCCTACCCGACCGAAGGCTGAGCGCACGACCAGGGCTAAGCGCACGACAAACACGCTGGGCTCCAGGAGCTCTGAACCCAGCGTGTTGTCCGGTCTCGCGTCAGCGCGCGCGGCGCGCCAGTCGCTCCGAGTCGGAGATGAGCACGCTCTTGCCCTCCAGCCGCAGCCAACCGCGGTGCGCGAAGTCGGCGAGCGCCTTGTTCACGGTTTCGCGGGAGGCGCCGACCAGCTGGGCGATCTCCTCCTGGGTGAGGTCGTGGGTGACCCGCAGCGCGCCGGCCTCCTGGGTGCCGAACCGCTGTGCGAGCTGCAGCAGCGCCTTGGCGACCCGGCCGGGGACGTCGGTGAAGATCAGGTCGGCCAGGTTGTTGTTGGTCCGACGCAGGCGACGCGCGAGCACGCGGAGCAGCTGCTCGGCGATCTCGGGCCGCTGATCGATCCAGGACTTCAGCGCGTCGCGATCCATGGTGACGGCGCGGACCTCGGTCACCGTGGTGGCGGTGGAGGTGCGCGGGCCCGGATCGAAGATCGACAGCTCGCCGAACATGTCCGACGGGCCCATGATGGTCAGCAGGTTCTCCCGGCCGTCCGGTGATCTGCGGCCGATCTTCACCTTGCCCGAGGTGATGATGTAGAGCCGGTCTCCCGGCTCACCCTCGTTGAAGATGACGTGGCCGCGCGGAAAATCCACCGGCTGCAATTGCTTGGCGAGGGCGGCCACCGCAGTGGGCTCGACGCCCTGGAAGATGCCTGCTCTGGCGAGGGCCTCGTCCACTTATGTGCTCCTTATGGGAAATGGCTCCGTACTGGACCGAAAGCGACTCGGCCAACAGCGCAGTCTACGCGGCATGATGACAGCGTAGTGACAGACACCACGTAACGAGTGGATTGCGTGGCGCAGCGAAGAACCGTACCAGTGTTTGTCGGCGGCGTTCGCAGGTCCCTGCCTGGTCAACCGAACTGCCGCCGCCGGGCCCGTCGCGGCTCGGCGGATGTGCGCGGTTCCTCGCCTTGCCGAGCGCTAACTGGCCCGGGCCACATCCAGCTCTTCGCCGCGCGCACGGCGCTTGCGCATCCGTGCCACGGCCGCCGGCAGGCCGAGCCTCGTCAGCTCTTTCACTTCTGCGTTGCTTGCTTTGTCCAGGTACTGCTGAACCTCTTCGTCGGGTTCGAGAAGTTTGCGGAGCCGGTTCTCGACCCGCTCCATACCCAGTGCGAACAGCATCAACAGCACTGGGAAGAGCACCACAGCGAGTCCTTGCATACGGAGGAGTAAACACGGTCTAGGTCTCAGATGGAACACGGCAACCGAACTGGACGGGCAACGTTGGCCGACGGTTCCGTATGGTGGACAGGTGCGTGTCACCCCCTCCACAGCCGCCGAAAACGGGCGTGCGTCCGCCCCCGAGGCGACCGATGCGCAACCCGCCGCGGTCGCCGCTCCGAAACGGAAATCCCGCGCGCGACAGGCGGAAACCCAGCTCGGACTTGTGCGCCGGGCGCGCCGGATGAATCGCACACTGGCCGCCGCCTTCCCGGATGCGCATTGTGAGCTGGACTTCACCACGCCGCTCGAATTGGCGGTCGCGACAATACTTTCCGCGCAGTCCACGGATGTGCGGGTGAATCTCACCACGCCCGCCCTGTTCGCCAAGTACCCCGACGCGCGCGCCTATGCCGAGGCCAACCGGGCCGAGCTGGAGGAATACATCCGCTCGACCGGTTTCTTTCGCAACAAGGCCAACTCGCTGATCGGCCTCGGTCAGGCGCTGCTGGAGCGCCATGATGGTGAATTGCCTCACACCATGGACGAACTCGTGCAATTGCCCGGGATCGGGCGCAAGACCGCCAACGTGATTCTCGGCAACGCGTTCGGTGTGCCCGGCATCACCGTCGACACCCATTTCGGCAGGCTGGTCCGGCGTTGGCAATGGACCGACGAGGAAGACCCGGTGAAGGTCGAGCACATCATCGGCGAGCTCATCGAGCGCAAAGACTGGACGATGCTGTCGCACCGGGTGATCTTCCACGGCCGCCGGGTGTGCCATGCCCGCAAGCCGGCCTGCGGTGTGTGCGTGCTGGCCAAGGACTGCCCCTCGTTCGGGACCGGCCCCACCGACCCGGACACCGCCGCCGAGCTGGTCAAGGGCCCGGAGAAGGAGCACCTGCTCGAGCTGGTGGGCCGGTGAGACGATTCCCGGTCGCCTGGCGATGGGCGCTGGCCGGATTGATCGCGGTGGTCGCGCTGGCGGTCGCGCTGTGGCCGCGAGGCCGTGAGGCCGACACCGCGGCGGAGAACGGGCAACAGGCCCGCGCCGGGGTATCCGAGCAGCAACGTCTCGCCGCGAACCTCGCGGCCTGCCCGCGGCCCGCCGCGGGCGCCACCGGTTCCGGCCCACTGGCCGGCCTCACCGTCGGCTGCCTGGCCGACGGCGGGAGCGTCGAGCTGGCCGCCGCGCTCGCGGGTAAGCCTGCGCTGCTGAATCTCTGGGCATACTGGTGCGGACCGTGTGCGCAAGAATTGCCGTATTTGCAGCAGTTCGCCCAACGTGCCGGAAACGCGATTACCGTGCTGACCGTGCACAGCGACCCTGATGAGGCCAAGGCGATTTCACGATTGACCGGATTGAGCGTGGAACTTCCTGGTGTCCTCGACGCCGACGCGCGCGTGCGCACCGCGGTCGGCGCTCCCGCGGTGCTGCCCATCTCAGTGCTGCTGCGCGCGGACGGTTCCGTCGCGCAGGTCGTGGTGCGCGCGTTCAGCGGGGTGGACGACATCAGCGAAACCGTCGCGCGGGAACTGGGAGTCGCCGCATGAGCATCCCGGTGCCAGAAGACATTCCGAAGTGGCTGAGCAAAGCCACCGAGCCCGCGGCGGATACCTCGGACACGTTGACTCTCGCGCGCACCCTGCGCCGCGCCATGTCGCTCACCTCGACCCCGCGGCAGGCGGCGGTCCTGGTGTTGTTCGGCGGCTCGCCCGAGGCCGATCCGGCCGCGCCCGGTGGGCTGCCCGCCGACGCTGAGGTGTTGCTCACCCAGCGCGCCGCCACCATGCGCCAGCATCGCGGCCAGGTTGCGTTCCCGGGTGGCGCGGTGGATCCCGGTGACACCGGACCGATCGACACCGCGCTGCGCGAAGCCTGCGAAGAGACCGGACTCGAACGTTCCGGCGTGGAACCCCTTGCGGTGCTGCCGAAGTTGTTCGTGCCGCCGTCACGTTTCGACGTGACGCCGGTGGTGGCCTACTGGCGGACCCCCAGCGAGGTCGGCGTGGTCGACGAGAGCGAGACCGAACGGGTGGTGCGAGTGCCGTTGTCCGCGTTGCTCGATCCGGCGAACCGTTTCCTGGTGCGCGGCAGCCTCGGCTATCAGAGCCCCGCCTTCCAGGTGGACGGCATGCTGGTCTGGGGTCTCACCGGCGGCATCCTGGCGGGCATCTTCAAAGCCGCAGGCTGGGAACGTGATTGGGACCACAAGGACGTTCGTGATCTAGAGACCGCCCTCGCCGACGTGGGCATGGCGTTATGACCTCCTCGGCCTGGCTCGATATCGCGGTGGTGCTGCTCGCGCTGCTGGCCGCCTCCTCGGGGTGGCGGCAGGGCGCGGTCGCGTCCGCCCTCGCCTTTCTCGGCGTGGTGCTCGGCGCGGTCGCAGGCATTCTCATCGCGCCGCACATCCTGATCCATGTCGACGAGGGCCGCACTCGGGTGCTCACCGGCGTGCTGCTGATCGTGGTGCTGGTGATCATCGGTGAGGTCGCGGGCATGGTGCTCGGGCGCGCCGCGCGCAGCGGGATGCGGCATCCGTTCACCCGCAGCGTGGACAGCGTGGTCGGCGCCGGGCTGCAGGCGGTGGCCGTGCTGGTCACCGCGTGGCTGCTCGCGCTGCCGTTGGCTACCTCGTCGCAGCCGTCGATCGCCACCGCCATCAACGGCTCGCGGGTGCTCACCGACGTCAACGAGGTCGCGCCGAACTGGCTGCGCCGCCTGCCCAACGAGTTCTCCAAACTGCTGAACACCTCCGGCCTGCCGGACGTGATCGGCCCCTTCGGCCGCGCCCCGATCGCCGCCGTAGAAGCGCCGGACCCGAGCGTGCTGTCCAGCCCGGTCGCCGCCGCGCTGCAGCAGAGCGTGCTGCGCATCCGTGGCGTCGCGCCGAGCTGCCAGCGGGCACTGGAAGGGTCGGGTTTCGTGATCGCTCCCGAGCGGATCATGACCAACGCCCACGTGGTCGCAGGCACTACCAGCGTGGTGGTGGACACGGTGCGCGGCCCGCTGGACGCGAACGTGGTGCTGTTCGATCCGTCCAAGGACGTCGCGGTGCTCGCGGTGCCCGGGCTCACCGCGCCGGTGGTGCCGCAGGCACCCGCGGCCGCACGGCCCGGCGACAGTGCCATCGTGCTCGGCTACCCCGGCGGTGGCCCGTACACGGCGAGCGCGGCCCGCATCCGTGAGACGTTGGACCTCACCGGCCCCACGATCTACCGGGACGGCACCGTCGAACGTGAGGTCTACACCGTGCGCGGCCGCGTCCGCGCGGGCAACTCCGGTGGACCGCTGGTGGACACGCAGGGCGAGGTGCTCGGTGTCGTCTTCGGTGCCGCCGTGACCGACGACGACACGGGCTACGTGCTCACGCTGGCCGAGGTCCGCGCCCAACTCGACGCCGCGACCGGGTCGAACATCCCGGTGGGCACCGGTGCCTGCGTACTGAGCTGAGAAAGTCCCGGGTCTGGTTCGGCACAGTCGGACTCGGCCCGGGAACCAGCTGGATCACCGCCGCACTACGCGAGCAGCTTCGCCAGCTCCGCGGTCACCACGTCCGGATTCTCCTGGTGCGCGAAGTGCCCCGCGGCGGGAATGGTCGTCAGGCGCCGGTCCGGGGAGAGGTGGCTGCCGCGCCGGAAGGTGCTGCCGAGCACGTAGGGGTCCAGATCGCCACGCATGGCCAGAACGGGGATGCGGATCGGTTCGCGCATGGTGGCCATGAACCGGCGACCGTCGGGGCGCCACTGACTGCGGAACGCCCAGCGCTGATACTCCAGCGCACAGTGGGCCGCGCCGGGAATCTGGATAGCCGACCGCATGCGCCGCGCCGTGTCGACGAATTCGGTGGTGCCGGACCAGGATCCGCTCACCCTGGCGCGCAGCATGCGCTCGACCTCGAACCCGTCACCGGTGGTCAGCAGCCGTTCGCCGTAGCGCGGCAGCTGGTAACGCAGGAAGTTCGGCAGCCAGGTCGCGCGCTGCTGCCGGTTGCGCAGCACCGCGCTCTTGAGAGCCGCGGGGTGCGGTGAGCCCACCACGGCGATGGACCGAACCAGCCGGGGGTGCAGCACCGCGGTCGCCCAGCACACCAGGCCACCGTCGGCGTGCCCGACCAGGGTCGCGTCGGTGTAGCCGAGCGCGCGGATGAGCCCGGCGATATCGCCGGCCAGGGTCCAGCCGTCGTAGCCGCGTGGGGGTTTGTCGCTGTCGCCGTACCCGCGCAGGTCCACCGCTACCGCGCGATACCCGAGCTCGGCGAGCCCGGTCAGCTGGTGCCGCCAGGACCACCAGAAGTCGGCGAAGCCGTGCAGGAGCACGACCAGCGGCGCGTCGGTGCGCTCGGGAGCGGCATCCACCACGTGGAATCGAATGCCGTTGGCATGAACGTCCCGATGCGCCCACGGGCCGTCGAAACGGACGCTGGACGGATCCGGAATGAAGTGCGACGACACGCCGAGGCAGCCTAGTAGTTCGGGGTATCCGCGCGCGAGCGCGCGGTTACGAAGCGGGTTTTTCCAGCGAGCGGTAGTCGTCGTGCGCGGCGGCACCGAAGCCGTGCGGCAGCACCGTCTTGGCCTGCTTGAGCGAGTCGATCGTCTTCTCCGGCGCGCGCAGCTTCTTCACCCGCAGATAGCCGAGGAAGGCGAGCAGCGCGGTCGCGACGATCATCAGCGCGAACACGATCAGGAAGGCGGCCCAGCGGGCCAGCCACACGTCGAGCAACTCGCCGAGGAAGAAGAAAAAGAAGAACGTGCTGAACAGCAGGACGGTCAGCGCGAGGATGAAGTAGACGCTGCCCTGCAGGCCCTTCTTGATCTCGCCGGTCACCTCGGCCTTGGCCAGGGCGACCTCCGCGCGGACCAGGGTGGACATCTGCTCGGTCGCGTCGCGCACCAGCGTGCCGAAGCTGGCGCTGCCGCTGGGGTTGGCGTCGGAAAGGGGAATGGAGGTCACCGTACGACCGCGCTGCGCGTCGTTGCCGTTACCGCCGTTTGTGAAACTCACTTGGTAGACCCTTCTCCCTGTCCAGGCACTGCTTCGGCCTCACTCTTTCGTTGTAGCGCACGGGCGTCCCGCCGCGCCTGGTGGACACGCCCACGTCGCAACAGTAGCGCCGAACCGGCGAGCGACGCCGCCATTGATGTGACCAACACAGCGGCCTTCGCCAATTCGACCGCGGAGCCGTCGTCGACGCCGGCAAGCGCGAGTTCTGCCACCAGAAGGCTAACGGTGAACCCGATCGCGCCGAGCACCGACAGGGCGAACATGTCGCGATAGCCCAATCCGGCGGGACGCTTCGCCACTCCGAACCGGATTGCGAGCCAGCTGATCCCGAAGATTCCCATGGTCTTGCCGAGCAGCAAGCCGAGAATCACGGCCAGCGCCAGCCTGTCGCTGAACAGCTCCCCGAACACCTTGCCGTCCAACGGAACCCCGGAGGCGAACAACGCGAACAGTGGCACACACAGCCCGGCCGAGATCGGCTGGACGAGGTGCTCCAACCGGGTGGCGGGCGCCTGCTCCTCACCGGGGTCGAGGCGCACCCTGGTGAGCAGCCCGAGGGCCACGCCGGCCAGTGTCGGGTGGATGCCCGCCTCGTGCAGCGCGTACCAGGACACCAGCGCCAGCGGAACATAGAGCAACGGCGTGCTGATCCGCTTGTGCTGAGCCAGCGCCCAGCCCGCGAAGCAGGCGGCGGCGGCCAGCAGCCACAGCAGCGACAGCGTGGTGGTGAACAGCACGGCGATCAGGATGATGGCCACCAGATCGTCGACCACCGCGAGGCTGAGCAGGAACACCCGTGCACTCGTCGGGATGCGCGAACCGGTCATGGCCAGCACGGCCAGCGCGAACGCGATATCGGTGGCCACCGGAATGGCCCAGCCGCGATCCATTCCCGGCTCGCCGAAGCCCACCGCCAGGGCGATCAGCGCCGGGGTGACCACGCCGCCGAGCGCGGCGATGATCGGCAGTGCCGCCCGTTTCGGGTCGGCCAGCTCGCCGACGACGAGCTCGCGTTTGAGTTCCAGCCCGGCGACGAAGAAGAAGATGGCGAGCAGGCCGTCCTTGGTCCAGTCCGCCAGCGTCAGGTCCAGGTGCAGCGGCGCGATGGCCAGCGGCGTCTCGGTCATCGTCACGTAGCTCTCGCCCCACGGCGAGTTCACCCACAGCAACGCCGCGGCGGCCGCGATGAGCAGGATTGCACCGCCGACTGTTTCGGTGCGGAGATAGCGGGATAGTTCCGAGCGCACTTGCGTGATCACGGAGAACCTTTCGGCGTCGGTCGGTCAACGCTGCGACCGCGACATCCACCGCCTCGGCGGTCGGACACGCTCGCAGGCCGACCAGACTTCCCGGCACACCTTACGCAATCCTAACGGGTAGGGCCGGTGACGAAACACCGCCACCGGCCCTACTATGCAGCGCTTGCGCGCCGCGAATGCGCGAGGTCGCACTGTGCCCCGTGGAACGGGCTACGCCTTGGGCGCCCGAATCGCCTCGAAGACGTTGGGATCGACCAGCGTGGAGGTGTCGCCGAGTTCCCTGCCCTCGGCGACGTCGCGCAGCAACCGGCGCATGATCTTGCCGCTGCGCGTCTTGGGCAGCTCGGGTACCACGTGGATCTCCCTCGGCCGGGCGATCGGGCTGATCTCGCGCGACACCTCGGCCTTGAGCTCGTCGACCAGCGCCGCGCCGGTGTTCTTGGCCTCGGCGGTCAGGATGACGAACGCGACGATGCCCTGGCCGGTGGTCTCGTCGCTCGCCCCGACCACCGCGGCCTCCGCCACGCCGGAGTGCCCGACCAGCGCCGACTCCACCTCGGCGGTGGAGATCCGGTGGCCGGACACGTTCATCACGTCGTCCACCCGGCCGAGCACCCACAGGTCGCCGTCGGCGTCGAGTTTGGCGCCGTCACCGGCGAAGTACCAGCCCTGCGCGGCGTAGCGCTCCCAGTAGGTGGCCCGGTACCGCTCCATGTCGCCCCAGATGCCGCGCAGCATCGACGGCCAGGGCTGGTCGAGCACGAGGTAGCCGTTGGCCTCGGTCTCGCCGCGCTGCACCGGCTTGCCCTCCTCGTCCACCACGAGCGCCGAGATGCCGGGCAGCGGCGCCATCGCCGCGCCGGGCTTGGTCGCGGTGACGCCGGGCAGCGGCGAGATCATGATGGCGCCGGTCTCGGTCTGCCACCAGGTGTCCACCACGGGCGCCGTGCCCGCGCCGATCACGTCGCGGTACCAGCGCCAGGCCTCCGGGTTGATCGGCTCACCGACCGAGCCGAGCAGCCGGATGCTGGACAGGTCGTGCGCGGCGGGGATCTCGCGGCCCCACTTCATGAACGTGCGCACCAGCGTCGGCGCCGTGTAATAGATGCTGACGCCGTACTTTTCGACGATCTGCCAGTGCCGGTGCTCGTCCGGGAAGTTCGGGGTGCCCTCGTAGACCGCCTGAGTGGCGCGGTTGGACAGTGGTCCGTAGACGATGTAGCTGTGTCCGGTGACCCAGCCGATGTCGGCGGTGCACCAGTAGACGTCTTGTCCCGCTTTGTGATCGAAGACGTTGTGGTGGGTGTAGGACGCCTGGGTCAGGTAGCCGCCGGAGGTGTGCAGGATGCCCTTCGGCTTTCCGGTGGTGCCGGATGTATAGAGGATGAACAGTGGGTGCTCGGCATCGAAGGGCTGCGCCTCGTGTTCCGGTGAAGCTTCGGCGACAGTCTCGTGCCACCACAGGTCGCGACCCTCGGTCCACGGCACCTCGATCTCGGTGCGCCGGACTACCAACACATGCTCAACGCTGTGCGGCACATCGCCGTTCGCGAACAACGCCTCGTCCACCGCTTCCTTGAGCGGTGCCGCCTTACCACGGCGCCACTGTCCATCGGTGGTGATGATCAGCCGGGCGCTCGCGTCGTCGACCCGCTGGCGCAGCGCGCTGGGGGAGAAGCCTGCGAACACCACCGAGTGGGTGAGGCCGAGCCGGGCGCAGGCCAGCATCGCGACGATGGCCTCGGGGACCATCGGCATGTAGATGGCGACCCGGTCGCCTGCTTCGAGGCCGAGCTCGGTGAAGTAGTTCGCGGCACGGCTGACTTCGGCGAGCAACTCGCGGTAGGTGACGGCGCGCGAGTCGCCCGGTTCGCCCTCCCAGTGGATGGCGACCTGGTCACCGTGGCCGTCCAGTACGTGCCGGTCCACGCAGTTGTAGGCGACGTTGAGCTTGCCGTCGGCGAACCATTTCGCCACCGGCGCGTCGCTCCAGTCCAGCACCTGACGCCACGGCTGATGCCAATGCAACCGACTCGCCTGCTCGGCCCAGAACGCGTCGCGATCGGCCGACGCCCGCTCGTAGAGCTCGGCACCGGCGTTCGCCGCGGCCGCGAACTCCGCGCTCGGCGAGTACGAGTCCTTGTGGTCGGCGGTTTCGGTCATCTCGGTTCTTCTTTCCACGTAGCCTGAGCGCACAATTCAAACGCAGCACGTTCGACAGTAATCAACTGTGACCTACGCCGCGTCCGGTGTGTCCACCGGGTTTCGGTCCCGTCACGCCGTCGCGTAATCCGCAACGGAGGGGTCTGATCCGGGAGGCGCCGGGCGACCTCTGCGGAGGCAATGTTCCGGTGGATAGGTCGTTTTGGCGCGATGTTTTTCGTGTTTCGTCCGTGTTGCCGGATTGGGAACAAGTGGAATGAACCTTGGTCAATCCGATGACAGAGTCCGTTTCGGTGGCTACCCTCCGAGACACCCAAGGCGGATTGTGCTGGCATGCGCCTGGTGACCTCATGCGCATGCCACGGATTCCGCCCTTCTCGAAAACGGGAGAACGCGTTGAGATTCAACAGAGCAATGGCGCTGACCGCGGCCGCGCTGCTGGCTACCAGCCTCGGCCTGGCCGGGTGTTCGTCGGACAGTAGTGCCGACGAGGGCATCGTCACCACCGGTGGTGGTGAGCCGCAGAACCCGTTGGTGCCCACCAACACCAACGAGAACATGGGCGGCCGCGTAGTCGACCGGCTGTTCGCCGGCCTGAAGTACTACGACGCCAACGGTGTGGCGCACAACGAGATGGCTGAGTCGATCGAGTCGTCCGACCGGAAGAACTACAAGATCACCATCAAGCCGGACTGGAAGTTCAGCGACGGCACCCCGGTCAAGGCGAAGTCGTTCGTCGACGCGTGGAACTACGGCGCGCTCGGCACCAACGCACAGTTGCAGAGCTACGTGTTCACCCCGATCCTCGGGTTCGAGGAGGTGTCCGCGGAGACGCCGACGGCACAGACGCTGCGGGGCCTGAAGGTGGTCGACGACCGCACCTTCACCGTCGAACTCAAGTCGCCCTCCATCGATTTCGAGACCGAGCTCGGCTACGCGCCGTTCTACCCGCTGCCCGAAGCCGCGTTCAAGGACATCAAGGCCTTCGGCGAGAACCCGATCGGCAACGGCCCGTACAAGTTCGCCAGCAATGGTGCGTGGCAGCACAACGTCCAGATCGACCTGGTGCCCAACCCGGAGTACAAGGGTGGCCGCGCGCCGAAGAACAAGGGCTTGCGGTTCGTGATGTACCAGTCCTTCGACACGGCCTACGCCGACCTGCTCGCGGGCAACCTCGACACCCTCGACACCATCCCGGACAGCGCGCTCCGGTCCTACAAGCAGGATCTCGGCGATCGGGCGATCACCAAGCCCACCGCGCAGAACCAGCACATCGGCATCCAGGCCAACGTCCCGCACTTCAGCGGCGAGGAAGGCATCCTGCGCCGCAAGGCTCTCTCGATGGCGATCAACCGCGAGCAGATCTGCGAGAACATCTTCCACGGCTCCCGGCTGCCCGCGCGCGACTTCACCTCGGCCTCGCTGCCCGGCTTCAACCCGAACCTGCCCGGCTCCGAGGCGCTGAACTTCAACCCCGAAGAGGCCAAGAAGGTGTGGGCCCAGGCCAACGCCATCTCCCCGTGGTCGGGCCGTTACGAGATCGCCTACAACTCCGACGGCGGCCACCAGGCCTGGATCGAAGCCGTGGCCAACAGCATCAAGAACACCCTCGGCATCGACGCCGTCGGCGCGCCGTACCCGACGTTCAAGAACATCCGCGACGAGGTGAACGCCAAGACCATCGGCAAGGCGTTCCGCTACGGCTGGCAGGGTGACTACCCGACCATGCTGCAGTTCCTGACCTCGCAGTACTACAGCTACTCCGAGACCAACAACGTCGACTGGAAGAACCCGGAGTTCGACAAGCTGCTCGACGCCGCGCTCGCCGCGCCGACGCAGGAAGAGTCCTACAAGATCGTCGCGCAGGCGCAGACCCTGATGCTCAGGGACATGGCCGACATCCCGGTGCTCGACTACATCGCCAACGCCGGTCGCTCGGACAAGGTGAAGAAGGCCGAGCTCGCCTGGAACGGTCTGTTCGACTTCGAAAACATCGAGAAGTAGCCGCTGTTGAGCCGCGCCGTCGTACCCGACGGCGCGGCTCACCACTGACCCAGGAGACGAAATGGCCTGGTATGTCGTGCGGCGTCTGCTTCAGATGATCCCCGTGTTCCTCGGGGCGACGCTGCTCATCTATGCCTTGGTATTCCTCATTCCCGGCGATCCGATTCAGGCCCTCGCCGGCGACAAACCGATGACCCCCGCGGTGGAAGCACAGCTCCGCGCGCGGTACCACCTCGACCAGCCCTTCATCATGCAGTATCTGCTGTATCTGAAGGGCATCGTCACGTTCGACTTCGGCACCGCTTTCTCCGGCAGGCCGGTGCGCGAGGAGCTGGCGCGGGCCTTCCCGATCACCATCAAACTCGCCGCCATGGCGGTGTGCATCGAGGCCGTGTTCGGCGTCATCTTCGGCCTGGTGGCCGGGCTGCGCAAGGGCAAGCTGTTCGACTCGACGATGCTGGTGATCAGCCTGGTCGTGATCGCGGTCCCGATCTTCGTCGTCGGCTTCCTCGCGCAGTTCCTGCTCGGGGTGAAGTGGGGGATCGCGCCGGTGACGGTCACCGGCAAAGCGAGTTTCACCGAATTGCTGGTCCCCGCTTTCGTACTCGGGTCGTTGTCGTTCGCCTATGTGCTGCGGCTGACCCGGAACTCGGTGGCGGAGAACATGTCCGCCGACTTCGTCCGCACCGCGACCGCCAAGGGGCTGAGCAGGCAGCGGGTGGTGACGGTGCACATCCTGCGTAACTCGATGATCCCGGTGCTCACCTTCCTCGGCGCCGAACTCGGCTCGCTGATGGGCGGCGCCATCGTCACGGAGGGCATCTTCAACATTCCCGGCGTCGGCGGCACGCTGTTCCAGGCGATCACCCGTGGCGAACCGCCCACGGTCGTGTCGTTCGTGACGGTGCTGATCATCATCTTCCTGATCTCCAACCTGGTCGTCGACTTGCTCTACGCCGCACTCGATCCGAGGATCCGCTATGCCTGACCTCGACAAAGGAAAAGGAATCGACCTCGCGGAGAGCGCGGCCCGCGGCAGGCAGACCTACTTCGTCGCACCGCCCGACGAGGTCGAGGTGCTCGCCACCGACATGGTCGTCGACGCGGGCTCGCCGACCAGCATCTGGCAGGACGCCTGGCGACAGCTGCGGCGCAACCCGATCTTCATCGTCGCCGCGCTGATGATCGTCTTCGTGCTCATCGTCGTCATCTGGCCGGGGCTGTTCACCAGTCAGGATCCGCGCTACTGCAACGGCGACTTCAGCATGGATCCACGCGGTCCTGGTCATCCGTTCGGCTTCGACAAACAGGGCTGTGACATCTACGCCCGAACTGTGTACGGCGCACGGGCATCGGTGCTGGCGGGCGTCGGCTCGACCGTGCTGTTCGTGCTGATCGGCGGTGTCCTCGGCGCGCTGTCCGGTTTCTACGGCGGGCTGCTCGACTCGATCGTGTCGCGCGTCGCCGAGATCTTCTTCGCGATCCCGCTGATGCTGGCCGCGATCGTGATCATGCAGCTGCTCGACTCGCGGACCATCTGGACCGTGGTCCTCATTCTCGCCTCGTTCACCTGGCCACAGGCGGCCCGGATCGCGCGCAGTGCGGTGATCCAAGCCAAGAACAGCGACTACGTCACGGCGGCAAAGGCTTTGGGCGTCTCGCGAATACGCACGCTGCTGCGCCATGTGGTGCCGAACGCGGTGGGCCCACTCATCGTGGTCACTACCATCTGGCTCGGCGTCTTCATCGTCACCGAGGCGACGTTGTCCTACCTCGGTGTCGGCCTGCCGCGCACGATCGTGTCGTGGGGGGCCGATATCTCGTCGGGGCAGAAGGAGATCCGCACCTCCGCGATCCTGTTCTATCCGGCCACGGCGCTCGCGCTCACGGTGCTGAGCTTCATCATGCTGGGCGACGCGGTGCGCGACGCCCTCGACCCGAAGGCTAGGAAGCGATGAGTGAGTCCCGCAGCGCACAGTCGCCCCTGCTCGAAATCAAGGACCTGAACGTCTGTTTCACCTCGGAGGGCAAGAAAATACCCGCCGTCCGCGATGTGAACCTGTCGGTGTATCCGGGCCAGACCGTCGCGATCGTCGGCGAATCAGGCTCGGGCAAGTCCACCACCGCGCACGCGATCATCGATCTGCTGCCCGGCACCGGGCAGGTGACCTCCGGCTCGATCATGTTCGACGGCAAAGATCTGGCGAAGGCCTCCAAGAAGGACGTCATCGCGGTACGTGGCAGCGGGATCGGGCTGGTCCCGCAGGACCCGATGTCTAACCTGAACCCGGTGTGGAAGGTCGGCTTCCAGATCCGGGAGACGTTGGAGGCCAACGGCATCGCCAAGGGGAAGGCGGCCAAACAACGGGCCATCGAACTGCTGCACGAAGCGGGCATGTCCGACGGCGAACGCCGGGTGAACCAGTACCCGCACGAGTTCTCCGGCGGCATGCGGCAGCGCGCGCTCATCGCCATCGGCCTGGCGTGCCGGCCCAAGTTGTTGATCGCGGACGAGCCGACCTCGGCGCTCGACGTCACCGTGCAGCGGCAGATCCTCGATCACCTCGAAGGCCTCACCAACGAGCTAGGCACCGCGGTACTGCTGATCACCCACGACCTCGGCCTCGCCGCCGAGCGCGCGGAGCATCTGGTGGTGATGTATCGCGGCCGCGTCGTGGAATCCGGTCCGGCCCTGCAGATTCTGCGCGAACCGCAGCACCTGTACACCAAGCGGCTGGTGAACTCCGCGCCATCGCTGGCGTCGCAGCGGCTGTCCTCGGTGAAGCAGCGCATCGAGATCCGCGAGCAGGCGGTGCAGGTGGCCGAGCAGATCGCGGCGGCCGACACGGAGCTGACCGTGGTGCCCGACGACGTGGTGGTGGTCGAGAACCTCACCAAGGCGTTCAAGATCCGCGGCAGCGTTCCATGGAAGTCGACCGACTTTCTCGCGGTGCAGGATGTGTCGTTCCGGCTGCGGCGTGGCACCACCACCGCCATCGTGGGTGAATCCGGCTCGGGGAAATCGACGGTCGCGCAGATGATCCTCGGTCTGCTCGAGCCCACCTCGGGCAAGGTCACCTTCGACGGCAAAGAGGTGGCGAAGCTGGATCGCAAGGGCGCCTTCGCGTTCCGGCGCCGGGTGCAGCCGATCTTCCAGGACCCGTACGGCTCGCTGGACCCGATGTACTCGATCTACCGCACCATCGAGGAGCCGTTGCGCACGCACGACATCGGCACCCCGAAGGAGCGCGAGGCCACGGTGCGCGAACTGCTCGACAAGGTGTCGCTGCCGTCCACCGTGATGCGCCGGTACCCGAACGAGTTGTCGGGTGGTCAGCGCCAGCGCGTCGCCGTGGCCCGTGCCCTCGCGCTCTCGCCCGAGGTCGTGGTCTGTGACGAGGCGGTGTCCGCGCTCGACGTGCTGGTGCAGGCGCAGATTCTGCGGCTGTTGAACGATCTGCAGGCCGAGTTGGGTCTGTCGTATGTGTTCATCACCCACGACCTGGCTGTCGTCCGGCAGATCGCGGACAACGTCCTGGTGATGCAGACCGGCAAGGTGGTCGAGGCGGCGTCCACCCAGGAGGTCTTCGACAGTCCTCGGGAGGAGTACACCCGGCGGTTGCTCGATGCCATCCCTGGCCGAGATCTGTTGGTGAGCTGAGCAATCGGCCTGTCGACGAGTGTGGCGGCCGGCCCGGCCCGGTTGGGTCGGGCCGGCCGCTTGGTCGGGGGCTGTGACGGCCACGCTCGGGGCACTCCTCAACGGTGCTCGTCGCGCGCCGAATAGTCGCGCTTTCCGTGAACCGTGCTGATGAGGCCGTTTCCGTCAGCTGAGTGACATCGCGCGGCGGGCTGGGTCCAGCGGCCCGGCGGGCGCAAGTAGCCTCGTAAACCGTGACCGATCCGCTACAGCCTCTCGTCGATCTCCCCGGTGTCCGTGCCGCGGCCGACCGCGCCCGCGATGCGCTCGCCGAGGTGCATCGGCACAAGGCGAATCGGCGCGGCTGGCCGACGACCGCCGCCGAAGCCGCGGTGCGGGCCGCCCGATCGTCGGCCGCCATCGACGGCGGGAGCACCGAGCTGCCCGCCGACGGTCAGGTCGGCGATCCGATTTTGGCCGGGTCGCTGCGCGTTGGCCAGGCGTTGGACGGTGACGCGCTGCGGAATCTGGTGGGCACCTGGCAGCGGGCGCCGTTGCAGGCGCTGGCCCGATTGCATCTGCTCGCCGCCGCCGATCTGGTTGCCGACCAGGCGGCGCTCGGCAGGCCACGGCCCGACGCCGGGGTGGCCGAGCGCCTCGATCTGCTGGTGCAGACGGTGCTCGGGTCGAGCGCGCCTGCTCCCGTGATCGCCGCGGTGGTGCACGGCGAGCTCCTCGCGTTGCGGCCGTTCGGGACCGCGGACGGGGTCGTCGCGCGGGCGGCCTCGCGATTGGTCGCGGTGTCGAGCGGGCTGGATCCGCACAGCTTGGGAGTGCCCGAAGTTTTCTGGCTGCGGCGCAGGCAGGCGTATCTCGACGCGGCAGCGGCGTTCGGGTCCGGTGTGGCGGATGCGGTCGGCGGCTGGGTGCTGCTGTGCTGCGGTGCGCTGGAGGATGGTGCGCGGGAGGCCACGTCGATCGCCGATTCGGCGTCGGGGTAGTCGACGGAACGTCAAAGCGGGCGGCGTGTCGTTGCCGACCTCACCGCCCGCGTAGCACGGACTACCCGGTTACCAAGCGTGCTGGGTGGGTTGTGTTTACGGCCTCGGCGAGAGTCCGACCTCCGGCGGTTCATCCCCGCAACCTGTGCGAGGCCATCGCCGACGAAGACCCGGATTTCGCAGGCCCACAACGCTTCTGCCCTTGTCGCGGCGCGCTCCGCGTGGGTGCCTGGTGTCCGTGCTGGGAAGGCTGGATGGGAGACGGAACCTTCTCTTCCGGTCCTGCCTTGGCCTTCCGACCTTCCGTAGTTACCTTTTTACTCTGTGACAGCTCTCACATCAAGAGCTGCGAAAACATTCGATTCACGGCGTGTCGATCGGCGTTTCGTGGTTCAATGCCTGGTCGCAACTTCTTGCGTGTGCACTCAGCAAACCTCTCCGGCAAGTACCGGGCTTCCGCTCGAGCAGCGGCGGTCGCGCCCCCGTCGGCGGTGGCTAAGGCTCAGCTGCGCCGGCGCAGCAATCGATAGCTGATCGCGCCGGCGAGCAACGCACTCAGGCCGACCACCGCGGTCGCGGCAAGGGTAGTGGACGACGGTGCCTGGAACCGGGCCCACAGCGATACCGGGTTCGAGAAGGCCAGAATCGGCCAGCCGTTGGCGAGTGCCTCGCGGCGCAGGCCGCGATCGGGATTGACCGCCGTCGGATGGCCCACCGCGTTCAGCAGCGGCAGATCGGTGACCGAATCGGAGTACGCGTAACAGCGCGCGAGGTCGTAACCCTCACTGGCGGCCAGCTTTTCGATCGCGGCGACCTTGCCCTCGCCGTAGCAGTAGAACTCGACCTCGCCGGTGTACTTGCCGTCCGCGACGACCATCCGCGTCGCCGCGGTGTGCGAGGCGCCCAGCACCTCCGCGATCGGGCCGACGATCTCCTCGCCCGAGGCCGACACGATCACCACATCGTGGCCCCGGATCTTGTGGTCGGCAATGAGATCGGCCGCCTCGGCGTAGATCAGCGGATCCACCAGCTCGTGAAGCGTCTCGGCCACAATGGATTTCACCTGCTCGACGTCCCAGCCTGCGCACATGTTCGTGAGATGGGCGCGCATCCGCTCCATTTGGTCGTGGTCGGCGCCGGACAGCATGAACAGGAAGTGCGCGTAGCTGCTTTCCAGCACATCGCGGCGATTCAACAGGCCTTGCGCGTAAAAGGGCTTGCTGAAGACGAACGTGCTCGATTTCGCGATCACAGTCTTGTCCAGATCGAAGAAGGCGGCGACGCGTCCGTCCGCAGTGGGTGAGTCCACCCGACCAGCATAGGCGTATCGCCACCGCCCTTACGGCACGCGCGGACCCGCGGCGGTCGCCGCGCGGTGCGGAACTGGGGATCCGACTGGGGACCGCGCGAGTGCGATGCGGCGCAGGCTGCGGCGGCCCACACGGCGGTATCCGCAGCCGCGAGCGGGGAGTTTGCCGCACCCCCGCGGAGCCCGTAATCGCCGGAAACTTCTGCCGCAACAGACTTGCGTTGTGGGCGGGGCTTGGGTGTAGTATTGCTGGCACCTGGACATGGTCCAGGCGCGTTCAGCCCGACCCCCCGGGGCTGAACCCGACGGCCCCAGCCTCCTCCCCCCCCGGCTGGGGCCGTCCTCTATTCCGGGGACGGTTCACCTCCCCCTTCGCGGACGCCGAACGTCATCGTCGCGGAACTCGAAAGTTCTACACACCCCCGAGTTATCCACAATCGGCCCATCGCCCCTTCTGCCGTCAGCCGATTTCGGCCACGCTCAGCCGCATGAATCTTGAAGTGGCGCCGGACAACAGCAGCCCGCCACCGGCCCTCGTGCTCCTGCACGACCCACGGCTCCGCGACGAAGTACGGCGCGTCGCCGCCGCGGCCGAACGCGGGCTGGACGAACGCCTGCTACCCGTCGGACGGCACGCCTGGACCGGTGCGCCACTGGTGATCCTGGACACAACCGCCGCGCGGGCGGCCGCCGAAGCCGGATATCTGCGCCGGGTGGGGGTCGTACTGACCACCGACGGCGAACCGGGACTACCCGATTGGCAAGCCGCGGCGGCCGTCGGCGCCGAGCGGGTCATCGCGCTGCCCGGCGCCGCCGAAGGACTTATCGAGATGTTTGCTGAGTACGGCGAACACCGCACAGGAGACGGGGTTGTCGTCGCCGTGGCAGGCGCGGCAGGCGGTGCCGGAGCGTCGACGCTGGCCGCCGCCGTCGCGCTGCGATCCGCGGCGGCGGGGTTTCGCCGCGACACTGTGCTTGTCGACGGCGCGCCCCTCGGCGGTGGCCTCGACCTGCTGCTCGGCATCGAGACAAGCACCGGACCGCGCTGGCCGGACCTGGTCGTCGAGGACGGCAGGGTGTCCGCGGCGGCGCTGCACGCCGCACTGCCTGCCGCGGCCCCCGGCCTGGCGGTGCTCGCCTGTGGACGCTGCGGTGCCGGCCGGTTGCCGCGCGAGATCGGCGCCGCCGCCGTCCGTGCTGTCATCGAAGCAGGCCGTGCCGCAGGCGATTTGGTGGTTTGCGACATTTCCGGCGAACGCGGCCCGCACGCCGATCAAATGCTCGACTCCGCCGACCTCGTCGTGCTGGTGGTACCCGCCCGGCTGCGGGCCGTTGCCGCCGCCGAGGCGGTCGCCGCGCACATCGGGCGACGGAACCCCAATCAAGGCTTGATCGTTCGCGGGCCCGCGCCCGGTGGCCTGCGTGGCTCCGAGGTCGCCGAGGTACTCGATCTCCCACTGCTGGCCGCCGTGCGCGCCCAATCCGGTTTGGCGGCTCGGCTGGAACGCGGCGGGCTCACCGTGCACCGGCGCGGACCGCTGCGCGACGCGGCCGACGCGGTACTCGCCGTGTTGAGTGCGCCTGCTGGACAACGGCGATGAGTGCGCTGGTGACCGCCGAGCTACTGGATCGGGTGCGGGAACGCCTGTCCGGCGGTTCGGGTGATCCGGACCCGGCCCAGGTGGCCGCCGCTATTCGCGCGGAGGCCGGTGCGGTACTCGGCGATACGGATCTGCTGCGGGCGCTGCGGTTGTTGCAGACCGAGATGACCGGCGCCGGGGTGCTCGAGCCGCTGCTGCACGATCCACAGGTCGCCGATGTGCTGGTCACCGCGCCGGACGCGGTGTGGATAGATCGCGGACACGGTTTGGAGAAGACCGCGATCACCTTCCCCGACGAGGCCGCGGTGCGCAGGCTGGCGCAGCGGCTGGCCCTCTCGGCCGGTCGGCGACTGGACGACGCGCAGCCGTGGGTCGACGGCAGGCTGTCCGGAACCGGAGCGGCGCTGGGGGATTCGTTCGGCGTGCGACTGCACGCCGTGCTCGCGCCGGTCGCGCACGGCGGCACCTGTCTGTCGCTGCGCGTGCTACGCCCCGCCACCCAGGGGTTGGACGCCCTGGCCGCCGCCGGGGCGGTGCCGGCCGACGCTAAACAGCTGCTGGAGCGGATCATTCGGGCCCGACTGGCGTTCCTAGTGGTCGGCGGCACCGGCGCGGGCAAGACGACGCTGCTCTCCGGTCTGCTGGCCAAGGTCGCGCCGCGCGAACGCATCGTATGCGTGGAGGACGCCGCCGAACTGGCGCCGCCGCACCCGCATGTGGTGCGACTCGTCGCGCGCACCGCGAACGTAGAGGGCGTCGGTGCGGTGACCGTCCGCGATCTGGTGCGCCAGGCGCTGCGCATGCGCCCGGACCGCATCGTGGTCGGCGAGGTCAGAGGCGCCGAGGTGGTCGACCTGTTGACCGCGCTGAACACCGGCCACGACGGCGGCGCCGGAACGGTCCACGCGAACTCGCCCCAGGAGGTGCCCGCACGGCTGGAAGCCCTTGCGGCACTCGGTGGAATGGACCGCGCCGCACTGCACAGCCAGCTCGCCGCCGCCGTTCAGATCGTGCTGCACGTCCACCGTCGGACGGACGGTTCACGGGGCTTGCGCGAGATCGGTCTCGTCCGCCGCGACGACAACGGCCGCGTCCACATCGCACCCGCCTGGCACACGTGCGCCCCGACTCCTGCGGCGGGCGAACTGAATCGGATGCTCGATGAGCGGCTCGGCCGATGAGCGCGGCGTTGGTGTGTCTGGCGCTCGCACTGCTCGCGGCGCCGACATCGCCACCGCGTCGTCGGTTGGCCGGGTTGTTCGACGTGCCGGTCGTGGCTCGAAAGGTTCGCCGCGACAGTGTGCTCCGGCTCGGCGTCTGCTGCGGCGTAGCCGCGGTGTCGGTCTTCGGCATCGGTCCATTCCTTGCGACGGCGATGGTGGTGGGAACGGTCGGGTTTCGAGTTCGTCGAGCGGGCGTGGATCGGCGTAGAACCGCCGAATGCGCCTACCTGCTCGACGCGTTGGAGGCCGTGATCGCAGAGCTGCGGGTCGGCGCGCATCCGAGTGCTGCGGCCGAGGTCGCGTCCTGCGAAGCGCGGGGCGAAGCCGCCGCGGCGTTCGCGGTGAGCGCCGGGCGCAGCAGACTGGGTGGTTCCGCTGCCGCCGGGTTGCGACAGCCGGATTCCATCGTCGCTGCGGAGCTGTCTCGCATCGCCGACGCGTGGCAGGTGGCCGAACAGCACGGACTGGCGCTGGCCGAGCTGCTGTCCGCCGCGCGCACGGACCTGGCGGGCCGCATCCGTTTCCACGGCCGCACCACCGCAGCTCTCGCTGGTGCGCGCGCCACCGCCACCGTGCTGGCCGCCCTGCCACTGCTCGGGCTCGGTCTCGGTCAGCTGATGGGTGCCGCCCCCTTGCACGTGCTGTTCGCTTCGTCGGCAGGGACCGTGCTGCTTCCACTCGGCGCTGCCCTCGCCTGCGCGGGCTTGCTGTGGACGGATGCCATCACTCGAAAGGTGCTCGTATGAATCAACAGCGTTGTCGCCGTCAGGACAAATCCGTTGTGTGGCAAACACATTCGATCACCTGCCCGGAACGCCTGGGAAGCTGTGGTCATGTGAATACGAATTGCGCTGTGTTCGAGTCGAAATCGTGCAATGAGACTGGTGCGGAGGTGCTGGATGAAGTCGGCAATGTATCCGGCCCTGCCGGTGGTGCTGCTTGCGGTCGCACTGCTCCTGTTGCCCGGCCGGGTCGCGGTGCGCCGTCGACTGCGTGCCCTCCGGCGGTCCACGACGCGCACCGTCGTACCCGCGTCGAAGCAGCAACTCGATCCGCTGGCCTCGGCCTCGGTATTCGATCTGCTTGCCGCATGCCTGCGCGCTGGGCTGCCGATGGCGGGCGCGGCGCGGGCGGTGGCACCCGGCGCGCCGGAACCGCTGGGGGAGGCGCTGCGACGAGCTGCGGACCTGCTCGCCCTCGGTGCCGATGCGGCAACGGCATGGGAGCGCGCGGCGCAAGACGCGACCGGCCGGTCGGGTGCGGAGGAGGTGGAGTCGTTGACGCGGATGGCGCGCCGGTCCGCGCGATCGGGTGCTTCGCTGGCGGTCGCGGTCGGCGAACTGGCCGAGCAGCGGCGCGGCGTGGTCGAGGATGCGGCCGCGGCGAAGGCCGAGCGGGCCGGAGTAATGATCGGCGGTCCCCTCGGCCTCTGCTTCCTCCCCGCGTTCGTCTGCCTCGGCATCGTGCCGGTTGTCATCGGCCTCGCTGGCCGGGTGCTCGGCGGTGGGCTGCTGTGAGTGAGCGTCAGTTGGTGGGCCGCGGCGGCACAGCGCGCTCTTACGCCGGTCGGACACGGGTGAGCGCCGACGAGTGCGCCCGCGCTCAGCCGCCTTGGGGTGTGGCGTACGTCGGC
Organism: Nocardia sp. NPDC052316; assembly: GCF_044547795.1. NCBI lineage: Bacteria > Bacillati > Actinomycetota > Actinomycetes > Mycobacteriales > Nocardiaceae > Nocardia > Nocardia sp. NPDC052316. The sequence continues at coordinate 844,006 of NZ_JBIUBB010000005.1, forward strand.
GAGTCCGAGCGGGTGCGCCGAAGGCGCTATGCGCCACCGTGCGGACTTGGCCCGCAGGCAGGCCAGTGCGTCAGAAGCGGACGAGTTGTCGGCATGGCTGGCGCCGTGCACGCACCGTCTGCTCGGCCTACCGGAACGTGTCCGTGCGGATCGGCCGCGCGGGCCGCAGTGAGAGGGGAATCAGGTGCTGATCGAGCGAGTGACGAGCGATGCGATCCACGGTTCGGTGGCTGTATATATGGAGCTGCGTTCGCGAGTCGTGCACGCGGTGACCGCCGACGACGGGATGAGCACGGCCGAGTATGCGATCGGGACCATCGCCGCCGCGGCGTTCGGTGCCGTGCTGTACGGGGTGGTGACCGGCGACAGCATTGTGAACGCGCTGACGAAGATCATCGATCGCGCCCTCAACACGAACGTGTAGCGGTCGGGTGGTTTCGGATAAACCGTTGGAGCACCGAGTATCTCGGTGATGACCGAGGTTCGGTGACGGTCGAAGCGGCGATCGCGCTCGCCACCCTCGTCGTCGCGGTGGTGCTGTGTATCGGCGCGTTGCTGGCGGCGTCGACGCAGGTGCGCTGTGTCGACGCCGCCCGCGAGGCGGCTCGCCTGGCCGCCCGCGGCGACGAAGCGAACGCGATCGCCGCTGCCCGCCGCGTCGCGCCGCCTGCCGCGGATATCTCGCTGCGCAATGCGGGCAACCACGTGATCGTCCGAGTCACTGCCCGCGCGCCGCTGCTACCGCTGCTGACGCTGCACTCGGACACCGTCGCGGTGCGCGAGCCGGGAACGACGCCGTGAGTGGGTGCCGACGAGTGAACCGAGGTGCGGTGCGCAGCGCAGCGAGGGGCGCAGTGGGGGACCGGCTTCGGGCCGATGACGGTGCGGCCACGGTCTTCGCGTGCCTCGCGGTCACCGCGCTTGTCGCGGCGACGCTGCTGATCGGGCAGGTCGGTGTGGTGGTTGTCACGCGGCATCGGGCGCAGGCGGCCGCCGACTTGGCGGCGTTGGCGGCAGCCGCGGCATTGGCCGAGGGGGGCGATGCGGGATGCGCTGCGGCGGCAGCGGTGGTGCGGCGGATGGCGGCGCGGATGGAAGAGTGCGAAGTCGTCGAGTGGGACGCGACTGTGATTGTTAACAGGAATGTACCAATGGGTCTGTTGGGAACCCACATGGTGCGCGCTGTCGCGCGGGCAGGGCCTGTTGAAAACTGAGAGAAACCTAAGTGTTGACTCGCACGCAGACGTTGTCGCGAGTAGCGGAAATCGGCAAATAGCCTGGCCAAATAATTTCAGACGGCACAATTGTCCGCAGTGACGCGGATAAAGAAACGAACGAATGCGCATGTAAGCAGGCGGCGATGTGGCAATAGTTCAGTTAACCTGAATACATTCCTCTTTATTCGACCGGGGATCCCGGACCGTGGTCCGCAGCCACCGCGTCCGGCTCCCAGGCAGATCGCCCCAGGTCAGGTAGACATTCGATCACACGCCGAGCTCGGTGCCGTCACGAACCGAGCTCGGCACCGTCACCGGACCGACAGCTCGGCCAGCACGGAGGTGAGCAGGCGTGCCGCACCGGCCTTGTCGAGCGGATGGTTCCCGTTCCCGCATTTGGGCGACTGGACGCACGACGGGCACCCCGCCGCGCAGGCGCAGGACTCGATCACGGCGAGTGTCGCCGACAGCCAGCGCTGCAACTGGGCGTACCCGCGCTCGGCGAAGCCCGCCCCGCCCGGTTGGCCGTCGTAGACGAACACCGTCGGCAGCCCGGTATCCGGATGCTCGGCGATGGAGACCCCGCCGATATCCCACCGATCGCAGGTCGCCACCAGCGGCAACAGCCCGATCGCCGCATGCTCGGCGGCGTGCAATGCCCCGGGCACGTCCGCCGGATCGATGCCGGCCAGCGCCAGCAACTCCGGGCGCACCGTATAGAGCACCGCCCTGGTGGGCAGCGTGTGTGCGGGCATGTCGAGTTCGACCAGGTCGAGCACCTCACCGCTGACCAGTGTGCGCAGATACCCGACCACCTGACTGGTCACCCTGACCTGCGCCAACGCGGTCGTCACCCGGCCGTAGCGGCGCTCGTCGGTCAACTCGTCGATGGCGATCGAGGTGACCGAGCGGGCGCTGGTGGTCCACCCCGGTTCAGCGGCGTGCACGAACGCGACGCCGCCGTCGAGATCCAGCTCGTCGACGACGAAGGTCTCGCCCTGATGCAGGTGAACGGCGCCCTGATGCAGCGTCGCCGGCGCCCGTCCGGCATCGGCCGTGCCCAGCAATCGCCCGGTCTCGCCGTCGACGATGGCCACCGGCGTGCCGATCCCGCCGCGCACGTCCACGGCGTCGTGCGGCTGCGTCTCCGCGGTGACGTACCAGCGTCCTCGGTCCTCGGCACCGTTGACCGCGCGACGCCTGATCAATCCCTGCTCGGCGAGGCCTGCCAGCACCTCCCGCGCGCCGAGCTCGTCCACCTCGGCGTCGGTGAGCGGCAGCTCCAACGCCGCGCAGAGCAACTGCGGACCCAGTACATAGGGATTGCGCGGGTCGGTGATGGTGGCCTCGACAGCCTTGTCCAGCAATGCTTCCGGGTGGTGCACGAGGTAGGTGTCGAGCGGATCGTCCCTGGCCACCAGCATGACCAGGGAGCCCTGGGTGCGTCGGCCCGCCCGGCCCGCCTGCTGCCAGAACGAGGCGACGGTGCCGGGGAAACCGCAGATCACCACGGCGTCGAGCCCGGCGATATCGACCCCGAGTTCGAGCGCATTGGTGGTGGCCGCGCCGAGCAGCGAACCGTCCGACAGTGCCGTCTCCAGCTCGCGTCGATCCTCCGCGAGATACCCGGCCCGATAGGCGGCGACGCGCTCGGCGAGGTCCGGATCGGCCTCGCTCAGCAACCGCCGCGCGTCCATCGCGGTGAGCTCGGCGGCGCGCCGGGACCGCACGAAGGTCAGCGTCCGCGCGCCCTCGACCACCAGGTCGGCCATGATCCGGGCGGCCTCCGTGGTGGCCGCCCGCCGCACCGGCGCGCCGTTTTCGCCGGTCACGGTGGTGAGCAGGGGCGGCTCCCACAGTGCGACGGTGCGCGGCCCCTGCGGTGACCCGTCCTCGGTGACCGCGACACACGGCGCCCCGATCAATCGGGAAGCGGCCGCCGCGGGCTCGGCCGTGGTGGCCGAGCAGAGGATGAACACCGGGTCCGCGCCGTAGCGCGCGGCGATCCGCCGCAGCCTGCGCAGCACCAGCGCCACGTGCGAACCGAAAACACCCCGGTAGGCGTGGCATTCGTCGACCACGACGTAGCGCAGCCTGCGCAGTACCCGTGCCCAGCGCTGATGCGAGCGCAAGATCCCCAGATGCAGCATGTCGGGATTGGTGAAAACCCAGCGTGCGTTCGCCCGCACCCACTGCCTGATCTCGGCGGGGGTATCGCCGTCGTAGGTTGCTGGGTGAATATCGCGCAGCGGTCCGTCGTGCGTGAGCGCGCTGACGGCGCGCAGCTGATCCGCGCCGAGCGCTTTGGTGGGTGCCAGATAAATGGCAGTGGCGCGCGGGTCGTCGCGCAGCGCGGTCAATACCGGTAGCTGATATCCCATCGACTTGCCGGATGCCGTGCCGGTGCTGACCACGACGTCGGCGCCGTTGTGCGCGAGGTCGGCGGTGCGGGTCTGATGGCTCCACGGCGCGTCGACTCCGGTGTCCCGTAATGCCGAGATCACCTCCGGCGATGTCCAATCGGGCCAGGTGGTGAGCTCGGCGGCGCGGGCGGGCAGCTCGACGACGTGGGTCAATCGGGGCTCGTCGGCGGGCGCTCCGACTAGGACACGATTCAGCAACGATGTCCCGTAGCTGAGGCCGTTAGGGGGTGCCGTGCGGACGGTCGAGTCGGTCGGATTCATGCGGCGCGCGCCACGACACGCTCAGAAAGTGTGAAACGTGGACGGTTAGGAACGTCTACCTGCCAATTCGATACCAAATAGCGACCTGGGTCACAGGCCCTTTGCCATACGCGCACTCGGTTATCGGGAGGCAAACGAACCTCAAGTCTGGATTCCGGCATTGTGTCCCTCACCTGCGCATTCGCAAGATCAACTTTTTTGCAAATTGTCGGTAACTCGACTGTTGAATTGCTCGAAGACATGGTTCACTGGTTCCTGGTCGCAAGCTTCTGTGTTCGAGGGTCGGATCCAAAGTCCAAACCGTCAGCAGGATCGATGTTGCGAACGGTGTGCTTGGTGCTTTCCTGCAGGGGGAACCAACAGTACAGCGGTCGGAACGGGCCCGGTGGACGAACCCAGTTGTCCGCCGTTCCGGTAAGAAAAGAGAAGGAACAGAATGGCACAGGGAACTGTGAAGTGGTTCAACGCGGAGAAGGGGTTCGGCTTCATCGCGCCCGAGGACGGCTCCGCTGACGTCTTCGTCCACTACTCCGAAATTCAGGGGTCGGGCTTCCGCACCCTCGAAGAGAACCAGAAGGTCGAGTTCGAGGTCGGCCAGGGCACCAAGGGCCCGCAGGCCACCGGAGTTCGCGCGCTCAGCTGAGCGACGCAATCCAACACACTCGTCCCTCACCGCCGGTTAGCCGGAGGTGGGGGACGAGCTATATCCGGGGCAAAGACACACCCGGCGACTGAGGTCAGGAGCCTGTGAACACGCCGTGGCACAGCCGGGGCTGGCACACAAGGCATACTGAGTCGCAGTGACGCGCGTACGCTCTGTGGTTCAAGTCGCAAGCACTCGGCCACACGTAGCGTCAAGGTATAAACGTGTCTGGTGGCGACGCCCAGCCGTCGCTCCCGCTTGCCCCAGCCGCGCACAGCGCCGAAAAGCGCCCCGCGCGGGTCGACAGGAAAGGTGTATTCGCCGGTGGCAACACGAGACCGCGGTGCAGCCGACCAGGGCCGTCCCCTGCGTCGTCTCGTGATCGTCGAGTCCCCAACCAAGGCCCGCAAGATAGCGCCCTATCTAGGCCGTAACTACACGGTCGAGGCCTCGGTCGGGCATATCCGGGATCTGCCGCGTGGTGCGGCGGACGTTCCCGCCAAATACAAGGGCGAGTCCTGGGCGCGGCTCGGCGTCGACGTGGACCACGACTTCGAGGCCATCTATGTGGTGAGCCCCGATAAGAAGGCCAAGGTCGCCGAGCTCAAGAACCTGCTGAAGGACGCCGACGAGCTCTACCTCGCCACCGACCCCGACCGCGAGGGCGAGGCCATCGCCTGGCACCTGCTGGAGACGCTCAAGCCCAAGGTCCCGGTCCGGCGCATGGTGTTCCACGAGATCACCGAGCCCGCCATTCAGGCGGCCGCCGCCGACACCCGAGACCTGGACAACGACCTGGTCGACGCGCAGGAGACCCGCCGCATCCTGGACCGGCTGTACGGCTACGAGGTCAGCCCGGTGCTGTGGAAGAAGGTCATGCCGCGCTTGTCGGCGGGCCGGGTGCAGTCGGTCGCCACCAGGGTGATCGTCCAGCGCGAGCGCGAGCGGATGGCTTTCCGTTCCGCCGAATACTGGGACATCGCCGCGAAACTCGACGCTGGTCCCGGCGAAGACGGTGACACCGGCAACCCGCGGACCTTCGGGGCGCGACTGGTGAGTGTGGCCGGTGCGCGCGTGGCGAGCGGTCGTGACTTCGGTTCGGACGGTCAGCTCAAGACCGCCTCCGGTGTGGTCGTACTGGACGAGGGCTACGCGCGCCGCTTGGCACAGGCTCTCGACGGCGCCGATCTGGTCGTCTCCTCCGCGGAGGCCAAGCCGTACAGCCGCAAGCCGTACCCGCCGTTCATGACCTCGACGCTGCAGCAGGAAGCCGGGCGCAAACTGCGCTTCAACGCCGAGCGCACGATGCGGGTCGCGCAGCGACTGTACGAAAACGGCTACATCACCTACATGCGTACCGACTCGACCACGCTGTCGGAGTCGGCCATCGCCGCGGCCCGGTCGCAGGCGACCCAGCTGTACGGCGCCGAGTACGTGCATCCCACGCCGCGGCAGTACACCCGCAAGGTGAAGAACGCGCAGGAAGCACACGAGGCGATCCGCCCGGCCGGCGATACTTTCGCCACCCCCGGCCAGCTGCACGCGCGACTGGACAACGACGAGTTCCGGCTCTACGAGATGATCTGGCAGCGCACGGTCGCCTCGCAGATGGCCGACGCCAGGGGCACCACGCTGACGCTGCGCATCACCGGCGTCGCGACCACCGGCGAGGAGTGCGTGTTCTCGGCGTCGGGTCGCACCATCACGTTCGCAGGCTTCCTCAAGGCTTACGTGGAGAGCGTGGACGAGGAGGCGGGCGGTCAATCCGACGACGCCGAGTCCAGGCTGCCCGCGCTCGACGAGGGCCAGGGCGTCACCGCGGTCGAGCTGAATCCCGATGGGCACAGCACTAATCCGCCCGCCAGATACACCGAAGCCTCGCTCATCAAGACGCTCGAAGAGCTGGGCATCGGCCGCCCGTCGACCTACTCGTCGATCATCAAGACGATTCTCGACCGCGGCTACGTGTACAAGCGCGGTAGCGCGCTGGTGCCGTCGTGGGTGGCGTTCGCCGTGATCGGGCTGCTGGAGGAGCATTTCGGCAGGCTGGTCGATTTCGACTTCACCGCGGGCATGGAGGACGACCTCGATGCCATCGCCGGCGGCCGCGAACAGCGCGGAAGTTGGTTGTCCAGCTTCTATTTCGGCGGCGATACCGGCGTCGAGGGTTCGGTCGCGCGCTCCGGCGGTCTGAAGAAGATGGTCGGCGAGCGGCTCGACGACATCGACGCGCGAGAGATCAACTCCATCAAGCTGTTCGCCGACGACGAGGGGCGCGACGTCGTCGTCCGGGTCGGCCGGTACGGTCCGTACCTGGAGCGGATGGTCACCAATCCCGATGACCCCGAAGGTGATTCGATCTCGCAGCGGGCCAACCTGCCCGACGATCTGCCGCCGGACGAGCTGACCCGCGAGGTCGCCGAGAAGTTGTTCTCGACCCCGCAGGAGGGGCGCTCGCTGGGCACGGATCCGGCGACCGGACACGAAATCGTCGCCAAGGAAGGACGTTTCGGCCCGTACGTCACCGAGGTGCTGCCCGAACCCGCCGCGGCGGAGACGGCGGCACCCGCCAAGAAGACGGCGAAGAAGGCGACCGCGCCCAAGCCGCGTACCGGTTCGCTGTTCAAGTCGATGGACCTGGCGACGGTCACCCTCGACGACGCGCTCAAGCTGCTGTCGCTGCCCAGGGTGGTCGGCAAGGACCCGGCCTCCGGTGAGGAGATCACCGCGCAGAACGGTCGCTACGGCCCATATCTGAAGAAGGGCACCGACTCTCGCTCGCTCACCAGCGAGGATCAGATCTTCGACGTGACGCTCGAGGAGGCGCTGAAGATCTACGCCGAGCCGAAACGGCGCGGCAGGCAGGCGTCCGCGGCGGCGCCGCTGCGCGAACTCGGCAACGACTCGGCCTCCGGTCAGCCGATGGTGATCAAGGACGGTCGCTTCGGCCCGTACGTCACCGACGGTGAGACCAACGCGACGCTGCGCAAGGGCGACGAGATCGAGTCGATCACCCCGGAGCGGGCGATGGAGTTGCTCGCCGATCGCCGGGCTCGTGGGCCGGTGAAGAAGAAGGCTGCGGCCAAGAAGGCGCCTGCGAAGAAGTCCGCTGCCAAGAAGACCGCCGCCAAGAAGGCGACGGCCGCCAAGTCGACGACCACCAAGACGGTCGCCAAGAAGACGGCTGCCAAGAAGGCGGCGGCGAAGAAGACCGGCGTCGGTAATTCCTGAACTCGCGGGTCGTGCCCGGCCGTACTACGGTCCGAAGGGCACGACCCGCGAAAGGATTGCCCATGGCCGACCAGGAACGCGAAGAGCTGATCAGCATCCTCGCCAACCAGCGAGAACTGTTCCGCATCACGGTGCGCGGCATCGATGACGAACAGGCGCGCAGGCGCACCACCGCCAGCGAACTGACCCTCGGCGGCCTGCTGCACCACCTGATCAGCTGCGAACGCCACTGGATCACCGTGCTCACCGAGCGCGACGAGAACGCGCAGCTCGACGTCTCGCGGTTCGAGGGCGAGTACCTGATGGCCGAAGGCGAAACCGTCGAAGGTTTGCTCGCCGAATGGGACGAGGCCGCGGCGGCCACGGCGGAGCTGATCCGCACGGTGGACAGCCTGGACACCTCGGTCCCGACCCCGACCGCCCCGTGGTCGCCGGAGCGCGAGTGGTGGACGGTGCGCTACACGCTGCTGCACATCCTGCGTGAGATCTCGCACCACTCCGGGCACGCCGACATCATCCGCGAGGAACTCGACGGCGCGAACACCACCTACTCGCGGATCGCTTGAGCGCTGTGCTCAGCCGGCGCTATTTGTCGAGCACCCTGAGGAATTCACGCATCCAAGCGGGGTGATCCGGCCAGGCGCGGCCGGTGACGATATTTTCGTCCACATAAGCCTCGCTGTCCACGAACTTGGCCCCCGCCGCCTCGATATCCGGGGCCAGGGCCGGGTAGGCGCTGCACGAGCGACCGACCAAAACCCCTGCGGCAGCGAGGATCAGTGGCCCGTGGCACAGCGCGGCGATGGGCTTGCCCGCCTCCGCGAAGTGCCGTGCGAGGCGCTGGCAGTCCGGGTTGTTGCGCAGGTACTCCGGTGCCCGGCCGCCCGGCACGACCAACGCGTCGTAACCGGCCGGATCGACGTCGGCGAACGCGACATCGGCAGGCCAACTGTGGCCGAGTTTTTCGGTGTAGGTATCGAACCCGTCTACGAAGTCGTGCACCACGAACTGCAACTTCTTGACGGCGGGGGCCGCGATGTCCACCTCGTGGCCCTCTTCGAGCAGGCGCTGATACGGATACATGACCTCGAGGTCTTCGGCCGCATCGCCGGTGATCAACAGAATTTTCACGGTGATTACACCTCCCTCTCGAGGATCCGCCCGGCCCGCGACAGGGTCAATACCGGCCCGCGCGTCGCACCGCGCCGACCCCGCGATCGGTGTCGGTACGGACGGCTAGGGTGTACGACGTGGCAGGTGTCTTCGATCGGTTGGTAGGCCAGGATGCGGTCGAGTCCGCGCTGACGACCGCCTCGGTCGCCGCCCGCGCCGAGGTGGTGCAGGGCGCGATGACGCACTCGTGGTTGTTCACCGGGCCGCCCGGGTCGGGCAGATCCGTTGCGGCACTGTGCTTCGCGGCGGCGCTGCAATGCACCGACCCCGGCTCGCCGGGGTGCGGCCGCTGCCACGCCTGCACCACCACCATGGCGGGCACGCATGGCGACGTGCGCCGGGTGATCCCGGAGGGGCTGAGCATCAGCACCAAGGAGATGCGCGAGATCGTGCAGATCGCCTCGCGCAGGCCCAGCACCGGTCGCTGGCAGGTGGTCGTCATCGAGGACGCCGACCGACTGACCGAGGCCGCGGGCAACGTGCTTCTGAAAGTGGTCGAGGAGCCGCCGGACCGGACGGTGTTCCTGCTGTGCGCGCCGTCTGTCGACCCCGAAGACATCTCGGTGACCCTGCGCTCCCGCTGCAGGCATGTGCACCTGGTCACGCCCTCGGTGCCCGCCATCGCGCAGGTGCTGCGCGAGCGCGACAAGCTCGATGAGAAGACCGCCAACTGGGCCGCCTCGATCAGCGGCGGTCACGTCGGCCGGGCTCGGCGCCTGGCCACCGACGAAGAAGCGCGGGCCCGTCGTCAGCGGGCCTTGGCCCTGGTCGGCGCCGCCTCGAAACCCGGCGCCGCCTATGCTGCCGCCGACGAACTGGTCAAGGCCGCCGACGACGAAGCCAAACAGATGAGCGCCACCCGCGACGACCGCGAACGCGAAGAACTCGCCACCGCGATGGGCGCGGGCGGCACCGGCAAAGGTGCCGCGGGCGCCACTCGCGGTTCCGCAGGCGTACTGAAAGACTTGGAACGACGGCAGAAGTCGCGCGCCACCCGCACCGGCCGCGACTCCCTCGACCGCGCCCTCATCGACGTGGCCGGCGTCTACCGCGACGCCCTCGCCGTCCGCTTCGGCGCCGCCCGCAACGGCTCCGGCGTCGCCCTCACCCACCCCGACATGTCCGACCAGATCCACGACCTGGCCCAACGCGTCCGCCCCGAGGGTCTGCTGAAGTCCATCGACGCCGTCCTGGCCTGCCGCGAAGCCCTCGACCTCAACGTCAAACCCCGCTTCGCCCTGGCCGCCCTCGCCGCCGCCCTGACGGCCGCCCAAACCACCTGACCCCGCCCGATCCGCCCCGGTGACCACCCGTTTTCGCGTTCCACCCCCCGAGACGATAGACTCGCCACGCCGAAAGGCACGCCGCCTTAGCTCAGTCGGTAGAGCGCTTCACTCGTAATGAAAAGGTCGCGAGTTCGATTCTCGCAGGCGGCTCCATACTCCCAGATCAGGGCCAGTTTCTGGCTCGCCGAAGTTCAACCTGTTCGGCTGAACTCCCAACTAAGTCCCCGCAAAGTCACCCTACGCGCCGTCTGGTCAGTCGGGGTTGCTCACTGTGAGGTTCGAGGCATCCCCGCTGACCGTTGCCGCAACTACGACGGGGCCGACCCGGCGAAAACGGATCGGCCCCTCGATACGACAACGGCGCGTTACTCCCTGTCGCTCTTGCTGTAGTAGACAGTGATCGACGGCCAGTGTCCGTCTGCTGTGACCTCGTTATGCAGGATCAGATCCGCGACGATCACCGGCCCGAGCTCCTCGATCGTTGATGCTACGGAGCGCAACAGGGTGGATACCTCTGCTTGGCCGGGGCCGGCGGGATTGGCTTGGGAGAAGTGCAGCGTCGTGTATTCGGTGGATGTCATGGTTGGTTCCCTCCGGTTCGACTCAACTGCTACTTGCGTCCGCGCTTCTGCTTGTTGCGGTCGCCATCGTACTTTTCGGCTTGTTTGATCTTCTGCATGGCGCGGTTGTACGCGGCCGCGGTCGACGCGTGCCTGTGTGCGACGGTCGCTGGCAACCCGGAGGCTGGCGACGTTGCAGATAGACCGCCGCCGAGCCGCACGCGGATTGGTGTCGATCAGGATCAGGGCCAGGTCAGCGGGGGCAGTGGACTGTGTAGTTCCAGTCGGTGCCGCCTGGGCCGGTGACGCGGACCGATACGGTTGTTGCGGTGCCTGCGGGGAGGTTGATTACGGCTGAGCCGGTGCCTTGGTTGATGTTGTCGCCGATGTAGCCGGTGTTGTGGACTCGGCCGCCCTGGTAGAAGACCTCGATCTGGTCGGGGATGGCGAAGGTCTCGTAGGACAGGACGAATGAGGTGGGGCCGGGTCGGCCGAGGTGATGCGTGGTTTCGGTGACGCCTGCGCCACCGGACTTGGTCGACTGGTTGCACTGCTGGGTGGGTGGTGCGGCCGGTCCGCTGCCACTGCCGCTCCCGCTTCCGCTGCTGCCGGTCCCGCTGCCACTGCTTCCTGAGGGAGGTGCCGCGGAGACGCCGGCGGCTACTGCGAGGGTTGTCGCGCCTGCCAATATCGCTGCCGTCGCAGTGCGCATGCCAAAATAGCGAATTCCTTTGGTGTTCAACGTAATTCCTTCACAAATGGTTGGGGAACGTCCGTTGAACACGATGCCACCGGGAGAGGTTGCCGAATATCCGCTGTTCAGCGGACACCATCCCGGTGGCGCGGCGGATCCGGGCACGGCGGTGCGCTATCGGTACGCCTCATTCGCCCGAAAAGTGCTGAGCCGCAACCGATCAGTCGAACGGTGGGCGGGCGTCGGTGACGGTGTACTTCAGCACGTGGTTGTTCTTGATGGCGATGCCGGGGTCCGGCGCGTTGGCGACGGATCGCCAGGCTTCCATGTGCGCCGCGGTATCCCAGAGTTCGAAGACGTTCACCCGCGCCGGGTCGACGGGGTCGGCGGTGATGGCGCAGTCGAGGCAACCGGGGGCTGCCCGGCAGCGGCGAAGCAGGTCGTGGAAGGCGCTGACGTAGGCGTCGCGCCGGTCGGGGTCGACTTCGGCGTAACCGGCGATGATCAACACAGGTGGAACCTCTTCTGCCGAGGGGTGATTGCGTTCTCAGCAGTAAGGACGAGGCGTGGTCGATGAAATCGTCGGCGCGGGGTGTTGCTCCCGGGTCGGGCGCCGTTGACCAACCCGGGAGAACAGTTGAGGGGTCAGCCCGCGGCGGCTGTCCGCAGTGTCGCCTGCTCGGCGACGTGCGCGAGTTCGGCGTTGAAGCGCTCGGCGGCCTCGATATTGCCGAGGTGGCCGGTCGGCCAGCAGTGGTATGCAGCGAGGTGGCCGGTGCGTGTCAGGGTGTCGGCGATCCGGCGGGCCATCCGTTCCGGCAGCAGCCGGTCGTGGCGGCCTGCGATGACCGTGGTCGGCACGGTGAGGTGTGCCGCGCCGTCGGTGACGTCGAGGTCGGCCAGGGCGGCGGCGTGGCGGCCACGGGTCAGCGGGCGGCAGGAGCGGACGATGCCTAGGGCGAAGTTCACCTCGTCGACGGTCGCTCGCTTGTTCATCACTCGGTCTTTCAATACCGCGCTGACCAGCCAGCCGCCGGGCAGCGGGACGGGAGTGGTCAGCACTGTCTCGGAGACGAAGTTCGGCAGACGGACGGGGGCGCCGAGCAGGGTGATCGGCTTGTTCTGCACCGTGAGCTGCTTGTTCAGCAGCGGGAGCAGGTCGGTGTCGTAGCGGATATTGCCCGAGGTGGTGTTCAGCAGGATGGCCGCGGCGGCCCGGCGCCGGACCTGCTCGGGGTAGCGCGCGGCCCACGCCTGCAGGGTGATTCCACCCATGCTGTGGCCGGCCAGCACGGCGCGCTGACCGGGCCGCAGGGTGGCGTCGAGCACGGCGGACAGGTCGTCGGCGAGGGTTTCCCGGCTGGGCAGCAGGCGGCCGAGCTGGCTCTCGCCGTGGCCGCGCTGGTCGTAGCAGACCACGCGATACCGGTCGGCGAAGGCGTTGATCTGCGGGTTCCAGTACTCGATGCTGCAGCTCCAGCCGTGGATCAGCACGATGACCTCGCCGTCGGCCGGGCCGTAGGCGTGCACCCGCAGGCGGGCGCCGTCCACGGTGGTGACCGGGATGACCTCGAGGGGAGCGGTAGGAGCGTTCAACGACGCGGTCCGGAAGGTGCGTGATCGCAGTCCGGCACGATAAGCGGCGGTCAGGGCGCCATTGCGCGCGTCCGCCAAAGTCTTCATCGACTTCACCAGCATCGGGCACTCCTTTGTGTCTGCCGCCACAGTACAGTGCAAGCTGGGTGCTTGCTAGTGCAAGCGCACCGCAACGGAACTTCTGGCTCGAAGGAAGGAATACCCGTAATTCGGTGCAGTGACACTGTCTCTGTTCACAAAAAAATCATGGCGGAGCTACTTTGTCGACTTCATCGTCTGGCCCGTCTTGTTGCGTTAGCGCGCGAAAGCGGCGATCCAGTAACGGTTTTGCCTGATCGCAGCCGGACCGCAACGATCCCGTCCGATCTCCACAGGCACCGATCACGCGGTAGTGGGCACCTGGTCGTCCGGGTAGGCGTCGCGCATGGACGAACCACGAAATGTCGTACCCCGGTGCGATGATCGTGGGCGTGGCTTCCGATGAGATCGGCTTCGCAGCACCCATCCCGGTTCTCCGCATGTTCGACGTCGCCAAGGCGTACGAGTTCTACTGTGAATACTTGGGTTTCACGCTCGACTGGGAACACCGATTCGGTGCCGACTTCCCGCTGTACGCGCAGGTGTCGCGCGGCGCGGCCCAACTACACCTCAGCGAGCACCACGGTGACGGAACTCCGGGCACCGTCGTGTGGATCGCCGTGGACGACATCCAAGCGTGGCACACCGAGCTGGCGGGCAAGGAGTACCGCTTCGCCAAACCGGGCTGCCCTGAAGACGGCCCGGGCGGCCCCGGATTCGAGCTGGCCGACCCGTTCGGCAACACCCTGCGCTTCGCCCAGCCCGAATAGCGCCCACGGCCATCCTGTGGCGGCGGCGGGCACGCCACAGTTACCGTTGGTGCTGTGGACAGCACGCACGTGGCACCGGAATCGACGGCGCAGCAGGATCCGGCCAAGTCCGGTTGGCGTGGCATCGGTGTTCCGCTACTCGTGGCGGGAGTCGGCCTGGGGATCGGCGTGCTGCTGCACGTGCGCGACCCGCACGTCGAGGGCTCCTACGGTGTGTGCCCGGTCTACGCGCTGACCGGCTGGTGGTGTCCGGGCTGCGGCGGCATGCGGGCCATCAACAACCTCACCGACGGCCAGGTGCTGGATTCGTTGCACAGCAACCTGCTTGCGATTCCACTGGTGCTCGCCTTCGTGCTGTGGATAACCGACTGGAGCCTGCGTGCCTGGCGTGGCCAGCGCATGCGCCTGCCCTCGATCGGCTCCGTGACGATGTGGACTTTCTTCGCCTTCCTGGCGGTGTACACCGTGCTGCGCAATACGCCGTGGGGAACCTGGCTCGCCCCGGTCTAGACCCATCCGGCGCGCCCGGCGATTCGCGCGGCGCGAACCGGGCAAGCTGAAACCATGAGTGATTCACTGAAAGACCGCATCAGGGCGAAGCTACTGCGGCAACTCGCCGAAGACGGCGGCCCCGACGCCGAACATGACGACCCGCGGCAGGTCTCGGTCGAATCCGACCTCGAGGCCCTCAACAGCGTCTCCGACGACGATCCGCTGGTAGAGGAACTCGCCTCCCGCTACCTGGTGTTCTGACCTACGCCGCCGAGGGCGGTAGCTGCGGCAGCGGCTTGCCCGCCAACCAGCTGTCCCACAGCGGCCGCAGTGGAACCCGGCTGTAATGCCCGGCCAGATCGGTGAACTCCTCGGTACGCACCGAACCGTGGCGGTAGCGAATCGTCCACTCCCGCAACAGATCGAAGAAGGCCTGATCGCCCAGTTCCAGCCGCAACGCGTGCAGGGTGAGCGCGCCGCGCTTGTAGACGCGATCGTCGAACATGTGCTGCGGTCCCGGATCGCCGACCGCGATATCCTGCGGCTGCCTGGACAGGTTGTGCCTGGCCGCGCGGGCGAGCTGGTCCGCGGTGGGGCCGCCCGCCGCCTCGGACCAGATCCACTCGGCGTAGCAGGCGAAGCCCTCGTGTAGCCAGATGTCGCGCCACTGCCCGATGGTGAGGCTGTTGCCGAACCACTGGTGCGCCAGTTCGTGGGCGACCAGCCGTTCGGCGCCGCGCCTGCCGTCGCAGTGGTTGGCGCCGAAGATGGAGATGCCCTGGGCCTCGATCGGAATCTCCAGATCGTCGTCGGTGACGACCACGGTGTACGCCTCGAACGGGTAGGGCCCGAACCGTTCGGTGAACAGCTCCATCATCTGCGGCTGCCGCGCGAAGTCGTGCTCGAAGTTGGCGCGCAGCCGGGGCGGGGCGACCGCGTGCATGGGCACCGAACTGGGCGGGGAGACGATGCGATGCTTTTGGTACGGCCCGATCTGAATTGTCGCCAGGTAGGTCGCCATGGGTTCGGCCTGCTCGTAGACCCAGGTGGTCTGGCTGGCCTTGACCTGCTTGCGCAGCAGTGTGCCGTTGGCCAGCGCGTAGTACGGGCTGTCGGTGGTGATCGAAATCCGGTAGCTGGCTTTGGAACTCGGGTGATCGTCGCAGGGGAACCAGGACGCGGCGCCGTTCGGCTGGCTGGCCACCAGCGCGCCCTCGGTGAGTTCCTCCCAGCCGACCGCGCCCCACGGTCCGCGCACCGGGCGCGGGACGCCGCCGTACTGGACGACCAGCGAGAGCACACCGCCCGCCGGAATGCGCTGCTGCGGCGTGATCACCAGTTTGCCGCGCTGGTGCGAGTATTTGGCGGCCTTGGCGCCGTTGACGAACACCTTGGATACGGTGAGCGCCTGGGACAGATCGAGCGAGAACCGCGGCTGCACCACGGTGGTCACCGCGGTGATCTCGGCCCGGCCCGCCAACCGGTTGCTGGCCACCTTGTAGACGAGGTCCAGCTCGTACCGCGATACCCGGTAGCCCCGATTTCCGTTCTGCGGCAGGTATTCGTCGATGGGTGCCTCGTAGAACTTGCCCGGCATCAGCGGGCCGCCCCCGGGTCGCCTCCGAACCAAGGCGCGATCGGGTTGCCCCACCAGCGAGTGGACGGGGGAACGGTGTCGCCGCGCATGACCAGCGAGGCTGGGCCGATGGTCGCGCCCTCGCCGATGGTAGAGGCGGGCAGCGCGACGCAGTGCGGGCCGAGGGTGGCGCCCGCGCCGAGGGTGACCGTGTCCATGGACATGATGCGGTCGTGGAACAGGTGGGTCTGCACGACGCAGCCCCGTTCCACGGTCGCGCCGTCACCGAGTGTCACCAGGTCTGCCTCCGGTAGCCAATAGGACTCGCACCATACCCCGCGGCCGATCCGGGCGCCGAGCCCACGAAGCCACAGGTTCAGCACCGGGGTACCCGTCGCGGCGCGCGCGAACCACGGCGCCGCAACGGTTTCCACGAAGGTGTCCGACACCTCGTTGCGCCACACGAACGAACTCCACAGCGGATGTTCTTCGGCGCGAATCCGCCCGATCAGCAACCACTTCGCGGCCACCGAGCTCGCACCGGCCACCGCGCCCGCGGCCAGCAGCACCAGCCCGCTGAGCAGTGCGGTGGGCAGATGACCGAGGGTTCGCGCGAGCCAGGCCAGGGTGAACAGCACGCCGAGCCCGATGGCGAAGGTCACCAGTACCGGGAACAAACGGCAGGTTTCGACGATGCCGCGAGCGATCCGCAGCTTCGGCGGCGGATCGAAGGTGCGTGCGGTGTCCGAGCTCTCGGGTGCGCGGCGCAGCCGAACCGGCGGGCTGCCCAGCCAGGACGAGCCTGCCTTCGACTTCGACGGTGCGGCCGAAAGGACCGCGACGAGACCATTCTTCGGTACGCGCCGACCCGGTGCGGTCATGCCCGAGTTGCCGAGGAACGCGCGCTTGCCGACCTTCGCCTCGCCGATGCGCAGCCAGCCGCCGCCGAGTTCGTAGCTGGCGATCATGGTGTCGTCGGCGAGGAACGCGCCGTCGGCGACCGTGGTGAATTTGGGCAGCAGCAGCACCGTCGACGCTTCGACGCCCTTGCCGATGTTCGCGCCGAGCAGCCGCAGCCAGATCGGCGTGAGCAGGCTCGCGTACAGCGGGAACAGGAAGGTGCGCGCCGAATCGAGCAGGCGCTCGGTGGACCACACCTGCCAGCCGGTGCGGCTGCGCACCGGGTGGTAGCCCTCGCGCAGCCGGAAGCTGAGCAGCCGCACCGCGATGATGGTGATCGCCGCGTACACCGCGAGGCTGAGCAGCGTCGCGACCGGCAGGATGGCGAACGCGCGACCCAAACCGCCCGCGAGGGTGCGGGTGTCGCGGATGAACCAGGCGATGAACACCCCGCCTGCGCCGAGGCCGAGGATGGGTACCGCGGCAAGTGCCATCGAGGTGACGCCGAAGATCGCCACCCAGTGCGCCGCGCGATCGGGCGTGTGCGCGGGCCAGCGATGATGCGCCTTACCGATTTTCGCGGCGGGCGAGCCCGCCCACTCCTGCTCGGCCTTGACCTTGCCGGAGACGGCGGAGCCGGGCGCGACCTCGGCGTTCTTGCCGATCTTGGTGCCAGGCAACAGGATCGATCGTGAGCCGACCACCGCGCCTGCGCCGACGGTCACCGGGCCGATGTGGACGACGTCGCCGTCGATCCAGTAGCCGGACAGGTCGACCTCGGGTTCCACGCTGCACCCGTCGCCGAGTTCGAGCATGCCGGTCACCGGCGGCAGGGTGTGCAGGTCGACGCCCTTGCCGATCTTGGCGCCGAGCGCCCGCGCGAACGGCACCATCCACGGTGCGCCGGAGAGGTTCTCGGCACCGCTGGCCTCGGACAGGCGCACCGCCGCCCACAGCCGCAGGTGGACCGAGCCGCCGCGTGGATGCCTGCCTGGTTCGACGCCGCGCAGCAGCAGGCGGGCACCGACCACGCAGATGGCCATCCGGCCGGGCGGGGAGATGAAGAGCAGGAACGCCACCAGCGTCCACCACCAGGACAGCTGCGGCAGCCACGGCAGCGAACCGGACCAGGCCGCGATATTGCCGACGATGGCCAGCCAGGTGAGCCACTGCAGGCCGGTGAGCGTGGTGAGCGGGATGGTGGCGAGCACCTGGGTCCACTGGGCGCGCCGCGGTGTCGGGCGCACCACGCGCTCCTCGACCGCGACGGCCGGGGTGCTCTGCTCCAGCAGCTCCACCAGCGCGCCGAGCCGCGGATGGTCGTACAGGTCGGCGACGGTGATCTGGGGATAGCGGGCGCGCAGCGCGGTCACCAACTGGGCTGCCGCCAGCGAGCCGCCGCCGAGGTCGAAGAAGTCGGCGTCGAGGTCGAGCACCTCGCCGCCGAGGATCGAATCCCACAGTCCGGCAACCCACTGCGCGGTACCGGTGAGGTCGTTGTCGGCCTCGTCGTCGGCGCTGTTGGGCAGCGGCCATGGCAGTGCGTTGCGGTCGACCTTGCCCGAGGTGCGGGTCGGCAGTTCGTCGACCACCGCGAGGCGCGGGACCAGGGGAGCCGGAAGGTGTTCGGCGAGTTGAGTTCTGGCCGCCTTGAGATCGAAATCAGGGCCCGGCCCGGTCAGGTAGCCGACCAGGATCTTGTTGCCCGCCTTTGTTGTTCGGATCGCGGCGGCGGCGCCGGTGACACCGGGCAGGTGTTGCAGCGCGTTGTCGATCTCGCCGAGCTCAATGCGGCGGCCGCCGAGCTTGATCTGGTCGTCGGCGCGGCCGAGGAAGACCAGGCCCGCGCTGTCGTTGCGAACCAGATCGCCGCTGCGGTAGGCGCGGTCCCAGCCGACCGAGGGCAGCGGCGCGTACTTCTCGGCGTCCTTCGCGGGGTCGAGGTAGCGGGCCAGGCCGACGCCGCCGATCACCAACTCGCCGGATTCGCCCTCGCCCACCGGGTTTCCGGCCGCGTCGATCACCACGAGATCCCAGCCGTCGAGCGGGAGCCCGATCCGGATGGGCCACGCGCCGTCGAGCAGCGCGGCGCAGGCGACCACGGTGGCCTCGGTGGGGCCGTAGGTGTTCCAGACCTCGCGCTCCGTATCACCGTTTCCGGCAAGACGTTCCGCGAGTTCGGGCGGCACAGCCTCGCCGCCGAAGATCAGCAGCCGGACCGCGTCCAACGCCTCGGCGGGCCAGGTCGCGGCCAGCGTCGGCACGGTGGAGACGATGCTGATCTCCCGGCGCACCAACCATGGCCCGAGGTCGGCGCCGGTGCGGACCAGGTCGCGCGGGGCGGGGACGAGGCAGGCGCCGTTGCGCCAGGCCAGCCACATCTCCTCGCAGGAGGCGTCGAAGGCGACCGAGAGTCCGGCGAGCACCCGGTCGCCGGGGCCGATCGGGGCGTCCGGCAGGAAGAGCCTGGCCTCGGCGTCCACGAACGCCGCGGCGTTGCGATGAGTCACCGCAACACCTTTCGGCGTTCCGGTGGAGCCCGAGGTGAAGATGATCCAGGCGTCGTCGGCGGGCGTGGGCAGGGTGCTCGCTGCGGCGTCGGCCGGATTGTCCGCCGCCGCACGGATTCCCGCGGGGGTCGTCTCGATGCCCGCCGCGGTGACGATCGCGGTGACCTGCGCTTCGCCGAAGACCAGCTGGGCGCGCTCGTCCGGGTCGTCGGCGTCCACCGGCACGTAGGCGGCGCCCGCGTACAGGACGGCCAGGATGGTGAGGTAGAGCTCCCGGGAACCCGACGGCATCCGCACGCCGACCCGGTCGCCCGGTCGCACGCCTGCCGTGGCGAGGCGGGCCATCGTCTTCTCGATCTCCACCACGAGTTCGAGGTAGCTGAGCACCGTATCGCCGTCGTCGATGGCGGGTGCGTCGGGATGGGTCAGTGCGGTAGCGGTCAGGATGTCGACGAGGGTGCGGGCCGGTGGCGTGTGCGCGGTCCGTTGTAGCGGGTGTACCGTCGCGTCAACCTGTGGCTGGAGCATGACGCCCTGCCCACCTCCCATTCGACCTGCCTCGCGCTTCCCTGGTGTTGTTGTGTCATAGCTGGGTTACCAATGGGCAAACACCATGGTGACCAGTTGTCCACGGTACTCGGGGTTGTCGACGTTTGTTGTTCACCGCCGCGGTTGCCGCGCGGACCGCCGTGGGCGAGGTTGTTGCAGGTCGTGGCGGTTTCTGTCGGACGCGCCGAAGCAACGCCTGGTGGGCGGGTTACCCGGTGGGTTCGCCGGGCGGTCGCTGGGCATCGCGCGCAGGCCGCTGTGATTCCCCTCATCCCGCTGGTGATCTTGCAGCTCAGCGCGTTTCGCGCCGCAGCGGTCAGGCCGCGGAGGCGGCGGTTCCGATGCCGAGAGTCGCCAGGATGGCGGCGCTGGCCTGTTCGAGCCGCTCCCGGATCTTCGGGCGGCCCAGCAGCGCGACCGCGCGGGAGGCGACCAAGGCCAGGAGCACCATCTCTACCGCGGCGATCACCGACTCGATGGCGCCGAGGGCGAGGGTGTTGACGAAGGTGACCTCGGTGAGGAACTGGGGCAGCACCGCGAGATAGAACAGGCCGACCTTCGGGTTGAACATGCACGAGACGACACCCGCGGTGAACGCCGAGCGAACCGACGTCCTGGTGCCAGGCGCGTGGTCCGCCAGACCCCCGGCGCCCTCGGCGTCCCGCGCGGCCCTGCGCTGCCGCCGCTGGTCGAGCAACGCGCGAACGCCCAAGTACACCAAGTAGATTCCGCCGATCACCTTCAACGCGCGGTACGCGGTCGCCGACTGCTCGAGCAGCGCCGCGACACCGGCCGCGACCACCACCGCCCACACGATCCCACCGAGCGCCGACCCGATCGCCGCGGCGATCCCGGGTCGCGCGTCCACCAGCGAGAACCGCAGCACCAGGAACGAGTCAGGGCCGGGAGTGAGCGACAGCAGAACGCACAGGCCGATAAAGCTCAGCAGCAGGGAAAGCGACATCCACTGATGTGAACCCAATACCGTCCGATAAGCAACGCATTTCCCCGCCTACCACCCCTGCACGTGCGTGTGCGAGCGCCGTGGCCACGCCGCCGAGGACACTTGACAGCGCGGGTTCCGGTCTGCCAATCTCGGGTCAGGTCATGAGTACCAGCGTTCAGCCCCGGCTTGCTGGTCGGCAACCCTCCTCCGCGGTGGGGTGCTCCGGGTGACGACCAGGCCGACGCCCGACCGGGTGCGGCAAGCGCGGACTCGACGAATCACCTGATTGCGGGTTCCAGAGCCGATGGGATTTTCGTGATGACTGCTGTGGCAACCCAGAACTGTGCCCCCCTCGCCCGGGTTTCCGGCGACGACCTGCGGGTGCCGCTGGTCCAAGGCGGGACGACCACCTACGCCAACTTCGATTACGCCGCGAGCGCTCCCGCATTGGCGCAGGTCACCGACCGGGTGCAGCAGCTGCTGCCGTTCTACGCGAGCGTGCACCGCGGCGCGGGCTACGCCTCGCGGATCTCCACCGAGTGCTACGAGGCGGCTCGCGGTTCGGTCACCCGGTTCCTCGACGCGGCCGACGACCAGGTGGTGGTGTTCACCCGCAACACCACCGACTCGCTGAATCTGCTCGCCTCCTGCGTGCCCGGCGACACCGTGGTGCTCGACATCGAGCATCACGCGAACTTCCTGCCATGGACCAGGCACGGCCGCCGCGTGGTGCAGGCAGGCGCCACCGTCGAGGAGACCGTCGGCAGGCTGGTGGCCGAGCTGTGCAGCAAGCCCGCCGCGCTGCTCGCGGTGACCGGCGCGTCCAATGTCACCGGCGAGGTGCTGCCGCTGGAGCGGCTGGCCACCATCGCTCATCAGTGCGGTGCCCGCATCCTCGTCGATGCCGCCCAGCTCGCGCCGCACCGGCGAATCAGTTTGCGCGACACCGGCATCGACTATGTCGCGTTCTCCGGCCACAAGCTGTACGCGCCGTTCGGCGCAGGCGTGCTCGTCGGCCGCCGCGACTGGCTCGACAACGCCGAGCCCTACCTCGCCGGTGGTGGCGCGGTCCGCGAGGTCACCACCGCGGGCACCGAATGGGCGCAGGCCCCGCAGCGCCACGAGGGTGGGTCACCCAATGTGCTGGGCGCCGCCGCCCTGGCCGCCGCCTGTGACGCGCTCTGTGAGATCGACGCGGAAACCCTCGCCGCCCACGAACACCACCTCGCCGATCGACTCCGCGACGGCCTCGCCGCGATCCCCGGCGTGAATTTGCTGCGCATCTGGACCGACGCCCCCGACACCGTCGGCATCGTCGCCTTCACCCTGGACGGTTTCGTCCCCGGCCACGTCGCCGCGTATCTCTCCGCCGAACACGGCATCGGCGTCCGCGACGGCCGCTTCTGCGCGCATCCGCTGCTCGCCCGCCTCGAACTCGACGGCGCCCTCCGTGCCAGCATCGGCCTCGGCACGACGGCCGCCGACATCGACCGGCTCATCGATGCCGTAGCCACGCTCGTGCACCAAGGCCCGAGCTGGAACTACGCCACCACGAACAACCTCTGGAACCCCACTCCGGAGACCCGCCCCTTCACCTCGCAGGCCCCGACCGGCGCCGCCCCCTGCCTCACCGGGTAGCCGATAGAAAGTGGGCGCCCGGCACTACGCCGGACGGCCATGGTCGAAAAACGTCGCTCAGTCGCCGAGTTTGGTGGGCCGGTGGTAGCGGCCGTTGTAGTAGAGCAGGGGCGCGGCGGCGGGGGTCTCGTTGGTGTTGTCGTGCACCCGGGTCACCAGGCCGACGACCAGGGTGTGGTCACCCAGCGGGATGAGCTGGTGGATGGTCGCGCGCAGCCAGATGGGGGTGCCGTGCAGGACCGGCTCGCCGGTGTCGAGGGTGGTCCAGAGCGAGCGGTCGCTGAAGCGATCCTCGGCGGTGCGGGCGAAACGCTGGGCCAGGTGGTGCTGGTGTTCGCCGAGGAAATGGATGACGACCGAGTCGGCGTCCAGCAGCGCGGCCAGGCTCGACGAGGTGTGCGCGATATTGAACGAGACGAGCGGCGGGGCCAGCGACAGCGAGGCGAAGGACGTCGCGGTGAAACCGATCGGGCCCTTCGGCGAGTTCAGCGTCACGACGGTGACGCCCGCCGGATAGTGGCGCATCGAGGCGCGGAATTGCTCGGCGGTGATCCCGCTCAGATCATCGGGGATCTGGAAATCCGCGGCGGGCCGTTCAGCTTCGGTCACTGTGCCGCCTCTCCGGGTATTCAGGCAAAACTCCTTTTCGAGAGTAGTGCCGTCGGTGGCCTGCGGGGTGGCGGGGGTTGGATCAGCCCGTGCCCGGTGCGTTACCCGGGTACTCGCGGGATCAGTGGGATCGGGCACGCAAAGAGCCGTTGACCAGCATCCAAGGAACCGAAAGACGGGTTGACTTCGGAGAGTCAGTCGACGACGTCTATGGGCAGCCCTGCGGTGATGCGGACCAGCTCGTGGAAAGAGGTGCGGAACACCGTGTTCGGGTGGCCGCCCGCGGCCCAGACCTCGCGGTGGTTCGACAGGGCGGTGTCCACCCAGGTGGGCAGGTTGGTGGGGTGGCCTACCGGGGCCACGCCGCCGATCGGCTGGCCGGTGACTTGGCGGACCATATCGGCGGGGGCGTGAGTCAGGGTGCCCTCCAAGCGTTTTCCGGTGGACTCGAGATCTACCTCGTGTGCGCCGGAGACCAGGAGCAGTACCGGGTCCTCGTCCAGCAGGAAGACCAGGGAGCTGGTGATGGCGCCCACGTCGACGCCGAGCGTGCGCGCGGCATCCGCAACGGTGGGGGTGGGGGCCGGCTGGGTCACGATGACACCGTGATGGCCTCGGGCGATGAGGGTGTCCGCGACTCGGCAGGCGATCGGTGGCAATGTCGACCTGCGCATGCCACCAGAGTAGAGCGATTGCGGGTGGTGCGCCGGGCTACTCGGCGAATGCGTCAGTATTCCGGATAGCCCTCGCTCGGCCCGAGCATCCTGGTGATGCGCGCCTGGGTGATCTGCGCGAGCTCGGCCATACTGCCGCCCGAGACCTGTTCGTGCACAACTGCTTCGAGTGCCCGATCCAGATCGTCCTGGGACAGCGCGAGTAACTCGACATCGGCCATGGCCAGCAGCGCGTCCCTGTTCGGATAGGGCCGGGCATCGGCGAGGGTGGCGGCCCAGGTGACATTGCAGCAGCAGGCGAACAACGCGTGTATCGCACGCGCACGCGAGATTTGGTTGAACCGCTCGAGGCCGATTCCCTGATGCATCAGCATGATGGCCTCCGAATCCAGTATCGAGGTTTGCTGACACCATCCATGATCCGCCCGGCGGCCAGGCGTGAACCAGTGCCCCACACCAATTTTGCCCAGGTTTTACAGTATTTTTCTGCCGCGCGGGCGCGGCGTGTTCGCGGCCCCCGGGTGTCTCGCGTCCGAGCGGCCGAGACTCGCGACTTCGTCGCATGCGCTTCGGCCGCTCGGACGCGAGACGGGCCGCGAACGGCGCTCGCAGAACTCGCGCTGTGGTGGCTGGGTCGGGTGGGGAGGGGCAGCACTGGTACATGCCCATTTCGGGATGCGCAGTATTGAGCCGCGCTGTCCTCGATACGCTGTACAAATGACTGACTGGCAGGCTTTTACCGTTGAGACGAAGGACCACGTCGCGCAGGTCACGTTGACGGGTCCCGGCAAGGGCAATGCGATGGGCCCGGATTTCTGGCGGGAGCTGCCGGAGATATTCGGGGCGCTCGACGCCGACCCCGAGGTGCGCGCGATCGTGCTCACCGGTTCGGGCAAGCACTTCTCCTACGGCCTCGATCTGCCCGCGATGAGCGGCATGTTCGGCCCGCTGATGGCCGATCGGGCGCTGGCCGCGCCGCGCACCGAGTTCCTGGTGGAGCTGCGCAAGATGCAGGGTGCGGTGACCGCGGTGGCGGACTGCCGCAAGCCGGTGATCGCGGCCGTCTCCGGCTGGTGCATCGGCGGCGGCCTCGACCTGATCGCCGCCGTCGATATCCGCTACGCGAGCGCGGACGCGAAGTTCAGCCTGCGTGAGGCGAAGGTCGCCATCGTGGCCGACATCGGTTCGCTGCAACGGCTGCCCGGCATCATCGGCGAGGGCCAGCTGCGCGAGCTGGCCTACACCGGCAAGGACATCGACGCGGCGCGGGCGGAGAAGATCGGCCTGGTCAACGAGGTGTTCGCGGATCAGGCCGCGGCACTGGACGCCGCACACGCCACGGCACGCGAGATCGCGGTGAACCCGCCGCTGGTGGTGCAGGGTGTGAAGGACGTGCTTGATCAGCGGCGCAAGGACGAGGTGGCGGCCGGGCTGCGCTATGTGTCCGCGTGGAACTCCGCGTTCCTGCCGTCGCAGGACCTCACCGAGGCGATCAAGGCGGTGTTCGAGAAGCGGGCACCGGAGTTCAAGGGCGAGTAAAGCGCCGTATATCGCTTGCCCCAGTAGGCCGGTCGTCCGCATACTTGCATTGCGCAACTAATTGATTGATGCAAGCAAGGATGAGGTGTGGACGACCGGACGATCGACACGATCGCGATGCAACTCACCCGATTGCAGCGAATTCGCGACCGCACCGCGGCCCAGCTCAGCACGTGGACCAAGGATGGACTGGATCCGGCCGCCTTCGGCGCGCTGATCCGCCTGTGCTGTGACGGGCCGATGCGTTCGGGCGCGCTGGCCGGCGCGCTGCACTCGGACGCCTCGACGGTGAGTCGTCAGGTAGCTCAGCTCGTCGGCAAGAAATTGGTCGAGCGGCAGGCCGACCCGGACGACGGTAGAGCCACCGTGCTCGTCGTCACCGAGCGTGGTCGTGCCGTCGCCGAGGAGATCCGCAGGCGTCGCAACGAGAACCTGACCCGGGTGATGGCCGAATGGACGCCGCAGGCTCGGGCCGACTTCGCCGGACTGCTCGAACAGTTCGTGGACGACTTCGAGCGCACCAGGCCCGAGATGATCGCCGCGATGCGCCGCAACTGGGACGAGACCTTTACTGGGACGGAGAACGAGACGTGAGCGAGCGAAGCGAGCGAACCGAGATTACAGCGCCTGTTGGCGCGACGGAGCCGAGCGTCAGCGAGGCGCAGTCGTGACAACGGCTGAGAAGGTGGAGTCGCCGCCCGAGTTCACCCATCGCCAGATCCTGGTGATCCTGAGCGGCTTGATGCTGGGGATGCTGCTGGCCGCGCTCGACCAGACGATCGTGTCCACCGCGATCCGCACCATCGCCGACGACCTCAACGGTTACTCGATGCAGGCGTGGGCGACCACCGCCTACCTGATCACCGCGACGCTGGCGACCCCGCTGTACGGCAAGTTGTCCGACATGTTCGGCCGCAAGCAGTTCTTCATGCTCGCGATCGCGATCTTCATCGTCGGCTCGCTGCTGTGCACGATGTCGCAGTCGATGTACCAGCTCGCGGCCTTCCGCGCCGTGCAGGGTGTCGGCGCGGGCGGGCTGATGTCGCTGGCGCTGACCATCCTCGGCGATATCGTCGGGCCGCGCGAACGCGCCAAGTACCAGGGGTACTTCCTGGCCGTGTTCGGTACCTCCAGTGTGATCGGCCCGGTGCTCGGCGGCGTGCTCGCCGGGCAGGAGACGATCCTCGGGGTGAGCGGCTGGCGCTGGGTGTTCCTGGTGAACGTGCCGATCGGCCTGATCGCACTCGCGGTGGTGTATCGGGTGCTGAAGCTGCCGAAGCGCCCGCACTCCACCGATCGGGTGGATTGGTGGGGCGTGCTCGCGCTGGCGATCGGTCTGGTACCGCTGCTCATCGTCGCCGAGCAGGGCCGCGAATGGGGCTGGGACAGTGGACGTGCCGTCGCCTGCTACGTGATCGGAGTGGCGGGCATCATCGGGTTCGTCTTCGTGGAGAAGGCGCTGCGCGACGCCGCGCTCATCCCGCTGCGCATCTTCAAGAACCGGACTTTCGCACTGGGCGTGGTGATCTCGTTCGTGGTCGGCGCGGGCATGTTCGGCGGTATCTCGCTGCTACCGCAGTACCTACAGGTGGTGCGCGGGGCGAGCCCGACGCTGGCGGGTCTGCAGATGCTGCCGATGGTGCTCGGCCTGATGACCGGTTCGGTGGTGTCGGGCCAGCTGATCTCGCGGACCGGCCGCTACCGCACCTTCACCATCATCGGCGCGACCATGCTGACGCTCGGCCTGTTCCTGCTGCACTTCCTGACCGCCGACAGCCCACTGTGGCTGGCGATGATCTTCATGGCGTGCACCGGTTTCGGGCTCGGCAACCTGATGCAGCCGCTCACCCTGGCGCTGCAGAACGCGTTGCCGCCCAAGGACATGGGCGTTTCCACCGCGGCCGCGACCTTCTTCCGGCAGATCGGCGGCACGCTCGGTGTCGCGGTGTTCCTGTCCATCCTGTTCGCGCAGCTGACCCCGAACATCTCCGAGGAGATGCGCAGTGCCGCTGCGGATCCGCAGTTCCAGCACGCGGTGGTCGAGGGTGCCCGCAGCAGCAACCCCGTCGATGCCGCGCTGGCGAAGGGCCTGCTCGCGCAAGATACTTCGGCGGCAGGCGAGGTGCTCAAGGACAGCTCGATCATTCAGCAGCTGAGCCCGGAGCTGGCCCGGCCGTTCAAGGTCGGCTTCGCGGACTCCATGTCGACAGTGTTCCTGTCGGCGACCGGTGTCGCGTTGCTCGCGCTGATCCTCGTGTTGTTCTGGCGCGAGGTGCCGCTGCGAATGGTCGGCGGTCTGCAGGCGGCCCGTGCCGAGGCCGAGGAGTCGAACTCGGCACTCGACGCCGAGTCGCGCGTGGTCGATCAGGCGGGGCTGGTGCTCGGCGGTGGCGGCGCGGTGCACCCGCGCGACGGCGGTGACCCGGGTGATCGCGGCGCGGGCAGACCGGCGGGCGGGTCCGGATCGGCGTGAGCGAAGCCGGGCCCGGGGTCGAGGCGGCCTCGGGCACGGTGGGCACCGGGCGTGCGCGGTCGCGTCCTGCTCTGACAGCATGACGAACGTGATCAACGCCCTGCGCTCGGCGCGAGACAAAGCACGGCGGCTGCCGGGTGCGGTCTGGTACCTGGCGGTCGGCGGTGTCACCGCGCTGCTGGCGTTGTTCGCGGTGGTCGCCTTGCTGATCGTCGGTGCGTTCTGCCTCATCGGCGTGGGGATACCGGCGCTGCCCGAGGCGATTCGGTTGGTCCGGCCGCTGGTGTCGTTCGATCGGCGCAGGGCCGCACGGTATCTCGGCGAATCGGCGGCGGATGCCTATCAGCCGTTCACCGGCGGGCTGCGGCAGCGGGTCGCGACGGTGTTCACCGATCCGGCGAACCGCCGCGACTTCGGCTGGCTGGTCGCGCACGCGCTGACCGGTATCTATCTCGCGGTCTTCGCCATCGCGCTGCCGCTGAGCACCCTCGGTCAGCTGGCGATCCCGGAATTCTGGCAGCTGATGCCGCCGGGGGAGCAGTTTGCCAGTTTCGGTTTCGTGGTCGACTCGTGGCCGAAGGCGATCCTCAGCTTCTTTCTCGCATTCCCCGTCGCCCTGGTCACCCTGCAACTTCCGGTGGCCGCGCGCTGGCAGGCCATGGCCACCCACGCGCTGCTGAAACCGACCGAGGGCGCCATGCTGGCCGACCGGGTCGCGGCGCTCACCGCGACCAGGGCCGCCGCGCTGGACGCGCACGGCGCCGAGCTGCGCCGGATCGAGCGCGACCTGCACGACGGCGCGCAGGCCCGGCTGGCGGCGGTGATCATGCAGCTCGGGCTGGCCGATCAACTGCGCGACCAGGATCCGGAGACGGCGCAGGGTCTGGTGCGCAAGGCGCAGGACACCGCGACGGCCGCGCTGGCCGAACTGCGGGACGTGGTGCGCAACGTGTATCCGCCGGTGCTCACCGATCGCGGACTGGCGAGCGCCATCTCGGCGGTGGCCGCCCGCAACCCGATCCCCTGTGTGCTCGATCTGCGCGAGGTCGGCAGGCGACCCGCCGCGGTGGAGGCGGCGGCGTACTTCGTCATCACCGAGGCACTCACCAACGCCACCAAGCACTCCGGCGCCGCGGGCATCTCGCTGGTGCTCGGCGGTGCGCCCGAACTGCTGACGATCGAGGTCCGCGACGACGGGGTAGGCGGCGCGGTGGAGACCTACGGCGGCGGACTGGCCGGCATCCGGCGCAGGGCCGAGGCGCTCGACGGCCGGATGACGCTGACCAGTCCACCCGGTGGCCCTACTGTATTGCGGGTGGAGTTGCCGTGCGGGTCATGATCGCCGAGGACAATGCCCTGCTGCGGGAGGGGCTGGTGCTGCTGTTGAGTACCGCGGGCATCGAGGTGGTGGCCGCTGTGGACAACGCGGAGGACTTCCTCGCGGCGGTGGCCGCGGATCGGCCGGACGCGGTCGTCGTCGATGTGCGCCTGCCGCCGACGTTCACCGATGACGGTTTACGCGCGGCGGTCAGCGCGCGCAAGCTGCACCCCGGCCTGCCGGTGCTGGTGCTGTCGTCCTGGGTGGAGGACAGCTACGCCGCGGAGCTGCTCGGTGACGGCATGGGCGGTGTCGGTTATCTGCTCAAGGAGCGGGTCGGCAAGGTGGACCGCTTCCTCGATTCGCTGCGCCGGGTCGCCGCGGGCGGCACCGCGATGGACCCCGAGGTGATCTCGCAACTGCTGGTGCGGCGCAAGGCCGACGACCCGATGGCCGCGCTGACCGCCCGCGAGCGCGAGGTGCTCGCGCTGATGGCCGAGGGGCACAACAACGCGACCATCGCCGAGCGGCTGGTGGTGAGCGAAGGCGCTGTGCACAAACACATTCGGAGCATTTTCGCCAAGCTCGGGCTCTCCACCGAGGATGTCGGCCATCGCCGGGTGCTCGCCGTGCTCACCTACTTGAACGCGTGAAGCCCTGAACCCGTTGGGGTTCAGGGCTTCACGGCTCCGGTCAGTCGGCTCGACAGGTCATATCGGCGGCGGGCAGCGTGCCGTCGCGGAAGTAGGTGTTCACCGCCGAGTACACGCAGGAGTTCGGGTAGCGCCCGAAGATCCAGTGGATCGGCACGTCCTGCAGGGTGACCATGCGCGACGCGCTCAGATCGTTGTGCATGGCGACCGCTCCGTCGTACGCGGTCCTGGTGTCTCCGGTGGACTGCACGATCAGCGCGGGCACCGCATTGCGCACCACCGTGGCGGGTTCGGCGGGCGGGGCCCAGAACGCGCACGGGGTGATGTTGTTGGTGAACCCGGCGAACACCGGTTGGGTGGCGCGGGCGGCCTCGATGTTGCGCCAATAGAAGCCAGGATCCCGCGGCGCGGCGACGTCACCGCACATGATGGCCATCTGCGACGAGTTGTTTTTCGGCCGGGCCTTCAAGGAGAACCCGAGGGTGGCGTCCAACGTTTCGTCGGGCTGGGCGGGCTTGCCCGCGGCGGCGTCGGCGATGGTACGCATTTGACCGGCCAGCATCTCGTACTGGTCCGGGCTGTCCAGCCCGACGAACAGCACCACCGGCAGCCAATGTTCGTCGATCTCATACTCGCCCAACCGAATCGGCTTGTCCGCAGCCTGTTTGATCAGATCCTGGACGGCGCCGCGGACCTGGGCCCGGCTGGTGCCGAAGTGGTATTCGCCGTCGCGCGCCGCGACCCAATCCGCCCACAGGTCGAGCGCGGCCTCGTTGGCCGGGCCCATGGCCTGCATCATGCCGACCGTCCCGTACGCGTCCGGGTCGGCCGCGCTGTCCAGCACCATCCGGTCGCTGCGCTCGGGGAACATCTGCATGTACACCGCGCCGAGGTAGGTGCCGTACGAGGTGCCGAAGTAGCTGATCTTCTCCGCGCCGAGGATGCCGCGGATGACGTCCATGTCCCGCGCGGTGTTGCGGGTGGTGATGTAGGGCAGCCGGGCACCCTCGGTGGCGGCGCACCGGGCGGCCAGATCGCCCTGTGCCGCAACGGACTCCGCGAACCCGGCCGCGTCGAGGCCCGCCGACTGCAGCCCGAAGCCGACCGGCCACCGGCAGTCGACGGCGGACGAGCGTCCGACGCCGCGCGGGTCCATGCCGATCAGGTCGTAGCGGGCCCGCACCTCGGGTGTCATCGCCTTGCCGACGTCGACCATGAAGTCCAGACCCTCGCCGCCGGGACCGCCGGAGTTGGACAGCATGACGCCGCGTTGCGGTGCGGGGTCGGTGCCCGCGATCCGGGAGATCGCCACGGTGAGCGTCGGCCCTTGCGGGTCGGCGTAATTCACCGGCACGGTGACGTCGGCGCACTGCGCCCCGGCCTCGTCCAGTTTCGGAACCCCGCAGGCTTTCCAGTCCAGCTGTTGACTGGTGAACCGGTCCGGCACCGGGGTCGGCGGCTTCGCCTCGGCCTCGGGACCGGCACAGCCGATCAGTCCGGCGCAGGCGACCAGGCTGGTCAAGGCGACCGTCAGCCCTTTCGCGCGTTTCACTGTTGCTCCTCGAAAGTTGTTCGGCGGCAGCCGATGTGGGGGTCGTGGTTACTGGTTGGCGGGGCGATCACGAGGCGCACAGAGCGGCGTCCAGCACACCGGTGACCGCATCCGCCTCCTCCTCGGTGGCAGGCAGCTGGTTGACCGTGACGGTCACCGCGGTGCCTTCGGCCGTCACGCCGTTGCGGGTCTCGAAACCGGGAATGCTGCCGCCGTGCCCCCAAACCTGTTTGCCGCACGGCGCGGTTCGGTGGATCAGGGCGAGGCCGTAGTCCGCGCCGGGCATGCGGTCGAACGGGACGGTGCGCTGCATCTCGGCCAATTGCGCGGGCGGCACGAGCTTTCCGGCCAGCAGCGCGGTGAAGAACCGGTTCATGTCGGTCGAGGTGGCGATCATGTCGCCCGCGGTGGCGCCCCAGGACGGGTCCAAGTCGGTGAAATCGACTTGCTTGCCGTCGATTCGGTGGTACCCACGGGCGTGCGGGCCGCGGATGCCGGTTTCACGGGACGCGGGCACATAGGTGTCGCGCAGGCCCAGCGGCTCGAGAATCCGGCGCCCGATCTCGTCGGCGGCCGGATTGCCGGTCACCTTCTCGATGAGCAGGCCGGCCAGCAGGTAATTGGTGTTCGTATAAACGGATTTCGCGCCCGGTTCGAACTGCGGCGGTGCCGTCATCGCCCGGCGGACCAACTCGGCCATCTCGAAGTGCTGCCACCGCAAGGCTTCATCGTCCGGGTCGATCTGTTCGGAGTTCTGGGTGGTGATGCCGTCGCCGGAGCCCTTACCGAGGTAATCCGGTATGCCGCTGGTGTGCTGCAGCACCTGGCGCACCGTGATCCGGTTGCCGTCGTTGCCGTTGCCCTGCACCACGCCGGGCAGGTAGCGCTCGATCGACGCGTCCAGGTCGACCTTGCCCTCGGCGACCAGCTGCATGATCACCGTCGCCACGTAGGTCTTGGTGTTGCTGCCGATCCGGACGCGCGCGTCGTCCGGGAACGGAGCGCGGGTGGTCAGGTCGCCGACCCCCGCGGTGAACGTCCGATGTCCGGCGGGTCCGTCGATCACCACCTGCACACCGGGATATCCCTGGCGCACCACCTTGTCCATCGCGGCGGCCACGGCGGGCGGTGGCGTCTTCGCCGCCTCGTCCGGTGCGCCCACCGACGTCTCACCACCGCACGCGGCCGCGGCGAGCACCGCGCCCGCCACTACGACCGAAAGGGTTGCCTTACCGGAGTTGCGCCGAAATGGGTTCATGAGCAGTGTCTTCCTCCTGTTCGAGCCGGAAGGCATGGGTGCGTCCCCGACGATTCGAGCCTAGGAATCGGGAGCCCGCACGCCCATGCTGCGCGCACCCGAATGCTGGGTACTGTCTGCTGGCGTGCCGCGGTAGTGCTGGCACCACCACGTCAGTTGGTCGTCACCGAAATCTCAGGGATTCATTGGTTGGATGTCTGTAACGATGACGTCAGATCAACAGTGGCTCATCGGTGACTTCGCGGAGCGAGGCCGACGAAGACGTCGGACGATTGTCTACGTTCATAGCTGGAGGTCCGATGGTGAGAGAGGGGACCGAATGCTGAAGTTCGCTGTGCTCGGCGAGGTTCGTGCGTGGCGCGACGAGCTGGAGGTCGATCTCGGCTCCAAACAGCGCCGAGCCTTGCTGGCCGCCCTGTTGCTGCGCAGCGGACGGTCGGCCACGGTGCCCGAACTCATCGACGGCGTCTGGGGCGAGCATCCGACGCCGAGCGCGATCGGCGCGCTCCGCAACCACATCCTGCATCTGCGCCGGGCCCTGGAGCCGGAGCGCCTGTCCGGTGCGCCCGCCACCGTGCTCGTCGGATTCGGTGGTGGCTACGCACTGCGACTGGCCCCCGGCGCGGTGGATGTGGAGCTGGTCGACGATCTGCTGGTCGATGTGCAACCGGAGCGCATCGGCACGGACCCGCGGCACACGGTCGAGCTGGTGCGCGAGCGGCTCGACGCTGCCCTGCGGCTCTGGTCGGGCACGCCGCTGGCGGGGCTGCCCGGCCCCTACGCCGATCGGCAGCGCACACAGCTGATCGAACGCCGGGTCGCGCTAGTGGAGCAGCGCATCGAGCTGGACCTGCGCCTCGGTCGCTATCCGGAGGTGATCGCGGAGCTGACGCCGCTGTGCGCGGAGCACCCGATGCGCGAGCAACTGCGCGGACTGCTGATGACCGCGCTGTATCACGCGGGCAGGCAGGCCGAGGCGCTCGCGGTGTACGCCGACACCCGCAAAGTTCTCATCGAACGGCTCGGCATCGAACCCGGCCAGCCGCTCGCCGAGCTGCACCAGCGCATCCTGCGCGGGGATCTGCGTGCGCCACAACGCGATACCGGCAACGCGGCGGTGATCGTGCGGCCCCCGCGCCGCACGGTGGCGCGGGTCGCGCAGCTGCCCGCCGACGTGGTCGACTTCACCGGCCGCACCGAGACCGTCCGCCGGATCGGCGAATGGCTCACCCGCGCAGATGGTTTCGCGGTGCCGGTGTGCGTGATCAACGGCATGGGCGGTATCGGCAAGAGTGCGCTGGCGGTGCATGTCGGCCATCGCATCCGGGACCGGTTCCCGGACGGGCAGCTGCACGTCGATCTGCATGGTTTCGCGCAGTCCCGCGGTCGTGGCCAGGCAGGCACGCCGGCGGCGGACACCCTCGGCGATTTCCTGCGTGCGCTCGGCGTGGCGGAGGGCGAGATCGCGCCGACGCTCGCCGAGCGCTCGGCGCAGTTCCGCAGCCTGCTCGACGGCAAGCGGGTGCTCGTCGTGCTGGACAACGCGCGCGATGTGGACCAGGTGGCCCCGCTGATTCCCGGCACGCCCGGCTCGGCGGTGCTGATCACCAGTCGTTCATCGATGCCCGAATTGCCTTGCGTAGTGGGTGTTCTCGGCGTGCGACTCGATGTGCTCGCCCCGGTGGAGGCGCGCACCCTGCTCGCGGGGATCGCCGGCCTACGGCGGGTCGCCGCCGAGCCCGCCGCCGTGCACAGCGTGCTCGAGGCGTGCGGCGGGTTACCGCTGGCCGTCCGGATCGTCGGCGCCCGGCTGGCGGCGCGGCCCAGCTGGACCATCGGCAGCCTGGCCGAGCGGCTGGCCGACGAGCAGCAGCGGCTCGGCACGCTGCGCAGCGGCGACCTCGCGGTCGAGGCGGCCTTCCGGCTCAGCTACGACCAGCTCGATTGCGCGCAGGCCAGGGCTTTTCGGATGCTGGCTGTGCCGGAGGTCGCGGAGATCTCACTCGACGGCGCGGCCGCCATCCTCGGCGCGGACCGGATGCTGGTCGAGGAGCTGTGTGAATCGCTCGTCGACCTGAACCTGATGGAGACCAGTTCGTCCGGGCGCTACACCTATCACGATCTGCCGCGCTTGTTCGCGCGCGAACTCCACCTCGGTCCCGAGGCCGACGAGCCGACATCCGGTGCGCTGGCCCGGCTGCTGGACTTCTACCTGGCCACCATGAAAAACCTGATGGCGGTGTGCAATCCGGGATCGCGATTGTCGGAACACTTGGGCGAGACCGTGGCCGACGGTCTGACGTTCACCGACAGCATAGCCGCGCAATACTGGCTCGATGTCGAGCGACCCAACCTGATCTCGCTGTACGAGCAGACCGCGCGGGTGGGTGGTCCCGCACTCGCTCCCGCGGCCGACATCGCCTGGGCCACCGCGGAATTGATCGACGGCGGCCCGCACTGCCAGGAGCTGTCCCGCGCGCTCGACAAACTGCTCGCCGCGGCGTTGCGGGTGGGTGACCGGCGCGTCGAGTGCCGGATCAGGGTGACCCTCGGTGCGAACTACAGCTACTCGCTCGGCACGCTGCGCCAGGGCCGCGACCACCAGCGCATCGCGCTCTCGCTGAACCCGAGCTCGGCCAGCGACGTACGGCTGATCGCGTTCGCCGGGCAGCTGCTCGCCTCGTCGACCAGAATGGGCACCGAGACGGCGGCCTCGCTCGCGCACGCCGAACGCGCGATCCGGCTGGCCCGCCGGGTCGAGGATCCGGCGGTCGAGTGCGCCAGCCTGGTGCACATCGCCAAAACCCTGTCCGACGGTGGGCAATTCGCCGCCGCGGAGGCCAGGGCGACGGAGGCGAAGACCCTCGCGGCCAAAATCGGCAACGCCGCGCTGGAGGCGATGGCGACGCACGAACTCGGCGTGAGCCGCGGCTTCCAGGGCGAGCACGCCCACGCGATCGAGCTGTGCCGCGAGGCGGTCCGGCTGGCCCGGCTCAGCGGGGTGGAACTGCGCGAAGGCTGGGCGCTGGCGCGCTTGGCGCACGTGCACATGATGGCCGGTCAGCTGACCCAGGCCGAGCCGATCGCGGACGCGGCGATCCGGATGCTCAACCGCGCGATCGGACCACTGACCAGGGCCAGGGTGCTGGTGATGCACGGGCTCATCCTGCAGGCGCTCGGCCGGACCCATCAGGCCTACT
Organism: Nocardia sp. NPDC052316; assembly: GCF_044547795.1. Taxonomy (NCBI): domain Bacteria; kingdom Bacillati; phylum Actinomycetota; class Actinomycetes; order Mycobacteriales; family Nocardiaceae; genus Nocardia; species Nocardia sp. NPDC052316. The sequence goes on from NZ_JBIUBB010000005.1 coordinate 879,825, forward strand.
GCGCATACCGTTCGGCGGCAGAGGCTTTCGCGCCGATGGAGGACGCGCACTTCACCCACGAGCGGCTCGACAGCGAGGTGGAGGCGCCGATCCTGCAGTTGCTCCGCGAGCACCTGGACGAGGTGATCGCCGAACGCAAGCAACGGCGCGATCGGGCCGCCGGGTAGCGCCGGAACAGGAAAAGCGGGAAGCCCGAACGGACTTCCCGCTTCGTCGTGCCTGCGTCAGTGGCCGCCGTTGTCCTTCAGCCGCTGGATCGAGGCGGAAACCTCGGCCTCGGCGTCGGCACGGCCGACCCACTCCGAGCCCTTGACGTACTTGCCCGGCTCGAGATCCTTGTAGCGCTCGAAGAAGTGCTTGATCGCGGCCAGCTCGAACTCCGGCACATCCTTCAGGTCCTGGATGTGGTCCCAGCGCGGATCACCGGCGGGCACGCACAGCACCTTGTCGTCGCCGCCTGCCTCGTCGACCATCTTGTACATCGCCACCGGGCGCACCTCGATGAGGCAGCCGGGGAACACCGACTCGGGCAGCAGGACCAGCGCGTCCAGCGGGTCACCGTCCTCGCCGAGGGTGTTCTCGATGTAGCCGTAGTCGGCGGGGTAGACCATGGAGGTGTAGAGGTGCCGGTCGAGCCGGACCCGTCCGGTCTCGTGATCGACCTCGTACTTGTTCCGAGAGCCCTTGGGGATCTCGATGGTGACGTCGAACTCCACGCCATCTCCTTCGGTGCATCTATGAGCATGAGCAGTAACGACTGCCGACTCGCCAGGTTGTTCGGGGGAACGGTTGCGCAACGAGGATAGTGTGGTCGGCGGGGACATGGGTGCGGCAGGCGGCTGCTGCGGAAATCAGTCGAGGAGAGCTGCGGGCTGTGGTTGGTAAGAACATCGGTGGCTTGGCTGCCCGGCGGCGCCGCAATCTCTGGATCGGGTTCGGTCTCACGCTGGCCGTTGTGCTCGCGGCGGGCGCCGGGGTGCTGCTCACGGTCAAGCCGTGGACCGACGAATTCCGGCACGGCGGGCTGACCACGGCCGCCCCGCCCGCGCCGGTCCGCCCCTTCCCGCAGGTCGCCCCCGCGCCGTCGAACGCCCCCGCGCCGAGCCCGGCCGGGGTGGCCGCCGCGCTCGCGCCGATCATCGGCAACCCCGATCTCGGCGCGTTCGCCGGGCAGGTCACCGACGCCGACAGCGCGACGGTGCTGTGGAGCGGCGACCCGAACCGGCCGATGATCCCGTCGTCCACCGCGAAGATCCTGCTCACGGCCGCCGCCCTGCTCACGCTGCCCGCGGACCACCGGGTGACCACCAAGGTGGTGGCCGGCGCCGCGCCCAACGAGCTGGTGCTCGTCGGCGGCGGTGACCCGACGCTGACCGCGGAGCCGGAGGGCAAGGGTTACTACCCGAACGGGCCGCGCCTGTCCGATCTGGTGAGCCAGATCAAGAGCTCCGGCCGGGCCGCCGACACGATCCTGGTGGACACCTCCGCCTACACCGGTCCGTCCATGGCCAAGGGCTGGGACCCGATCGACATCGGCGACGGATCGATCGCGCCGATCGATCCGGTGATGATCGACGGCGGCAGGCTCCGCCCGCTGGTCGAATACTCGCCGCGCACCGCGACGCCGGGCTTGGATGCCGGGCGCCGACTGGCCACCGACCTCGGCCTCGACCCGGCCAAGGTGCGGCTCGGCACCGCGGCGCCTGGCGCGGCCGAGGTGGCGAGCGTGCGCTCGGCGCCGCTGCGGGACCGGCTGCGCGACCTGATGGTCTACTCCGACAACGTGCTCGCCGAGACGGTCGGGCGGGAGATCTCGGTCGCCACCGGCGGCGAGGCGTCGTTCACCGGCGCGGTCAACGCGGTGAACGCCGCGCTGAGCAAGGCCGGATTCGACGTGTCCGGGGTGGACATGCACGACAACAGCGGCTTGTCGGTCGACGACCGGATTCCGGCGCGACTGCTCGACCGGATCGTGGCCACCGCGGCCAAGCCGACCGCGTTCACCGCGATCCAGCCGTCGAACACCATGGCAAGGCCCGAAAACGACCAGCTCGCCACGACTTTGGCGCCGCTGCTGGACGCCCTGCCGATCGCGGGCGCGACCGGCTCGCTGACCAGCCGCTACGTCGTGCGTGACCGTAACGCCGCCGGCTGGGTGCGGGCCAAGACCGGAACTCTGTCGGTGTCCAGCGCGTTGGTCGGGTATGTGCTGGACGCCGATGGGCGGGTGCTGACCTTCGCGTTGATGTCGAACGATCGACCGCCGGAGGTGAGCAGGCCCGCCTTGGACGCGATCGCAGGCACGCTACGCAACTGTGGATGTTCGTGACGGGTGGTTGACAATGCACGGAGAAAATTCCGACCCAGCTGAGGCAGGCACGGGCAGTTCCGTGTTGCCTGCCGCCGAGGGCGCGGTCGACCGGTCCACCGGCCGGTCGGGGTTCTCCGGTGCCGTCGACTGGAAGCTGGCGGCGAAGACCGGCGCCGCGCTGGTGCCGTCCGGCCCGCGCACCTCGCGCTACTCGGCCGAGCAGGTCGTCGCCGAACTGGCCACCGCGTCGGTGCGCGCCGAAGGCCCGGTCCGGGAGGTGAGCGGGTTGCTCGACGACCAGCCGGTGCCCGCCGCCCGGATCGTCGACCGGCCCGGCTGGATCAGCGCGGCCGCCGACTCGATGTCCCAGCTCACCGGCGCCGGTGCCGAGACCGGCGAGCGCGGACTGCTGCAAGGCAAGCCGGCGGGCGTGCAGGCAGGCGCGATGCTCGCCTTCCTGTCCACCGCGATCCTCGGCCAGTACGACCCGTTCACCGGGCCGGACGGCACACTGCTGCTGGTCGCGCCGAACATCATGGCGGTCGAGCGCGCACTCGGCGTCTCGCCGAGCGACTTCCGGCTCTGGGTCTGCCTGCACGAGGTGACCCACCGGGTGCAGTTCTCCTCCGCGCCCTGGCTGGCCGACTACATGCGCGCCAATGTCGAGATACTCGGCGAGGTCGGCGACGAACCGCTCAACCAGATGCTGTCGCGCCTGGCCGAGGAGGTGCGCGACCGCCGCCGCGGCGGCACCCCCGACGATCCCGCCGCCCGCGGCATCGTCGGCCTGCTGCGCGCCACCCAGGCGCCGCCGCAGCGCGAGGCCCTCGACCGCCTGCTCATGCTCGGCACTCTGCTGGAAGGGCACGCCGATCACGTGATGGACGCCGTCGGCCCCGCCGTCGTGCCCTCGGTCGAACAGATCCGGTCCGCCTTCGACCAGCGCCGCAAGCGCCCGACCAACCCGCTGCAGCGGATCATGCGCGCGCTGCTCGGGGTGGACGCCAAGGTCGCGCAGTACGTGCGCGGCAAGGCGTTCGTGGACGATGTGGTCGGCCGGGTCGGCATGGAACGGTTCAACACCATCTGGACCGACGGCGAAACCCTGCCCCGCACCGACGAAATCGAGCACCCGGAACGCTGGGTCAGCCGCGTCCTGGGCTGACCACCGGCCGTTCCGGCAGCGCACACCTGACGTGCGTCCTGTGCACAGAGGCGTCCACACCGCGGCCGTGCGGATACCGACGGTGGACCCCCGCCGGGCGTGCGGCGGCTCGGTACGCTCCGGTTATGAGTCGTGTGCCCGGAACATCCGCAGGGGTCGAGCCCGCGGTACCCGGTGCACGGCTACCCGAGACGGCGGCGGTGCTGGAGGTTCGGCGGGCCGTCCGAGGTTGGCTGGGGGAGTACGCGTCGGACGGTGTCGCCGTTGCGCTGTCCGGCGGGGCGGACTCGTTGGCGCTCACCGCGGCCGCGGTCGTCGAGGCGGACGCAGTCGATGCGCTGGTGATCGACCACCAATTGCAGCCGGGCTCCGACGTGGTCGCGGCCGATGCCGCGGCGACCGCGCTCGCGCTCGGCTGCCGATCGGCACGAGTGCTCGCGGTCGAGGTCAGCGGCGACGGCGGCATGGAGGCCGCAGCGCGGCGAGCTCGGTACGCGGCCCTCGACGAAGCGCGCAACGGACTGCCCGTGCTGCTCGGACACACCCTCGATGATCAGGCGGAGACCGTGCTGCTCGGGTTGGCACGCGGGTCCGGCGGGCGCTCCATTCAAGGCATGGCGGGCTGGGCCGAGCCCTGGGGCAGGCCGCTGCTCGGGGTGCGGCGCGCGCTGACCCGGCAGCTGTGCGTGGACGCGGCGCTCACCCCGTACGAGGATCCGCACAACTCGTCCGCCGAGTTCACCAGGGTGCGTCTGCGCACCGAGGTGCTGCCGTTGCTGGAGGACGTGCTCGGCGGTGGCGTCGCCGCCGCGCTCGCGCGCACCGCCGAACAGTTGCGCGCCGACGGCGCGGTGCTCGACGCGCTTGCGGGCGAGCTGCTGCACACCGCCAATGATGGCGCGACGCTGTCGATCGAGACGCTCGCCACTGCCCCCGCCGCCCTGCGCCGCCGGGCGATCCGGGCCTGGCTGCTCGCGGGCGGCGCGAAAGCGCTGACCGGCAAGCATTTACACGCGGTGGACGAGCTGATCACCGATTGGCGCGGGCAGGGCGGCGTCGCCGTCGGCGGCGGCTCGGCAGGTAGCAGGTTGGTCGCGGCGCGCGAACATGGCAGGCTGACACTGCGGCGTGAGCGTCAGGCCCGGAGGCGGTAGCGAAAGCGTGACCACGCAGGGCCAGGGAACGCCGCCAATGTTTACTGCGTCTGCGCAGCGGCTGATGACACATAATGGGTCGGCCGTCCGGGAGCGAGAACCAGAAGGGAACAGCTGACGTGTACGGGGACGACATCGCGTCTGTTCTGATCACCCAGGAAGAGATCGCAGGCAAGACGAAAGAGCTGGCCGAGCTGATCGCCAAGCGCTATCCCGCGGACGCCCCCGAGGGCGACCTGCTGCTGGTCGGCGTGCTCAAGGGCGCGATCTTCTTCATGACCGACCTCGCCAAGGCGTTGCCGATCCCGACCCAGATGGAGTTCATGGCCGTCTCGTCCTACGGGTCGTCCACCTCCTCCTCCGGCGTGGTCCGCATCATGAAGGACCTGGACAAGGACATCGCGGGCCGCAATGTGCTGATCGTCGAGGACATCATCGACTCGGGCCTGACGCTGTCCTGGCTCAAGCGCAACCTATCCACCCGCAATCCGGCCTCGCTCGAGGTGGTCACGCTGTTACGCAAGCCGGACGCGTTACGCACCCACGTCGACGTCGCCCACGTCGGTTTCGACATCCCGAACGAATTCGTCGTCGGCTACGGCCTCGACTACGCGGAGCGCTACCGCGACCTGCCCTACATCGGCACCCTCGACCCGAAGGTCTACTCCTAGCTCGGTCAGCGGTCGGGCAGGATGCCGAAAATCGTTGCAGGGGAGCCGGAGCCGCGACGGTAGAGCGGCCCGCCGACCAGGATCCAGGCGCCGGTGGCGGGGATGGCGGCCAGGTTGGCCAGGCATTCCAGGCTGATGCGGTGGTCGCCGTAGAGGAGCTTGGAGACGGCGTAGGTGTCGTCGGTGCCCAGGTCGGGACCGAAGGTATCGATGCCGAGGGCCCCGCGATGGCCGAGCCGCCCGGTGCGCAGCAACCATTCGATGGCCTCGACCGCGAAACCCGGCTGATGGTGCGCGGATTCGGCCGTGCCGAGGAACTCCGCGGTGCCCCACTTGGCATCCCAGCCCGTCCAGGCGATCACCGCCGCGCCGTTCGGAATGCGCCCGTGCCGCCCCTCCCACTGCTTCAGATCCGCGACGGTGATCGCGTAGTCCCGGTCGCGGGCGCACCGCTCCCGCACATCGACCTTCACCGCGGGCAGCAGCAGATCGTCCAGCTCGAGCTCGTCGGCGCCGAGTCCGTCGGAGTGGAAGTGAATCGGTGCGCCCCAATGGGTTCCGGTGTGTTCGCCCTGCTGGATGTAGCGCAGGTAGTAGCCGTCGTTGGCGACCGTCGCCACGATGTCGGTGCGGAACTCCGGATCGTCCGGATACAGCGGCGTGGTGGCCGGATCGTGCACATGCGACAGGCTCACCAGCCGCCCGAGCGGCCGCGGCGAGGTCATCGTTTCCGCTGCGGGATGGCCCGCGCCAGCGCGAGCAGATCGGCCTCTAGCCAGCGGAACAACCGGTAGGTAACCACGAAAGCCAGAATGCCACCCACGCTGAGCATGCGGACCGGAACGATCACCAACTCCAGATCTTCGGCGTCGACGAACGTCGCGCCCGCCACCCCGAGCAGCGGCACCGACGCCGCGACGCCGAGGTAGAAGTTGCCGCGCCGGGCCAGCTTTCGCAGCTGGCGCTCGTCGCCTGGCCCGATCCCGCCGCGCACCAGCAACTGTGGATACACCGAGCGGACCGCGTAGACCGCGATCGGGAAGAACGGATACGCCAGCGCGATGGCCGCGCAAACCACCTGTGCGGCAAAGAAATGCAGGAACGTCTTCGGCGGCAGCTCGACGCCGGACATGGCCAGGCCGAGCGGCCAGATCACGCCGGCGACGAGCCAGAAGCCGAACGGCACCAGCACCGCCCAGTCGGCCATCAGCAACGTGTCGCGGCGGGCCTTGGCGAGCGTGCGCGCGGAGTACGCCCGGCCGCGCGCCAACCGGAAGCCGATGGTCAGCGGCCTGCGGGTCAGGAAGATCAACAGCAGTGCCGCGACCGGGAAGGCGATGAGGTTGTTGAGCAAGCCGACCGTGGCGAAGCGGTCCTGGTCGGCCGCCGACATCCGGTCGACGATCAGCGACTGGTTCAACTGGATGTTGTACCAGCTCGCGAGCGCGTTCGGCACGCCGATACAGACTGCCGCGATCGGGATCAGCCAGCCCCGGCCCCGGTAGGCCAGGCTGGTCGGCGGCGGGTCGGCCAGGTTACGCGCGCGGGCGTCGAGGCACAGGTCGAGCTGGCCGGCCAGCTCGAAGCCGGTGCGCCAGCGCCGTTTCGGGTCGGCGTGCAGGCAGTCCAGCAGCACGCGGCGCAGTGCCGCCGGGGTGTCCGCGGGCAGCTGGGACAGTGCCGCCTCGGTGACCCCGGCGCGACGGAGGGCGAGCATGCGGGTATAGGTCTCGGCAGATGATTCATCTGTCCGCGGTGCGTCATCGAACGGGCTTGCGCCCGCGAGCATTTCCCACAGCAACACACCCAGCGAGTAGAGGTCGCTGCGGGCGTCCGGTGCGGGTGCGGCCGGATCGAGCAGCCGGGCCAGCTGCTCCGGCGACTGATATCGCAGCGAATCAGCCTCTTGTGCAGCCGGATTCGCCGTGGGACGTGGACCCGACTCGCGCAACGCGAAATCGGCCAACTTCGGAATGCCCTCGGCGGTGAACAGGACGTTCGCCGGTTTGATGTCGTGGTGCAGCACGCCGTGGTGCTCCGCGTAATCCAGCGCGTCGGCCAGCCGCCTGCCCACCCAGGCCACCGTCTCCGGCCAGCTCAGCGCCGCGATCTCGGCCCGCACACTCGAATCCGACGGCCGGATCTCGCCTTTCGCGGCCATCGCCGTGTCGACGGCGCGCAGCAGCAATGCGCCACCGTCGGACTCGGGGCCGGTGCGCCGCTGATCGAGCACGCCGACCGCGGTGCCGCCGGGCAGGTACTGCATGTAGACCAGCCGCGGTGCGGCGGCGCCGAGCCGGGTGGTGTCGGCGCTCAGCACCCGCTGATCGAAGACTCGGACGATGTGCGCATGGTCGAGCTGGGCCATGGTGTGCGGTGCGGCGGCGCGCCCTGCCGAAAGACGCACCGCGACAAGGCGTTGCATGGATCGCTGCCTGGCCAGGAAGACCCGGCCGAGCAGGCCGCTGCCGAGGTCGGTGATCAGGTCGAAGTCGTCGACGCGCCGGCCGGGGCTCAGCTCGGCCAGTGCGGCGATGGCTTCGGTGGTCTCCGCGGTGCCGAAGTCGTCGATGTCGAACTCGGCCAGCCGTTCGCGCACCGCGTCGGCGAGCTCCGGATACTCGCTGAGGAACTCCGCCACGGCCAGCGGCCCATGGCGGCGCCGGGCCAGGAACTCCTCGCAGACCAGGTCGGCCAGCTCGGGACTGTGCTCGACCTCAGGAAACTCCTTGCGGTACTCGGCGATCCGCTTGCCGAGGTCGGCGGCGCGGCCCCAGCGCTCGCGCAGATCGATGCGCAGCAGATCGGTCAGCACCGCGAGCCGCGCCTGGCTGCCGTCGGGCACGTAGTCCGCGAGCAACGGCGGCGTGACCTGCTCAGCCCGGAGGCTGCGCTGCCAATCGGCGGCGAACCGCGCGACGGCGTCGGCGCGCGACGACGTCACGTGCGGGTCTCCCCGACCGCCGCGTCCTGCGCGCGGTCGCCCGCACCGGCCTGCCCGCCTGCCGACTCCGGCGCGACCACCCGCTCCAGCGCGCGCAGGTCGGCTTCCAACGCCCGGAACAGCAAGTACGACACCACGAAGGCGATGATGCCGCCCGCGCACAGCACGCGCACCGCGAAGATCACCATCGGTATGTCGGACGGCGGCAGGAACGTCACCCCGGCCACCGCGAGCAACGGCACCGACGCGGCCACCGCGAGGCATCCGTTGCACCGCCGGTCCAGTCCGCGCAGCCAGCCCGCGTCCGCCGGGCTGATGTCGCCGTGCCGGAGGAACAGCGGATAGATGCAGCGCACCATGTAGAAGGTCAGCAGGAAGAACGGGTAGGCGACGGCGATGGCACCGCACACCACCAGCGACGCCAGGAAGTGCACGATCGCCCGCGCGGGCAGGTCGCCGGTCACCAGTTGCAGCGTGAGCGGGAAGGTGAAGCCGGACAGCACCCACAGCGAAAAGGCCACGGCCACCGCGCGATCGCCGAGCAGTAGGGCGTCGCGTCTGGCGTGACAGAGGGTGTCCGGGTCGTAGCGCCGACCCTTGCGTAGCCCGCGCGGCACCGTCAGCAGCGATCGGGACATGTACACCACGATCGCGATGCCCACCGGAAAGAACACCGCGTTCACCACACCGGTGATGATGACGAAGCTGTGCTGGGCCTCCTCGGTCAGCCTGCTGATGATCAGGTGCTGGTTGTGCTGGATGTTGTACAGCGAGGCAAGCACATTCGGCAGTCCGACCGACAGCAGCGTGACCAGCACCATCCACGGCCGCAACCGCAGCCGCCAACTGTTGGGGGCCGGGTCGACGAGCTCACGGGCCCGCTCGTCCAGGCAGAGTTCCAGCTGCCTGGCCAGCACACAGCCGTTGGCCCAGCGCATGGACCGGTCGGGTGAGAGACAGCTCAGCAGCACCCGGCGCAACGCCGCCGGGCAATCGGCGGGCACCCGTGCCAGCGCGGCCGCGTCCACGCCCGCGGTGCGCCGCTCGAGCATGGCCTCCAGTGTCGTGTCGTCGCCGTAGCCGTCGGCGCCCGCGGTGCTGTCGTCGAACGGCTTTGCCCCGGTGAGCAATTCCCACAGCACCACCCCGAGGGAGTAGATGTCGGCCCTGGTATCCAGGTCCGCGGCGCTGCGCTCGAACCCGGGATGACAGGCCTCCAGCTGCTCGGGCGACATGTACGCCAGCGAACCACCGAAATAGGCGACCGGACTGGTGCCCTCGACGTTGCGGCTGAAGCTGATGTTGAAGTCGGCCAGCTTCGGCACCGCCTCGGCGGTCAGCAGCACATTGGCCGGTTTCACGTCACGGTGCAGCACGCCGTGCGCCGAGGCGTAGTCCAGCGCCTCGGCCAGCCTGCGGCCCAGCCACGCCACCGTCTCCGGCCAACTGAGCGAGGCGATCTCGGCGCGCACGCTGGAGTCGGTGGGCCGGATCTCGCCCTTCTCCTCCATGGCCGCGTCGACGGCGTCGAGCAGCAGCTGCCCGCTGCGTTCGGCCGGTGGGGTGGCGCGCACCCAGCGCAGCACGCCGAGCAGCGTGCCGCCGGGCAGGAACTGCATGTAGAGCAGCCGCAGCCTGCGCGCGGCACCGGCCTCGGCGTCGTCGAGCAGCCGCTGGTCGAACACGCGCACGATGTAGTCGTGGTCGAGCTGGGCCAGCGTCTGCGGCTCGGTGCCGTGGTCGGCGGAGATCTTCACCGCGACCAGCCGCTGCAAGGACCGCTGCCTGGCCAGGAAGACGCGGGCGAACGCGCCGCTGCCCAGGCCGGTCAACAGGTCGAAATCATCGATCCGCTGGCCGATTTCGATCCGGTCGAGCGCGTCGAGGTGGCCAGGCCCGGTGCCGACCGTGGTCGGCACGGCGGTCGCCGTTCCGGTCAGATCGGGGGTTGCTCGGGTCACTTCTGAACTACGGACGGACTCGGTGTTTCGGTTCAATTCGCTGTCGAGAAAGGCGGCCCTGGTCCGGGCGAGCGCGGTCCGGGTGGAATCCTCGACCGCCGCCCGCCGGGTGCTCTGATCGTCGTCATCGGCGTTCAACATGGCGCGCAGTTCGCTCGCCTGGTGCGGATATTCGCGCAGGCATTCGCGCGGATCGACCCGTTCGCCGCTGTGGCGGCGGATGACGAACTCCTCGTACACCAGCCCGGCCGGGATACTGCCCGGTTCCAGTTCGGGAAATTCGGCGCAGTATTCGGCGAGACGTTTGCGGGTCTGTGGGCGTGGCTGTTCAGGCGCGGCGGTGTCTTGCACGGACTTGCGCAACCAGCGGTGCCGCAGGTCGACGCGGATCAGCTCGAGCAGCGCCTCGGTGCGCAGCGTCTGCGCGTCCGGCAGGTACTCGGCGATCTCGGGCGGGCGGGCGGCGGCGGTATCTTCCCAGGCCGCGGCGAAGGCGGCGACGGCGTTGAATTCGGTGCGCAGCGGGTGGTTACCGAAACCAGCGCGCGCCGCGAAACCCGCGGTGGAATCGGAACTTCTATCGGCGTTGGCACTCATTCTCGGACCTAGTGGCTCGGCGGATACCGGAGAATCCGCACTGGTCGGTCGGTTAGATATCGCGGAGAAATTCCGCCACACCCGCCGCCATCATCCCCCGAGCAGTATTCGGAATGATAACTTGCGGCTTGAGAGCGATCACCCGAATTCGACAACGATGCGACGGGGGACGACCAGCACATGCAGATCAAGGCCACAGCGGTGGCGGATGGTTCGGCGGACACCGAAACTTCCGGCACGGAAACACCCGCGCAATCACCGGCCGAACACCCGGCGGTCGCGCACGTCAATCCGAAACGATCGGCGCTCACCCAGGTGGCCGTCGCAGAGTCACCGGTTACCCGATCCGACGTCGAGGCGAGCGCGCCCGCTCAAGATAGTCCGCTGGGTGCGAACGACCAAATCGCGGTCGGCCATGACCTCACCCGCGGTCCGGCGACGGCCGTCGCGGCCGGTGTCCGCGACGGCTCGCTGACCGCGACCGAGGTGGTCGAGGCCACCGTCGCCCGGATCGTCGCCGAACACCGGAACACCAATGCGTTCAGCGTCATTCGGACCGAGAGGGCCAGGTCCGAGGCGGCGGCGCTGGAGCAGCGCGCGGATCTGGACGTGCTGCCGCTGGCCGGTGTGCCGATCGCGATCAAGCACAACATCGCGGTGGCGGGCGAGACGATGCGATCGGGTTCGGCGGCCACCGATGCCCGCCCGGTCGCCGATGATCACGCGGTGGTGCGCAGGCTGCGCGCCGCGGGCGCGGTGATCGTCGGGCTCACCACCGTGCCGGAGCTCGGGTTGTGGGGCACCACCGATACCCCGGACCGGATCACCAGCAATCCATGGAATGTCGCGCGCAGCGCGGGCGGCTCGTCCGGCGGTGCGGCCGCCGCGGTCGCCGCGGGGCTGGTGCCGATCGCGCACGGCAACGACGGGCTCGGCTCGCTGCGCATCCCCGCGGCCTGCTGCGGAGTGTTCGGCATCAAACCGGGGCGCTACACGGTGCCCGCGGAGATCGGCGTGGACTCCTGGTCCGGAATGATCGAAAACGGTGTGCTCGCAACGACAGTCGGCGACGCGGCGCTCGCGCTATCGGTGCTGGCCGCCCGGCCGGACCTAGCCGAGGTCGATCCACCGGGCCGACTACGCATCGGCCTAGCCGTGGCCGCGCCCTACCGCTTCTTCCGCGTCGACCGGCAGTGGACCAATGCCGCACGCACCGCCGCCTCGGTGGCCGCGGCGGCAGGCCATCTCGTCGAACCGACCACGCTGCCCTACGGCGACGCGCTGATCTCGATCTTCTTGCGCTGGTTGGCCTTCGGTTCCCGGGACTCCGCCGTGCTACCGAATCCCGAACGCCTGCAACCGCGTACGCGCAGGCACCTGGCGCTCGGGCGCCTGGTGCAGCGACTACGCCTGGTCCGCCCGGCGCAGGTCGACCGGGTCGAGGCCCGGCTACTCGAGTACTTCGAACGCTACGACGTGGTGATCACACCCACGCTCGCCGGTCCGCCGCCCAAGGCGCGGGCCTGGCACCAGCGCGGCTGGCTGGCCAATGTGCTTGCCAGCTCGCGGTTTTCCCCCTTCACCCCGCTCTGGAACCTGGTCGGCTGGCCCGCCGCGTCCATCCCGATGGGCATGCACGCCGACGTCGGCACGCCGGTGGCCGCTCAGCTCGCCGGTCCGCCGGGGAGCGAATCCACCCTGCTGCGGCTGTCCGCGCAATTGGAATCGCTGCACCCGTGGCGGCGCACCATCAACTGATCAAGCGCTGACGGCGGGTTGCGGCTGCTGCACCGAGAATCCGCCGTCGACGGCGCGTCCGGCGAACTCCAGAATGGTCGGCCGCTGGTCGTCGGCGCGCCACGCCACGGCCAGCTCGCACGGCGCGAGGCCGGCCACCGGTCGCGCGGTGAGGCCCGGCCAGCGGTACATCGGCACGTTGTTCTCGGCGAGCAGGCAGACGCCGAGGCCGAGGCTCACGGCCTCCAGCTTGTCTTCGGGGGTTGCCGCCTCGGCGCCGATCTTGGGCTGACGTCCGTTGCGCGCGTCGTTGCCGAGCCAGAAGTCGCGCACCGCACCGGCTTCGGTGGGCAGCGCGATGAACGGCTCGTCGAGCAGGTCGGTGAACTCGATGGTTTCCCGATCGGCCAGCGGGTGGTTCTCCGGCAGCAGCACCCAGCGCGGCTCGGTGCGCAGCACCTGCCAGCGGTAGCGGTTCGGGTCGGGCAGCGGCAGCCACACCAGCGACAGGTCGGCTTGCCGGCCGGCCAGGCCGCTGGACGGGTCGGTCCATGAGGCCGCGTGCAGTGCGAGCCGGTGGCCGCTGGCGCTCTCCAGGTCGTTCAGCAGCCCGCGGCCGAGCGCGGACTGGATGCCGACGCGCAGCACCTCGCCCGCCTCCTGCAGCGAGACGTTGGTGACCTCCCACAGCTCCAGGATCTTGCGCGCGCCCTCGAGCAGTTCCTTGCCCGCCACGGTCAGGGCGACGCTGCGCTGGTTGCGGTCGAACAGGACCACGTCGAGCTGACGTTCCAGCTGTCGGATCTGACGCGACAGGGTGGGTTGAGCGATGTGCAGCCGCTGAGCGGCGTTGGTGAAGTGCAGTTCCTCAGCGACGGCGACGAAATACCGCAGGTCGCGCAAATGCGGGTCCATAGCCCCTTGCTATCAGAATCAGTCCTGAATTTCCAGCCTTATCAGGCCAGAAAGTTCGGATACGGGTACCAAAACATTCGACAGGTTTGTTAGGGACAGCATATTGCTTGTGATGGTGTGATGCACCATCGACTCCGCGAATTCTGGGCACGCAACCGCTCGTCTCGGCGGCGAACCGCATCTGGGCGCTTGACCAGCAATGATGCTCGCTCGGGGTATGTCGAGCAAGCTGGAACTGGCGGTCTGTGTGATTGCCGGTCGGCGGCTGGACACCCCTATCTGGTCGACCTGCGGTCATTTGCCCCCTCTATAGTGACTTTCGTCACATTTTAGTTTGTATTGCTGCAAGGCTCGCATTTCGGACCTTCGCTACGCATGCAAAAGCGCCGCGGCCCGGACGAATCCGCGACCGCGACGCTGCTGCACACCGAGCGTCAGACGCTGCGGGCCCGATCCTCGTAGGCCTTGCGCTTCTCGGCGTCGACGTCGTCGAGGAACGCGTGCCCCGCACCGAGCGCCCTGGCGATGCCGTCGCCGACCGCGTCCGGCAGCAGGCCGACCACCTGCGAGATGAAGCCAGCCACCGCGGTCACCCTGACCTTCGACTTCGGCGCGACGATCAGCCCGACGATGGCGTCGGCGATCTCCTCCGGCTCGGCCGGGCGCAGCAACTTCGGCGCGGTGACGCCCGCACCGAGCTCGGTGTTGGTCAGCGTCGGCAGCACCGAGGAGAAGCGCACGCCGGATTCGCGGTACTCCTCGCGCAGCGTGTCGGTGAAGCCGAGCACCGCGTGCTTGCTCGCGTTGTAGGTGGCCAGGCCGGGGATGTGCGTCTCGCCGGCGAGCGAGGCGATATTGATGATGTGGCCGCTGCCCCGCGGCAGCATCCGGGCCAGACCCAGCTTGGAGCCCAGGATTACGCCGTAGACATTGATGTCCAGGATCCGCCGGGTGATCTGGTCCGGCTCGTCCACCAGCTTGCCGGTCGGCATGATGCCCGCGTTGTTGACCAGCACGTCGATCGGGCCGACGGTGCGCTCGACCTCGTCCAGGAAGCTCTCGAACGAGGTGGCGTCGGTGACGTCGAGCTTGCCGTACAGCTCGAAGCCGCGGGCGGTGCCGGACTCCTTCACGGTGGCCTCGTCGATATCGCCGATCGCGACCTTGGCGCCGAGCGCCTGCAGCGCGGTCGCGGTGGCCAGCCCGATACCGCGGGCGCCGCCGGTGATGACGACGACCTTGCCGCGGATCTTCGAAACGTCGGTCACTTGTTGTCTCCCTTGAGCTTCAGGACAGCGGGAATGTCGATCCGGCGCAGCCCACGCGCCCCGGCGGCGCGCATCGCGGCGACGGCGAACAGCAATTTGGGCATCTGATAGGGGAACCAGAACAGTTCCTTTTCCTGGGTCGGCAGCAGCGGGGCGGTGATCGCCTGCTGGCGGCAGTACTTGCGCACACCGTTGGCACCGCCCCAGCGCGCGCCGACGCCGGACTGGCCCCAGCCGCCCATCGGGAGGGCGAAACTGAACAGGTTGACGAAGACGTCGTTGATGTTCACCGCGCCCGCGTTCAGCTGGCGGGCGATCCGCTCGCCGCGCTCCTTGTCGCCGGTCCACACCGACGCGGACAGCCCGTAGATCGAATCATTGGCCAGCCGAACGGCCTCCGCCTCGTCGGCCACCTTCATCACCGGCAGTGTCGGGCCGAAGGTCTCCTCGGTGACGCAGGACATGGTGTGGTCGACGTCGACGAGCACCGTCGGCTCGAACGCGGTGCCGAACCCGGCCCGCTTGCCGCCGGTGAGCACCTTCGCTCCGGCCGCGACGGCCTCGTCGACGTGTCGCTGCACGATGGAGGTCTGGTTCTCGTTGGCCAGCGCGCCGACCTCGTGCTTGGACTCGCGGCCGTCGATGCCCTGGCGCAGCGCCTTGACGTTCGCGGTCAGCTTGGCCACGAACTCGTCGTAGACCGGCGCCTCGACATACACCCGCTCCACCGAGATACACACCTGACCGGAGTTGAACATGCCGCCGAACGCGATGCCGTGCGCGGCCCGATCCACATCCGCGTCGGCCAGCACGATGGCCGGATCCTTGCCGCCGAGCTCCAGGCTGTACGGGACCATCCGCTCGGCGCAGGCCACGGCGATCTTGCGCCCGGTCGCGGTGGAGCCGGTGAACTGGATGTAGTCCGCGTTCTCGATGACGGCAGCGCCGGTCGCGGCCGCGCCGGTGACCACCGCGAACACCGGCGGGGCGCCGATTTCGGCCCAGCCCCTTGCCATTTCGAGCGCGGACAGCGGCGTCACCTCGGACGGCTTCAGTATCACGGCGGCACCCGCGGCCAGCGCGGGGAACACATCGAGCGCGGGCATGGCGAGGGGGAAGTTCCACGGTGTGATGACGCCGACGACCGGATACGGTTTGTACGCGGTCGTCAGCTTCTTGACGCGCGCCAGCGGGCTGTGCGGGGACGGGTGATCGTCGGCCAGGAATTTGGCGGCGCGACGCGCGTAGTAGCCGAGCAGATCGGTGGCGAACGCGGGATCGATCAGCGAGTCGACGCGCGGCTTACCGGTCTCGGACTGCACCACGTCGGCGATCGTGTCGGTGTTGTCGATCAGCCAGTCCTGCAGTTTGAGCAGCCATTCCTTGCGGCCGTTCGGGCCGATGGCTTCCCATTCCGGCTGGAACAGCCGCAGCTCACGGACCTTGGCCGCCACCTCGTCGGCGCTCATCTCGGGCACCGTCCCGACCACCGCGCCGGTGCCGGGGTTACGCACCTCGATGACGGCGGGTCCCGCGGCCTCGGCCGCAGGTGCTTTTTCGGCCGCTCCTGGCGCCGGTTCGGTATTGGTCACGCTGTTCTCCCATTGAACTGTCGGCGGCTTTCACGTCACTCACATCGGGCCGACTGTCCAACGGCGCTGCGCGAAGGCATGCGCGGAGGGAGTGAGCCAGGCCACTGATCTATGAGCGTGACACAATGTGAGGGGAGATTCTTGGCCCAGTTTGTCAATTGTCGCGAGTCGATTTGTGCTCAGGGAACAAGTAGGAGGCGCTGTGCCGGCCGCATCACCGGACCGGATCGGACCGAACAGCGAAGTGGTCCGCGACTGGCTGGCGGACTACGTCATCGAGACAATGCGCACCGAGACGCTCGAGCAGATCGTCGCCCGCCTCGACAGTGCCATCATCGCGCGCGTTCCGGAACTCGCCGACCGGGACGTGCGCCGCGACCTCGCCGCGAGCACCCGCGCGCACGCCAGGGTCGTGCTGAGCGGAATCACCAGCGACACTTTCGAATACACGCTGCCCGAAGAGGCGCACGCGTTCGCGCGCACGATCGCCCGGCGCGGCTTCGAGCTGCGCATGCTGCTGCGGACCTACCACGTCGGCATGGAGGCGGTGCTCGACTACATGACCGAGGCCGTCGACGAGCGGCAGGCACCGCAGGAGATCGAGCGAGCGGTGATGCTGCGGATGTTCGAGCGGGCGACGAAGTGGGTCAGCCTGTCGGTCGAGTTGCTCACCGACACCTACATGGAGGAGCGCGAGCGGGTCCTGCGGGCCGCGCTCAATCGGCGTACCGAGACCATCCGGGCGCTGCTGGCCGGGGACGAGCTGGACATGGACCAGGCCGCGGTCCGGCTCGGCTACCGGCTCACGCAGCGGCACGTCGCGTTCGTGTTGTGGACCGACGAGAGTGAATCCGGCAGCGGGGACGGCGAAGTCATCGGTGTGCTGGAGCGGGTGGCGACCAGGGTGGCGGCCGGGATCGGCAACGGCCGGTTGCTCACCGTGGCGTCCGGGTCGAGCGGCATGTGGGCGTGGGCCGGGCTCGACGACCTCCCCGATGCGGACCGGATCGACCAGGAGTCCGGCGCGCTGGAGCGCCTCGCCGCCGGGCTGGTCGAAGCCCCGGTCCGGGTCGCCTTCGGCGTGCCGGCCGGACAGGTCGCCGGATTCCGGCAGAGCCATCGCGAGGCGGTGGCCGCCAGGCAGGTGACCGAGCGCGGTCCGGCGGGCACGCCACGGGTGATCGGCTATCGCGAGGTGGAGGTGGCCTATCTGGCCGGCGCCGACGACGCGGCGATGCGCGGTCTGATCGGGCGGGAATTGCGCGCGCTGTCCGGTACCGACCCGAACGCGGCGCGGCTACGTGAGACGCTGCACGCCTACCTGAAGAGTCATCGCAGCCCGGAGGCCACGGCGAAACTGCTCGGAGTGCACAAGAACACGGTTCGCTACCGGATCCAGCGCATCGAGGAACTGCTCGGCTATCCGATCGAGCAGCGCAGCCTGCCGTTGGAGCTCGCCCTCGCCTGCGTCGCCGCATACGGGGTGGCCGCGCTGCCCTGAATCAGCGATCAGTCGGCCGTCGCCTCGCCCGCGGCGACCCGGCGCAGCGGCGGATCGGCGGGCGCTACGGCCGGGCGATCGGGTAGGTCGGCAAGCAGTTGGGTGGTGGCCGCGGCGATGGCCGTGACGGCCTTGTCGACGGCCGCCTTGGTGGTCGAGCTCAGGCCGGACACACCACCGACCGTGCGCACGTACTGCAGTGCGGCAGCATAGATTTCCTGCTCGGTCGGGGCAGGTTCCAGGCCGCGAAGGAGGGTGATGTTACTACTCATGCGAGCACAGTAGCTCTCGCGCACGCTGCGCGGCAGAGCAAGAAATCACCCGGACCGAAAATCGCGCGGCCCGCCCAGGTGTGTGGCGCCGCGTCCGGGGCTCGGGCATGAGCGGGCAAACTCCGGCGCGCCAGCACAGACACGCAGAATTCGTCCCATTACACAGGCTCTTCCAAGATCTATGGGGAACAATCGGGGTCATGCCTGCCCGCGGTGTACCCACGTTGACGACCTTCCCGTACGAGGAGCTGGATCAGCGCGAAGAGGACCACTGGTCCGGCGCCGCCGTAGCCGATGACGAACTGCGCGCGCTGGCGCTCGGCGCGTTCTACTCCGCGCGCTGGGATGCCTTCCACGACGCGCTGCTGCTCGGCCCCGAGCGCGAGCATCCGCTGGGCGACCGCCGCGAGCTCGCCATCGACACGCTCACCGGTGCCTGGGGCATCACCGACGCCACCGAGGCCCAGGCCTCCATGGAGCAGTTGCTGGACGGCATGCACGCGCCGCTGTACGCGCTGGTCCATCCGCTGGTGATGGCCTCGATCAACGCCAGCGAGCGGGACCGGTTCGGCGAGCGCGCCGATCGACACCGGGCGTTTCTGCGCCAGGTCGGCTCGTTCCGCGGCATGGACAACCCGGAGGCGCTGGTCCGCGACTACGACATCTGGTCGCAGGCCATCAAGATCGGCTTCACCGATCACCTGGCCCGCCCGCTGCCAAGCGACATCCACGCGTGGGACCTGGCGCGGGTGGTCGCGGTCGCCAGGATGGCCTTCACCGCGGGCTACCTCGACGCCGACCTGGCCTGGGACTACCTGGCCCGCGCGCTGCCCATCGCGCAGGCCAAGTACCGCAACTGGCGCCAGTTCGGCGACGCCTACCTGACCGGCTGGACCTACTGGCAGGCGTGCGAAGACCTCGCCGAACTGAAGAACGGCGGAGTGGACCGCCGAATGGAGCTGCTGCGACTGTGGATTCGGCCGACCAGCCCGTGGCGGCGGATCAGTTTGACCGTGCCGCCCGTGGTGCAACCCTGAGCCGTCAGAGCCCGTCGGGCAGCGAGCGGAGGATGCCGCGGCCGTAGCGTTGGAACTGCGCGTCGTCCACCATGCCGAGCGAGTGCCGCTCGACGAGCAGCTCCCACTCCGAGTACAGCTGGGCCACACCGGGATCGGCGGGGCCTGCGCCACCGTCGGCGGAGTCGCGCCGCACGGCGAAGTTCACCGCGAGGGTGACGCGTTCGGTGTCGGCTCGGTCGGTACCGGTGAAGTGCAGGGTGATGTTGCCGTCGTGCACATCCATCCCCGTCTCACCGCGCGCCGCGCCGATCTCGCCCGCCATCGCGGGTGTGCCGTCGGTATTGCGGGCCCACAGCACGGCGGGGATGGGTAGCTCGTGCGCGTAGCGCTCCCCGGTGCCGATGGAGATGAACAGCAGCCGCCCGGTCGTCGCGGCGAGCAGGCCGGGGCCGGTGCCCGCGGGCGGACGCGCGGTCGCGATCGCGGTCTCCAGCACGTACTCGTCGGGCGTGACGTAGCGGTGCAGCGCGGCGATGGCGGGTTTCGCCTCGCGGTGCGGAGCCATCCTGCGCACGGCCCGGTCCACGTCGGCCCGGGTCGGGCCGGATTTGCCCCAGGTGGGGGCCGGCGGGTTCAAGTCGGGGGCGGCCACGTCGATGCGCTGGGTCGCCAGGATCTGGCCGTTGATCCGGTCCACGATCTCGGTGGCCGCAGGCACGTCGTGCTCGGCGATCAACACGGGCAGTGGGGTGCGGTCGGCGGGCACGCCGGTCAGCACGGGTGTGGGGTATCGCAGGTAGATCTCGATGACAACGGCGTCGTCGGCGCGTCGATTCAACCGGACCTTCAACAGGTCGGTGACCGGTACGTCGAGCACCCGCTCGCCATCGGAGCCAGGGCGCAGGACGATCAATCGTCCGCGCCCGTGACGCACTATCGCTGTGGGTGTCCGTAGCTCAACTATGTCCATACCCCCTGCGCTCTGTTGGATTTTGCGGTATTCACGGTGCCTCCGTGGTTACGCTTGCTGCCTCCTCCAGCTCGTCGGGCACACCGCCGGGTTGCGTTCGCGGGTCCTCGCCGTGCTGTGCGGGGTGATGCTTCGCTGCCTCCTCCGGGCTCGTCGCTCGCCCCATGCCTTCGGATTCACAGTGCTCGCGGGGCACTCCGGTGGTTAGGCTAGCGACCGCCTTCGTGCCTGTTACTCGCCCTGCGGTGTTGTGTCGTCGCTCACGATAGGCCGAACATGCCATGATTGTGACCACTTGGAGTAACCCGGACCGGGGTCTTCGGGAACCACCGAGGTCCCTCGACCGTTTACCTCTTTAACTGCACCAGCAGCCGAACTGCGCGATGTATCGACTAGACCGTACGCGGTAACGTGGCATGTCCGCATCCGAACCCTCCCGGAGCCGGACGCGCCCGACGCATCGCTAGCACGAACCGGAGACACCGGAAAGGACTGGCCGGACCGGCCGACGCTCTATGAACCGCAAGACTGTGTTTCGCACCCTGGCCATAGTCTCGGGCATCTTGCTCGTGATCTATGCGTTCAGCTACTTCGGAGATGACACGCGCGGCTGGAAGAGCGTCGATACGTCCGTCGCGTTGAGCCAGCTGACCGACAAGAACAACGTCAAGAACGTTCAGATCGATGATCGTGAACAGCAGCTGCGCATCGAGCTGAAGAACGGCAACGACGCGACCAGCGGGCAGAGCAAGATCATCGCCAAGTACCCCGGCGGCAGCGCCAGCGCCGGGCAGGTCTTCGACGCCGTGAAGAACTCCGGCGCCCCGTACAACACCGTGGTCAAGCAGGAGAGCTGGCTCACCCAGATCCTGCTGTTCGTGTTGCCGATGATCATCCTGCTCGGCTTGTTCGTCTTCGTCATGGCCCGCATGCAGGGCGGTGGTCGCGGCGGCATGATGGGCTTCGGTAAGTCCAAGGCCAAGCAGCTGTCCAAGGACATGCCCAAGACCACGTTCGCCGATGTGGCCGGCGCCGACGAGGCCGTCGAAGAGCTCTACGAGATCAAGGACTTCCTGCAGAACCCGGTCCGCTACCAGGCTCTCGGCGCCAAGATCCCGAAGGGCGTGCTGCTGTACGGCCCGCCCGGCACCGGTAAGACGCTGCTCGCGCGCGCCGTGGCAGGCGAGGCGGGCGTGCCGTTCTTCACCATCTCCGGCTCGGACTTCGTCGAAATGTTCGTCGGTGTCGGCGCGTCGCGCGTGCGTGACCTGTTCGAACAGGCCAAGCAGAACAGCCCCTGCATCATCTTCGTGGACGAGATCGACGCGGTGGGCCGCCAGCGCGGCGCCGGCCTCGGCGGTGGCCACGACGAGCGTGAGCAGACGCTGAACCAGCTGCTCGTCGAGATGGACGGCTTCGGTGACCGCACCGGCGTCATCCTGATCGCGGCGACCAACCGCCCCGACATCCTTGACCCCGCGCTGCTGCGCCCCGGCCGGTTCGACCGGCAGATCCCGGTCGGCAACCCCGACCTGGCGGGTCGCCGCGCCATCCTGCGGGTGCACTCCCAGGGCAAGCCGATCTCGCCGGAGGCCGACCTGGACGGCCTGGCCAAGCGCACCGTCGGCATGTCCGGTGCCGACCTGGCCAACGTGATCAACGAGGCCGCCCTGCTCACCGCGCGCGAGAACGGCGCCGTCATCACCGGCGACGCACTCGAGGAGTCGGTGGACCGGGTGGTCGGTGGACCGCGCCGCAAGAGCCGCATCATCAGCGAGCACGAGAAGAAGATCACCGCCTACCACGAGGGCGGCCACACCCTGGCCGCCTGGGCGATGCCGGATATCGAGCCGATCTACAAGGTGACCATCCTGGCCCGCGGCCGCACCGGCGGCCACGCCATGACGGTGCCCGAGGACGACAAGGGTCTGATGACCCGCTCGGAGATGATCGCCCGCCTGGTGATGGCGATGGGCGGCCGCGCGGCCGAGGAACTGGTGTTCCACGAGCCGACCACCGGCGCGTCCTCGGATATCGACCAGGCCACCAAGATCGCTCGCGCGATGGTGACCGAGTACGGCATGAGCTCGCGCCTCGGCGCGGTGCGCTACGGCCAGGAGGCGGGCGATCCGTTCCTCGGCCGCTCGATGGGCCAGAGCTCGGACTACTCGCACGAGGTCGCCGGTGCCATCGACGAGGAGGTGCGCAACCTGATCGAGGCCGCGCACACCGAGGCGTGGGCCATCCTCAACGAGTACCGCGACGTGCTCGACGTGCTGGCGACGGCGCTGCTCGAGCGGGAGACGTTGCACCGCAAGGAACTCGAGGGTCTGCTGGCCTCGGTGCAGAAGCGGCCGAGGATCACCGCGTTCAACGACTTCGGTGACCGCGTTCCGTCGACCAAGCCGCCGGTGAAGACGCCGGGCGAGCTGGCGCTCGAGCGCGGTGAGCCGTGGCCGCCGCAGGAGCAGATCCCCGCACCGCTGCCCGCGGGCGTGGCCAGGGAGAACCAGCCCGCCAACGGTTACCCCGGTGACAGCGGCTACCACCCGCAGCCGCAGTACGGCTACCCGGCGCCGCCCGCGACCGGCTACCCGACGCCGCAGGACCCCGCGCAGGGCGGCTACCCGCAGCGCGGCGGCACGCACGGCTCGCGTCCGGACTACGGCGCGCCCGCCGGTTGGTCGGCCCCCGGCTGGCCGCCGCGGGACGAGCAGCAGCCCGGCCAGCCCACCGGCTGGACCGAGCCGCAGCAGCGCCAGGGTTACCAGCCGGCCTGGGGCCCGCAGGGCGGTACCCAGGACGGCGGCTACGACCGAGGCAACTACGACGAGCACCCCGGTTACGAAGAGCCGGGTCACCCGAGCCCGAATGGTGAGGGCGACAAAAACGAATGGGATGGACCGAACAACGGCAGGCACTGAAGTAGGGCGGCGCTCGCGTGACCTCAGCGGTCGCGCGAGCCGCCGCCTCCGGGCCTATTGCTCGCGCCGCGCGCAGTGCCGATTAGGCTCGACCATCGGGGTGCCGAGTAATTGCCGGGACCCGAGATTTTTGGAGGTGTCCTCGATTGTCGGCCAACAATCACGTCGGCGGCCACGTGCTCGCCGATTCGGACGGTGTTGACGAGAACGGCTCCGGCAACGGCGTAATCAGGCCGGAGCTCGTCGCTCTGGAGACCGGTCGAGTGTTCGACCAGGACAGAGCCGAAGCCGCGATCCGGGAATTGCTGCTCGCTGTCGGTGAGAATCCCGACCGGCCCGGTTTGGTCGACACCCCCGCTCGCGTCGCCCGCGCCTACCGGGAGATGTTCGCCGGGCTCTACGTCGAACCGGACGCGGTGCTGAACACCACGTTCGACGAGGGCCACCAGGAACTGGTGCTGGTCCGCGACATCCCCATGTACTCCACCTGTGAACATCACCTGGTGTCGTTCCACGGGGTCGCGCACGTCGGCTACATCCCCGGCAAGCACGGCCGGGTCACCGGGCTGTCCAAGCTGGCCCGCCTGGTCGACCTGTACGCCAAACGCCCCCAGGTGCAGGAACGGCTGACCAGCCAGGTCGCCGACGCGGTGATGCGCAAGCTGGACCCGCGCGGCGCCATCGTGGTAATCGAGGCCGAGCACCTGTGTATGGCCATGCGCGGCATCCGCAAGCCGGGCGCGAGCACCACCACCTCGGCCGTGCGCGGTCTGCTCCAGTCCAGCCCGTCCTCGCGCTCCGAGGCGCTCGATCTCATTCTGCGGAAGTGAACGAGGATCCGATGACCGCAGGTGGGAGCAGCTTCGCGCGCGGCGGTCGCTCCTGTGTGGTGATGGGCGTTGTCAACGTCACCAGTGACTCGTTCTCCGACGGCGGTCGCTACCTCGATCCCGAGGTCGCCGTCGCGCACGGCATCGAGTTGTACGCGACGGGTGCCGACATCATCGACGTCGGCGGCGAATCGACCAGGCCGGGCGCGGTGCGGATCGACTCCGACACCGAGGCGGCCAGGGTCGTCCCGGTGATCCGCGGCTTGGTTGCCGCAGGTGTGCCGACCAGCGTCGACACGATGCGGGCCCGCGTCGCCGAGGCCGCGCTCGCGGCGGGCGTCTCGGTGGTGAACGACGTCTCCGGCGGTCGTGCCGATCCCGACATGGTGAAAGTCGTCGCCGCCGCCGGTGTCCCGTGGATCCTCATGCACTGGCGCGCGGGCGCGGACTACCGCCACACCGGCCCGGCCGACCACTACGACGACGTGGTCGCCGAGGTGCTCGCCGAGCTCACCGCCCAGGTGGACCTGGCCGTCGCCGCCGGTGTCGACCCGGCGCGGCTGATTCTCGATCCAGGTCTCGGCTTCGCCAAGAACGCCGAACACAACTGGGCGTTGCTCGGTGCGCTGCCCGAGTTGGTCGGCAACGGCCTGCCGATCCTCATCGGCGCGTCCCGCAAACGTTTCCTCGGCGCGCTGCTCGCCGACGACGCGGGCCCGCGACCGCCCGACGGCAGGGAAACCGCCACCGCGACCGTCTCGGCGCTGGCCGCCTTGCACGGCGCCTGGGGCGTTCGCGTGCACGATGTGCGCGCCTCGCTGGATGCCATCGCCGTCACCGAGGCCTGGCAGGCCGCCGCCCGCACCGCACCCACCCGCCACAGCTCGCAAGGAGCACACCGATGAATCCGACCCCCGCCGACGTCGCGCCCGCCGCGGCACAGGAGATCCGGCGCGGCGCCGACCGCATCGAGTTACGCGGGCTGCGGGCGTTCGGCCACCACGGCGTGTTCGACCACGAACGCCGGGACGGTCAGGAGTTCATCGTCGATCTGACCGTCTGGGTGGACTTCGCCGTCGCCGCCGCCTCCGACGACCTGGTCGCCACCGTCGATTACGGCCTGCTCGCCGGCAACGCCGTGCGGATCATCGAGGGACCACCGCGCAATCTCATCGAGACCGTGGTCTCCGAGATCGCCGACGACGTGATGACCGATCCGCGCATCAGTTCGGTCGAGGTGGTGGTGCACAAGCCGTCCGCCCCGATCCCACACACCTTCGCCGACGTGCGCGTGGTCGCCTCGCGTCATCGCGGGGAGCTCGCGTGAACGGGCGAGCCGAGGCGGGCTCGTGACACGCGCCGTCCTGTCCATCGGTTCCAACATGGGGGACCGGCTCGCCCATCTGCGCAGTGTGGTGGACGGTTTCGGCGACCGGGTCGTCGCGGTGTCGCCGGTGTACTCGACCCCGCCGTGGGGCGGCGTCGAACAGGACGACTACCTCAATGCCATTGTCGTGGTGGACGATCCGGAGCTCGACTGCACCGAGTGGCTGCGCCGCGGCCAGCGGCTCGAGCAGGCCGCCGATCGGGTCCGCGAAGTGCGCTGGGGCGCACGGACACTCGACGTCGACGTGGTCTGGTGCGCGGAGCGGGTGGGCGACGGGTTCGTCGCGGTCCGCAGCACCGATCCGGAGCTGACGTTGCCGCATCCACAGGCGCATCGTCGCGCGTTCGTCCTGGTGCCGTGGCTGGATGTGGCGCCGGACGCGGTGCTCGAGGTCGATGGCCGCGCCCAGGCGGTCACGGACCTGCTCGATGAGCTGCCGGTCGCCGAGCGTACCGGCGTGCGGCGCACCGAGCTTTCGCTGTTGTCCGGTGCCGGAGGATCGGCCTCGTGCAGTTGAAACCCACCCGAATCCTGGACTTGGCGGCGAACGTGATCATCGCCGCTCTCGTCGCATGGGTCGCGACGCGGATGGCCTACCACAGTTTTCCGCCGATCTCGACCTTCGCGGGCGCGTCGCTGTATCCGGTCGCGGCCATCGAGGCGGTGCTGGCGTTCGTGATCCGGGCCAGGGTGAACGACAACCAGCTCGGCAACGGCAGGCACCAGCTGCATCCGATCACCGCGGCGCGTGCGGTCGCGCTGGCCAAGGCGTCGCTGCAAGTCGGTTCGATCGCCGCGGGCGTGTGGCTCGGCTTCCTCTGTTGGGTGTTCCCGCAACGCGGCACCTCGGGTGCGGCCGCGGCGGACAGTCCCGGCGCGATCGTCGGGATGCTGGCGGGGGTTGCTTTGGTTGCTGCGGCGCTGTGGCTCGAGTATTGCTGCCGGGCTCCCGACGACCCGACGGACGATCCGGCAACCACTTAGCAAATTATCGGTTCGGAATTGCCGCACCGAGTTGTGGGCGCGACGAGACGATCAAGCTACCCTGGCTTGCATGGTTTCACCCTCCCGTACCAGCACTTCCCGTCGACGGCGGGACGACGCGGGAAAATTGTTCATCGGCGTATTGATTGTGCTCGGTCTGGTTGCCAGCGTTTTCCTGGTCTTCAGCAACAGCTTGCAGTTCGTCCGGATCGGTCTTGTCGCGGCCCTGTGGGCGGCGGTCATCGGCGCATTAGCTGCGACGAGATATCGCAAGGAAGCGACGATCGACAAGGCCAAGGTTCGCGATCTTCAGACGGTTTACGAGTTGCAGCTCGAGCGTGAGGTCACCGCCAGACGCGAATTCGAGCTCGGTATCGAGGCGAGGGTGCGCGAGGAGGTCGGCGCCGACGCCACCGAGCTGGCCGCGCTGCGCGCCGAACTCACCGTGCTCCGGACCAGTCTGCAGCGGCTGTTCGACGGCGATCTGCCGATGGATCGCCCCGCCCTGCGCGCCGACGCGACCCGGATTCAGGAGCTGACCAGCACGGTCGGCGACCCGGCGAACAATAGCTCGGCGAATGCCGGACCCTGGTCCGTACCGGCGAACCAGCAACCGCGCAGCAGTGTCACCCCGGTCTTCGTCCCCGATCATCCGGAGCCGCCGCAGTTCGCCAGTCCCTTCGACGATCCGGTCACCGCCGAGACCTCCGCGGTCTCCGTCGACGACGCGGACGACGCCGAGGTCGCCGAGGTCTCCAAGGTCGACAGCACGGAGGTGCACGCGCCCGATCGGGGCACCGACGGCGCGGAGCAGTCCGGCTGGTCGGATGCCTTCACCGAGGGCCCGGTGATCCAGCCGACTCCCGCGCCCAAGCCCACCTCGAGGCCTGCCCCGTCCTATCAGACGACCCGGCCCTCGGCCTGGCCGACGACCGAGGGCCCGACCGTCGGCACCGCCAGCTCGCGCAGGCGGCGGCGCGCCGAGGCCGAGGCGAACTCCGACATGCCCGAGCGCAGGTTGTCGGTGGCCGAGATCATGGCCAATCTGCAATCGGAGGAGCAGAGCCGCGACCGGCGCTGATGGGTGTCTTGTAAATCACTGCCCAGGGCCGTGGCACTGGCAAACATCGGGCCGATATTCTCGATGACGTACGTCCGGTACCCGCACGGCGGGACTGGAACGAAATCGAGAGGACACTGTTGACCTCGAGAAGCGTGAATCCTGACGACGCGCCTTCGGGCTTCCCCGTGTCGAACGACCCGCAATCGGTGGCGAACGGCGACCCAGCACCCGCCCGCCTGACGGTGGGCATCGTCTCGGCGGGCCGCGTCGGCTCCGCCCTCGGCGCGGCACTCGAGCGCGCCGGACACGTGGTGTTCGGTGTCGCCGCGATCTCCGATGCCTCGGTGCGGCGCGCCCGCAGCCGCCTGCCCGATTCGGAGATTCTGCCGGTCGAGGACGTGGCCGCGCGCAGCGAGCTGCTGGTGCTCGCCGTGCCCGATACCGAGCTCGCCGGCTTGGCCCGCGGCCTGGCCGGCGCGAAGGTGGTCCGGCCCGGCACGATCGTCGCGCACACCTCCGGCGCCAATGGCGTCGGCGTGCTCGCCCCGCTCGCCGAGGTCGGCGCCATGCCGCTGGCCATTCATCCGGCGATGACCTTCACCGGTCACAACGAAGACATCACCCGGTTGAGCAACGCTTGCTTCGGCATCACCGCCGCCGACGAGATCGGCTACGCCATCGCGCAGGCGCTGGTGATCGAGATGGGCGGCGAGCCGGTGCGGGTGCAGGAGCACAACCGCGCGCTCTATCACGCCGCGCTCGCGCACGGCAGCAACCACCTGGTCACGCTGATCGTGGATGCCGTTGCCGCACTGCGGGTCGCGCTGGACGGGCCAGGGCTGCTCGGGCAGCAGATCGTCGACGATCAGCCGAACGGGCTGGCCGAACGACTGCTCGCGCCGCTCGCCTCCGCCGCGCTGGACAACGCGCTGCGGCGCGGGCAGTCCGCGCTGACCGGCCCGGTGGCCCGCGGTGACGCGGACGCCGTCGCCGCTCACCTGACCGCACTGGCGGCCGTCGATTCGCGCCTGGCCGAGGGCTATCGCGCGCTGTCGCTGCGGACCGCCGAACGGGCGGGCACCGATCCCGCCGTCATCGAACTGTTGAAAGGGCGCTGATGTTCGACCCGAAATTGCGCGGCGCGTATAAGCCCGGCGAGTTGACCGTGCACCACGATCCCGCCGTGCTCACCCAGGTCTCCACCGCATTGCGCGGCGTCGGCCGCACCGTCGCGCTGGTGCCGACGATGGGCGCGCTGCACGAGGGCCATCTGGAGATCGTGCGGCTGGCCAAGAAGAACAACCAGGTCGTCATCGTCTCGATCTTCGTGAATCCTTTGCAGTTCGGCGCGAACGAGGACCTCGACAAATATCCGCGCACCCTCGACGCCGACGTCGAATTGCTGCGCGCGGAGGGGGTCGGGCTGGTGTTCGCGCCCAGCGTGGCCGAGATGTACCCGGACGGCCCGCGCACCACGGTGCAGCCTGGCCCGATCGGCGCCGAGCTCGAGGGCGCCAGCAGGCCGACGCATTTCGCGGGCATGTTGACCGTGGTCGCGAAGCTGCTGCAGATCGCGCGGCCGACCGAGGTGTACTTCGGCGAGAAGGACTACCAGCAGCTCACGCTGATCCGGCAGATGGTCCGTGATCTGAACTTCGACGTGAAGGTCAAGGCGGTGGCCACCGTGCGCGAGCACGACGGCCTGGCCATGTCTTCGCGCAACCGGTTTCTCGATGCGGAGCAGCGTGAATCGGCGCTCGGTCTGTCGGCGGCGCTGGCGGCGGGCAGGCACGCGGGCGGTCTCGGCCCGGACGCGGTGCTCGCCGCGGCCCGCCAGGTGCTCGCCGAGGTGCCCGGCCTCGACCTCGACTATCTCGAATTGCGTTCCACCACCCTCGAACCCGCCCCGGCGACCGGCAATGCCCGGCTGCTCGTCGCCGCCAGGGTCGGCTCGACCCGGCTGATCGACAACGTCGCCGTCACCCTCGGCGCGCCGATCGACGGCCACCCCAACGTCTCCGCCGAGCGGATCTCTCAGCCTGCCTAGGCGACTCACCAACGAAAGGCCGACGCAATGCTGCGCACCATGATGACGTCGAAGATCCACCGCGCCACGGTGACCCACGCCGACCTGCACTATGTCGGCTCGGTGACGGTGGACCAGGATCTGCTCGACGCCGCCGATCTGCTGGAAGGCGAGCAGGTCTGCATCGTCGATATCGACAACGGCGCTCGCCTGGAAACCTATGTCATCGCGGGCGAACGCGGATCGGGCGTGATCGGTATCAACGGCGCCGCCGCTCATTTGGTCCACCCCGGCGATCTGGTCATCCTTATCGCCTATGGCCAGCTGAACGAGCAGGAAATCGCGGAATACGCCCCGAAGGTCGTTTTCGTGGACGAGCGCAATCGCCCGGTCGAACTCGGTTCCGATCCGGCGCACGCTCCCGAGGGTTCCGGGCTGACCTCGCCGCGTTCCCTGACGCTCGCCTGAGCGGGCGCGCCGGACATGCTGCTGACCATCGACGTCCGCAATACCAGTATCGTGCTCGGCCTGTTCTCGGGCAGCGGCGCGCATTCGAAACTGGTGCGGCACTGGCGGATCCACACCAATCCGCTGCTGACCGCCGACGAATTCGCCATGCAGGTGCGTGGCCTGATCGGCGCGCAACTCGACGAGGTGATCGGAGTCTCCGCGCTGGCCACGGTGCCGCCGGTGCTGCGCGAACTGCGCACGATGCTGACCCAGTATTGGGGCAATGTGCCGCACGTACTGGTGGAGCCGGGCGTGCGCACGGGTATTCCGCTGCTGGTGGATAACCCGAAAGAGGTGGGCGCGGACCGGATCGTGAACTGCCTCGCCGCCTATCAGCACTATTCCTCGCCTGCGATCGTTATCGATTTCGGTACCGCGATCTGTGTCGACCTGGTTTCGGCCAAAGGCGAGTTCCTCGGCGGCATCATCGCCCCCGGCGTGGAGATATCGACCGAGGCCCTGGTGGAGCGCAGCGCGCTGCGCCGCGTCGAGCTGGCGAGGCCGCGTTCGGTGCTCGGTAAGAACAGTATGGAAGCCATGCAGTCCGGCGCGGTTTTCGGTTTCGCCGGGATGGTGGACGGGCTGATCGATCGGATTCGCGATGAATTCGAGGCGTTCGCCGGCAGTGACGTCGCGGTGGTCGCGACGGGCCCGAGCGCGGCGCTGATCGTCCCGGAATCGGAGACCATCGACGATCACGACCCGTACCTCACCCTCACCGGCCTGCGTCTCGTCTACGAGCGAAACCAGCGCCGCAAGGGCGGCGTCTGATCGTGCTTGTCGCTCCCGCGCGGGATGCTGCTACACTCACCGCTGTGTATTTCCGCGTGCGCACCCAGGAGTGTTGTCGAGGCTGACCTGGCCTCGACCGATCGAGGCTGACTATCGCCCTCGACCGTTCGCAACCTCCTGGAGATTCGCTCATGCGTTCTTCTGTTCTCTCCCTTTCCTCGGCCCGGGATGCCTATTCGGCTGCCCCGCCGCTGGACCGTGCCGTGGCCTCCGCATTGCCGACGCGTCTGCGTCCCGCCGATTTATTGCGGCTGACCGACGAAGGTGCCGAGGATGTGCTGGCCGGACGCTACGACCACCTGCTCCCGGCCGATGGCATCTGGCCCTGCGATGAACGCTGGGCGGCTCGCCTGCTCACCGACGACGAAGTGGATGTCTGGCTGATCAGCTGGACACCGGGGAAATCGACCGAATTGCACGACCACGCGGGCTCGCTCGGCGCGCTGACCGTCCTCAGCGGCGCGCTCTCCGAATTCCGCTGGAACGGAACCGAACTGCGCCGCCGCGTGCTCGGTGCGGGCGATCAAGCGTCGTTCCCGATCGGCTGGGTGCACGACGTGATGCGCGCCCCGGCGCATTCGGTGGCCGACAGCGCCACCGACTCCCCATTGGACCCCGCACTGCTCGAACCCACGCTCAGCGTGCACGCCTATTCTCCGCCGCTCACCGCCATGTCCTATTACGAGGTCACCGGCCACGGCACCCTGCGGCGCACCCGAACCGTTCTCACCGACCAGCCCGAAGGTGATATGTAATGAGCGAACGTTTGACCATCGACCAGATGCTGGACAACGCGCGCGCCCAGCTGAACCGGATCTATGCCTTCGAATTGCCGGCGGCACTCGCCAGGGGCGCGATTCTGGTGGACATCCGCCCGCAGGCCCAGCGCGTGCGCGAAGGCGCGCTGCCCGGTGCGCTGGTGATCGAGCGGAATGTGCTGGAATGGCGGCTCGATCCGACCAGTTCGGCCCGTTTGGCGCTGGCCACCGATCATGATGTGGAATGGATCATCGCCTGCTCCGAGGGCTATACGTCCAGTCTTGCCGCAGCCGCGCTGCAGCAACTCGGGCTGCATCGGGCGACCGATCTGGTCGGCGGCTATCACGCATTGAAGGCGGCCGGTCTACTGCACATCGGAATCCGGGCGCCGCACTTCGCCCGTGAGGTGGACGCGCTCGCCTCCCTGTAATTCGGGGCGACGCTTCCATCTCGAATCATCAGGTCGCACAGCCGGTTTCGCGCGGCCATCGATGCATGCTCGCTATTCCGGGTGATTACGGTCCGCGCAAATCCGGCGGGCAAAGCGGTCTCGCGCCGAGACCGATTCGTTACTCCGTGAGCTAGGCCGGGCGGGCCGCAAAACGATTTCCGGTGCACGCTAGGGTTGTTGGATGTGAGCACCACCAACACTCCCTCGTCCAGCGATCCCGCATCGGATTCGCGGCCTGCCGTGGCGTCCGACGCCGACGACGCACCCGAACAGATACGGATTCGCAAGGAGAAGCGGGAGCGGCTGCTCGCGGCAGGCGGCGAAGCGTATCCCGTGGTCGTGCCACGCACGCATACCCTCGCCGAAATTCGTGCCGCATATCCGGATCTTGCCGCGGACACCCAGACCGGGCTGCAGGCCGGTGTCGCTGGTCGCGTCATATTCATGCGTAATACCGGCAAGCTGTGTTTCGCCACGCTGCAGGAGGGCGACGGCACCAAGCTGCAGGCAATGATCAGCCTGAACGGTGTCGGCGCCGACGCGCTCGCCGCCTGGAAGGCCGATGTCGACCTCGGTGACTTCGTTTTCGTGCACGGCGAGGTGATCTCGTCGCGGACCGGAGAATTGAGCGTCATGGCCGATTCCTGGTTCATGGCGGCCAAGTCGCTGCGGCCGCTGCCGGTGGCGCACAAGGAGATGAACGAGGAGTCGCGGGTCCGGCAGCGGTATGTCGATCTGATCGTGCGTCCGGAAGCCAGGGAAATGGCGCGCACCCGGATCGCGGTGGTGCGCGCGATGCGCAATGCGCTCGAGCGCCGCGGTTTCCTCGAGGTGGAGACGCCGATGCTGCAGACGCTGCACGGCGGCGCGGCGGCCCGGCCGTTCGTCACCCATTCCAATGCCCTGGATATCGACCTCTACCTCCGTATCGCGCCCGAGCTGTTCTTGAAGCGCTGCGTGGTCGGCGGGCTGGAGCAGGTCTTCGAGATCAACCGGAACTTCCGCAACGAGGGCTCGGACTCCACGCATTCCCCCGAGTTCGCGATGCTGGAAACCTATGCCGCCTACGGCACCTACGACGACTCGGCCCGGATGACCCGGGAATTGGTCCAGGAAGTGGCCCAGGAGGTGTTCGGCACCCAGGTGGTGACGCTGGCCGACGGCACCGAATACGACCTGCGCGGCGAGTGGGCGACCGTCGAGATGTACCCGTCGCTCTCCGACGCCCTCGGCGTGTCCGTGACACCGGAAACGTCGATAGCCGAATTGCGTGCGCTCGCCGATCGGGTCGGTCTGGAAATTCCCGAGGACAAGGGCTACGGCCACGGCAAACTCGTCGAGGAACTCTGGGAACACCAGTACGGCGACAAGCTGTACGCGCCGACTTTCGTGCGTGACTTCCCGGTGGAGACCTCGCCGCTCACCAGGCAACATCGCACCAAGGCCGGGGTCACCGAGAAGTGGGACCTCTATGTCCGTGGCTTCGAGTTGGCTACTGGCTATTCGGAGTTGGTCGATCCGGTGATCCAGCGCGAGCGCTTCGTGGATCAGGCGCGACTGGCCGCGCAAGGCGACGACGAAGCGATGGCGCTGGACGAGGACTTCCTTGCCGCGATGGAGCACGGCATGCCGCCGACCACCGGCACGGGTATGGGAATCGATCGTCTGTTGATGGCGTTGACGGGTCTCGGAATCCGGGAAACAATACTGTTCCCAATTGTGCGGCCGGTCACTCGCTGAGCGGCTGATTGCAAAATCTCGGCCTCGTCTTGGAAAATTTGGAATTCGAGGTATTCTTGCCTCGGGTAATCGGCCTAGTATGCGGGTCGCACGATTTCGAGAGGACGTTCATCTCATGGCAAAGAAGGTCACCGTTAGCCTGATCGACGATGTCGATGGTGAGTCCATCGCGGACGAGACCATCGAGTTTGCGATCGACGGTGTTTCGTACGAGATCGACCTGTCGTCGGCGAATGCCGCGAAGCTGCGTGACGGGCTGGAGGAGTGGGTTTCGAGCGCGCGTCGCGTGAGTGGCCGCCGCCGGACCAAGGCCGCTGCGACCGCGACGGGTGCCCCGAAGAGTCGGGTCTCGATCGACCGGGAACAAAGTGCAGCAATTCGCGAGTGGGCTCGTCGGAATGGACACAAGGTGTCCGCGCGGGGTCGTATCTCCGCCGACATCACCGATGCGTACAACAAGGCCGCGAAGGGTTAGTTTCATATTTTTCAGCCGCCGTCCCAGCGAATCGTGCGACGCCGGGGCGGCGGTTTTCTCTTTCTTCGGTGGCTCATAGGCTGCTGATATAACCGCGCCGCGCGATGACACGCTGGGAGAAGTGGCGCGCGGATCGATCTTGCTCGTGGTTCCGGGACGCGGCACCATGGAAACGTGCGACGGTCACTGACGGTATGGAGAGGCGAGGTATCAGCGCAGTGACTGGATTCGTCGGATCATTTTTGCGATTCCAAGATGACACGGGTCGCCAGCAGGAACTCATGCTCTCCGCCGAGCGGGAGCGGGTGACGATCGGGCGCTCACCGCAGGCCGACCTCGCGCTGCCGTGGGACGCCGAGGTGTCCAGGCTGCACGCGGCGATCGAATATCTCGGTGCCCAATGGACCATCGTGGACGACGGGCTTTCGCGCAACGGCACTTTCGTCAACGGCGACCGACTGGTCGGCAGGCGCAGGCTGATGGCGGGCGACGTCATCCGGGTCGGTACCTCGCGGGTGTCCTTTCACGATTTCGGCGGGGTGGCCGACGACATCACCCGCGTCTCCAGCGGGACGGTTCCGCCCAACTTCCGTCAGCTCACCGAAACTCAGCGTTCGGTGTTGATCGCGCTGTGCCGCCCGTACAAGAACGGCGCCGCCTTCGCGACGCCGGCCTCCAATCAGCAGATCGCCGAGGAACTGTTCCTCAGCGTGGACGCCATCAAGACGCACCTGCGCGCGCTGTTCGCCAAGTTCGGCGTCGAGGACCTGCCGCAGAACGCGAAGCGAGTCCGGCTGGCGTTCTTGGCGATCCAGAGCGGCCTCATCTCCGACCGCGATCTGTGACGCTCCGGTAGACGCTCGCTTAGGGGGCCGAGTGTCTCGGCCATGGAGCGCCGTGCCGAAACAGGCTTGACTGATACCCATCGAACCGGAGCGATGAGGGCTCCGGTCGGGTTGTTCTCAGGAGGAATTATGACTGCCGCACGCCTGATCGCGTTGATCGCGGCCATCCTGGCCACCGGATTGATCGCGGGCCTTTTCTACGGCTACGCGAACTCGGTGATGCCTGCACTGAACCAGGCCGACGACCGCACGATGATCGACGTGATGCAGAAGATCAACGTGGTCATCATCAATCCGGTCTTCATGATCGGGTTCCTCGGCACGGTCGGCTTCTCCATCCTGGCCGCCGCGCTGCACCTGGGTAAGGATCAGCGCACCACGTTGATCTGGATCGGGGTCGGCTTGGCCATCAACATCATTGCGTTCGCGGTCACCTCCGGTCTGAATGTGCCGTTGAACGACCGGCTGATGGCCGCGGGCGATCCGTCTCAGATCGCTGACCTGACGGCGGTCCGCGCCGACTTCGAAGCCGCCTGGGTCCGTTGGAACATCGTTCGTGCGGTGCTGCACACGCTGGCCTTCCTGGTGCTCTGTGGTGCGCTTTTCGTCGCAGGCACGCAGCAGGGCAAGGCGAACGCCGCGGCGGCTCCCGCGCCCGGCCAGCAGGTGGCGCAGGGTCACTTCCCGGGTCAGTCGGGACAATTTCCCGGTCAGCCGGGTGCCCCGACCTATCGGTAGGGCTGAAGTCCAACCGCCACAACCAGTTTCGCGACTCGACCGCGCCTGGGACACGCCGCACGGTAACTTTCTGGAACACGTTCCAGATTTGGAGGCCCCGTGCGGCGTATCCCAGGCTTTTCGTTGCTCTTGTTCGTCTTGGCCGCGCTGTGGGTCGCCGCGGCGAGCCCGGCACAGGCCGAGCGGTATCCGGTCGACTACAACTTCTTCGCAGGCATCCCGAACGAACTGACGCAGCCGGGCGGTTCGCTGCCCGGCGCCAACGACTGGAACTGCCGCCCGAGCGCCGCGCATCCGAATCCGGTGGTCCTCGCGCACGGCACCGGCGGTGGAGCGCAGACGAATTGGGGCGTATACGCGCCCCTGCTGGCCAATCAGGGCTACTGCGTGTACGCGGTGACCTACGGCGCCTACGACCTGCCCTGGCCGATCTCCGCCATCGGCGGCATGCTGCCGATGGAGCAGAGCGCTCCCCAGTTCGCCGCCTTCGTGGACCGGGTGCTCGCCGCGACCGGCGCGCGGCAGGTCGACATCGTCGGTCACTCGCAGGGCAATTTCATCGGCAACTACTTCGTCAAACGGCTCGGCGGCGCGGCCAAGGTGGACAAACTGGTCGCCATCGCGCCGCCGTGGCTCGGCTCCAACGTCGCCGGCGTCGCCGAGATCGCGGCCTTCAGCCAGCGGCTCGGCGCGGGACCGGCCTTCGACGCGCTGGTCGGTTCGCTGTGCCAGGCTTGCCGCCAGGTCTTTGCCGGCTCGGACTTCGTGCGGGCATTGAACGCGGACGGTGTCTATCACCCGGCGGTCACCTACACCAATATCGCCACCCGCCTGGACGAGCTCGTCGTGCCGTACACCTCCGGGCTGGTACCCGGACCGAACGTGACGAACATCGTGGTCCAGGACGGCTGCGCGGCGGACTTCTCCGAGCACGCGGGCATCGCGGGCAGCCCACGCGCCGCGGCGTATGTGCTCAACGCCCTCGACCCGGCCCATCCGCAGGACGTGCCGTGCGGTTTCATCCCGCCGTTCACCGGGTAGCACCCCCGGCGAGCGCCCGATTCGGACAATGTTGTTCGCTGAGGGCAAAACCCGATGCGGAAACGAATAGTGCAACGCTCACGTTATGAGTGAATGACCGTGCTGACGCTGGTCGCCAATAGGGTGGACTGGCGGCGGCAGTATCCCCCGCCAACTAGAGTGGAGGCGGGGGCCGCAACCCCCGGGCTTCATGGCAGGCTGACGCCCACGGTTGTTACACAGCACACTGCGGCGTCTGTTGCCAGAATGTCGGAGCAGGAGAGTGAGGGAGCGATGTTCGAGAGGTTCACCGACCGCGCGAGGCGTGTCGTTGTCCTGGCCCAGGAAGAGGCCCGGATGCTCAACCACAACTACATCGGTACCGAGCA